>JBFFOM010000007.1:0-69991 GCA_041574455.1 Woeseiaceae bacterium | reverse complement strand
TCCCTGGGCGATCTGCTTGGGCGCGACAATCGCAAACTCTCGGGCGGCCAGCGCCAGCGGCTGCTGCTGGCGGTGGCGCTCGTCAATCGCCCGAAACTCGTGTTCCTGGACGAACCGACAACGGGGCTGGACCCGCAAGCCCGGCGCAACTTCTGGACCCTCGTGCAGAGCATCCGGGACGAAGGTGCGACGATCGTCCTGACGACCCACTACATGGATGAAGCGCAGGTGCTGTGCGACGAAATTGCGATTATGGATGAAGGCAAGATCGTTACGCGGGGCGCACCCGACGATTTGTTGTTCGCGCGCTACGGGGACAAGCTTATCAATCTGCCGCACGGCGAGGTCCGACGCCCGAACCTCGAGGACCTGTTCCTGGACCTGACCGGGCATTCCCTCAGAGCCTGATCATGCTGCGACGCATCTTTGCCATCTTTGTCGGCCGCAATCGCGAATTTATCCGCGACCGGGCCTCGCTGTCCTGGAACCTGATACTGCCGGTGGCCCTCGTCCTGGGTCTGTCATTCGCTTTTGATGGACAGCGAGACGAATTCACCGTCGGCGTCTTGCAGAAGGCGCCTGTCGTCGACGAGGCGGCGCATCCGTTCTTCGCAACACGCTACGTAGACTTTGTCGCCTACGATGACCTGGACGCCGCCCTGCTCAAGGTCGAGCGCCACCAGCTCGACTTGCTGGTGGACCCGGGTCCGCCGGTGCGTTACTGGATCAACCCGGAGGCCGCCAAAGGGTACTTCGCGGAAATCGCGCTACTCCAGTCCGTCGCGGCTGACAGCCGTTCGATCGTCAAGGAGCAGATCACCGGAGACCCGATTCGCTACTCGGACTGGGTCCTGCCTGGCATTCTCGGCATGAACATGATGTTCAGCTGCCTGTTCGGGGTCGGCTACGTGATCGTGCGCTATCGCAAGAACGGCTTCCTCAAACGCCTGCGGGCAACGCCCCTTACGGCCTTCGAGTTCATTACCGCGCAGGTTGCATCGCGCATGCTGCTGATCATGTTGATCACGTCATTCGTGTACACGGGAACGCACCTGTTGCTTGATACGCGTATGGAAGGCAACTATCTCACGCTGTTCGTCGTCGGGCTCGTCGGCGCCATCTCGATGGTCTCTCTCGGGCTGATCGTGTCGGCACGAGTGACCAGCGAAGAACTCGCCGGCGGCCTGCTGAACCTGATCAACTGGCCGATGATGATGCTGTCGGGCGTTTGGTTTTCACTCGAAGGCGCCGGAGAGACACTGCGTACCATCAGCCAGGTATTTCCGTTGACTCACGTACTCGATGCGGCACGCGCCGTGTCGCTTGACGGTGCAACATTCATCGATGTCGCACCCAGCCTGGGTGCACTCATCGTACAGAGCATCGTCTTTCTGGCCATCGGCTCGGCCATTTTCCGCTGGGAACAGTACTGATATGCCCTACTCTCTCATTGATATCGGCGCCAACCTCGCACACGATAGTTTCGACGACGATCGTGACAGCATGATGCAACGCGCGAATGATGCGGGCATTACGACCATCATCGTGACCGGCAGCAGCGACGACAGCAATGCGCGCGCCGCAGAACTCGCGCGCACACACCCCGGCACCCTGTACGCCACGGCCGGTGTACATCCGCATCACGCATCCGACTACACCGATCGAAGCGACGCGCGGATTCGCTCGCTGGTCGAGGACGAAGTCGTCGTCGCCGTTGGCGAATGTGGACTCGATTACTTCAGAAATTTTTCACCCCGGGCAGCGCAGCTGGACGCGTTCCGGCGGCAACTGATGATTGCCACGGAGACAGGGCTTCCGGTATTCCTGCACCAGCGCGACGCGCATGACGATTTCGTTGCAGTGCTCGAGCCGGTATTGCCTCACCTGTCCCGCGCGGTCGCACATTGTTTCACGGGTGAAGGCGAGTCCCTGCGCGAATACCTCGCCATGGATTTGTACATCGGCATCACGGGCTGGATCTGCGACGAACGCCGGGGCAAGCACCTGCATGACATCGTGCACATCATTCCGGACGATCGATTGCTGCTTGAGACGGACGCACCTTACCTGCTCCCGCGCACGATCAAACCCAAACCGAAGACGCGCCGGAATGAACCGATGTATCTTCCCGAGGTTCTCAAGGTCGTCGCCGAGGCTCGCGGTCAGAGCCAGGAACATGTCGCGCGCATGACGACAGAAAACGCGCGGCGTTTCTTTAACTTGCCGCCTTCTGCATAAGTTCCCAGTAGGGCTTGAACGCCTCGATCTTGAACTTGGCAGCGTTCTTGTCGGGCTCGCCGAACTCGGCGACGAGCTGCTCCAGGTTGCAGGCCAGGCTTGGTGTGCCCTTGGTGAATTCAGCGCCGTCGAGGAACAGCACCCGGCCGTCGACCGGCACCTGCCGAACGATCTGCCGCACCGCGGCGATACGGTCATACAGGCCCGGCTGCGGGTTCGAGAAGGTATAGCGGCGATCGTCTGCAATCACCGCCCAGTCAGACATCTTGTCACTGCCAAAAACCGTGCCCTTGACATCCTTGACCTCGAGGACGAGCAATCCCTGTGAGGTCAGCAGCAGCTGGTCAATCTGGATCTCGCCGTCGTCGGCACTCGGGATGATCAGCGCCTCGATACGGTCATAGGAAATGTCGGCAAGCGCGTTCTCGAGCGGCGTGCCGCGTCTGAAGAACAGCAGCCAGATCAGCCCGGCGAGCACCAGCGCAGCCACGAGAAACAGAATCCAGAGAGTGCCGTCTGTCATCCCAGTACTGTACCAAGAGCAGCGAGACTTGGCTCTATCACCGTCACTCGTGCCGGGCGCTCGAGCAGTTCCGCCAGTTCTTTCGGCACAGGGACAGGCGCACCAATCAGGGGCTCGACAATCGTCTCGAACTTGGCCGGGTGCGCCGTCGCCACCAGAATCCAGTCCGTACCGTCGGCGACATCCGTGTCGAGGTGACGCCAGGTCCAGGTCGCGGTCGCCGTGTGGGGACAGGTCGCGAACCCGAACTCTGCGTAGTCCTGGCGAATCGCCTCCCTGATACTGCCGTCATCGACGGACAGGACGCCGAGGCGTTCGCGCAACACGTCGGCCTCTCCAACAATGTGCCGCAGGCGCTCCATGTTGCTCGGGTCGCCCACGTCCATCGCACTTGCCAGGGTCTTCAGGCTCGCTCGCGGCAACCACTCGAGCGTCTCGAAGTAGTCCGCGATCGTCCGATTGGCGTTGGTCGCCAGGATAATCGGTCCGACAGGCAGGCCCATTTCGCGAGCCATGATGCACGCAAACGCGTTGCCCAGGTTGCCGGTCGGGATGATGAATCCGGGCTTGTTGCCAGTGCGACGAAAGTGACGCAGGCTTGCATCGGCATAGTACGTGCTCTGCGGCAACAAGCGCCCTATGTTGATGCTGTTGGCCGAGCTGAAACGGTGGGTCGCACACAGTTGCGGGTCCGCCATGGCACCCTTGACGAGCGCCTGGCAATCGTCAAACGAACCCCGCACCTTCAGGGACACGACATTTTCGCCCCAGCAGCACAACTGGTGCGCCTGTCGCTCCGAGACGCGTCCGTCGGGGAACAGGACGGCAACCCGCATGCCCGGGCGGCCATCGAATGCCGCTGCTACCGCGCCGCCGGTGTCACCCGAGGTGGCAACGAGAATCGTAAGTGGTTCGTCGACGTTACCCTCCAGTCGTGACAGGCATGCTGCAAGAAATCCCGCGCCAACGTCTTTGAAGGCGACGGTCGGCCCGTGGTAGAGCTCGAGCAGGGACACGTCGCGGCCATCAACTGGCAGCCGCGTGGCCGGGATCGGGAAGCTGAAAGTCTCATCCAGGATCGCGTCGAGTTGGTCCTCGAGCGAAGAGCCTGCGAAGAACGGCGACAGGAGAATGTGCGCGACGTCGGGAATCGACTCGGCCTTTTCAAAATCACCGGCCGAAAACGTCGGCAGCTGTTCCGGCAGGAACAGGCCGCCGTCGCTGGCGATGCCTTGCGTCAGTGCATCGTCGAGGGAGACGGGACCTGCGCCTCTCGTGCTGAAATAGCGCATCAGGCTGCCTCGACGTGCGCACCCGGGGCGGTCAGCGAACTGACCCAGGATTCACAGGCGATTCCCTGCGTGCGGCAGGCCTGTTCCATTGCACTGGCAATATTCGCTGCGCTGCCCGTCTCTGCCAGCGCAAACATGCTGGGCCCGCTACCCGACAGGCTGCAACCAAACGCGCCCGCCTTGAGTGCCGCATCCTTGACGGCATCAAAGCACGGTACGTTGTCCTTGCGTTGCGGCTCGATCAGGATGTCCTTTAGCGTGTTTCCAAGCAGTTGCCGGTCCCCCGTAGCGAGGGCGACAATAAATCCCGCGAGCAGGCCCTGCTGCGCAATCCATTCCTGCATCGTGTAGCTCTTCTTCAGTCCACGCCGCGCATGCGCGGTGTTCACGTGGAGATCCGGATGGACCAGCACGGCACTGACGCCATCCGGTGTCGGAACGCGAACGGTATCCGGCAAGAGCACCTGTGGGCAGAGAATCAAGCCACCGAGCAAGCTCGGGGCAACGTTATCGGCGTGCAGGCCGCCGCTCGCGTACTGTTCACCTATGAGCGCGTAGGCCAGCAAACGCTCGGCCTCAAGCGGCGCGTCCAGAAGCGCATTCGCAGCAACCACCGCAGCAACCGCCGAGGCGGCTGAACTGCCCATACCCGACTGCAGTGGAACGCCTTTGTGAACCTTGAGCTCGACGCCCCCCTGTCCGCCCTGTGCCATCCACAGCGCATGTGCCGCGATGGATGCCGTATTGGCCTTCGGGTCGGTCGACAGGTACGGATGGACCTGACCATCCAGACCCCTGACCTCGGCGATCGTGACTTCATTCCCGTCGGTTCGGCGGGCCTCGACACGGTCCCCGACGCCCTCGAGCGCGAGGCCGAGCATATCGAAACCAACCGCGACGTTACCTATCGATGCCGGTGCAAATGCCGAGACCCAGTCAGACATAGCCGACGCCCTTGCTCAGGTAGTTTGCCAGGCGCAACAAATCGGAAAACACGCCCCCTGCCGTTACCTCGGGCCCCGCCCCCGGTCCCTGGATGACCAGCGGATTCTCTGCATACCGTGCCGATTCGTACTGGACGATGTTGTCGGTCAATTTGATGTTGCAGAACGGATGCGAACTGTCGACGGCCTCCAGCCCAACCGCCGCGTTTCCTGCGGCGTCCAGCGTCGCCACGTAGCGGAGCTGCTTGCCATCGTCCGCAGCTTTCCTGTACAGGACGTCGATCTCGCCGTCGTACTCTGGCAGACGGTCGAGAAATTCATCGATCGAGCAATCCTGCAGGGCTTCCGGCACGAGGCTGCGGACCGGAAAATCGTCCATCTCGAGGTCAATCCCGAGTTCGCGCGCCAGGATGGTGAGCTTGCGCGCGACATCCATGCCGGACAGGTCATCACGGGGATCCGGCTCGGTATACCCGCTCTCCCTGGCGTCGCGCACGATTTTCGAGAATGGCCGTGAGCCATCGTACACATTGAACAGGTACGCAAGCGTGCCGGAGAAGATACCCCGCACCGAGCGGACGTCGTCGCCTGTGTAGATGAGATCACACAACGTACTGATCACCGGCAGTGCCGCACCGACAGTCGTCTCGTAGAAATAATGCGAGCTGCCTTTGTTGGCTGCTTCCTGCAGACCGCGATAGTAATCGAGATCGCCGCTGAACGCCTTCTTGTTCGGCGTAATGATGTGAATGCCTCGTGACAGCCATCCGGCGTAGCGTTGCGCCACCGCTTCACTGGCCGTGCAGTCGATGATCACGGCATGCGGCAGGTGATCGGCGTTAACGTGCTCCTCGAACGCCACGAGATCGGTTTCTGTTCCGTTCGCGTCGAGATCGTTTTGCCACGACGAGAGGTCGATACGGCGTTCGTCGAGCAGCATTGTCTTCGATCGCGCAATCGCCCGCACGCGAAGATCGAGGTTGAACTGCTCGGCAAGCCGATCCGCCTGCTTGTCGATCTGGCGCAGCAGCGCGGCACCGACGATGCCGGGGCCAATTACGCCGATCGAAATCGTCTTGTGTGACAGGTAGAAACCCGAGTGCGCTGCTCGCAAGGCCCTGGTCGCATCATGTGCGTCGACGACAGCCGAGATATTCCGCTCCGAAGAACCCTGCGCGATGGCGCGTACGTTGATGCCCGCGCGTCCGAGCGTACCGAAGAAGCGCGCCGCAATACCCGGGGTTCCGGCCATGCCGTCACCGACCACGGCTACGATGCTCTGGTCGGCGGTAACGTCGACGCTCTGGATCTGCCCGCTTTCGAGTTCCTCGGCAAACGCCTCGCTGATCACCACCCGGGCTCGCTCGGCTACATCCTGCGGCACGGCGATACAGATCGAATGCTCCGAACTGGCCTGCGAGATCAGCGTCACTGACACTCCGGCGCTCTTGAGCGCACCAAACATGCGATCCGCCGTTCCCGGCACCCCGATCATTCCGGCTCCCTCGAGGTTGACGAGCGCCATGCCCCCGATTGCGGTGATGCCCTTGATGTTATCGATAAGCGCGGCGTCCGCGGCAATGCGACTGCCCGGGTGCTCCGGGTTGTGGCTGTTGCGAATCCAGACCGGGATGTCCTTGTCAACGACCGGGCTCAGGGTCTGCGGATGAATAACCTTGGCGCCGAAATACGCAAGCTCCATGGCCTCGTTATAGGTGAGCTGGTCGATCACCTGCGCTTCGGGGACGCGATTCGGATCAGCACTCATGACGCCATCGACGTCAGTCCATATAGTGAGCGCCCCGGCATTACTGAGCGCCGCGAAGATCGCCGCGGAATAGTCGCTGCCGTTGCGCCCCAGGGTGGTCGGCAGACCGTCCTGGTCCGTGGCGATAAAACCCGTAATGACTGCAATGCCGTTGAAATCCGCCGGCACCACTTCGTCGAACCTGGCCTGCGATTGGTCCCACAGCACCGATGGACCCAGCTCGGTCTCGTGAACCGTGATGATTTCCCGCGCATCGACCCAGGTACCGCCGCGTTGCGGTACTTCCTGGGCAAGGTAGGCAGCCAGCAGGCGTGCCGACCAGATCTCACCGTATCCGGCGACAACATCGCGGCTGCGTTGCGGGGCGCTCTTGACCAGGGCGATCGCCTTGAGGACATCCCTGACATCCTCGGCGTCGGCGCTCCAGGCGTCGAGGACCGGCGCCCTGTTGTCGGCCTCCAATAAGTCGCCGGCGGTGGACGCATAGCGCTCGCCAATAACGTCGAGTTCACCAATGTAAGCGGCGTCGTCACGCTCTGCCAGTATGGCAAGATTGATGAGTGCGTCCGTCATGCCGCCCATGGCCGACACGACGACGCCAAGCCGTTCCTCCGGCATTCGAGTGACGATGCCGGCAACGCGACGAAAACAGTCCGCGTCAGCCAGGCTGCTGCCGCCGAACTTGTGGATTTTCCAGCGATTTTGCGCCACTTTCCCTCTCAGCCCTGAGCGAAAACCGTGCATGATAACGGCACTTTCCGCTTGCGTCTTCGGTTTTATCTGAAACAGAGTCAGCGGGCGCTTGAAAGTGGTGGGGGCACCAGGATTCGAACCTGGGACCAGCGGCTTAAAAGGCCGATGCTCTACCAACTGAGCTATACCCCCGCAGCGGGAATCCGGCGCGGCAGGCCGGAAATGCCGGCGGCATCATACCGTAAAACCCGGCAATGACAAGCCGCTAGACGCCCTCTTCCTCCATCTGCGTGAGACGCTGCCCGGCGAGTCTTGCTGCCGTCGTTTCCGGGTATTCGGTCCGGACGCGCTCGAGGGACGTCCGCGCCTCGTCCCACTGCTTCAGCTCGTAGTTGCAGTAGCCCATCTTCAGCAGCGCATCAGGCACCTTGCGCGACTGAGGGTATTTCGCAATCACCAGGCCGAACTCCGACAAGGCCTGGTCGAACATCTTCGTCACGTAATGAGATTCCGCGAGCCAGTACTGTGCGTTGTCTGCCAGTTCACTTTCGGGAAAGCTCACGAGGAACTGCTCGAACGCCATGCCGGCGTCATCGTAACGCTGCTCCTTGAGCAATTCGAATGCGGCCTGGTAATTGTCGCGGTCAGAGCCACCCGGCACGGGAAGCTGTCCCGGCGACAGCGCGCCACCTTCGAGAACATTGGGAGTACTGCGCGACTGCACAGCTGTCTCGAGTTCCTGGATACGGGCATCGAGGTCCATATAGAGCTCGCGCTGGCGTTCCGCCGTCGTCGTCGTGTTGTACTCGATCTCCTCGAGCTGACCACGAATTTCGTCACCCTGTCGTTCCAGCGCCGAGACCTGCTGGGTCATGCCCGCGAGGCTCTGATTGCGCACGACGCGCTCGATCGCCTCCATGCGACGCTCGAGCTCATTCAGCTTGACGAGTACGGGGTCCTCACCGGCCGGCTGCAACAGCTGGCAACCGCCCAGCGCCAGAGCCGGCAATACCAGTACCCAATGTCTGATTCTGACCATGTCTCAATTCGTGTACTTGAACTCCACGCGGCGATTCTGCGCGTAGTCGCTCTCGGAACTCCCGAACGCCACCGGGCGCTCCTCACCGAAGCTGACCGTCGAAATCTGGTCGGACGGAATCCCCTGGATCATCAGTATGCGGCGCACTGCCTGAGCGCGGCGCTCGCCGAGGCCAATGTTGTACTCACGGGATCCGCGCTCATCCGCGTGGCCCTCGAGGCGCACCCGGGCTCCCGGGCTGTTGCCGAGCTGCATCGCGTGCCGCGCAACCAGGTCCTGGTCCTCGGCACGAATCTCCGACGAATCGAACTCGAAATAGATGACCATACCGAGTTCACCGGCTGTCAGGTCGTCACCGAATTCTTCACCGCCAAACGGGTCCGTGCCATCCATGCCACTCGTGCCGGTCATGGAGTCATCGGCGCCGTAGGTCGTGTCAGTCGGATCGGGGTCAGGCAGCGTATTCTGCGAACAACCGGCCAGCAGGAGTACAAGTGCCGCGAAAGAAACAAGTTTGAGGTTCGACATGGTTTTGCCCTTTATGCCATTCAAGCGAAGTAATTCAGAAGTTTAACAATCTTTTTTAATGCAATGTATTAAAAACGCGGGAACGGTGACCACACCGGCTCGCGTACGTCTCCCCCGGCACGGGCCGCCATCTTTTGCCGGATCAGTCCATCCGCGGACACGGTCTCCAGCACACCATCCCGGCCCTGGCGCGTCGCGTAGATCAGGCTGTCGCTGTTCGGTGCAAAGCTCGGACTTTCGTCCTGGCGGCCACGCGACAGCACCAGCAGGTCCTTGCGCTCCAGGTCCATCACGGCAATGCGGAAATTGCCGCGGTCATTGTGCACGACCGCGAGCTTTTTGCCGTCGGGAGACAGCCGTGGCCGGGCATTATAACTCCCCTCGAAGGTCACGCGCTCGGGCGTTCCGCCCGTAACCGGCACTCGATAGATCTGCGGACCGCCACTCCTGTCGGAGGTGAAGTAGATATGCCTGCCGTCCGGCGACCACGAGCCTTCCGTGTCGATCGCACGATGGGTCGTGAGCCGTGTGGTCGTGCGCGCGTTGATGTCGAGGACGAAGATGTCCGGGTTTCCGTCCACGCCACCGAGCGTGATGACCAGTAGGCGACCGTCCGGCGAGAACGACGGCGCGCCATTGATCCCGGGTTTCGATGAAACCCTGAAGCGATTTCCGGTGCGCAGTGTCTGGACCCAGATCGACGACCTGTCACCCTCGAACGAGACGTAGGCCAACTGCCGGCTGTCGGGCGACCAGGCCGGCGACATGATCGGATCGGTACTCTCCATGATCGTGTGCTGGTTGAACCCGTCATGGTCCGCAACCACCAGTGAATACAGGAGGCCATCGCCCTGCTGTTTGGCCGTTACGTAGGCCACCTGCGTGCTGAAAACGCCCTGGATGCCGGTCAGCTTCTCGTAAATCATGTCCGCCGCCCGATGCGCGGCGCCGCGCATCATCGCCCGCGTTACGCGCGGCATCCGGTAGCCAAGCAGTTGCCGGCGACCGACAACATCGAACAACTGGAATTGCAGCGTGAACTGGTTGTCCGCGGTCTGGATTACCTTCCCGACGACGACAGCTTCCACGCCCACGAATCCCCAGTCCTGGAAGTCGACATCCTCGCCATCCGTCGGCTTCTGCAGCATGCGCTCCTCGGACACGGGATCGAAACGGCCGCTGCGCCTCAGGTCCGCCGTGATCACGGTCGAAATGTTCATGGGCGCTGCCTGCCCGCTCCCTTCCCAGCCGAACGGGACGATCGCGACCGGTGTCGGTTGCGCGATGCCCGTAACCTCGATGTCGAGCACCTGGGCGCTGGCGAACGCCGGTGTCAGCAGAACCAGCCATACAATCAGTTTTCTCACGTTCAATTCTGTCTCTCGCTCTATAGATCAGGCCGCAAGGTTATCCTCAATTCGGCCCGGAACAAATCCGGATTCGGTGGTTCAGGCAACGGTGATGCCTTGTTCACCGCCGCCAGGACTGATCGACGCAAAGCTTCGTCACCGTTACAGCTGACGATATTGGCGTCGATTACATCGCCCGTGCGTGTCTGACTAACCCGGACGACACACACGGTGTCTTCGGTTGCGCTCGCCGGCATCGCCCAGCTGCGCTGAATTTTCTGCGCGATCATGTTCTGGTAGACAGCCATTTCCGGCGAGTTTTCCGCCGCCAGACGCCGCGCCTCGGCATCGATCTCCGCTTGCCGTTCTTCCTCTTCCATCTCGCGTCGCAGGCGTTCATTCTCCTGACGCTGGCGCTCGATGTCTTCCTGGCGCTTGCGCTCGGCTTCCCGGCGCTGCCGTTCCTTTTCCTCTTCCTCCGCTTTCTTGCGCTCGGCCTCCTCGCGTTCCTTGCGCTTTCTTTCGGCTTCTTCCTGACGTTTGAGTTCGTCGAGGCGTTTCTGTTCCAACAGCGCATCCAGGCGACGCTTTTCTTCCTCGGCCTGGCGGCGCAGTTCTTCGCTGTTGTCGGGCTCGGGCTCCTCTATGACAGGCTCCGGCTCGGGCTCAACCCTCGGCGGCGGTGCTGCCCGCTCCGGCGCCTCGGGGACGAGCGTAGCCTGCACCACGAGCGGCGTAAACGGCGTCGGGCGCGCATAATCGACCGCCACGATCATCGAGGCGAAAATGACTACGTGCAGCAGGACCGACAATCCGACCGGCCCGATGTTTAAGCTGTTGCGGCTCACGCGGCGCGCTACTCCGGAATGGGGTACGTATCCAGCGGATCCGTGACGAAACCGATGTTCTGCGCCCCGGCTTGCTGCAGGATGACCATCGCTCCGACAACATTGCCATAAGGTACTGCCCGGTCCGCTTTGACGAACACCGGCGTCTCGGGTTTGGCGCCGAGCACGGCACTGACGATCGTCACGATCTTCTGGCCCGACGACGGCTTGTCTTCGTCGTCACCCGCGTTGATATAGAGATTTCCCGCGGCGTCGACGCTCAGGACCAGGGGCTCGTGGTCGGGAACGGATTCGATTGGCGCCGCATTCGCCTTCGGCAGGTCCACCTCGATGCCCTGGGTCAGCAGCGGCGCCGTGACCATGAATACGACCAGCAGCACCAGCATGATGTCGATCATGGGCACGACATTGATCTCGCCCATGAGCTTGCGCTTCTGAAAAGGCGTTGCCATGTCAGCCTCCCTGCTTCGACCGGGCGTGGCGTTGCAGGATGCTCGAGAACTCCTCGGAGAAGCCGTCGTAGCGATACTCGAGTCTCACGACCTTGTCGGCGTAGCGGTTATAGGCGATGACTGCCGGGATCGCGGCGAAGAGACCCATGGCTGTCGCGATCAACGCCTCGGAGATATGCGGCGCGACAACGGCCAGCGTCGCCGTCTGCTGGTTACCGATCTCCATGAAGGCGACCATGATTCCCCAGACCGTACCGAACAGGCCAACATACGGGCTCGTCGAGCCAATCGTCGCGAGCATCGCGAGGTTTTGCTCGAGCCGGTCGACCTCCCGCATCTGGGCTACCCGCATGCCGCGCCTGCTTTCCTCGATGATCTTTTCGGGCGTGTGACCACCCGCCTGGATGGCGCGATTGAACTCGCGAAAACCGGCCTCGAAGATACTGGCCATGCCGATGCTGCCGCCCTTGGCGCGTGAAGCGCTCTGGAACAGGGTGTTGAGGTCCCCGCCTGACCAGAACGCTGCTTCAAACTCATCGGACGCGTCCTTGGTGCGTCGGATCAGGCGGCGCTTCGTGAAGATGATGCTCCACGATACCAGCGACGCCCCGACGAGCAGCAGCATGACGATCTGCACCGGAATGCTGGCGCCCAACAACAGGCCCATGACGGACATATCTGCACTCATTTTGTCATTTCCTCGAATAAAGACGGCGGCAGTCGCTTCGGCCGCATTGAATCGGCGTCGAGAAACGCCGCTTTGATAATGCCGCTGATCAACAGGTCGCCGTCCGTGCTCTGTCTGAAAATCCTCTGATCGATATCGAAAGACACGCGCGTCTTTTCGACCAGCGCGGCCGTGACGACGAGGTCCTCGTTGAGCCTTGCCGGAGCATGGAACTTCACATTGACCTCCGCCACGACGAAGATGCGCCTCTCCGCGTCCTGCAGGTGCACCATGTCTATGCCGAGAGAACGCAGCCACTCGGTTCGGGCGCGCTCGAGAAAGCGAAAATAGTTCGCGTAATACACGACACCCTGCGCATCCGTGTCTTCGTAATAAACGCGCACCGGCAACTCGAAGGGTCTGGCCGCCATCTCACTCACCGTCGAACGGCAGCTTCCCCGTGCCGGGTGCTTGCGGCGCCTGCAGCCCGAAATGCAGGTAGGCATTCTTCGTTGCCACGCGCCCCCGCGCTGTGCGCATCATGAAACCCTGCTGGATCAGGTACGGCTCGAGCACATCCTCGATCGTGCCACGTTCCTCGCCGATGGCCGCGGCCAGGCTCTCGATACCCACGGGGCCACCGTCGAACTTGTCGATGATCGTCTTCAGCAAGCGGCGGTCCATCGCATCAAATCCGTGAGGATCAACCTGCAGTACGTCCATTGCATGCCCGGCCACATCACCGGTAACGACGCCATCGCCCTTGACCTCCGCGAAGTCCCGAACGCGTCGCAACAGTCGATTGGCGATGCGAGGCGTGCCGCGTGAGCGCACCGCGATCGCGGCTGCACCCTCGTCCTCTACAGGCAGATTCAGGATCCCGGCGGATCGTCGCACGATGCCCTCCAGATCAACGGTCGCATAGAACTCCAGCCGTTGTACGATGCCGAAGCGATCACGCAGCGGCGATGTAAGCAGTCCGGCACGCGTCGTCGCACCCACCAGTGTGAACGGCGGCAAATCGAGCTTGATGGAGCGGGCTGCCGGCCCTTCCCCGATCATGATGTCGAGTTGGAAATCCTCCATGGCCGGGTACAGCACTTCTTCCACAACCGGACTAAGCCGGTGTATCTCGTCGACAAACAGGACGTCGTTCGGCTCCAGATTGGTCAGGATGGCCGCCAGGTCACCGGGCCGTTCCAGCACGGGGCCCGAGGTGTGGCGCAGGTTGACGCCCATTTCATTGGCGACGATGTGTGCCAGCGTCGTCTTGCCGAGTCCCGGCGGTCCGAAGATCAGCAGGTGATCGAGCGCCTCCTCGCGGCGCCGCGCCGCCTCGATAAAAACTGCCATCTGGGCGCTGACCGTCGGCTGGCCGTGATAGTCGGCGAGTTGCTTGGGCCGAATCGCGCGGTCGAAGGCCGTGTCGTCAGCCACGGGCTCTGCAGCCGTTAGCCGGTCGTGCTCGACATTCGTCATTACGCCGCCACCTGTTTCAGTGCCAGCCGGATAATGTCTTCAGCGGACAGACCCTCGATGTCGAGCTTGCCGAACAGCTTGTTGACCTCGTTGGGTTTATAGCCGAGCGTAACCAGCGCACCGAAAGCTTCGGCGCGCGGACTCATGTCTGCTGCTACCTTTGTGCCAGATAGCGAGGGCACGCCGATACCCTCAATCTTGTCACGCATCTCCATGATCAGGCGTTCGGCCGTCTTCTTGCCGATACCCGGGACCTTCGATAGCGTCGCCGCGTCTTCGTACTCGACGCAACGTCGAAAATCGTTCTCTGTCATGGAAGATAGTATGCCGAGTGCCATCCTGGCGCCGACTCGATTCACCTTGAGCAAGGTACGAAACAGGGCACGTTCATCGGTAGTCGCAAAACCGTAGAGGATATGCGCGTCTTCCCGGACCAGCAGGTGTGTATGCAGGAAGATGTCGGCGCCTAACTCGGGCAGTTCGAGAAACGTCGACATCGGCGTTTCGACCTCATAGCCGACGCCACTGCATTCAATGACGATATGAGGCGCGTGTTTCGCGGCAAGGCGTCCGTGTAAAGTGGCGATCATCGCAGCCCCGCAATTCGCTTGCCGGTGCCGAGTTGCATGTGCAGGCGATGCTGATGGCCATGGCACAGTGCCGCGGCCAGCGCGTCCGCGGCGTCGGGTGCAGGCGTACCGTCCAGGTTGAGGAGTGACACGACCATGTGTTGCACCTGCTCCTTCGTGGCCGACCCGGTGCCAACGACAGCCTGCTTGATCTCCCGGGGCGCGTATTCAAAGACCTCGACACCATGTCCGAAGGTCGCACACAGCGCCGCCGCACGGGCATGACCCAGTTTCAGCGCGCTGCTGGCGTTCTTGTGCATGAAGACGCTCTCGATCGCAACGACGTCGGGCCGGTACTCGGCCACAATTTCCCCAACCATGTCAAAGATCTGCCGCAGCCGGTCCGCAAAACCGCCATCGAGGCTCTTCACTGTGCCGCTCGTCACATACGTCGGCGCATCCCCCTGAAAATCGAGGACGGCAAACCCGGTCAGACGCGAGCCTGGATCGATACCGAGAATACGTTTGGACTCTGTTTTCAAACCTGTGCCAATACGTCTTCGCTGATGTCAGCGTTGGAATAGACTTCCTGGACGTCGTCCAGGTCCTCGAGCATTTCGAGCAGCTTGATCATCGAACCGGCTTCCTTGACGCCGAGATCGGCATTGGTCGACGCCCGCATCGTCACCTGCGCGGATTCCGACTCGAGCCCGGCTCCGAGCATCGCGTCGCGCACCTGTTCGAAGTCATCAGGCGCCGTAAGCACTTCAATCGATCCGTCGTCATCCACGAGCACGTCCTCGGCGCCCGCTTCGATGGCCGCCTCCATGACCGTCTCTTCGTCGGCACCCGACGGGTAGAGAATCTGGCCGACCTTGTTGAAGAGGTAGTTGACCGAACCATCGGCACCGAGATTACCGCCGAACTTGGTGAATGCATGCCGGATTTCAGCCACGGTACGATTGCGATTGTCCGTCAGGCAGTCGACCATGACCGCGGTGCCGCCGGGTCCGTAGCCTTCATAACGAATCTCGAAAAAGTCGTCGCCGTCCGACTCTCCGGCGCCGCGCTTGATGGCGCGCTCGATGTTGTCCTTCGGCATCGACTGGCTCTTCGCCTTGTCGACGGCCAGCCGCAGACGCGGGTTGGCGTCGAGATCGCCTCCCCCCATTTTCGCCGCCACCGTGATCTCGCGGATCAGCTTGGTAAACAGCTTGCCGCGCTTCTTATCCTGGGCACCCTTGCGGTGCTGGATATTCGCCCACTTACTATGTCCTGCCATGGTGTCCTGCTTATAAGGTGCCCAAGTCCGAGGCCAGTCTGCCTGACCGGCGGAAACTGCGCGTATGATAACGGGTATTTCCCGCAACGGCACTCGACGTAAGGCTTATCAATGTCTGCTCCCAGCGCTGAAAATACGCAGCCGGCCGCTATCGTGGTCGCCGTTCGCGAATTTCTCGACGCATTGCCTGAAAAAACAGGCCTGGCCGAGTGCATTGCCGAAGGGCGCGCGGTTGCCCAGATTGTGGAACCACTTGGCCTGCCGGATCGTATTCTCGCAGCTGTACACGCGTACCCCGCATATCGCGACGGAATGTTAGCCTCAAACTCGTTTCAAAATAATGAGTTAAAAGATATTCCTCGATTGTGTCTAGGGTTGGCACAACTCGACCAGTTTTCGCTTCCGAGCCACTGGCAACCAGGTGACGCACTCGCCGACAAGCAATCGGAGGCGCTTCGCAAGATGCTGCTGGCGGTTGTCTCGGACGTGCGGCTCGTGCTTGTACGGATAGCCGAGCAGGTGTATCGGTTGCGCCAGGCAAAACAGGCGCCCGAAGCCGAGCGCCAGGCGCTCGCCCAGGAGGCGCGTGAGATCTACGCACCGCTCGCGAATCGACTCGGCATCTGGCAACTCAAGTGGGAGCTCGAAGACCTCGCCTTTCGCTACCTGGAGCCCGACACCTATGCGGAGATTGCCCGCAACCTGAGGGAAAAGCGCACCGAGCGCGTTGGTTTTATCGAGGGCTTCCAGTCGGTCCTGCAGAAAGCGCTCGAAAAGGAAGGCATCGAGGCGGAAATCTCGGGTCGACCCAAGCATATCTACAGTATCTTCCGCAAAATGCAGCGCAAGGACCGCGGCATCGAAGCGCTCTATGACATTCGCGCCGTGCGCCTCCTCGTAGACACTGTCGGCGACTGCTATGCGGCGCTCGGCGTCGTACACAACCTCTGGTCTTACATCCCCGGCGAATTCGACGATTACATAGCGAACCCCAAGGAGAATGACTACCAGTCACTGCACACGGCCGTTGCCGGTCCGGAAGGCAAGACCGTGGAGATCCAGATTCGTACCCATGAAATGCACCGCCACGCGGAACTCGGTGTCGCCGCGCACTGGCGCTACAAAGAGGGCGGTCGTACACCGGCGGCGTTCGACCAGAAGATTCACTTCCTGCGCCAGTTACTCGAACCCGCGGACGACGGGGCCGACCTCCTTGACCAGATTCGCGACGATTTCTTTGAAGATCGCGTTTACGCAATCAGTCCGAAAGGCGACGTGGTGGAACTGTGCGCCAACGCGACGCCACTCGACTTCGCTTACCACGTGCACACGCAAGTCGGGCACCGTTGCCGCGGCGCCAAGGTCAACGGCCGTATCGTGCCCCTGACGTACGTGCTCAGTAACGGGGACCACGTCGAGATCATCACCGGCAGTCAGCCACAGCCAAGCCGTGACTGGCTGAGCCCGAAGCTCGGCTACCTGGCAGGGATACGAGCCCGGGCCAAGGTCCGCAACTGGTTCCGGCACCAGGACCGGGACCAACACCTGCGCCAGGGGCGTGACGTCCTCGACCGGGAACTCGCTCGTCTTAACGTGCGGGATGTGCCGACGGATGACATCGCCCGGCAGCTCAAATTCAAAGATACCGAGACGCTCTGTGTGGCGCTCGGCGCCGGGGACATCACGTCAGCGTCGATTCCGACTGCGCTGCAGAATATGCGCGGCACCGAACTTCCGGAACGCGTTCGGCCGCGCCGCAAACCCCGTAAGCAGGGTGAAACAGGATCGGCCGGTGTCACCGGCGTCGGCGACCTGCTCTGCAATTTCGCACGCTGCTGCCGACCGGTGCCGCCGGAACCTATCGTGGGCTACATCACCCAGGGCCGCGGCGTCACCATTCATCGCCAGGACTGCGGCAACTTCCTGGGGCTGAACCAGCGCAATCCCGAGCGCGTTCTGGAGATCAACTGGGGAGAATCGGAGACGGCGGCCTACCCCGTCGACCTGAGCCTGCATGCATTCGATCGCAGCGGACTCATTCGCGACATCACGGCCGTCCTGGCCGATGACGATGCCAATGTCATGGATCTCACGAGCCACACGGACAAGAAGTCCATGCAGGTGGTGGCTGAACTAAGCATCGAGGTCAGGGACCTGCCAACGCTCAGTGCGATCATCTCAAAGCTGGAGCAACTCCCAAACGTGGTATCTGTCAGGCGCAAGGCCTGACCAAACCAGAACAAAAAGAGGCGCAGAACACTCCCTCACACGGCGGCTATGGATTCAGGAGTGTTCTGCGCCTCTTGGCGTACCGGATTTACGTCATTCAGCAGCCGTTACAGGTGGTGGTGAGTCGCTGCGACCTGTGATCTTCCGTTTCGCGATGTCAGTGGCCAGTGCCATCATGGACGTCAGGTCACCGAGGTTGGCCGGCACGACGTAGGTGTTGCCCGTCTTCGCCAGGTTGCCGAACTCCGTGATGTATTGCTCGGCGATGCGCAGCTGCATCGCTTCGGAACCTCCGTCGTCGATGACGGCATTCGCCACGCGGCGCAGACCTTCCGCCGTCGCGGCTGCGACTGCGAGAATGGCCTCAGCCTCACCCTGAGCTTCGTTGATCTGCTGCTGCTTGACAGCTTCCGATTCCTTGATGACGCGCTGCTTCTCACCTTCGGCCTGGTTGATCTTGGCGTCACGTTCACCTTCGGAGTGCAGGATCACCGCGCGTTTCTCACGCTCGGCCCGCATCTGTTTCTCCATCGCGCCGAGTACGTCCTGTGGCGGGTTGATGTTCTTGATCTCGTAACGCAGAACCTTGACGCCCCAGGGATCCGACGCTTTGTCGAGCTCGGCGACGACATTCTGGTTGATCGTGCCACGCTCCTCGAACGTGCGGTCGAGGTCAATCTTGCCGATTTCGGAACGCAACGTCGTCTGCGCGAGCTGTGAGATAGCGAACATGTAATTACCAATGCCGTAGGACGCGCGTCCCGGGTCCAGCACCTGCATGTAAAGCACGCCGTCAACACCCACCTGGACGTTGTCCTTGGTGATACAGATCTGTTCGGCGATGTCGGCCGCCTGCTCTTTCAGCGTGTGCTTGTAAGCGACCTTCTCGATAAACGGTATCAGGATGTGGAAGCCTGCGTTGAGAGTCTTGGCGTACTTGCCGAGACGCTCGACAACGAAGGCATTCTGCTGCGGCACGACGATAGCCGTCTTGATGAGAATGATGATCGCAACAAAGACGATACCGAGTGCAACGATCAGTGAGTCAAATCCTGCCATGGTCAATCTCCCTTGGTGCTGTTACTCGGCTTCGACGTGCAGAGTGAGTCCTTCCGACTTGACCACCTTCGCGGTCGACCCGCCACTTATCGTGTTAACACCAACATTCCTGACGGTCCACTTGGTACCACGGAACTCGGTGCGCGTTTCCGCACCGGCCGCGAGATCGTCTGGAATGTGCACGATGTTGCCGGACAAGGTTTCCTTGAAGCCGACCATCCCGCCACGAATTCTGTCGTACAGAGTCTTGCGGAACGTAACAAATGAAATCAGCGACAGAACCGCGAACGCGGTCCACTGGACCCACTCGGCCATTTCGATGCCGAGCAGACTTCCGAGTCCGACCAGTGCTGCTGACAAGCCGAGAAACACGAGGTAAAACTGCGCGTCGATCGCGAAGAGCTCTGCTCCCAGCAACACTGCGCCCAGAACCATCCAGCCCCACCAGGTCATAGTCGTCTCCCACGCATTGAACTGCATCCCACTATAGCCTGAATTTTCGCGTCGCGGCAGCTTGAAAGACATACGCACTATCCCCATATGCGGTACCATCCTGCGAGCTGCCGGAAACGAACAACAAGAGGGGGTCGGCATGCAGGAAATCGTCAGTCAGATCAGCGGTCTCATGTGGGAGCCGGCGCTGGTCTACCTGTTGCTCGGAACCGGGCTTTTCTTCTCCATCATGACGCGCTTCGTACAGGTGCGTATGTTTCGCGAGATGTGGCGCTTGTTGTTTTCGAGCAAGGAATCCGAGCGCGGCATCTCCTCGTTCCAGGCTCTCGCCGTGTCGTTGTCCGGTCGCGTTGGCACCGGCAACATAGCAGGCGTTGCCGCCGCCATTGGCATCGGCGGCCCGGGCGCCGTGTTCTGGATGTGGGTGGTCGCATTTCTTGGTGCTTCGACTGCGTATGTCGAGTCGACGCTGGGCCAGATATACAAAGAAGAAGACGAAGGCCAGTTCCGCGGCGGACCTGCCTACTACTTCGAAAAAGCACTTGGCCAAAAATGGTATGCGTGGCTCTTCGCGCTTTCTACGATTGTCGCCGTCGGTGTGCTCCTGCCAACGGTTCAATCCAACGCCATCGGCGCAGCCGTAGAGCTCGCTTTGGGCGGCGGCGCAACGATTGAGACCGCCATTGGCAATGTCAGCACGACCAAGCTGATCACCGCGAGTTTCGTTGTGATCGTGCTCGGCATCATCATCTTCGGTGGCGTTAAACGCATCGCGCACTTCACGCAAATTGTCGTGCCCGTCATGGCGCTCGGCTATATCGTCATGTCCGTCGGCATCATCATTTATCACTTTGACGCATTGCCAGGCATCATCACTCTGATCTTCTCCGACGCGTTCACACCGATGGCGGGCTTTGGCGCCGCGATTGGCTGGGGTGTGAAACGCGGCGTGTACTCGAACGAGGCCGGCCAGGGCTCGGGGCCTCACGCTGCATCCGCGGCCGAAGTGCAGCACCCGGCACAGCAGGGACTCGTGCAGGCGTTCTCGGTCTACATCGATACCCTGTTCGTTTGCTCGGCAACGGCCTTCATGATCCTGATCACCAATCAGTATTACGTTGCCGATCTCGCCTCCGGCGTGAGCGGCGGCGTGCTCCCGACGACTATCCAGGCAAACAGTCCTGCATTTACGCAGCTCGCGCTCGAGAGCGTGCTAGGTGGGTTCGGGACGGTGTTCGTAGCAGTCGCCCTGTTCTTCTTCGCATTCACGACACTGCTTGCGTACTACTACATTGCCGAAACGAACGTAGCCTATATCCGGCGTTCGTTCCGCTTCCCTGGTGAACTGACGATCATCAAGCTGGTCCTGCTGGGCTCCGTCTTCTACGGCACGGTCCGCACGGCAGACCTTGCATGGGGCCTGGGTGACATCGGCCTCGGCGTCATGGCCGGGCTGAATATCGTCGGCATCCTGCTGCTCTACTTCATGGGCCAGCCCGCCATCAAGGCGCTGAAAGACTACGAAGAGCAGCGCAATGCCGGGGCAGAAACGTACACGTTCGACCCACGGAAGCTCGGCATCAAGAATGCCGATTTCTGGGAGAACTAAGGTACCGGACACCCTATTTGAACTAAGGTACCGGACACCCTATTTCCACGAGTCTCGCCGTAGGCAGTTGTTCTGTCTTCAGAAATAGGGTGTCCGGTACCCTATTTCTTGTTCGGGAAGTTGAGCGCCTTGCCGTCAACGGCAAGTGCAGCTTCGTGAACCGCCTCCGCCAGAGACGGGTGGGCGTGAATCGTGCGCTGGATGTCCTCGGTCGACGCGTTGAACTCGAGTGCGAGTACGGCCTCGGAAATGAGCTCGCCGGCCATCGGGCCGACGATGTGCACGCCAAGCACTTCGTCATCGTCTTTTGAAGAGATGATCTTCACGAAACCCGCCGTCTGTTCCATCGCTTTGGCACGACCGCTCGCCATGAACGGGAACTGCCCCGTCTTGTAGGAGCGTCCGCTTTCTTTCACCTCGGACTCGGTCTTGCCGGCCCAGGCGATCTCGGGATTCGTGTACAGCACTGACGGAATGATGTCGTAGTTCATCTCGGCAATCTCGCCGGCAATCAGGTCCGCAACCATCACGCCTTCTTCCGCGCCCTTGTGCGCGAGCATCGGTCCGCGGACACAATCACCGATGGCATAGACACCCTTGACGCGCGTGCGGCACTCGTCGTCAACGACAATGAAACCGTGTTGGTCCAGCTGGATTCCGGCATCGTCGGCGAACAGACCTCGTGTTACCGGCCGGCGCCCTACGGCCACGACCAGTTTCTGCACGCTGAGTTTCTGCGCGCCGGTCTTGTCCTCGTACTCGACCTCGACGCCTTTCTTGCCGGCGGTCGCCTTGCCAACCATTGCACCCAGCTTGATGTCGAGCCCCTGCTTCTTGAATTCAGTCGCAGCAACTTTGGCGACGTCACGATCGGCCATGAACAGGAAGTCTTCCATCGCCTCGAGGATCGTGACCTTTGCACCAAGTCTCGCCCAGACGCTGCCAAGTTCCAGCCCGATTACCCCGGCGCCGACGACGCCAAGCGTCTCCGGTACGGCATCGAGTTCGAGCGTGTCCCAGGAATCGATAATGCTCTCGCCGTCGAATTTCGCGATCGGCAGCTCGATTGGTTCCGAGCCGGACGCCAGGATGACATGGTCGGCAGCAATAACCTGCTTGTCGCCTGTGACCGGCGTGAACTCGACCTGTTTGCCCTTGAGCAACCTGCCGTGACCGGCCAGCCCCTCGACGCCGGCAGCCTTGAACAGGCCGGCAATACCGCCGGTCAGCTGTCGAACGATGCCTGCGCGGCGCTTCTGCATCGCGGCGATGTCCATCTCGACGCCGCCGGTGTTGATGCCGTGCTTCTTAAACTCATGCGATGCCCGGTGGTATAACTCCGTTGATTCGAGCAATGCCTTGGATGGAATGCAGCCGGCATTGAGGCACGTGCCACCAAAAGCATTCTTACCGTCCCTGTTCTTCCATTCGTCAATGCAGGCTACGGTCTTGCCGTTCTGGGCGGCGCGAATGGCCGCGATGTAACCGGCGGGACCAGCCCCGATAACTACTACGTCGAACTTCCTGCTCATTTGTCGAATTCCTGAAAAGCTAGACCTGTAACAACAGCCGTGACGGGTCCTCGAGCTGTTCCTTGATCGAAATGAGGAACTGCACCGCTTCCTTGCCGTCGATGATGCGGTGGTCGTAGGTGAGCGCAAGATACATCATAGGACGCGCCTTGATCTCGCCGTCCACGACCATTGGGCGCTGCTGGATTGCATGCATGCCAAGGATCGCACTCTGTGGCTGATTGAGGATCGGCGTCGACATCATCGAACCGAAGATGCCGCCATTCGTGATCGTGAACGTACCGCCGGTCAGGTCCTCCATCGCGATCGTGCCGTCCTGCGCCTTGCCGGCAAGTTGACCCAGGGTTGCCTCGAATTCGGCGAAACTCATCTGGTCGACGTCACGCACGACCGGCACCATCAGGCCACGATCGCTCGACACCGCGATGCCGAGGTCGTAGTAGTTGTGATAGACGATGTCAGTTCCCTCGACCGATGCGTTGATGACCGGGAACTTCTTGAGCGCCTCAACGGATGCCCTGGCAAAAAACGACATGAAACCCAGGCGGACGCCATGCTTCTTCTCGAACTCATCGCGATAGCGTTTACGCATTGCCATGACCGCGGTCAGGTCGACCTCGTTGAACGTCGTCAGCATCGCCGCCGTCTGCTGTGCTGCGACGAGCCGTTCGGCAATGCGTGCGCGCAGGCGCGTCATCGGTACGCGTTTCTCCTCGCGTACGAATCCGGGCATCAGCACCTCGCTACCGGACTCCGGAGTTGGATCACCGGGCGTCACTTCGCTGCCGCCCTCGGCCTGCAGAAAAGCCATGACATCTGCTTTCGTAACGCGTCCGTCTTTTCCGGTGCCGGAAACCATGGTCGCGTCGAGGTCATGTTCCTCCAGCAAGCGACGCACGGCGGGGCTCGTCTTGACCGGGCCCTGCGACTGTTTGGGCGCAGGTGCTGCCTTCTTTGCAGGCTTCTCCTCGGCGACAGGTGTGACCGCTGCAACCTCGTCTTCCTCGAGGATTGCCAGAACATCACCGGCGACCACGGTTGCCCCGTCTTCGACGATGATCTTCGCGAGGGTCCCGGCAGCCGGCGCCGGCACCTCCAGAACAACCTTGTCCGTTTCCAGGTCGACGAGGTTTTCGTCGCGAGCGACACCCTCGCCGACGTTCTTGTGCCACGCGACAAGCGTTGCGTCACTGACCGATTCGGGTAACGGCGGAACCTTTATCTCAATGCTCATTTATTACTTCCGTTTCGTCCTTTCAGGCTTGCGGACTTTGCGCGCCTCGGTGTTGATATCGAGTGCGGCCTCGACCAGCGCCTGCTGCTGCTGCAGGTGGACCTTGAAGACGCCGGACGCCGGCGCGGCTGCGCCCGGACGACCTGCGTAATAAAGCTGTTGATGGGGCTCGAGCGGCTCCTGGAGCCGATGCTTGATCTGGTACCACGCTCCCTGGTTGAGCGGCTCTTCCTGGCACCAGATGATCTCGCTCACATGACCGTACTCGTTGATGATCCCGGCGTATTCGGCGATCGGGAACGGGTACAGCTGCTCGATGCGAATGATCGCAATGTCCATTATGCCGTGTACCTCGCGCGCCTCGAGCAAATCGTAATAGACCTTGCCACTGCAGAAAACGACACGGCGCGTGGCTTTGGGTGTAATCGACTCGACCTCGGGAATGATCAGTTCGAAGCGGCCCGTCGAGAGTTCGGACAGCGGCGACACCGACATCTTGTGTCGCAGGAGGCTCTTGGGTGTCATGACGATCAGCGGCTTCCTGAAGTTGCGAACGTGTTGGCGCCTCAGCATGTGAAACATCTGTGCGGGCGTCGACGGTACACAAACCTGCATATTGTGTTCGGCGCACATTTGCAGGAAGCGCTCGAGTCGTGCCGACGAGTGTTCGGGACCCTGGCCCTCGTAACCATGCGGCAAAAACATCGTAAGTCCGCACAGTCGTCCCCACTTCGCTTCTCCGGAACTGATGAACTGGTCTATGACCACCTGTGCCCCGTTCGCGAAATCACCGAACTGCCCCTCCCAGATCACCAGCGTGTCCGGCGAGGTGCTCGCGTACCCGTACTCGAAACCGAGCACGGCTTCTTCGGACAGGAAGGAATCTATGACCCGGAACGCGTTCCTGCGGTCGACGATGTTCTCGAGCGGAATGTACTCCCGGTTGTTGATCTGGTTGTGGAGGACGGCGTGGCGATGGAAAAACGTGCCGCGACCGCTGTCCTGGCCGACGAGTCGCACTTCGTGTCCTTGGACCAGAAGTGAGGCATAGGCCATGGTCTCGGCGAAGCCCCAGTCCATGTCTCTTTCACCCCGGGCCATCTTTGCGCGGTCGTCCATGATCCGCTTTACGCGCCCGTGTGGCTGCACGTCGGGCGGATAACTCGTAATGACGTCGCCGAGCTTGGCCGCCGTCGCCGGACTGATCGTCGTGTCCGCAGGCTCGTCCCATTCGGTATTCAGATACGGCGTCCAGTCGACCGTGTACTCATCGCCAATCAAGCCCAGGCTGGAGCGCGGCACGGGTTCACCGCGGTCGAGCCGATCGCGATAGCTGTCCTGCATGCCGGCCGCGGTCGTCGCCTCGATGACGCCGGCGCGCTCGAGTTTCTCGGCGTAGAGCTGGCGGGTCGTCTTGTGGCCCTTGATACGGCTGTACATGATCGGTTGAGTGGCCGACGGCTCGTCAGCCTCGTTGTGGCCGTGTCGGCGGTAACAGACGAGGTCGATGACCACGTCCTTCTTGAATTTCTGGCGATACTGCAGCGCCAGTCTCGTGACGAACAGCGCCGCCTCAGGGTCGTCACCGTTTACATGGAAGATCGGGGCCTCGATCATCTTCGCGACGTCCGAACAGTAGTCTGTCGAGCGTGCGTCCGACGGACGACTCGTGGTAAAGCCGATCTGGTTGTTGACCACGATATGCAAGGTGCCACCGGTTCGAAAGCCGTTGGTCTGCGACATCTGGAAGGTCTCGGTCACGACGCCCTGCCCTGCGAACGCGGCGTCACCGTGAATCAGAACCGGCAGGACCTCGTGGCGTTCGATATCCCCGCGACGCTGCTGGCGGGCGCGGACCGAACCCTCAACTACCGGATTCACGATCTCGAGGTGCGACGGATTGAACGCGAGGGCAATGTGCACATTACCACCCGGCGTTTTCATGTCGGCCGAGTATCCCTTGTGGTACTTGACGTCGCCGGAACCACGCAGTTCGTCGAGGTCGTAGTTACCTTCGAATTCCTCGAACAGTTCCTCGGGATTCTTGCCAAGCACATTGACAAGTACGTTGATCCGACCGCGATGGGCCATACCGATGACGATCTCGCGCACGCCGCCGACACCACCTTGCTGGATGATGTCGTCGAGCATCGGGATCAGGCTTTCCCCGCCCTCGAGGGAAAATCGCTTCTGGCCGACGTAACGGGTATGCAGGTAGCGCTCGATGCCTTCGGCACTCGTCAACTGCTGCAGCGTCCAGATGCGTTCTTCGTCGGTCAGGTTCGCCGTGACCGCTCCCTCTTCGAAGCGCTGGCGAAGCCACAAGCGTTCGCGCGCCCTCGAAATGTGCGCAAATTCGACGCCAATCTTGCCGCAGTAGATTGATTTCAACAGCGCCAGGACATCCCGCAGCTTCATCCGGTCATCCGAGGTGCCTGCCAGACCGCCCGTGTAAAACTCGGTGTCCATGTCGGCCTCAGTGAGCCCGAGGTAGTCGAGTTTCAGAACGCCGGGAACGCGTCGGTCCATGAGTCCCAGCGGGTCGATGTCGGCAACCTGGTGACCACGCAGGCTGTACACCTGGATCAGGCGGGATACCGCGGCCTGCTTTTCACCCGACGTCGCAGGCTTGGGGCGCGCTCGGGCGCGGACGGCCGCGCCACGACGGCCTTCGGCCGCCTCGGCCAGCAGGTTCTCGCGAATCCTGGAGTGCAGGACCTCGTTGTCCGGGTCGCCGAGATCGGTGAAATACTGACGCCAACCTGCGGCAACCGAGTCCGGGTCCACGAGATACTGTTCGTACAGTTTTTCCACGGCACTCGCATTGCCCCCGAACAAGGGCGTAGAGGCGAGTTGCTCCTTTATGGAATTACTCATGATTTCAACAGCTTAGAGGTACCGGACGGCTGTCTTGCAGACCCGTCTCAGCCGGGCCCGCAAACGGGGCGCTAGTGTAGCCCAAGCGCCCCGTGGAGGGAATCCGATTTGTGTAAGACTTTGTGTCTATAAAAGGCGGAACAGGCTGACCAGTTCGTAGCAGACGAGGCAGGCGTAGAACGAGAAGAACGTGGTCAGGAACAATCCGGTCCGCACCCGGTTCAAAAAGCGTGCCTTGGCCAGGAATACCAGCACGAATATACCGACGGCGGTCATGGCCAGCTTGGTCGCCGTAAATGCCACTGTGCCCTGCGCCATAATCGCATTCATGACCGGGTTGGCTTCCACCATGCCGAGATTGAGCAGTTTCAGCGTCAGGAATGCATCTGCACATGACAGCAACATGATGCCGACAGCCAGGAAAAACAGCCAGGGATGGTGCCAGTCGAGGAAGATAACCGCGTCATCTGCTGCGCGCCGATGCTCGTGCCGACGCGACAAAAGGAAACCGAAGGCGACGGTACGCCAGGAAAAGCAGCGCCGGTCGACCTCGGCCCGTTGTTCTGAGATTGCCTGACTTGCTTCCATGATACTGTCCGATTCCCTTTGTCAGTCCTGCTCCACCGCCGACGTCTTCTCGAGGAGGTAGGCGATCAGGCCCTCCCGATCTTCCTTGTTCAACACGCCGGCAAACATCATCCGGTTGCCTGGCAGAAACCGTCCCGGCTGCGCGAGCCAGGCATCGAGCGCCTCAGGCGTCCAGACAAAATCGGCATTGCGCATGACGGGCGAGTACTCGAAACCGCTGCGCGTGCCGACCTCCGACCCAAAGAGCCCGAAAAGCGGCGGCCCGACCATGTTCGGCCCGCCCGCATCGAGACTGTGGCAGGCCTTGCAAAACGCAGCTTGTCGTTCACCTCGCGAGCGACTGGCGCTCGCGTAAGGCTCGGCGGCGAGATACTCGGCTGCCGTGCGTACGACCTGGTCGCCCAGCGTAGCCGCCGTGGGAAAAGTAGCCGTGCCTGATCCGTCCCCGGTTTCTTCGTGTTTCTTGCCACAACTGACGAGCAATGTCGCGAGCGCGGCAATCGCCAGCAGCCTGGAGCTATTCATGGATGCCAACCCCCATAGCCTTTGCCAGCAAACAATATAGAGCAATTTGTGTACCAAGACCCCATCAATATGATTTGACGCGGTTTTTTTGTGTTCGTTTCCAAAAGCTGTCATAACTTTGTATAAATTACCGACAGGTTCGGACCGAATATTGGTTCAAACTGAAACCGAATTCGGTACATTCAAAGACGATGAAAGGCTATACAGGTACAAGCACGAACGGTGAGGCCGTTCATTACGTCGACCATAAGCGCTGGTGGTGGTGGCTGTCCGTGCTCTACCCGTTACAGGCTCTTGTGCCGATGTCGATGCATGCCGCAGGCGGCAGTGAACTCTGGTTTCTTGCACCGTTCGTCTTCAACTTCGGACTGATGCCGATTCTCGATCATCTCGTCGGCGAGGACCGTAACAACCCGCCGGAAGAAGTCCTGATGCAACTCGAGACGGACCGGTACTACCGGTGGCTTACCTGGCTGACGGTCCCGTTGCACTTCCTTGTCATCGTTGGCTGTGGCGTCTACGCCGGCACGAGCGAACTCAGCTGGTGGGCTTTCATACTGCTTGCCGTCCATGCCGGAATGATCGGCGGACTCGCGGTCAATACCGCCCACGAACTCGGTCACAGAAACTCGCGGGTCGAGAACCTGCTGTCCCGACTGACGCTCGGAGTGCCGGCCTACGGGCACTTCACCGTCGAGCACAATCGCGGACACCACGTCTGGGTCTCGACGCCCGACGACACGGCCAGCGCGCGCATGGGTGAGAGTATCTACCGCTTCGGCCTGCGCGAAATTCCGGGCGCGCTGCGGCGAGGCTGGGAAATCGAACTGGGGCGGCTCGCGAAACGCGACCTGCCGCGCTGGCATTACAGCAACGCGATCCTGCAGTCCTATCTCGTCAGCGCCGGCGTCGCCCTGTTGTTGCTGACGTGGGTGGGGCTGCTTGCCATTCCCTACCTGCTGATCCATCACTTCGTGGCTTATCTGTTTCTGACGACTGCCAATTACATCGAGCACTACGGGCTGTTGCGTAATAAGCAAGAGAACGGACGCTACGAACGCTGCCAGCCACATCACTCATGGAACAGCAATCACGTGCTCAGCAACCTCGTGCTGTTCCACCTCGAGCGGCACTCGGACCATCACGCCAACCCACTGCGCCGCTACCAGTCATTACGACATTATGACGGCCTGCCGTCCCTGCCGAACGGCTATCTCGGGATGCTGGTTTTCGCCTGGATTCCACCCCTCTGGTTCCGGGTCATGGACGCCCGACTCATGGCGTTACCGCATGTCGCCGGGAATCTCGACAAGGTGAACATCGACCCGCGGGCGCGGCCTTCCTTGTTTCTGAAGTGGGGTCGCGACAAGATGACCGAACCGGCATTCACCCACCTGACAGACCTGTAGACGGAAGTTTTTTTACATAATCTGGTCAAATCGCCGTGCATGTGAACCGCCGCACAGTCCGGGGTGCGACCTGTGGTTAGTCTGGGCCCTGATACATCGCCAGGGCTCTACATCATGAAACCGATACACCTGAAAGCGGCGCTCGCAGCGTGCGCCTTACTCGCATCCGGCAGCGCCGCCGCTGACTTCGGCGTGGGCGTCAAGGCCGGCACCCTAGGACTCGGCGTCGAAGCACGCTGGGATCCACCCGTGCCGTGGTTCGACCTGCGGGTCGGCTACAACCGCTACGACTATGACGCCGCCGCCGACTATGCTGGCATCGATTACGACGCGACATTAGCACTCGATAATTACTACCTGACGGGCAACATCAAGTTCCCGGCCAGCCCGTTCCGTCTGACACTTGGCGCCTACTCGAATGGCAATGAGCTGCAGATGCTGAGCGCTGACGCCGGCGGCCTGACCCTCGATATCGGCGGTGCTCCCTTCCCCGTCGCTGCCATCGGCGCATTGCGCAGCACGACATCGTTCGACAGCACGGCGCCGTATGCCGGCGTTGGCTTCGACTTCGAGGTACTCGGCAAAGCCGGCCTGAATCTCGACTTTGGCGTGCTCTGGCAGGGCGACCCGACCGTGGTTCTCGAAGCGACGAACTGGGACAACCTGTCAGCCGTCGAGCAGGCACTGCTCGGCCCGGCCCTTGCCGCCGAACAGGCCGAGTTGCAGGACGAGATCAGCGATTACAAGGCGTGGCCGGTTATCTCGCTGTCCCTGGTCTACAACTTCTGAGCGGTCCTTGTTGTACGCCGCAGCGCCGGATCCTTGCGTACGAGGAGCAGCGCTGCGGCGAACCCGGGCACAATCGATACCGGCAACCACATCAGGGTCAGCCAACCGAAGTAGTACATCACGCTACCCGCGAGCAGTGACGAGGGGCTTGGTGCTCGACAGGCTTGCCCCGCTCAGTCCACCCGGTGCAACCAGCGAGAACGTCCCCGTGCCGGAGTCAGCTGGCAGGACACGAGGACGATCAGGTTGCGAACTTGCATTACCGCCGTCGATGCGCATGATGGGGCGGCCTGCCCACAGATTTGCTCTCCAGCCACAACGCGTGAAAGAACTCGAAGTCACCAGTACGTTGCGAATTCCGATGTCGGAGATCGACATGGACGCAGTGCGCTCTCAGGGAGCCGGTGGCCAGAACGTCAACAAGGTGGCGACGGCGATTCACCTGCGCTTCGACATTCGCAACAGCCCGTCGCTTCCCGAGGACATTCGCGAGCGTTTGCTCGCGAGCGGTGACCAGCGTATCTCGTCGGCCGGCGTCCTCGTCATCAAGTCACAGAAAAGCCGCAGCCAGGAGCGCAATCGCGAGGAAGCGCTGCGCCGGCTCGCAGCAGTCATCACTGATGCAACCCGCTCGGCGCCGCCCCGAATCCCGACGAGACCGAGCAAGGTAGCGAAGAAGAGGCGCGTCGACGATAAAACGCGTCGCGGTGTGCTAAAGCGATCGCGTCATCGCCCAACGGGCGATAGCGACTAGCACTGCACCTTGTCATTCTCCCACTGGCACCCGGCTTGCTGCCAGTAATCAGTGATCCTCAGCCGCTCGAGCAACGGCATGAATTCGGGGCGCTGCCGCAATTCGGCCATCTCGGGAATAAACAGCAATTCGGTTGCGAAAACCTCGCCCGGGCCCTCGAGCATTCGTGCGAATTCGATGGCGCCATCCAGGTCACCGAGCAGCGTCCGTACGACGAACACGGCATCGGCGAATACATGCTGGTCATCCCACGCCCGGTTGATCGCGGCCAGTCCCTCGTGCGCGAGCGACGGATCCGCGAGCGCGCTGAACACAGGCTCGATCCAGTAGGTTGGCGCCTGGCGCTGGTTGAGAAACCTGTAGGCGAGGTCCTGTGCCTCGTCCAGGCGGTGTTCCCGAACCAGCAGCAAGGTATTGGCCATGACATGGTGCTCGCCCGTCGCTTTGAAATCCGTGGCCCGACGGAAATACTCGTGTGCCATCTCGGTATCGCCCAGCCACGTGTAGGCTCCGGCAATCCGGGTGTTCACAATATTGCTGAGTGGGTCGATTTCCTTTCCCCTGAGGGCCATCTCCAGTGCGCCATCTAGTCGACCGACGCTGGCCAGCATTCGCGAGTACCAGCTGAATGCATTTGAGTCGACGACTGTTGCTTCCACAGCTCGCCGGTAGCTCTCCTCGGACTCGACCCACCGTTCCTGCTGGTGATAGACATAACCGTAGATCGCACCCGCGGCAGCCTCGATCATCGGGTCCTTCCCGACGCCGTCATCGATCGTCCGGATGGCTTCGTCATGGGAGGTCGAGACTTCTTTTCGCAGGTAGACCGGCGACAGTACTTGCGCTGTCGCCAATCCCAGGTACGGAGGACCATAAGATTCGTCCTCGTCGATCGACTTATTGAAAGCGTCGATAGACTTCTCGAGGTTGCCGACCTCGGTCCGATGTTCAAGCAGGAACATGCCGTGCATGAAGCTATCATAGGCCACCGAATCAGGCGGCAGCCGTGTTATCAGCTCGGGCGGCAGCTCACCGGTCAGCGCCTTGCGAATCGCGTCAGCCAGCTGGTTCTGGAGCGCAAACTGGTCGTCGACGTGTCCCTCGATCTCATCGGAATCGATAACTGTTCCGTCGCTCGTGTCGACTATGTCGTAGATCACGATCAACGCCCCGTTCTGCTCCCGCACCGAACCGGTCAGGATCCTTTGCACGAGATAGTCTCTGCCGATCTTGAGCGGATCGTCGTAGGGCGCCCGAATCTTCTTGATCTTCAGGTCCTTCAGGTCACTCAGGTCCTTCAGCCCGGTCAGGCGCTGGACCAGGACATCCTGGATGCCATCGACAACGTACTGACGCTCCGCGGCGCCGGTCTTGTTTTCGAATTGCATTACAGCCAGCGCGTCGATGGGGCGCGGCCAGTACGTGTAGGCAGCCAACGCGACAAACCCGATTGCGACAAACGCGGTGATCGCCTTCCAGCGCCGGTCGCTTTGCGCCACCACCCTGACGCCGGAAAGTGAATCCCCATCCGCCGCATGCAACTCGACGGGCTTGAGAAGCCGGTAGCCCCGACGCGGCAGGTTCTCGATGTATCGGAATGGCCGCTGGTCGTCGAAATGCTTGCGCAGGAGCGCAATGCACCGCTGGATTGGCTCGTTGCCGAAGGCCCTGCCGTCCCAGACCTCGTCGATCAGTTTGTCCTGGGAGACAACGTTCCCGTCACGCTTCGCAAGCGCCATCAGGACACCGAAAACCTTGGGCTCCGGACGCACCTCCTCCTCACCGCGCCGCAGCAGACCTTGCGCGGGCAGGACGTCCCAGTCCCCGATGGTAAATCCCCGGTTCAGTTCCTCGACTGTATACATGCGTTCCGGTACTTCTAGGAGCCCTTTCTTTGCAACGCAGCCTGACTTTAACGGGCCCACGGGTAGTTGCACAACATGTGTTACATTGTTACCATGGTAACATCTTCAAAGCACGGAGCCGTTGCCATGCCCACCACTATCGTACAGCGCACCCAGACCGGTGTGCGTATCGAATCCTCGCTTCTAAAGGTCCTCAAAGGCCTTGCCGAGTACGCCAACATTTCCCTCGGCGACCTCCTCGAGGGCATCGTACTGCACGCTTTTGAAGGCAAGGCCCCGTTTTCCGACAGTACCCGCGCGGTCATCGAGCAACTGAAAGCCGTTTACAAGTGCGAACTGACCGCGGCCGACAGCCATCAACTGGTCGAGGACGAAGGATGAACGGGTCCCTGCAGGATTACTTCACGATCTCCCGATTCGAGGCCGCGGACCTCGATCCCGCCCGCTTCGATCACGAGGCGCATCTGTACATGGCGTGGCTTTATCTGCAGGAATACCCGCGCGACAAGGCGATTACCTCTTTCGATAGGGCACTGCGTGGCCTGACCGAGAAGATCGGCGCCACGTCAAAGTACAATGCGCTGATCACCTGGTTGTTTCTCTTGCTGATCGCCGAACGCATGATCCCGAGCGAAAACTGGGTCGCTTTTCGCGCCCGCAACACGGACCTGTTCGACGACCGGCCGCGAACGCAGGCGGCATGACCGCGGCTTTCTAGAACAGCCCTTCGATCTGGCCTTCGTCATTGACCCGAATCGCGTTGGCTGCCGGTACGCGTGGCAATCCGGGCATGGTCATTATCGATCCACAGATTACGACGATGAACTCGGCACCGGCCGCAAGCCGAATTTCCCGAATCGGCACGACATGCCCGCTCGGGGCTCCGAGCAGATTCGGATCCGTCGAGAAACTGTACTGTGTCTTGGCCATGCAGATCGGGTACTTCGCATATCCCTCAAGCTCAAACTGGGCAAACTGAGCTCGTACCTTCTTGTCAGCGATGATGTCATCCGCGCCGTATATTTCGCGCGCGATGGTCGCCGTCTTCTCCCACAACGAAATGTCGTCACTATAGAGGGTACGGAACTGCGCAGCTCCGCTGTCACAAAGTTCGACGACCTGCTCGGCGAGATCGGCCGCGCCGGCGCCGCCATCAGCCCAATGTGTGCAGGTGAGCGCTTTGACGCCGAACTGCTCACAGAACTGCCGCACAACGTCGACTTCGGCGTCCGTGTCGGCAGTGTAGCGGTTGACGGCCACGGTAACAGGAACGCCGAACTTGGCGAGGTTGCGCATGTGACGTTCGAGATTGCCACAGCCCTTGCGCAGCGCCTCCAGATGCTCTTCGCCGAGATCTTCCTTGGCGACGCCACCCTGCATCTTGAGCGCTTTAATGGTTGCTACGAGAACGACCGCATCCGGCGATAACCCGGCCTTGCGGCACTTGATGTTGAAGAACTTCTCGGCGCCGAGGTCCGCACCGAACCCGGCCTCTGTTACCACGTAGTCGGCGAGTTTGAGCGCCGTCGTCGTTGCCATGACCGAATTGCAGCCGTGCGCGATATTGGCAAACGGGCCTCCGTGCATGAGGCAGGGATTGTTCTCCATCGTCTGCACCAGGTTCGGCTGCAGCGCATCTCGCAGCAGCGCCGTCATCGCCCCGTGCGCATTCAGCTGGCGCACGGTGACGGACTCGTTCTTGCGGGTATAGCCAAGCACGATGTTACCCAGCCGCTTCTCGAGATCCTTGAGATCGGTCGCGAGGCAGAAGATCGCCATGATCTCGGAAGCAACAGTGATATCGAATCCAGCCTCACGGACCACGCCGTTGTGATACCCCCCGAGCCCGGACGTGATCGACCTCAATGCGCGGTCGTTCATGTCGACAACTCGTCGCCAGGTAACCCGGCGCGGATCGATGTCCAGCTGGTTTTCCCAGTGCATGTGATTGTCGATCAGCGCGGCCAGCAGGTTATTGGCGGCGCCTATTGCGTGAAAATCGCCCGTAAAATGCAGATTGATGTCGGTCATCGGCACGACCTGCGCATAACCGCCGCCGGCCGCGCCGCCTTTCATGCCAAAACAGGGACCGAGACTCGGTTCGCGAAGGCAGATCAGGGCTTTCTTGCCCGCACGGTTCAATGCGTCCCCAAGACCAACGGTCGTCGTCGTCTTGCCCTCACCCGCAGGCGTTGGCGATACGGCGGTAACGAGTATCAGTTTCCCGTCCCTGGCCGCGTCGTTGCGCTGAATGAAATCGGCCCTGATCTTGGCCTTGTCATGACCGAACGGAATCAGGTCTTCATGCCCGATGCCGAGCCCGGCCGCAATTTCCGCAATTGGTTTGAGCTTCGCCGCCTGGGCGATTTCGATATCGCTTTTCACAGCCACTGCCGTCCCTCTTTTTCTGTGTGGCTGGGATTCTAGTGCAAGCCAGTTGCCAAGGGCCATTTTCGCTCTTGTGGATTGTGCCTACACGCGAATACATGCGAGGGAACCGTCCGCTCCACCGCCACCACAGGTTGCAAGCAGCAGCGCAATAACTCAGATGGCTCGGCCCAACCGCATGGCCCGGTCCGTACCTGCCCTCTGGTGTCCCTGAACCCCAATAGTGCCAACCCGGTCACGAACATGTCGATACGATCGACCTATACTCAGAAAATGTCGAAAAACTCTGGATTTATCGACACATCTTGTCAACGTGTCGATTCAATCGACACACACCACAAGATATGTCGATTTTTTGACACTTTTTCGACATATCGACTGAATGTGTCGATACAATCGACATCAAATGAAAACCTGTCGAAGTTTCGCTTTTGTTTCGACATATTGCGCCAAGGAGTGCCATAAGTGTCTGATTTCAATCCGTCTGTTCCCTTCAACGACCTGCCCGACCTGCCCCCGCCTCTCGACCAGATCGAGACGACGGATATTCTCAAACGCTGCATCCAGGCGCGGGTTGCACTGGCCGAACTCAAGCAGGCGGCCGAGCTGATTCCCAATTCGGCGGTACTTGTGAATGCCCTGCCGCTCCTCGAAGCGCGGGCGAGTAGCGAGATCGAGAACATCGTGACGACGACGGACAAACTTTTCGAATTTGCCGACATCGCCGAAGACAAGGCGGATGCAGCGACAAAGGAAGCCCTGCGCTATCGCACCGCGCTCTTCGAGGGCACCAAGATGGTACAGCGGGGCATGTTGACCACGGATATGGCTATCCAAATTTGCAGTACTATCAAAGGGATGGAGCTCGATATTCGAGCAGAATCTGGAACAACGCTCAAGAGCCGTATGACGGGCGAAGTCATCTATACGCCACCGGTGGGTCAGGAGCTGCTGATTGGCAAACTCGACAACTGGGCCAGGTTCATGCATACCGCCACCGATGTCGACCCACTGGTACGTATGGCCATTCAGCATTACCAGTTCGAGGCCATCCACCCGTTCGTCGACGGTAATGGCCGTACGGGCCGTATTCTCAACATCCTGTTCCTCGTCAAGCACGGCTTGCTCAACTCACCGATCCTCTACCTCAGCCGCTACATCATCCAGAACAAGGCGGCCTATTACCGACTCCTGCAAAAGGTCACCCAGGAGCAAGACTGGTCATCGTGGATCAACTTCATACTCGACGGCGTCGAGGAGACCTGCACCTGGACCACCGACAAGATCAAGTCGATTCGCGAACTCATGGAGCATACCGCCGAGTTCGTCCAGGCCCGCCTGCCCAAGACATACTCCTGGGAGCTCGTCGAAGTGCTGTTCAAACAGCCCTACTGTCGCATCAACAACCTGGTGGATGCAGGCATCGCCAAGCGCCAGACCGCCTCGGTATACCTGAAACAGCTGTGCGAAACAGGCGTCCTGAGTGAACTCAAATCCGGACGGGAGACCCTGTTCGTGCACCCGAAATACATCGAGTTGCTCACTGGAGAAGAAAACGTCTGGGTTTACTACGCAGGCGTGGAAACCGATAACGCCGACGTAGAACTCGTATAGAATCGACCGACCTCTGGAGAGGAGCGCAGGATTGTCGATAAGCAGCAGCAGGCTGTTTCAGCTGTTCAAGTACGCGGTTTACGCCTTGCTGACAGCCAACATCTTCTTTTTCTATTTCGAGGAATCCGCCGCGGCGCCCCTGCAATTCCCCGATGGTGTGGGTCTCCATAACCTGCGCGCAGCCTATTCTGCGACGATTGACACGATCGCGTGGGTAATTCTCCTGTTGATGTTCGAACTCGAGACCTGGGTACTGCATGACGAGAGCTTTACCCGCAGAGTCACGTTCACACTGCATACCCTGCGTGCCCTCTGTTACATCGCCATCCTGATGGCGTTCGCCGGGTACTTCGAGGACATGCAGTTCGTCAGCGACACCGTTGCGTTCGCCGACGTCTCAGACCTCTGTGCCCTGCCCCCGGGCGAGTGGTCCTGGTCGTACACATTTGGCGAGTACATGCCTATCACGGCAGCGAACTGTGCAACGCTGTCGGAGGCCGGCACCTTCCTGCAGTTCCGGGACATCCAGGCGATTGTCGACCCGGCCGGCTGGACCGAAATCGTCAGGCTGGCCTGGGCAGACGTCATCAACGCCGGTACCTGGATTCTCGTGGTGCTCGTGCTCGAGGTCGACGTGCGCCTGCAGGAACACAACCTTTATGAGGGATGGGCCTTGCGCATCAGCACGGTCATCAAGGCAATCCTGTACACGACGCTACTGGTCGTCGCGATCTACTGGGGCTTCAACGGGGACTTCGTGGACTTCTGGGACGCCTTCCTGTGGCTGGTCGCCTTCGTCTTCATCGAACTCAATGTGTTCGAGTGGCGTGCCGCGGAGAATGCCGCGCTGGCTGAAGTCGCCACAGGAAAAGATCAGGAATTGGTCAGCTAAGGATCACAGAGTGGTCATTACTTCGTGCGCCCCGTGGGCGACGATTCAGTCTCGGAATTCAACAGGAGACTGGCCATGACCAACAACGAACACCTCGACATCGATCCCGGCATGATCATCCTCGGCATCGGCTACGTCACGAGCATTTTCGTCGCGATCGGCTGGCTGGCGACGGCCGTCATCTGAGCTACGGACCTTCTGTCCTGAAGGAGTGCAGGGAGAGGTCCTCGTTCATCCGGACCAGGTATGGACGCCAGTGATCTTCCTCTCCGTGCCGGTAATAACCCGACACGGCCCATCCCGGAGACTCGGCATAGATATAGACCTTGCCCACCTTGCGGTTCGGCGCCAGCGGGTCGACCAGCTCCAGCCCGGCTGCGCCGACCTCGGCGGCGATCAGTTCTCGCGAGGCATGCACGGCGGTCTCCTCAGCCTGTCGCTGTGCGCGCGTCACGGGGTCGGTGATCCACTGAAAAGCGAGCCACGCCACAACGAGGCCCGTAACGGTCGCGAAGGCAGCGCGACCAATGCGATGATCGAATTTCATGCAATTCCCAGGACTTTGTGCGTCTGCACGCTGAGCTTCCACTGCGGGTGGTCGAGGCAGTAACGAATAGCGAGCCTCGTGTTCTCATCGCGATCAGGGCCATCGAGAGGCTGCAGGTAAAACTGCTCGAACGGGAGGTCGGAGAACGCTTCAGGTTGCGCCTCGGGTTCCGCCTGCGGATAAACCAGCTTGAGTTCATTCCCCCACCGTTGCACGACAGGTGCTGCGGCTTTCGGACTGACACATAGCCAATCGATCCCCTCGGGCGCGGCAATGGTGCCGTTCGTCTCGACCCCCACTTCAAACCCGGAACGATGTAATGCGCCGAGCAGTGTATCGTCGAGTTGCAGCAATGGTTCGCCGCCCGTGCACACGACGTAGGGCGTGCCGCCAGCATCCGCCGGCCAGCGCTGCCGGACCGCATCAGCGAGCGCCTCGGCCGAAGTGAACCTGCCACCACCGGGACCGTCGGTACCGACGAACTCCGTATCACAGAATCGGCATACAGCCGCCTCGCGGTGCTCCTCGCGACCCGACCACAGGTTGCACCCCGCAAACCGGAGGAACACGGCCGGGCGTCCGGTCCATGCCCCTTCGCCCTGCAGCGTGAAGTAGATTTCCCGAACCGAATACGTCATGTACTTGCCAGCAATGGGTCGTCGATACCTGCCTCCGCGAAGCCCCGCGCCCGCAGCTCACAGGCAGGGCAGGCGCCGCAGGGCGGACGCCGGCCGTTGTAGCAGGTATGCGTCAGAGCCACCGCCGGCAATGCTCCCAGGTCGCGGGCCAGTTCTACCGTTTCTCTCTTCGACAGATGCATCAATGGGGCGTGAATGACGACGTCCAACTCCAAGCCGAGGCGCAGCGTTTGCTGCAGGGACGTAATCGTGCTCTCGCGGCAATCGGGGTAACCGCTGTAATCGGTCTGCGCAACCCCAGTGACGAGGTTTCCCGCGCCGAGACGATACGCGTACGCGGCGGCAAACGTGAGAAACACGAGGTTGCGGCCCGGCACAAACGTATTGGGCAGGCCGGAGTCACTGTCGTCGCAGGCCCGCACGTCGATGGCCGAGTCGGTCAGCGCGTCGCCGCCAAGGGCGGCGAAAGTATCGATAGGAAGCACCCGGTTACTGACACCGGCGAACGCGGCGATGCGCGCCGCGCACTCCAGTTCTATCTTGTGGCGCTGGCCATAATCGAATGTGACGGAATCAATATGGTCGACGCCGAAACGGTCAATGGCCCAGTACAGGCAGGTTGTCGAATCCTGGCCGCCTGACAGTACGACGAGCGCTTTACCCGCATCCGCCTGCATCAGGTATCATCCTTCTGCGGCGCCGCAAAGTCCTCGGCCGTGGGCTTCCTGAATTCGACGAGCCAGTCGCTCGTCAGATCGATCGACGCCTCCAGCAGCCGGTCAGCCATGGCCACATTCTGCATGTGCCCTCCTCCTTCGATGTTCACGGCCTGGCAGTCCTCGAAATAACGCCCGCTGACGTTGCCGAGCTGTTCACTGGTTGCAACATAGCAGGTCGTCGCAGCGCCCTGGCCGATGCTCTTGCCCGCAATGCTTGTATAGGCCCGCCATGCGGCCCGTGATGCTGCGCTCAGGTTGCGCGCCAGGTCCGTGTAGATGACGCCCGGGTGCAGAGCATTGCTGGTGATACGGCTGCCGCGCAGCAGCTCTGCCAGTTTCATTGAGAACAGCGCGTTGGCGAGTTTCGAGTGGCCGTACGCGACCGAGTCGCTGTAATCCCTCGCCATCGCGAGATCGTCAAACAGGATGCCCTCCTCCGGGGCGTCACGATAGGCCGTGCGGCTGGACACGACGACGATGCGCCCCTGCGCTGCGACATACAGGCGCGTCATCACGCGGTTGACGAGAATGAGGTGACCCAGGTGATTGATCACGAAGTGCTTCTCGACTCCGTTTATCAGTTGCCGTTCGTTTCCACCGCCCCGGAAACCGGCGTTACAGATCAGGATGTCGATCGGCAGCCTGAGCTGCATCAGGGTATCGGCACAACGCGCGACCGAATCGAAATCGCCGAGATCCAGTTGCAGCGGCGACGTATGACCGGTGACACTTTTGCATGCCTCTTCGGCACGTTGCAGCGTGCGACTGGTACCGAGCACATAAGCCCCGCGCATTGCGAGCACCCGCATCGTCTCGTAACCGATGCCGGAGGTACAGCCCGTCACCACCGCGACCTTGCCATCGAGCTTGACGCCCTGCGTCACCTCTTCGGCCGTCGAGTTCTCGTCAAACCCGCTCGTCGGTACACCGTCCACACGGACCCTCTGTGGCCCACCACAGGCGGCCAGTGCCGGCAACAAGAGACTGGCGCCGGCGGCCCCCAGGAACTGGCGGCGGTCAGTCATCGCCGAACAGCGCAGCGAGCGCATCCTGCGCCGCGTCCGCCTCCCCCTTGCGCCCGGGATCAAATGCCGCTTCCGATGGCTTGAACCAGTCGCAGAAATTCGGCCGCTCCTTCTCGGTCACGTCCTCTGCGCCGTCCTCACGGCATTGCCGCGGGACGTGCTTGTCGAAGAACATGCACATCTTGCAGACGTGCACGTCAGCAGTGCACTCAGGGCACTGATCATGGCGTGACAGCGGCAATGACAGAGCGCTCAAGGACTCGCCGCAGCGATAGCAGGACAGGTTGTGAGACATGCGGGCCCCCAGGTTGTCGGGAGCCCGCAGTATAACGTCTGCAGGCATAGACGCGCGTCGCATGCATTCAGTTGCACGGACCTATTCTTAAGACTTTGGCGCCGCGCACATGACCCGAGCGCAGATCCATGAGCGCCTTGTTCGCGTCTTCGAGCGCGTATTCCTCAACCGTGACACGCAAAGGGAGTTCCGCGGCAATCGGCAGGAACTCCTCGAGATCCGCGCGGGTAACGTTGGCAACGGACTTCAGTTCCTTCTCCATCCACAGGTGATCTTCGTAGCGAATCGTCGCCATGAGGTCGCGGTCGCCGGCCTCCTTGCGAATGGCATTGATGACCAGTCGCCCACCCGGCCGCAGGCACTCCAGCGCCGCAAGAACGGGCTTCCAGGCAGGCGTCGTGTCGATGATGGCGTGCGGCGCCTCCGGTGGCGTGTCTTCCGTGTCGCCGGCCCAGTTAGCACCGAGTTCGAGTGCAAATCCGCGCTCCTCCTCGCTGCGCGCAAAGACGAATACCCGGCAGTCGGGATACAGGTGCCTGGCAAGCTGCAGGACGAGATGCCCGGATCCGCCAAATCCCGTGAGGCCGAGGACCTCGCCATTACTGATACCGGCCAGCTTCAGTGAACGGTAGCCGACTCCCCCAGCACACAGCAGCGGCGCTGCTTCCGCGTCGCTGAACACAGCGGGGATCGGGTATGCATAGTGTTCCGGCACGGTGACGAACTCGGCGTAGCCGCCGTTTTCGTCCCTGCCCGTCGCACGAAAAGCATCACTCAGATTTTCGTCGCGCGCACCGCTCGAGGAGTGAATCCACCCGATGCCCACGCGATCGCCACTTGCGAACCGGCTACATCCGGGTCCGAACTCCGCCACACGCCCGATAATCTCGTGACCCGGCACAATTGGCAGTGCCGGCGGTGGTGTGCGGCCTTCGATCTCGTCGAGTTCCGTATGGCAGACGCCACACACTGCTACCTGCACCAGCACCTCCCCCGGCCCGGGGACCGGTCGTGGCAGCTCCGCAACGACCAACGGTGCCGGATTGTCGTCCAGGCTGACGACAGCAGGCAGAACCATAGCCCGCATCACTGCCTCCTTTACGGCCTCGAAACCAGAGTATATGGTGCTGCCACATTCGACCGATAGTCCTTCTGAAGTATGCGCACCACTCGCTTCCCACCGTCTGTTCTTGCAGCAGTTCTCAGCGCGGCCGCCAGCGAATCCGTCATCCTGAATAGTGAACGGATCAAACAGCGCTTCGGGAGCTACGGCATCGAGGTGCTTGCCAGCGAGGCAGGACTACGCCGTTCCAGCCTGGTGAGCTACGACGGGGATGCGGCGACTTGCAGGACCTATGCCGTCGTCGAGTTTGCCGAGCGACTCGACGAGCGTTACCACGAAGCCCATTCCAGGGTGCTGGCCGGCGGCTCGATCGGCGCAACTTTCAAAGAAGATGGCTGGGACATCCGCAAAGACACGATCTTCATCGGCGCCATCACCATGCCGTCGACCGGGACCGAGGTCGGGCAGCTGATGCGACTTGATGGCCCTACCGACCTCGCGCTGCACGTTTACCAGCTCGTTCTGGTCCGGCAGGACATGGAACTCCAATACGCCACTATCATGGAGGCGCACCACCCAGAGTACCTGTCTGTAAATGAATTGCGCGAGATCTTCGAATACGACCAGGAAAACACGCTCTCGGATGCAGACCTCGAGCACCTGTCCGAGCTGCTTTTTCACTGAAGAATCAGGAAATTTCTTTGCACTGGTCGTTGATTGCCAGCAGCGGATATCTCTGCACCGGCACCCATGTCGGTGTTGGCGTGGGAACTGTCATAACCGCAACTGCAAGGACCGCACCACGCCTGGTCGCCGTGCGCCTGTGCGGAGTCGCCTCGGGACAAGACATTCATGACGGTGACTAGCCGCGACGGTTCCTGCGCGCTATCCGGCGGCGGCGCGCTGTCATACCGGCACCGTCGGGAATGTCCTTGCAGAGACTGGGATTAGCGTACGGATCGTAGCCGTCCGCCGACCCCAGATCAGATATAGAATAATTATTAAGATTATAATGCATCTTGCTGTTTTATAAATATTTTTCTTCCAGTTCTACAAGCGGTTCTGCGCGGGATTTCATGGTCTATCTTGGTTCTTCTTGTGCCCGTCAGGTGCGCGCGATTCGCGTCACGAATCAGGCCCTCGCGGTTCGGGTTAAGTCCCGGTTCAGCTTGCCCGTCCTATGATCACACTCAGGATGTAGAGGTCCGCAAGCCGGCGGACGGAGGAGGCAGGAATGAACAGGTTACTCGATGCACTGCAAGGACTGACTGCAATCGCCTTTGTGGCAGTGCCGTTTGCCGGGTGCGCACAGGTGCCCGTCGACGAGCATGGCAACGAAATGGGCGCCTATTCGGCAGAAGCGGCCGAGCTCGAACGCTCGATCGGAAACGAGGATATTCCGTTGCTGAGTCCCACGGATCTCCAGGAACTGGTTGGCCCGATAGCACTCTATCCTGACGATCTCCTCGCCATCGTCCTGCCGGCTTCCGCCTACCCGTTGCAGATCATCGAGGCCGGTCGCTTCCTCGCGGAACTGGAGGACGATTCTTCGCTGCAGCCCAGCACAGAATGGGATGATTCGGTCGTGGCCCTACTCAATTATCCCGAGGTGCTCAAACTACTGAATGATGACATCGACTGGACCTGGCGACTCGGCGAAGCGGTTGTCGCCCAGCAGGAGGACGTGGTTGCCGCAATCGAGGAGTTCCGGGACCGCGCTTATGCCGCAGGCAACCTGAAGAGTGACGAATACCAGAGCGTCACTCGCAACGACGGCGTGATCGAGATCACCCCGGTTGCGGAGGACGTCATCTACGTTCCTTACTATGAGCCGGAGCGGGTCGTCGTCTACCAGTCACGTCCCGCGTACTACTACTACCCGCGTGCCTACCCCGTCTATTACTACCCGTATCCTTCGTGGTACTACTTCGACCATGGACCGTTCTGGGGTGTAACGACGGCATTCACGATCGGCTGGGTCAGCCACAACCTGCACGTTTATCACCACAGCTATTATGGCCACCCCTACTACGGGCACTCGTACTGGGACCGCTGGTGGTATCGCCGGCCGAGCATCAACATCTACAACACGACGTACGTGCGGAACTCCCAGGTAACGATCAATCGTTACTATGGTGGTGACCGCTGGCGTCCGCGCACAGACCGGCGCCATCATATTCCCGCGAGACAGCCGCGTGTCATGAGTCACCGGTACCAGCCGGAACGCCGCACGATCAGGGAACCGCGTGTACGCAATCCAGAACCACGCCAGACGGTGCGATTCCGCGAACGGAGCGACGCCGAACAGCGGACATTCGCACGTGCACGACGCGACACAACGATCCGGAACACTGAGCGTGTGGCCCGGTCAGAGCCGCGCGCACAGACGCGTGAACCGGTCGCCCGCACACAGCCACGAAACCAGGTCCGCGAACCCATGGCCCGGTCAGAGCCGCGCGCACGGACGCGTGAACCGGTCGCCCGCACACAGCCACGAAACCAGGCCCGCGAACCCATGGCCCGGTCAGAGCCGCGCGCACAGACCCGGCCGTCGACGGTGCGCAGTCAGCCGCGGCCGCAAACACGTCCGCCTGTCGCCCGGTCGCAGCCGAAACAGCAATCACGCCAGGAGGCACGCCAGGAGCCACAGCGTGAAGTGAAAGCGGAAGCGCGCTCCAAGTCAAAACAGCGGGAGCGTCGATCCGAACGCTAGCCTGAATCCTCCCCGTCAGACTCGTCGGGTCTGTCGGGGAGGTTTTTCTTGGAAGTCAGTTCGCGCGCCAAGTAAATGATAACCCCGGCCGCCACCAAGGCCACCAGCACCGATGAAATCGCGAGAATCGTCCTCATGAGTCGATGCTATCACCTCGCCGGGTGCTCGCATCGGGCGCCTTCAGCCGCCCTGCCTTGCGCAACGACTCCCTGAGGACGAATTCGATCTGCGCATTGAGGCTGCGCAGATCGTCTTTCGCCCAGCGCTGCATCGCTTCGTACGTCTTTGCGTCGATACGCAGCGCAAATGGTTTGCGAGCCGCCATCCAGTCTCACCCCGATCAGGTGTACAGCGTGCTCGTGTTGATCACCGGTTGCGCAGCCTCGTCACTGCATAGCACAACGAGCAGATTGCTGACCATGGCAGCCTTGCGTTCCTCGTCGAGTTCAACGATATCGTTCTCATCGAGTTCGTCGAGTGCCATGTGGACCATCCCCACCGCGCCCTGCACAATCTGCTTGCGTGCCGCGATAATCGCGGACGCCTGCTGACGCCTGAGCATTGCGTTGGCGATCTCTGGTGCGTAGGCAAGATGCGAGATCCGCGCTTCAATGACCGTCACGCCGGCCTGCGCCAGCCGATCCTGGACCTCTTCGCGCAGTGCTTGCGCGATCTCTTTCGGATCGCTGCGCAGAGCCAGGCCATCGTCATCGTTGTGCGGTTCATAGGGATACGTCGTGCCAAGATTTCGCAACGCAGCCTCGCTCTGGATCTCGACGAAGTTCACATAGTCGTCGACTTCAAACAGCGCCTCGGCCGTGTCAAACACCTTCCAGACCACGACGGCTGCGATTTCGATCGGACTCCCGTTGGCGTCATTGACCTTGAGCTTGCCGCTCTCGAAATTGCGCACCCGCACGGATACCGACGTCTTGGAATAGAACGGGTTCGCCCAGCGCAGGCCCGGGTCATGGCAGGTGCCGACGTACTTACCGAATAGCTGCAGAACCTTGGCTTCGTTGGGATGGACCATGAACAGCCCTGCCCAGCAGATCAACACGATGATCGACACCAGCAAGTAGCCGATGATGCCCCCGACCCATTGCGCCTTGATCGCGCCGAACAACAGGTAACCGAATCCAAGCTGCGCCGCGGCAAGAACTACCAGCGCCACGTAACCCGAAGCAATTTTGCGTTTGACCTCTTGGATCATCGTCTTCTCCTCTCATCGTTTCTATCATTCATTTCGATATCATTTTGATATCTTTTGACCAAAACGTCAAGAGCGCGATCTTGTGTTATGTCAACTCAAATGGGGATCCGGCATTCGAAGCGCGCGCCCCGTTTACCGGGGTTCACGAGCTCGAGTGAACCGCCATGGGCAACCGCGACAAGTTTGGCAAGGTAGAGCCCAAGCCCTGTGCCACCGGTATCGCGGGTGCGGGACGGGTCGGAACGATAGAACGGTTCTCCGATATGCCGGGCCTGCACTTCGGACAAGCCCGGCCCGCAGTCGGTTATTCGTAATACCAGGATGGCGCCCTCCTGCGCGAGCTCAACTGTGACCGGACCGCTGTCGGCCGGGGAGTATCTGAGTGCATTACCGACGAGGTTTTTGAGCAACAGCATGATCCGCGGCCCATCGACATCCACCTCGATGTCACCTGTCTGGTCGACGATCTTCACGCGTTCCCGATCGCGCGCGAAATAGTCGTCGATCAGGCGCGATGCGAGGCTGCCAATCTGCACCGGCGCTCGAGTCAGTGGCTCGTGGCGTGTACTCAACCGCTCGGCCTCGAGCAAAGACGTGATGATCTTCTCCATCTCCGCAACTTCCGGTTTGAGCGCTTCCCGATCGTCATCGTTGTTCATCAATTCCAGCACCAGGTTCATTCTCGACAACGGTGTCCGCAGCTCATGACTGACGCCGAGCAACAGAGCGCGCTTGGCGTCGAGCATACTTTCGACATCGCCTGCGAGCCTGTTGATGTCCTCTGCCAGGTCACCCAGCTGGTCGCTGCGGATATTTTCGATGCGACGATTGAAGTCACCGCGCCCGATATGAGCCGCGCCCGCACGGATCGCACGGATCGGCTTGAACAGCCAGGACACGGACGCGTAACCGAGCAGCAGGTAGATAAGCCCCATCCCGATAATCAGGCGCGTCAGGTCGGGACCGGCGGGGGTCTCGGAGATCCTGGGCGACACGACGACAATTTCGTAGTCACCCTGCCTCATCTTCAGGAAACGATGCCGCTCGTGGACGGCAAACTCAACCCCCCGTAACTCATCGATCCAGGCGCTGGGATCATTGCTGAACAGCGGACTGGGACCGAACTCGAGTTCATCGAGCCGGGGAAAGGCAGGGTTCGATGCCCAGTCGAGGTCAGGGCCCAGAATCCTGATGTCGACCGGGACGCGCTGCGTTATGGCAAGGGCTCTGTCGATGCGCGGAGGCGAACCGATGTCATCCCTGACGTAGCTGACATGCAGCGAGAGATGACCGCTGATAAGCCCGCGTATTTCATCGCTGTTGTACACCCAGCGAAGCGCACTGATTGTGCCCCAGACGAACAGTCCGGCCAGCACCAGGAAGATGCCCAGCAGTCGAAACGATATCGATCGCGAAAGGCCCCTAAGCATGCGGCTTGGGTACACCCACAAACGAATAGCCCCTGCCCCAGATCGTCTGAATGAACCGCGGTGGTTTGACGGAGTCGCCAATCTTGCCGCGCAGTCGACTGATCATGATGTCGACCGACCGGGTGAGGATCGCTGCATTGATGCCACGCAGTTCGCTGAGAATGTCGTCCCGCGACAACTTCCTGCCGTGCCGCCGCGCGAGGATCAACAAGAGTTCGTATTCCATCGAAGTCAGGTCGACCGGCGACCCATCGACTTCAACGGCCCGTTTTTCCATATCGATGGTGAGTCCTTCGAATTCGAGTTTCCCACCGGCAGTACCAGGACCGCCGGAGTCGGCGCGCCGCAGGATGGCCTGAACCCGCGCGACCAGTTCACGCGGCTCGAACGGCTTGCCAATGTAATCGTCCGCGCCAAGCTCCAGGCCTGACACGCGATCTATCACATCGCCGCGCGCGGTGAGCATGATGATCGGGATGTTGCTGGCCTTGCGAATCTCGCGACAGATTTCGAAGCCGTCCTTGCCGGGCAACATGACATCCAGAAGCACGAGATCCGGATCTTCACGATTCAGCTTGCGAAACCCTTCCTCTGCTTCGAGGGCGCACAAAAGATTGATGCCGAAACGTTTGAAATAAGCCCGCAGCAATTCCGAATGTCTGCGGTCATCGTCAATGATAAGCACTTTAGCCATGCCAGCATGATACCGCGACGCACCTGCCGCAGCCGCAGTTTCCGTCGGCCGGATACATTCCGAAACATCTGGATACGTCGGTGAGATGCTTGGCGCCGCGGACGCAAGCAGACTCCGTCGTGCAGATCTTACTTTCACCAAGGAGAAATTTTGATGAACACGCAACTCAAGGTCCTGACTGTACTTTCCGCGGCTGTGCTCCTGGCAGCGTGCGAAGGTGATGATGGGCTAAATGGCACGAACGGCGCCGATGGCGCCGCTGGCGCAGACGGTTTCAACTCGCTGGTCGCGACTCGCGCCATACCGAGAGGCGATGCCGTTTGCCTGGGCGGCGGCCTTGCCCTCGACAGCGGTCTCGATACAAACCGTAATGACGTTCTCGATCCCGGCGAAGTCACGGCTTCAGAATACCTGGAGTGTGAAGCGACGCCGACCATTCGCGCTCTGCACGCATCGCCAGACGCACCTGCCGTCAACATCTGGGTGAACGGTGCCGCGGCCCTGCCCGGTGTGGACTACACCATGGGTTCCGGCTTCGTTCCGGTCGTCGAAGAAAATAACGTTCAGGTCGAGGCCATTATCCCGGGCGGTAACGCAGTTGTTATCGACGCGGACCTGTCCTTGGACTACAGCACCGAGACCACGGTCATCGCTATCCGCAACCTGGCAGACAACGAGGGAGTTCCCTTCCCCCTCGTGATCACGAATCCGTCAGATGAGCGCATCCCCGAAGGTTACTTCCGTGCCCAGGTCGTGCATGCTTCTCCCTCGGCTCCCGCTGTCGACGTCTACGTGACGGCCTTTGATGCCAACCTCGCCGGTTCTGCCCCGGTCAACGGCGCTGATACGCCACTCGAGTTCGAAGAGTTCACGGGTCGGCTGGAAGTGCCGGCAGGTGACTACCAGATTCGCATCACGCCGGACAATGACACCGATACGATTTACTTCGACTCGGGGCCCCTTCCGTTGCCTGCTGGCGTTGACCTGATGATCGTGGCCGTTGAAAACCAGGGCACGGGCAACACGCCGGTTCAGCTTGTCGTTCTCGATGGTACGACGGCGAGCATGCTTTACGACACCAACACGCCGGCTTCGGTTGTCGCTGTTCACCTGTCACCGGATGCGCCGGCTGTTGATATCCTGGCCGATGCTACCGCAACGCCGGAAGATGACATGGTGCTGCTCGCCAGCAATGTGTCGTTCACCGAGTTCTGTGACATCGCCGGCGTCCCGGCACCGGGCGAGTACATCATCAACGTTGCCCTGAATGAAGGCGGCGCTGTTGCGTATCCGTTCGACCCGTTGAACTTTGCGAAGGGTGACGAGGCTCTGGCCATCGTCTCCGGCTTCGCAACGCCGGGCCTCGAGCCGGCTCTTACGGACATCACACTGCCGGGCAACACCCGTAGCGTCCTGACCGAGACGAAGTTGCGCATCACGCACGGCTCGCCGAGCACGCCGGCAGTCGACCTGTATCTCGTAGCGCGCGATGCCGGCTTCGGTGCTGACCCGGTCTACTCGGCCATGGGCGTGACGTTCGGCGTCGATACCACCCAGCTTTCAGTACCGGTGGGCGACTATGATGCCTACATCGCGCTGGCCGGTGCTGACGAGCCCACCGTCTCGATCGAGGGTATCCTGGACTTCAACGGCGGTGAGGTTCTCGACATTATCGCTGCCGATGACGAGGGTGGCCCGCAGCTGGTGATCCTGGACTACGCCGGCGGTTTCCTCGGTGAGGACCCTAACGTAGCAGCCTGCCCGGCACCCTAAAAGGGACTTGTCCCCGAATCTCCCCGTAGAACTTCAGCAGTTCTGCACCCTGACCCCGCTTCGGCGGGGTCATTTTTTTTGCGCAGGAAGATCAGTCCTGCAGCGCGGCGAGCGCATGTTCGATCTTGGCGCGAAACCGCTCGGCTAAGGGCGCTTCAAGGTAGCGCTGCAGAGTTGCAGCGTCGTGCCGCAACGCATAGTAGAAACGAAACAGGTCGACGACCGTGACATCGTGTTCGGCATTTTCGACCAACGTCACTGCGTCGCCGACGCTGACCTCACCTTCGTTAAGAACCCGGAAATAGATTCCCGGGCGCTCGGCCCTGCGAAACGCCATGCCGAATCCGGAATCCTGCATGCGCGCGGCCAACGTACTGCACGGAATGCGCGCCGCCGTCGCCTCGAGCACCACCTCCCCGATCAGCAGGCGGTCGCCGATACGCATGTCCGACGGCAGGTCCCGTATCGTCAGGTTTTCCCCGAACAGGCCGGGAAAGAACTCATGGTCGGTCTCCTGCGCCCACCACTCGTAGTCGTCAGCGCTGTACGCGTAAATCGCCTGGTCGACACCACCGTGGTGTTTCGTGGCAGCGATCACGTCTCCGGGGATGCCGTCGGCGTTGATCCACACGGGCCCGCCTGTTGGATATTTGCAGATGCCGGTCGTGATGAGCTCTCCGCGGTGGCTCAGCTGTTCCTCGCGACCGACGTTGATGCTCTCGAGGCGCATGCCTCCCTTTCCCCCTCTTCAGACCCGGACCTTGCCCAGCACGATCCCCAGTAGCGTGAAAGCAATAAGCGCCACGGCACTGACGCCAAAGAACATGCAAATCATGAAGACGGTCTGTTCCATACTATGCTCCTCCTGAACCCCTGCGCGGGCCGCACCCCGACATTATAACGCCGCCACCGGGTCTCGCAGTCTAGTAGCTAAATGCGTTACATTACCGTTTGTATGTGTTTATAATGTAACGCATGGCAAAGACCAAGATCTCCACGCTCAATCTGCGCATCGAGCCCGGTGTCAAAGAAGCCGTGCGCGAGGCTGCGGCACGCGAGCACCGCAGCGTGGCCAACATGGTCGAAGTCCTGATACGCCGGCATTGCGACGAGGCCGGCATTCCTATCCCGGAGCAAGCCGAGCTATTCGCGGGGAATGTAAATGGATGAACGATTGTTGAAAGCGATGGTCGCCGCAGGCGCCATCAAGAACATCAACATCATCGCCAGCGGTGCCCGCTTCCACGTGGAGGCGAAAACCCCCAACGGGCCGGTCACCGCTGAAACCCGCCAGGGCAAGGTACGAACCTGGGTAACGCTGGATGCCGCCGCCCGCTGGGTGCGCGGTCTCGGAATCGGCGGCGCACATATCAACCTGACGCACTGGCAGCCGGGCCAGCGCGAACTCTCGATCTAGCCTGGCGCTACTTTTCTTCTTCGCTATTACCCGACGGCCACTTGTTACCGAACGGGAACGGACGATCGTCAGTATTGAACGTCAGGAAACGAATATTCTCGTAGATGTAGGCCGCCAGGCTCTGCCCTACACTGCGCAGTTCCCGGTTGACCTCACCGGTGAACAGCACCATGAGGAACCCGAGCACCACGACGACCAGGCCGACCAGGCTGGCGAGCCAGACGATAACCAGGCTGATGACCATGAACAGCAGGCGCGTCCACGTCGACCGTGATTTAAGGTTCGTTTCGATCGGTTTACCCGGATCTTTCTCTTCGACGAATGCGTGATCTGCCGGAGGGTTGGTGTCACTCATGATCGTTGCTCCTTGGAGAACTACCACCTATTGTTACAATCTTCGACCTATTGGACCAGTGATAGATTCCCTGATGACGAACAAAATTATCGGTCTCGCGGCGGCATTACTGCTCGCAGCTTGCGGGCAGCAGCAAACCGACACCGCCAGTGAACCCCTCGATATGGACGCCGAAGCGCAACGCATCGCAATGTCGAGCATCATCGTCGACACGCATATCGACGCACCGTATCGCCTGGTCGCGATCCCGCAGGATATCTCGGGACCTACCGAGAGCGGCGACTTCGACTATCCGCGTGCCAGGGCCGGCGGGCTGAATGCACCGTTCATGTCCATTTACACGCCCGCGCAATTGGAAGGAACGGGGAAGTCCAAAGAGACGGCAGAAAAGCTGATCGATCTCGTCGAAGGGGTCGTTGCCGCATCTCCTGATAAATTTGCCATTGCTGCAAGCGTCGCCGATGTCCGCGAGCAGTTCGCGGCGGGCCTGATGTCCCTGCCGATGGGCATGGAGAACGGCTCACCGCTCGAGGGCGACCTGGCCAACCTGCGTCATTTTTACGAGCGCGGGATCCGCTACCTGTCGCTGTCGCACAGTGAGAACAACCACCTCTCGGACTCGTCGTACGACACGACCAGACAGTGGCACGGCATCAGCGCATTCGGCGCCGATGTGATCCGGGAAATGAACCGGCTGGGTATCATGGTCGATGTCAGCCACGTATCTGACGATGCCTTCTGGGCCATCCTGGAGATCACCGCAGTCCCGGTCATAGCCTCACACTCGTCCGCGCGGCACTTCACGCCGGGTTTCGAGCGGAATATGAGCGATGACATGATCGTAGCAGTGGCCGAGGGCGGTGGCGTCGTGCAGATCAACTTCGGATCTTCCTTCATTACCCGGGAAGCACAGGAATACACGGCGGCGAGCATGGCTGCCGGGCGCGCCTACCAATCGAAGCATCCCGAATTGTCAGAGTCTTTCCTGTTCCGGGAATTCCCCAAGATCTACGCAGCAGACAACGGGCCCCTGCCCTTTGCTTCACTGGACGACGTGCTCGATCATTTCGACCACGTCGTGAAACTCACGGGTATCGATCACGTCGGCATCGGGTCTGACTACGATGGCGTCGGCGATTCGTTGCCGACCGGGCTCAAGGACGTGTCGTCCTACCCGAACCTGGTCGCAGGCCTGCTGCGGCGCGGCTACTCCGAGGACGATATTCGCAAGATTCTCGGAGAGAATCTCCTCAGGGTCTGGCAGGCTGCAGAGGACTATGCTGCAATGACGTCCACGAGCACGTAGCGCAGCAGAACCTCGTAGCTGGTCCGGTCGAGCTTCATGCCGTCCGGCAGTTCGAGCGTGTGGATATGCCTGTCGTCGAGTGGCTCACGCATCTCGAGAAAGTGCCTCTCTTCTTCACGATAAACCTGGTAACGCACGTCGCGCTTCTGGTCGAATTTGAGGATCACATTGCTTTCGGTCCAGCCCTGGATCGTCGCCCGGCTCATAACTGCCTCCATCATTTCCGTGCTTCGCTGTGCCACCCGTCGAGGGCGTTCACGAATACGGCTGCAAGGCTCGTGCCAAGGGAGTCTGCAGCGAGCCCAGGGTGAACGGTCGGCGTAAACTTCTTTATTTTTAGGATGTTACGAATCGCCGTTTTGCGACAAGCAAATCGTGGCATCGTGTCGCAATGTCAGTTTATGACCGCACATGATCGCATTTTGCGACACCACGATTGACATAAGCAGACGGCTCTCAGAGCGGCCAGAACCTGACTATGGCGGGTACCGACACTACGACGATAAGAATCTCGAGTGGCAGCCCCATGCGCCAGTAGTCACCAAATCGGTAGCCTCCCGGACCCATGATCAGGGTGTTGTTTTTGTGGCCGATCGGGGTGAGGAACGCACACGACGCGGCAACCGCCACGCCCATCAGGAACGGATCCGGATTCACCCCCAGCCGCGCTGCGATCTCGATTGCAATCGGCGCTGCAATGACGGCGGTCGCGGTGTTGTTCATGACGTCAGACAGCGTCATCGTCACCACGATCAGCAGCGTCAGAACGACGATGGGCGAGAATCCCGCCGACAGGTCCACGATGCCGCCGGCGATCAGCGCCGTCCCGCCTGTCGATTGCAGGGCCCCACCAATCGGAATCATCGATCCCAGCAAGACGATGACGGGCCATTCGACCGCTGTGTAGACGTCGCGAATTGGAACGATGTTGAGGAACACGTAGAGCGCTGCCACACAACCGAGGGCGATGGGCAGGTAGACCCACCCGAAGCTTGCCGCCAGGATTGCGGCCGCGAAAATACCAACTGCATGCGCGGCTTTCTCCCGCTGGATCACACTGTGGCCGCGATCCGCCAGCGGCAGAACGCCTAACCGCCCGGTGACATCGGCCAGCCGGTCCTTGGCACCGAGCAGTAACAGGACGTCACCCGGCTCGAGGGTCAGCGCCCTGACCTTGTCACGAAATCGCTTGCCCTGACGAGACACGCCGACGAGTGCAACACGGTAGCGGTACAGCATGCGCACCGACACGGCCGAGCGCCCGGCAAGCCGCGATCCTTCGGTGACGACCATTTCGCTGAGCAACAGGTCGTCGTTGCCCAGCCGCCCCTCTCCCTTGCCGACGTACTCGAGGTTCAGTGCGCCCAGCGCTTCTTCCAGGCTGTCAGGGCTGGCTTCGAGCATCAGAATGTCGCCGGCCTTGATCTCGGCGATGCGGGCCAGTCCGGGCAGGCGCCGACCATGACGAATCAGCCCGATGATCTCGACGTCGGCCTTGTCAGCTACTTCATCGAGCTCGCGCACGCGTTTGCCGATCACCGGCGACCCTTTACTGACACGTGCTTCGGCAATGTAATCGGCGAGCGCGAACAGGTCCTTGCTGGCGTCAGCCGACTGCCGCTCCCGCGGCAGCAATCGCCACCCGACGAGCGCCACATATGCGACGCCGACCACGGCGCAGGCCAGGCCAACCGGGGCGAAGCTGAACATCTGAAACGGCTCGCCCAGCGCGTCTCCGCGAAACTCTGCCACAACGATATTCGGCGGCGTACCGATCAGCGTGATCATGCCGCCGAGAATCGAGGCGAACGACAGCGGCATCAGGGACAGCGACGGGCTGCGCCCGGCCTTCCTGGCTGCCTGCATGTCGACCGGCATGAGCAACGCGAGCGCCGCCACGTTGTTCATGACGGCGGACAGGCTTGCGGCCAGACCCGACATGATCGCGATGTGACTGCCGAGCTTGCGCGATGCATCGACCAAATAACGCGCCACGAGTTCGATCGCGCCGGAATTCGACAGCCCGCGGCTGACGATGAGCACGAGTGCGATAATGACGGTCGCCGGGTGCCCAAACCCTGAAAACGCCTGTTCCTTTGGCACGACCCCGGTCAGCAATGCGACAAGTAACGCAACGAAGGCGACGAGGTCGTAGCGCCAGCGGCCCCAGATCAAAAACACGAATACGAACACGAGCAGTCCGAACAGCAGCATCTGATCCTGGGTCACGCCAATCCTCATTCAAATGGGAATCGCTGGTAGATTAGCAGGGTGCGATAATCAAAACCCGCGCCATCGAAGGACACCGTATGAAAAGACAGAACGTCAAGGACATTCTTGAAGTCATAGGATTCATCACGATCATTGCCTCGCTGGTCTTTGTCGGCATCGAGACGCGTAATGGCGCGATACAGACCGAACAGAACACGCGCGCGATAGAGATTGCCGCGTACCAGGAGCTCATCGACAATATTGCCGAACTGAACAGGCTGACGCTGGAGAATCCCGAAGTCGCAGCCCTGATGTTCAAGGCGTTTCGTACGGATGACGAGCTCACGGACCTGGAATCGTTTCGCCTGAGCCGCGCATGGTTCATGCGCTTGCGGCACGGGGACATCGCCTACGTCCAGTTTGAGCGGGGCGCAATCAACGAAGAGCAGCTGCGCTCCGTCTTGCGACCGATTAACATCGAGCACCCGAGAGTCCAGGCGTTCTGGAACAGCAACCAGGAAAACTTCGCGCGGGGCTACCGCGACTACATCAACCAGCTGCTCGCGGAAAGCAACGCTCAAAAGTGACCATCTTCATCGGCATCGTCCTGCTTCTGATTGCGGTCTTTGGGCCCAGCATCTGGGTGTCGCGCGTTCTCGACCGCTACAGTGTCCCTGCCGACCGGTATTCGGGAACCGGCGGTGACCTGGCGCGTTACCTGCTGGAAAAGCAGGGGATTGGCAACGTCGTCGTTGAAGCTACTGACCAGGGCGACCACTACGATCCGGAAGCGAAAGCAGTACGACTGACTGAAGACAAGTATGGAGGAAAGTCCCTCACGGCAATAACGGTTGCCGCCCACGAGGTCGGCCACGCCATCCAGGACCACGAGGAATACGGCCCGTTGCGTATGCGCACGCGGCTGGTGAAAGCCACTCGCGGCATCGAGAAGCTCGGCGCGGGCGTGCTCATGGTCTCGCCGTTCCTGGGTATCGTCACGCGAGCCCCCGCCCTCGGACTGCTGACCTTTGCGGCCGGCATGCTGACGCTGAGCACGGCCGCCGTGGTGCATGCCTTCACGCTGCCGACCGAATTCGATGCAAGCTTCTCGCGCGCCCTGCCCTTGCTCGACAAGCACAGAATTCTGAAGTCCGGGGACCGACGCCACGCGCACCGCATCCTGACAGCCGCGGCGCTGACCTACGTCTCGGCCGCACTGATGAGCCTGCTGAATATCGCCCGTTGGCTGGCGATCCTGCGCCGGTAAATCAGATCCAGGGGTCGAGGTCGAGCATACCGACCGGTTCCCCGGTCTTGCGTGCGATCACGATGACCCCGTCCCGGGCCGTCCCCTGCACCGGCAGGAAGCCGTAGTCCTCGAGATTTCCCGACTCTGCGCGCAACCAGCGATCGACGACCGCAAGATGCTTGCCACTTACATCACGCAGCGCGGCGAGCGGCCGACTCTTCTCGATGACCACCTCGGACCAGGTATCAAACGGGTACCACTGGTCCGGCCTGATGTTAATGTCTGGCTGCCCTTCGAACAGGATGGCGCGCTTCAGCTCGGCACGCTCCGCGACGGGGTCCGGAAAACGGGCAATTACCAGTTTCGGACCAACCCAGCGGCGCCTGCCAAGATCCTCGTACCGGAACGGGTGGTCTGTGACCCGTGCGGCCTGGATCGCCTCGAAACGATCGATCGCGAATACGAGGTATGCGGGGCGCCTCTCGTGCATTTCGCCAGCGGCCAATCCGACAGCAATCAGTTCGACAACCAGGATGGCCCAGATGTCGAGAACCATGCCCTTCTTGTTGCGGCGATAGATCAACGTCGTAAGTCCGGGACCCGCAACCAGGACTACCGCAACCGTGATCACAACGAACTTCCAGGTACCGCTCAACTGAAAGTGCAGGTTCGGGTACCATGCCAGGCGTACCAGGCCGATAAACAGCGCCAGAATCATGCCACTGACCGCGAGCCGCAGCCAGAAGAAATCCAGGCGTCGTTCAGGAAGGTATTTCTTAATCATAACATACTGAATCTTAAGCTAATTTTCCCAACAAAACTGTGCGCCAGTTCCGCTCCGGCAAAGGGGCTGGTTTAGGGGCGTTTCCGCTGCTATTATCCGCGCCCGAAAGCCCGTCCTGACCCGTATGCAGCGATGCACTTACCTGCCGGGAAAGCGCCTCAGGACCGGCTGATAGATACGTGCACCCACAACTATAGCTATAACGGGTTCTCGCTTGGACAGGCTTTGAGAGCCCGTTTGCGCTGTGGGGGCGGACTGAAACTGAGAGCAGTGATATGAAAGACCTTAGCGTTTACCGGAATATCGGAATTTTCGCGCACGTTGACGCGGGCAAAACCACGACGACGGAGCGCATTCTCAAACTGACCGGCAAGATCCACAAGACCGGTGAGGTCCACGACGGCGAAGCCACGACGGACTTCATGGAACAGGAACAGGAACGCGGCATCACGATTCAGTCGGCTGCGACCAGTTGCCAGTGGGATGGTCATACACTGAACATCATTGATACACCCGGGCACGTCGACTTCACGATCGAGGTCTACCGTTCCCTGAAGGTGCTCGACGGTGGCGTCGGCGTATTCTGCGGATCGGGCGGCGTCGAGCCCCAGTCCGAAACGAACTGGCGCTATGCCAACGAATCCGAGGTAGCCCGCATCATCTTCGTCAACAAGCTCGACCGTGTTGGTGCGGACTTTTACCGCGTTGTAAAGCAGATCGAAGACGTGCTCGGCGCCAAACCGCTGGTCATGGTGCTGCCGATCGGCATTGAAGACCGGTTCACAGGCATCGTCGACCTGCTGACCCGCAAGGCATGGGTATGGTCGGACTCGAACGATCCGACGTCCTACGAGATCACCGACGTCCCGGGCGACATGACCGACCAGGTCGAGGAATGGCGCGAGAAGCTCATCGAGACTGCGGTCGAGCAGGACGACGATCTGCTCGAGGCCTATCTGGAAGGCAAGGAGCCGGAAGTCGACGAGCTCAAGCGTTGTATCCGCAAAGGCACGATTGCGCTGGACTTCTTCCCGACTTACTGTGGTTCTGCTTTTAAAAACAAAGGGGTACAGAACGTTCTTAATGCAGTAGTTGATTTTCTGCCGAACCCGACCGAGGTCAAACCGCAGCCGGAGATGGACCTCGAAGGGCATGAGACAGGGAGGTTCGCGGAGGTCGACCCGAACAAGCCGCTGCGCGCTCTTGCGTTCAAGATCATGGACGACCGTTACGGCGCCCTGACCTTTACGCGCATCTATTCCGGCACGATCAAGAAAGGCGACAACGTCCTCAATACGTTCACGGGCAAGAACGAACGCATTGGCCGGATCGTGGAGATGCACGCTAACTCGCGCCAGGAACTCGAGACTGCACAGGCTGGCGACATCGTCGCACTGCTCGGCATGAAGAACACGCGCACGGGCCACACGCTGGCCGACCCGAAAAACCCGGCGACGCTGGAGCCGATGGTATTCCCGGATCCCGTGATCTCGATTGCTATTGCGCCGAAGGACAAGGCCGGCACGGAGAAACTCGGCGTCGCGCTGAATAAGATGGTTCAGGAGGATCCGTCCTTCCAGGTCGCGACCGACGAAGACTCGGGCGAGACCCTGATCAAGGGCATGGGCGAGCTGCATCTTGATATCAAGGTCGACATCCTGAAGCGCACCCACGGTGTTGAAGTCGAAATGGGTAAGCCCCAGGTGGCCTATCGCGAGACGATCACGCAGACGATCGAAGACTCCTACACCCACAAGAAGCAGTCAGGTGGCTCGGGTCAGTATGGCAAGATCGATTACAGGATCGAGCCTGCGGAAAAGAATGCCGGATACGAGTTCGAGTCTCTCGTTACGGGCGGTAACGTACCGCGCGAATACTGGGGCGCAATTGAGAAGGCGTTCGGGAGCTGCATGGGCGAAGGCACGCTGGCCGGCTACCCGCTGCTCGACGTGAAGTTCACGCTGCTCGACGGCGGCTTCCATGCGGTCGACTCGTCGGCGCTCGCTTTCGAGATCGCGACCAGGGCAGCATACCGCCAGTCGGTACCAAAAGCCGGTGTACAGCTGCTTGAGCCAATCATGAAGGTCGACGTGTTCTCACCGGAGGATAACGTTGGCGACGTCATCGGCGACCTCAACCGCCGCCGCGGCATGATCAAGCAGCAGGAGGTTGGTGTTACGGGCGTCCGCGTCAAGGCAGAAGCGCCGCTCGCCGAGATGTTCGGCTACATCGGCCACCTGCGCACGCTGACCTCGGGTCGCGGCCAGTTCTCGATGGAATTCGCGCATTACGCGCCGTGCCCGGCGAACGTGGCCGAAGAAGTCATCAAGGAGGCGCAGGAACGTCGCAACGCAGCTTGATGCTTGCTTGCAGCAGCCGTCTGATTAGCTGCGAACCCGGGCCTCTCGAGGCCCTCCTGCAAAGAAATTAGGCCCTTGTCGGCTATGCCGGCTGGGGCTTTTTTCTACCCTCGCGCAGCGCGTCGTAACTGAAAAACACCACGGCCGCCCAGATGAACCCGAAGCAGACGAGTTTTGCCGTGGTGAGCGGCTCGCCGTAATAGACGCCGATCAGGAATTGCAGGGACGGGGCCAGGAATTGCATGAATCCGATGACGGTCAGCGGCAGGCGTCGCGCGGCAATGGCGAAGAACATCAGCGGTAACACCGTGATAGGGCCACCGAGAATGAGTAGTGTGGAGATCCGGGCGTCCCCGGCCGCGATCGTCGCCCCGCCCTGCGCGACGAACCAGCTCATCCACGCAAGCGCCAGCGGGAACAGGAGCAAGGTTTCGATGAACAGGCCGGGCATCGCACCGATAACGACCTGCTTGCGGATGACACCATAGATCGTGAAAGAAGTTCCGAGCACGAGCGCTACCCACGGGAACGTACTCCCGCTGAAGGTGAGGACCAGCACGCCGATAATCGCGAGAACAACGGCGACGGACTGCAAGCGACGCAGGCGTTCGCTGAATGCGAGTACGCCAACGGCAACATAGATCAGCGGATTGATGTAGTAGCCGAGGCTGGTTTCGAAAATGCGCCCCTGCTGGATCGCCCAGATATAGGTCAGCCAGTTGACCGAGATTGCGAGGGACGCGAGCGCCAGCCAGAGAAGCTTGGAACGATCCACGAGCGCCCCGCGTACCTCCCGCCACTGGTGTCTGAAGGTGATGATCAGCGCGCCGAACGGGACGGCCCACAGGACCCGGTGCCCCAGCACCTCGAGCGGCTCAACCATGGAGGTCCACACGAAGTACACGGGGAACAGGCCCCACATCGTGTAGGCAAGTAGTCCGAAGACGACGCCGTTGCGGGCCTCGCCGTCAGGGACAGCAGCTGCCGCCTTCATCTTGCCGGCTTGCCGGTCTGCTCGAGCGGCGCTGCGCCGCCATTCAACCAGGTCCTGAAAGACCTGGCGCGAACGTGGCTATCCTCCAGGAGCATATACAGGGCCGGTATCAGGAACAGCGTAATGACCGTTGCGAAGACGATCCCGTAGCCAATCGATATCGCCGTCGGAATGATGGCCTGCGCCTTGGGATCGGTTTCGAGGATGATTGGCACCAGGCCCGCAGCAGTCGTGAAGGATGTCAGTATGATGGCGCGAAATCTTGCGGTGCCGGATTCGATTACAGCATCCCGGATTGCGACTCCACTCGCCCTCGCCTTGTTCATGAAATCCACGAGAATCAGGCTGTCATTGACGACGACACCGGCGAGCGCAATTAGGCCGAACATCGAAAACATGCTGATTGATCGATCCATGATGATATGGCCAATAACCGCACCGATTGCTCCGAACGGGATTACCGACATGATGATCAGCGGTTGCGTATACGACCGGAGCGGAATCGCGATCAGCCCGAAGATCAGGAACATGGCGGCCAGCGCCGCGACCCGCAGCCTGCCGAGGAACTCAATCTGGTCCTGGCTCGCTCCCTCGAGCCCGTACTCGACACCCGGGAAACGCGACAGGAATTCGGGGATGAACTCCGTCGACATGGTACGAATAATCTGTCCCGGCTCCACGATGGCGGGATCGAAATCGGCGCCGATCGTAACCGTTCGCTGTCGATCGATGCGCGATATCTGCGAGTAGCCCTTGCCGAACTCGACCTCCGCCACTTCGCTAAACGGTACTTCTTCGCCGTCCGGAGTTCGGATACGCATATTCTCGAGATCCGCAATCGAGCGCCGTTCCTCGATCGGGTAGCGCACCATGACCTTGAGCTCGTCCTTGCCGCGCTGGATACGCTGCGCTTCCTCGCCATAAAAAGCCTGGCGCACCTGGCGGCCCAGCGATGCCATCGTCAACCCGAGGGCTTCGGCTTCCGGCTTGATCCTGAGTTTGATTTCAGCGGCGCCCTGCTCGGCGGAATTGACGATATCGAATATGCCTTCATAGTTCCCGAGTTCGGCGGCCAGTTCGGCGGCTGCGGCCTCGAGCATATCCATATTGTTGCCGTTCAGACGGAAGCTGAGTGGCGCCCCGCCACCAATGTGTCCTGCCCGCGTGAACTTTAGTTCCTTCAGGCCCGGAATTTCGCCGACGCCCTCGCGCCAAAGTTCAGTGAGCTCTTTCATCCCGTAAGGACGCTCTTCCGCGAACGGTATTTCGGCGAACGCCATCGCGCCCGTATCGCCGGAAGCCCAGATACCTATATTCTGAATGATGGGCAGGGAATCCGGATTCTGCCGCATATATTCCTCATTCACATCGAGTAAAGCCCGCTCGATCTTCGCGGCAGCCGCATCGCGAGCGGCCTGCGGTGATCCGGCCTCCATTTCCATGGTCATCTGTACGTAATCCTGCTCAAACTCGGGGAATACGACAACGCGGGCAATACCGCTCGTCATGAGGCCGATTGTCAGGATCAGCACCGCGGTGAAAATGGTAACTGTCAGGCCACGGTTATCGATGGCGCGCTCCAGCCATGGCCTGTAGATGTCATGAATGAGCTTGTGCAGCCCATGTTGCACATGCCGCTGGATTTTGAGGAAGAACCGCGGAATACGCTCGACGAAGCCAATCGGCCGTTGCGGGTGAAACAAGTCGTCTTCGTCAATTTCGGGAATATGCGCATGGACCAGGTGGGTGGGCAGAATGAGCTTCGATTCGACCAGCGAAAATGCGAGACACAAGATGACGACGAATGCCATGGCTTCAAAGAATGGCCCCACGATTCCGCCGATAAAGAGCATCGGCGCGAAAGCGGCAATTGTTGTGAGAACGCCGAATGTTGCCGGGATGGCCACGCGGTGTGCCCCCTGGATGACGTTGTCCAGGGTGTGCCCGTCGGCACGTATCTTGGTATAGGCGCTCTCGCCGATGATGATCGCGTCATCGACGACGATACCGAGCACGATGATGAAACCGAACAGGCTGATCGAGTTGATCGTGACAGGCCAGGTCGGCATCAACCACAGAGCGCCGAGGAAGCAGACCGGCAGGCCTACCATCACCCAGAAAGCGACTTTCATACGCAGGAACAGGGACAGCACGACGAACACGAGCAGCGCGCCATTGAGGATGTTGCCCTGCATACGATCGAGACCTTCTTCGAGATACTTCGGCAGGTCGACCCATGCGTCGAGATGAACGCCGCCCGGCAGGGTCGCCCGCTTCCGCTCCACGTATTCCTTGACCACCCTGGCCGTTTCGATTTCGTTCTGATTGGTACCGGCGACAACCTGCAAAGTCGAATTCGGTTCGCCGTTGAAGCGACTGAAAGACTCTGATTCTACGAAGCCATCCTCGATGTTCGCGATATCCCCGAGCGTAAGCCGCGTGCCATCCGTGAACGTTCGTAACACGATATCGCTGAACTCGACCCCGGTATACGCCTGCCCCTTCGTGCGCAGCAGGATATCGCCGCCCTCGGACTTGATCGTACCGCCCGGCAGATCAACGGCACTGTTCCTGATCGCCTGCGAGATTTCGCTCATCGTCAAGCCGTATTGGCGAAGCGTCGTTTCCGACACTTCAATGCTGATCTCGTAGGCGCGGTCACCGTGAAAAATGACACTATTGACCTGCGGCATGCGCAGCAGGTCGTCCCGAATCTCGTTACCCAGCGCTTTTCGCGCGAAATCATCGAGATCGCCATGAAGGGCAACCATGATGACCGGCATCATCATCTCTTGTTTGTAAATGATCGGTTTTTCTGTCAGCGCCGGGAACGTGGAAATTGCGTCGATACGAGTCTTGATGTCGCTGAGCAACTGCTCGAGATTGGCGTCCGGGTAAACCTCGATGGTTACCTGCCCGGCCCCCTCGAAGGCATTGCCACGAACTTTCTTGATCCCGACCAGATCCTGGATCGCGTCCTCGATCTTCAGGACCACACCCTCTTCGACTTCCTGCGGCGCGGCACCAAGATACGGCACGCGCACCTGGATCATGTTCAGTTCGAGCGCGGGCTGCATTTCCTTGCGGATGTTGCCCACCGTCAGCAGACCGCCGACGATAATCAGGATCATCAGCAAGTTGGCGGCAACAGGGTTCGCGGCAAACCAGGCAATGATCCCCTTTTCCTGGGTAACGCGAGGTATACGCATGACTCAGACTCCGCTCTGCAAGGTCCTTACGGACGTGCCGTTGATGGGTGACTCCAGCGTCGTCAGGACGATGCGGTCACCAGGGCTGGCACCGCCTCTCAGGTAAATGAAATTCGCATCTGAGCGGGCGATATCCACGCTCCGGATGCGAATCCTGTCGTCCTCATCGACAAAGATGACCTGGTTTGCGCCGCGCACGACGCTGCGCGGGATCCGGACGATATTTTCGGCCACCGTTCCTTCGATCGTCGCCGTAACGAACGTGCCGACGGGCAGTTCGTTACCGTCGCTATGCAGGCGGTAGGGATCGGCGACGCTCGCAACAACATAGGTCACCCGGCTCTTCTCGTCGACGACACCCTCGGTGCGCACGAGCATGGCCTGCCATTCGGTCGCGCGGCCTTTCTGCACGGCAGACAAGGTAACAGCCGGCCCCGTGGCGGCCGCGGGCGTGACTGATGCGCCCGTCCTCGGGAGTTCGATGAACGCAAGGTCCGTATCCGTCAGCGGTAATCGCACCTCGGCATAGTCCGTGGCGAAAGTGACACCGAGTCGCGTCCCGGGATTTACGAACTGGCCGAGATCGGCCTCCTTGGCGCGGGCAATTCCCTCGTAAGGGAGGCGTATGTAGGTGCGCTCGAGATTGCGGCGTGCCCTGACCAGTTCCGCTTCGGCAGTCGCCAGCGCCGCGACCGCCGACGCATATTCGGCCTCTGCGCGATAGCCCTGGTTGCGCAGCTTCCGCGCCCCGTCGTACTCGATTTGCCGCTGCTTTAAGACTGCCTCCGCCTGCTTCAAAGCAACCTCGTAGTTGGTCGGATCGATGCGCATGAGTACTTCATCCTGCCCAAACACACCGCCGGCAACGAACTTCGGCGACATCCAGGTGATCGTGCCAGATACCTCAGCGCTCAGGATCGTCTCGGTGCGGGGCGTTACCGTACCCTGGCTCTGCACTTCAAAGTTGGCCGTCATCGCCTCGAGGACCATGACTTCGACCAGAGGGTCAAGCTCGACGCGTTCCTTGCGCTGCGGCTCCGGCCGCATCGCGCCCATCACGAACACAGATACTACGGCAGCCGCTAGAATCAAGAAAATCAACAACTTGCGCATCAATTTCTTTTCCTTTTGATCACTATGCGCTGGCGAACGCATATCTTGAACGGTTTTGACCACAAAATCAGTTGTTTATTACCCCTACATTGACGTCATCGATATTTATTTCGTAAGGCCAAATTTGTGACATAACTCCATGAAATCAGTAGTGTCCGGCTCCAAACTGCGCTCTATGGACGAAAAACACTTCGGGCTGCAACGACGCCCGTTTCTCGCAAAAGTGTCTGGCAATGACGTGTTCGTCGGACCACAGACCGCCCAGACGATGGCGGGCATCCGCGATGCCCTGCGCTCGCAGGATGCGGTCGTGGCTATTGCGGGCTCTGCGGGCGCCGGTAAGTCGACGCTGGTGACCAAGGCGCTCGAGGCCGTCGAGGCGACGCATCATGCAGTCCGCATCGGTCGTATGAGTCTGAAGGGAACGGATATACTCGAGTTCCTGCTCGAACAGGTCGGTATCACGAAACCACCCAATGGCCCCATCCGGCAGTTCGCTGCGTTGCGCAGGCGACTCGAGCAAGGTGAGACTGCTGGCAAGCGCGTTGTCGTCGTTGTCGAAGACGCCGTGCGTATGGGTGCTGAGACGCTCGCAGAACTCGAGGCGCTGACTGCCGCGGATGCGGGCGACTCCAGCGGTGCAGCAATCATCATCATGGGTGATGAGCGCCTTGGCGACTTCGTCCGCGACCCACAGCTGATCCGGCTCGCACACAGGGTACGTTATGGGCATGCAATCGGCCCGATGTCCGAGCCCGAACTTCGAGGCTACCTGATACATTGTTTCAAGCATGCAGGGGGCGATTTCGCGGAGGCGTTTGACTCGCGATGCGTGGGCACCATCCTCGAACTGAGTTGTGGCATAGCTCGAGTCGCCAACAATATCGTCGAGGCGGCAATGGCGGCTGCCGCGGCCTCTGGCATCAAGCCCGTCACCCCGGAACTGATTGCCGAGGTTGCCAGTAAGGAATTCGGTCTCGAAGCCGAACTTGTGCCGGAACTGCAGCCACAGCCGGCACCAGAGCCCGTTCTCGAAGCGAATCCGGTTACGATATCCGCACCAGAGCCGGAGGCTGAGTCAGAGCCCGAGCCTGTCATCGTGTTCTCGGACGAGCCGGCTGAAGAAGACAACATTCCGGAACTGATCCAGGATACCTTGCCCGATCTCGAGATCCTGGCACCCGAAATCGTCGAACCGGAGCCCGAAGTAAGTTACGCGACGCCGGTCGAGCCCGATCTGCCCGAGCTGACACCCGCGGCCGGGAACGAGCCCGATGCGCTCCCGACGCTCGACTTCGCTGACAATCCTGAGCCGGAACCTGAGCCGGTTGTCGAATCGACGCCCGACGAGCTACCCGAATGGGAGCGCGACCCGACCATGGCGGAGTTGAAGCCTGATCTCGACGCACTCGAAAAAGCCATGGCCATCGCTGCGGGAGAAGCTGACGACGGTGAGCTGCCGGTCCTTGAAGATGTCGCGGAACCCGACGAGGAAGTACCGCAGAAAGGACCGGTCCCGGAAGCCATCCCCGAGATTACGCTCGACAACGCGATCCAGGAACGCATCGACAACAACCTGATCGACGAACCGGGCTCCGTCAGTGCGGAACCGTCCGAGGTTGGCACCGAATCCGGGGAATCGCAAAATAGACCCAGCATCAGCCTGCCGCCCAGGACGGCAAAGAAAGCCGATGCCGAGCTGGAGCGCATTGCGAGCGAACTGGCCAAGGCCAAGACCATCGAAGACGTCGACGACAAGCTGGCGGAGACGCTCTTTGGTGAAGAGTTGAGTTTCATCGCGTCGCAGGTGCTCGCCAAAGGAGCGGAAGGCGCATCCGCAAACGATGAGGCCGCCGCACTATTCGACACCGGCACGGCCCAGTTGGCGCAGGCCGCTGGCACACCCGTGAGGACAGGGTCGACAGCTGGCACGCCGGATTCTGAAGTTGCTCTCGAAACAACAGACACAAGCAGCGCCTCAGGCATCGACCTGGCCGCCTCTCAGCGGCTGAACGCCGTGCGTGCATTGAACACGGACATGCAATCCCTGGAGGGCAGCGACCCTGCTGCGGATGCGCCGTCACGCGAATTCGAAACGCCGGAACCCATCGAGGACCAGATCAATACGTCAATGACGCAGACGCTGAAGGCCCTTGACGTCCGACCGCCGTTGTCAGCCCACGACGACGAAGACGAGGACGACGAAAAGAAAGGCGGGTTCTTCAGTCGTTTTCGGCGTTCCTGAGCGTCTCCAGCCGCGCCGCTTCGAATTCGTCACCCGGTATCCAGGTCGGCATCTCGTCAGCATTGGCGATCGCCAGTCCGGTCCAGTAGCCGAGTAACGCGTCGTTTACCATCCCATCGAAATTCCATGACGGGTCATACTCATCCGTCGGCTGGTGGTAATTGACCTCGGTGTAGTGGTTCTGTTGCTCACGGCCCCACTCGGGCGGCCGGTCGACAAATTCGGTCCCCCATTTAAGGTACATCGCCGGAACGCCGATCTTGGCGAAACTGAACTGGTCGGAACGGTAGAAATAGCCTTTGTCGGCAAACTGGTCCGGTTTGACGACGCGACCCTGCTCCTCGGCGATCAGCGTTGCGATCTCGTCGATCGTCGACTTACCGAGGCCCACGAACGTCACGTCGTGCGTGTGCCCCCAGATATTGCCGCCGTCGTAATTGACGTTAGCGGCAATATTGCCGGGCGCAAACGTAGGATTGGCTGCATAGTATTCCGACCCCAGCAGCCCCTGCTCTTCGGCGCCCACGAGATTGATCAGGACTGAACGGCGCGGCGCCTCCGGCAGCGCCTTGATGGCCTTCGCGATCGCCATCACCTGGGCCACACCTGTCGCATTGTCCATGGCGCCGTTGTAGATCGTGTCGCCGTCCTCATTGGGCGTGCCGATGCCGAGGTGGTCATGGTGCGCCGTGTATACGACAACCTCGTCTCTCAGCTCGGGATCGCTGCCCTCGATCAGGCCGAGGATGTTGGCCGATTGAACGCGCGTAATCTCGACGTCCATGGCAAGCGACGACGTCAACCCGAGCGGCACGGGCTGAAAGTCCCGGTTATAGGCAGCCTCGCGTAACGCGTCGAGATCGAGACCCGCCATCGCGACGAGTGTGCGGGCCGTGTCTTCAGTAACCCAGGCCTGCATCTGGCTGCGCGGCTCGTCTCCCGCCGGCAATTCGAACTGGACGCCGGTCCACGAGGTTTGCACGACCTGGTACGGGTAGCCTGCGGACGGCGATGTGTGAATGATGATTGCCCCGACGGCGCCCTGGCGTGCAGCGCTCAGGTACTTGTAATCCCAGCGGCCGTACCAGAGGCGCGTCTCACCGCCGAACAACTCGGGATCCCAGTCCGGGTCGTTGTTCATCATGAGCAGGACTTTGCCGGCCAGGTCGACTCCCTTGTAGTCGTCCCAGTCGTACTCCGGCGCCTGGATGCCATAGCCGACAAACACGAGTTCGGCGTCCTCGATTGCCGCTCGTCTGTTCTGCACGCCGCTGCCGACGATGAACTGGTCCCACTGCTTGAGCGTCATCGACTGGCCGTGGCCCGCGAAGGTCCACTCGTCAGGCTGTATCGCGTTGACGCCGACGAGATCGAATGGCTGCTCCCAGCTGCCGTCGGCCGCACCGGGAACCAGGTCCAGCTCTGCCATGCGCTGCGCAAGATAGGCGCGCGCCATCTCGTCACCACGACTGCCCGGGCCACGCCCTTCGTAACGGTCATCGCTGATCTCGACGATGATCTCCCGCATGTACTCATCGGTGATCTGCCGCGACGCGAGTTCGGCGGCCGGGTTGCCGCCCGCGACTTCAATCGCAACCGCGGACGATCGTTCTGCAGGTTCTTCGGTCGGAGCGTGTACCGGATCGGATTCGTTCGAGCAGCCGGCCATGGCCAGCGCCGCCATCAGGGCGAGGGTTTTATTCACTTTCTACTCCAGGGCGGTCAGCCGCCGAAAATCTCTTCGAGGAAGTTCGTCATCGCCTGCCACGAACGCCGGTCGGCAACGGGGTCGTAGACGGTGCCCGATTCAGGCGCGTTCGCAGCAGGATTGGTGAAGGCATGCACGGTATTGCCATACGCGTGCAATTGCCAGTCTGCACTCAGTTCGGACAGTTCGTCGGCCAGCTGGTTCACAGCCTCCGGCCTCGCCATCGGGTCGTCCCAGCCGTGCAATACCAGTACCTTGGCCCGCACTGTGTTGCCTGTTGTATTACCCGGAGGCGCGAGCAGGCCGTGGATGCTGACGACGCCCGCGAGGTCCGCCCCGGTTCGTGCGATGTCGAGCACGCAGAGGCCGCCGAAACAGAATCCAATGGCAGCAACGCGATGCGCGTCTGCTTCCGGCTGGTCTCGCAAGGTCTGGAGCGATACCAGCAGTCGTTGCTGCAACATCGCCCGGTCATCGAGGAACGGCTGCATCAGGCCTGCGTTTTCCTCCGGGTTGCTGCCTCGTACGTCCTTGCCGTACAGGTCGAGCGCAAGGGCGGCGTAACCGAGCCCGGCCAGGGCATCGGCCTTGCCATCTTCATAGTCGCTCCGCCCTCCCCAGGCATGCGACACGAGTATCCCGGGCCGTGGACCAGCGAAGTCGTCGTCGTAGACGAGACGGCCTTCGAGCACGGTATCCCCGTCCCTGTAATCGATCAGGCGGTGTATGAGACTCACATGCTACTCCGTGGAATCAGCGCCGGCGAATCACCAGTATCTCGTAGCGGCCATCGGGACCGATGCACCACGACGCGATCGTACTTGTTATCGAGACGACGATCGCGCCGAACACGGCCGACCAGAATCCCGCGACCGTGAAATTGTCGAGTAACGCGGCAACGAGGCCAAACATCGCGGCATTCAGCGCGAACAGGAACAGGCCGAGCGTGACGATCGTCAGCGGCAGGGTCATCAGGAAGGCGACGGGCCGTACGAGCGCATTGACCAGGCCGAGCAGCAGGGCGGCAAGAATGAAACTGCCCAGCCCTTCGATCCTGACGCCAGGAATGAGGTTTGACGCCAGGAACAGGCCGAGCATGGTGATGGCTGTGCGAACGATCAGGCCCTGCATTGGACCATTATATCGCAGGCCTTGCCTCGGGTTTGATCGCATGCAAATGCACGTCGCCGACGGCACGCTCTAGGAAGGCGCTTTCGCAGGAACTCAGGTAGAAATCCCACAGGCGAATGAATTCCTCGCCGAACCCCTGCTCCCGCACCTCGTCGATGCGCGCAAAGAACCGCTCGCGCCAGTCGTGCAGCGTGCGCGCGTAATGCAGACCGATATCCTCGACGTAGATTGCGCGCATATCCGTCTCCCGCGTCAGCGCCGATGTCATCGCCGTGACCGAGGGCAGAAAGCCGCCCGGAAAGACATACCGC
>JBFFOM010000006.1:0-70349 GCA_041574455.1 Woeseiaceae bacterium | reverse complement strand
CGGCTCGAGGCCGGGGTCGTCACCGTTAGCTATTCAGGCATTGGCAGGCGCGTGTCGACCGTGCTCAACTGGAACGTACACGCAGGTTCCACACCTGGATCAGGATATCCGTCGCCGTCATCATCCGCGTCTGGGTAGTAAAGTGCGAAATTGTGTGTGCCGGCCAATTTTCCGGGTTCAACAAATTCGAGAACACCGGTCGTCGTGCCGATCACGACAATCGCGTTGTTGATGGGGCTCGACGGACCCAGGTCCGCCAGGCCATACCAGATTGCGCTGTAGGATACGGTGTGCCGCCCGATCATCACCATGCTGACGAGAATTGGGCTCTCAGAATCCGTCGGATCGAACTCGTCAGCTGGATCAGTGAAACCACAGGCAGCGTTGGCACTGAATCCAACGTCAACTGAGCCGTGGCCCGTGCCGCGTTTCCCTGAGGGATCGGAGGTGATCACATAGGACCACTGTCCAAAATAAGGCGGCACAACCTTGGCGACCCAGGCACCCTCCAGTTTAAATGCACCTTCGTCTTCGTCGGCTACTGCCGGTACCGACATACCAAGCGAAAGCGCCAGGATAACAAGCAAGTGTAAAAGGTAACTCTTCATAACCCCTCCTCACTGCCAATGCAGAATTTCTGATCGAATAAGCGGCAGCCCGGCGATCTTGGGGTCCTTCGTGGCGCTCGAACGTCGCGGAGGAGGCGAGGACCCGTGGCTTTGCGTCCCTGTCTTTCGGCAAGTTTGCCGTTATCGCATGGTGCAGCCTAAAGATCAGTCGTCCGAACACAATCGGGGCAAGCACGAATAGACAGCACCCAATAGTCAGGATAATCTGCAACCAGTTGTTTAGAACTGGTCCGGACAATTAGAACGAGTTTAAGGATCGGAATCAGGCGCCGGCGATCGTCATTTCCTGGACGAGCAATGAGCCGCAACGAATGCCGCCACGTACGTCCTGGTCGTCACCGATCGCGGCGATGCGCTGATATAGATCCTTCAGGTTGCCGGCGATGGTTACCTCGTGGACCGGATACGCAATCTCACCATTCTCCACCCAGAAGCCCACAGCGCCGCGTGAATAGTCGCCGGTTACTCCGTTGACGCCCTGTCCGATCAGTTCCTCTACAACAAGCCCCGTGCCCATGTCACGTATCAGGTCGGCCTTGTCCTTGCCACCGCCCGGGACGATCAGGTTCTGTGCACCACCTGCGTTTGCCGTGGTCTCGAGTCCGAGTCGTCGTGCCGAGTAGCTGCTAAGCACATAGCCTTGCAAGACACCGCCCGTGACGATGTCGCGGTCGTACGTCGCAACGCCCTCGCTGTCATACGGAACGCTGGCCATGCCGCGTGGCAGGTGCGGGCGTTCCTGGATACTGACGAAGTCCGGGAACAGCTTCTCCCCCACCGTGTCCAGCAGGAACGACGCTTTACGATACAGCGCGCCGCCGGATACGGCACTGATCGCATGCCCGATGAACCCGCGTGCAAGCTCGGGAACATAAAGAACCGGTGCGCGGGTCGTGTTGATCTTCCTTGCCCCCAGGCGAGCGACCGTCTTCTCGCCGGCGAAGCGACCGACGTCTGCCGGCGCTTCGAGGTCGCCTGCACAGCGTGCGGACGTGTAATGGTAGTCGCGCTGCATGATGCCGTCAGCTTCCGCTAACAGTACGCAAGTAATGCTATGACTCGTTTTAGCGTAACTGCCAACGAATCCATGTGAATTACCATAGGCGCGATAGCCGCGGTTGCTTGCAACCGTCGCGCCCTCGGAGTTGTTGATGCGGCTATCTGACTCGAGCCCGGCTTTCTCGGACTCGATGGCCATGGCGATCGCCGCTTCGGCGTCGACGTCCCAAGGATGGTCGAGGTCCAGGTCCGGAATGTCTGTGCACATGCGCGCGGCATCGGCCAAGCCCGAGTATTTGTCAGGCGCCGTGACGCCGGCAAACGAGACAGCCTTGGCAACCGCTTCACGAATTGCCGCGGGCGACACGTCCGACGTGCTCGCATTGCCCTTGCACGAGTCCTTGTAAACCGTGACCCAGATGCCGCGGTCGTTGTTGTACTCGAGATTCTCGACTGCGCCAAGGCGTGCCGTGGCCGACAGCCCCGTGTCGATGCTCGCAGCGACCTCCGCCTGATCTACGCCAAGCGACTTCGCCTCGTCGAGCGCCAGAGCGACGAGGTTTTCGAGTTCGGCCCTGCCGAACGATGCGCGTTTCGCTGTTTCACCCATGGTAGACTCCGGCCCCGGATCGCAGGCGGACAAAAGGTACTCTAGCTAGTGGACGACTTAAAGCCCAGCAAAAGTGCACGCAAGCGTGAATACCTGGCGCTGCAAAAACTCGGCGAGTCACTGATCCCTCTCCAGGAGTCCGACTTGCTGGCGCTCGATCTCGACGAGGACTTGCTCGAGGCCGTGCTCGAGGCCAAGCGCATGAAGAAACGCGGGGCCCTGCGTCGCCAGAAACAGTATCTCGGCAAACTGATGAGCCGCGCGGATCCGGAGCCGATCAGGGCAGCGCTCGCGCGAATGGATAAACGGTAAGGTAGAATTTCCAAATGAGTACAGATGTCGGCATCATCATGGGATCGCACTCCGACTGGGAGACGATGCGCCATGCGGTGGAAACGCTGGACGAGCTTGGCGTTTCCTGCGAAGTGAAAGTCGTTTCGGCGCACCGTACGCCAGACCTCCTGTTTGAATATGCGGGCTCCGCAGCCGAGCGCGGCCTCAAGGTCATTATTGCCGGTGCCGGTGGCGCCGCTCACCTGCCGGGCATGGCGGCGTCGAAAACGCGGCTGCCGGTTCTGGGCGTTCCTATCCAGTCCAAGGCCCTCAACGGCATGGATTCGCTGCTGTCGATCGCGCAGATGCCGGCGGGTATACCCGTGGGCACGCTGGCGATCGGCCCTGCCGGGGCCGTCAACGCCGCCCTGCTCGCCGCGGCCATTCTGGCCAACGAGAATGCGGAGATTGCCGCTGCGCTGGACGAATTTCGCCGCAATCAGACAGACAAGATACTGGGCGACCCCGACCCAAGCACGTAGACGATGCGTATCGGTATTATCGGTGCCGGCCAACTCGGCCAGATGCTGGGTTTCGCGGCCCGTGAACTCGGGGATGAATGCCGCTTCGTTGACCCGTCTGATTCCCCACCGGCATCGGTTTGCGGCGAGGTCATCCGGAAACCGTTCGACGACGCCGCCGCACTCGCGGATCTCGCAGCGACCTGCGACGTCGTTACTTACGAATTCGAGAACGTGCCTGTCGAGGCGCTCGCTCACATCGCGGGCGAAGTGCCCGTCTACCCGCCCGCAGCGGCACTGCGATATTCGCAGGACCGCCTTGAAGAAAAACAGCTGTTCGCCGAACTCGGCATTCCGCTGCCCGGTTATCGCAGGATCGACACCCGCGAGGACATCGATGACGCTGTCGAGCAACTCGGCCTGCCAATCGTCATCAAGACGCGCCGGCTTGGTTATGACGGCAAGGGTCAGTTTATCGTTCGCACCAAGGACGATTGTGATGCAGCGTGGCGGTCGCTCGGCCACAGCGCGCTGATCGCCGAGGCCTGGGTTCCGTTCGACTACGAAGTCTCGTGCATCGGCGCACGCAACGTCGCAGGAGAAATAGCGATCTATCCACTCGCCCGCAATGTCCACGTCTCAGGCATCCTGCATACTTCATGTTCTCCCGTCGACGCACCTGAACTTGCCAACAGGGCCGAGGGTTACGTGCGGCGTCTGCTGGACCGCCTCGACTACGTCGGTACCCTTGCACTCGAGCTGTTCGTGTGTGGCGAAGACCTCTACGCGAACGAGTTCGCGCCTCGTGTGCATAACTCGGGCCACTGGTCGATCGAGGGATCGGTTACCAGCCAGTTCGAGAACCATATCCGTGCCGTACTCGGGCGCCCGCTCGGGTCGACGGCCCCGAACGGGCATGCAGGAATGATTAACCTGATCGGCGAGATTCCCGGAAAGGTACGTTCACTCGACATCGGTACGCTGCACGACTACGGTAAGGTACCGCGGCCCGGGCGCAAGCTCGGCCACATCACCGTTACCGCTGAATCAGCTGAGGCTCGCGACGCCGCGATCGATACAGTCGAGCGCTGTGTGACCGCGTCGACATAGACCGCAGTGATCCTGACATACCCCGCGGGCTAAAAAAGCAGGTAAACTCGCTCGAACATGTCTTATCTGAGTCATTTCAACCTGCAAGACCAGCCGTTCCGCCTGACGCCGGACCCGGACTACCTGTACTGGAGCAAGCAACATGCGCGCGCCAAGGCGTACATGGAGTCAACGATCTGGCTTGCCGATGGCTTCGTCGTCATCACCGGTGAGATAGGCTCCGGTAAGACCACCCTGCTGCAATCGTTCCTCTCGGAACTCGACGATGACGTCGTGTGTGCCGTTGTTTCGCAGACACAGCTGACGGCGACGCAGTTCCTGCAGGCGGTACTGACAGAGTTCGGGTTCAAACCATTCGATAAACGCAAGGTCGAGCTTCTCGACATGCTCAACATGTTCCTGATCGAGCAGTATTCGAACGGCAATAAAGTCGTACTGATCGTCGATGAAGCTCAGAACCTGTCGCGCAAGGTACTCGAGGAAATCCGGCTCCTGTCCGGCATCGAGACTCACAAGGAAAAAGTGCTGCGTATTATCCTGGCAGGACAACCAGAGCTTCGTGAGACGCTCGATTCGCCAAGCCTCAAGCAGCTGGTACAGCGTATCCGCCTGCGCTTTCACCTCGAGTCCCTCGATCGCCGTGAGATGCGCGAGTACATCGAGCATCGCCTGGGTGTCGCCAGCTGCCCGAGGAATGACCTGTTCGCGGAAGAATGTTTCGAAACGATCCACCGCTATACGGGTGGCGTACCCCGCCTGATCAATACCTTGTGTGATTCCGCCTTGCTCTGCGCGTTTGCCGACGAAAAGGAAACGGTCGACCTCGACGACGTGATGGCCGCCGTGGGCGAGCTCAGCTGGGTCGAACACGAGAGCAACACGGGTCTGCATGACAAGCTGCGGCAGATCGAGACACGGCGCCCGCACGATTCGCACGTCACGCGCATCGAAGTACGCGCTGACGGTGAAGTCATCGAGGAACTGACGTTCCCGCCCGGTCGAATTATCGTCGGCCGCTCACCCGACAACGAGATCTACATCAAGAGCAAGTTCGTCAGCCGGCACCACGCGCAGCTCATCAGCGACACGGACGGCTGCGTCATCGAGGACCTGAACAGCACCAACGGTGTCTTCCTGGGCGAAAAGCAGATCAAGAAGTACAGCCTGCGTGACGGCGATATTGTCTCGCTCGGTGTGCACGAACTCGTGTATCACCGGCTGCATAACGAAGACGAAGACCTCGAGGACCAGATTGAGGACGTGGTTGAGGACGACGACAAGGCGATCGTTGACGAGCAGGAAACTGCCTAGGCCTTTGCCGCACGTACCTGTGGTTGACTCGGGCATGCGGGCCAACGCACGGCGTTGTCCAGGGCTGTCTTGTCGCGGCGCCGAGCCGTCCCTGCCCTAGTAATCCTGGCGCTGGCCTACGCGCCGGTCAGTCACGCGATGGTCGCGACGCTTCAGCAACACGACCAGCCCCGCAACCAGGCAAATGAGACCGACGATGAAACACACGGTCGGCCAGATGCTGTAGTTGAGATACATCGACGCGCCCAGCGACATTGCTCCCATGAGCAGGTACAGGTACGGCAGGCTTTCGTAAATCGGTTTGGAGACCCACATAGCGTCGATGTTTCCTTCCCCGGGCCGATTTATTCTCCATAGCACGGGCCACATGTAAAGCCGCCAGATGCAAAAGACCCGGCACAAAGCCGGGTCCTGTACTTGGGTGGCTCTTCGCAAGTCGCTGATTTGACTCAGAAGCGGCCGCCACCGAACAGGCCGAAGATCCGCGCAAAAAAGCCCCCGGATAAGCCGTCGACATCGAGGTCCGGCTCGTGATTACCTGCGTCGTCGCCCAACCCCTGCAGATACTGCTGCGTACCAGAATCCAGATCCTGTTCTGTAATCGTGCTGTCGAATGCCATCGTCATTATCCCTCCTTGAGATGCGACGACTCTACGTTGCAGATATGTTGAATGCAGTGAGGTAACTCACACTGTGCAGCGAGAAATTGCGAATTAACGACTTATGTGAAATGCGGCGCGGCCAGGTCAGGCGGTTCCGCCAACCGTCAACTCGTCGATCTTCAGTGTTGGCTGTCCGACGCCGACAGGCACGGATTGACCTTCCTTACCGCAGGTACCGACACCCGTATCGAGTGCCAGGTCGTTGCCCACCATCGAAATCTTGCGCAGCGCTTCCGGCCCATCACCGATCAGCATCGCACCCTTGACCGGCGTAGTGAGTTTCCCGTTCTCGATAAGGTAAGCCTCGCTCGCTGAAAACACGAACTTTCCGGACGTGATATCGACCTGACCGCCGCCGAAGTTCGGCGCATAAATGCCCTTGTCGACCGAAGCGATGATCTCCTCGGGCTCATGATTGCCCGCCAGCATGTAGGTATTCGTCATGCGCGGCATCGGGATGTGAGCAAACGACTCCCGCCGGCCATTGCCCGTGGACGCAACGCCCATAAGCCGCGCATTGAGCTTGTCCTGCATGTAGCCCTTGAGAATACCGTTCTCGATGAGGACCGTATTTTGGGCAGGCGTCCCCTCGTCATCAACAGACAGCGACCCGCGTCGGTTTGCGATCGTACCGTCGTCAACGACAGTACAGAGTTCAGAGGCAACCTTCTGTCCTACGCGGCCGCTGAATGCGGACACGCCCTTGCGATTGAAATCACCTTCGAGTCCATGACCCACTGCCTCGTGCAGCAGGATGCCCGGCCAGCCATTGCCGAGCACTACCGGCATCGTGCCCGCGGGCGCCGGCTGCGCCTCGAGCTGCACGATTGCCTGGCGCACCGCTTCGCGCGCGAAGTCGAACGGCACTTTACCGTCCAGAAAGTAATTGAGATCAGCGCGAGCACCACCGCCCGCATAGCCCTGCTCACGCCTGCCGTCCTGTTCGAGGATTACGCTTACGTTGAGGCGCACGAGCGGCCGTACGTCGGCAGCCATGGTCCCGTCGGAGGCAGCTACGAGCACCAGGTCCTGGCTGCTCGCCATGCTGATGATCACCTGCTCGACGCGCTTGTCGATGGCGCGCGTCGCCTCGTTCAGCTCGAGCAGGAGCTTTGTCTTTTGTTCGTCATCGATGCTCGTCGTCGGGTCCGCATCCGGATACAGGGACACCGCGGCGCTGCGTTGCCAGGCTTGCACCTGCTTCTCCTGGCCCTGGCGTGCAATCGCGCGAGCCGCGGCCGCGGCCGACTCCAGCGCCGGCAGGACGAGTTCATCGGAGTAAGCAAAACCGGTCTTCTCGCCGCTGTTCGCCCGCACCCCGACGCCCTGGTCCAGGCTAAAGCTGCCTTCACGGATAATTCCGTCCTCGAGCATCCAGCTTTCCTGGCGGCTGACCTGGAAATAGAGGTCAGCATAGTCGACGCCGCCGCGCATCACGGAGCCAAGCGTGGTCGTGAGTTGCTGTTCGCCAAGCCCGGCGGGCTCCAGGACACGCAAGATGACGTCGTCAATGGATGATTCGTGGGTCAATGTCTCGGTTCTCGTCAAATCAGGCGACGGTTCGACAGGGCCGGGAAGTCGCTGCGCAGTTTTGCGGGCAGCTCCGGGTCGATATCGGCAGCGACGACGGCGTTGCCGTCCGCCTGCTCGGCCAGGATGCGTCCCCAGGGATCGCAGATCAGCGAGTGACCGTATGTCGAACGATTGTCGGGATGGCGGCCATATTGCCCGGGGGCGATAACATATGCCAGGTTCTCGATAGCCCGTGCGCGCAACAACGTGTGCCAGTGCGCCTCTCCCGTCGTCACCGTGAAGGCAGCGGGCACCGTAAACAACGTCGCTCCGTCGTCGACGAGTCGCCGGAAGAGTTCCGGGAAGCGCAGATCGTAGCAGATCGTGAGTCCGACCCGGCCCGCAGGCGTATCTATGGCAACCACCTCGTTGCCCGGAAACATCGAGTTCGACTCCCGGTAGGACTCCCCTTTGTCGACAAGATCGACGTCGAACAGATGAATCTTTCGATAGACGCCCTGCTCGTGACCATCGCTGTCAAATACCGGGCAGGCGCCATATACGCGCTGCTTGTCGATCTCGGGAGAAACGAGCGGCATGCTGCCGGCGACGATCCACAGGCCGTGCTGTGCAGCAGCACCCGAGAGGAACTCCTGTATCGGGCCTTGGCCCGGGTGTTCGGCGTACTTTGCCTTATCGCGGCCGCGTTCGGGCATGAGCGCGAAGTTTTCGGGCAGCACGGCGAGATGGCAACCATCGGCCGACGCGGCTGCGAGCAGCCTGTCTGCGAGCGCCAGGTTGACCGCGACATCCGGCCCGCTGTTCATCTGGATGGCTGCAACACGCATCTTATTGTTGCCCTGCATCGGCAATACACCCTGCCAATCTGCCATAGTCGACGAAGCGGCTGGATGATACGGACTCGATCGCCGGTTCGTCCCAGGCCCCCGACATCGCGTAGTACACCTGCCCGACTTCGGCCAGCGGCTTCTTGAAGATCTGCGAGAAGATCAGCATGGCTGCGGCACCCGGCGGTCCGCCGACCACAGCGCCGACCAACGGCAGTGTATTACCGACGTTGGCACTGATAACCGCACCCTGCTCGTAGATCTCGTTGTCGAGATCGACGCGCCCGACGATGCCGATATCTGCTGCCGGCCCTTGTAACGACAGGTCGCAGGTGGATGCGATGCCGTCCTTTACCTCGAACGACCCTTCAATGCGGTCGTAACTGAAGCCCCTGTTGAAGACGTCGCGGAAATCGAGCGACAGGCGGCGCGGCAGCGCAACGAAGCTGACAAGGCCGAGCATTCGTCCGGCACCCGGCTCCACTTCCTCGAGCTGGCCGTTCTCGAGGCGAATCTTTACATTGCCATCGAGCAGCGCCAGAAAGTCCGCGCGCGGACCTCCACCCCAACTCATGTCGAACAGGGTTCCCATCGACTCACCGGTGACGCCCTGCGCAAAATCGAGGCGCCGCAGTGTGGCGCCGACATTGGTGCTGTTCAGTGTTGCCGTAACGCTTGTGCGACTGCCGAGTTCCTCGTTCTCATCGACCAGCCACGTACCCGAGCCGACGATCTGGAAGGTTTCATCGACGGCCTCCAGTTTCTCCGTCGCCAGCCCGCCCTCGGTGCGCACCAGTTCAACATCAACCTTGCCGAGATACCGGTCCCCCAGCGCAAACTCGGCGGCTTTCAGCGTGATTGGCGGAATCTTGCGCGGATCAAGTGCCGTTGATGTCTTCTCCGAGACTTCGTCACCCGGCAAACGCATGCGGTCCATTTCGATGACCATGGCGCGATCCGAGCCAAAATCGTATGGCACGAAGATGGAGCCCGTGACGTCCTCGCCTTCAACCTGGACCAGCCAGTCAAGCGCACTGCGATCCACGCGCACGCGGTGGCCCACGAGGTGCTGGCCGACAGCAAAAAAGTTATCGATCAACATGTCGACCGAGCGAATGTTCAGGGCCGCGGTGGCCGTCTCAGCGCGCGAGCGCGACACGTTGAGCCAGTCGTCCAGGCGCAATGTCTCGGTACGCCCGCGCACGTGTAATCCGCGCGTGTCGGCGGGTTCAATCGTGCCACCGCCCGCCATGATGACGCCTCGATCGAATTCCCAGGTACCCTCAGGCTTTACGAAGCTGATGTCCCACGCAATGTCCCTGTCCGCGAAGCCGGAGCTCTCAATGCGATCGCCCCCGGGAGAAAAGCGAATGTCGCCGCGGAGCAGCATCGCTTCATCCGCGGCCTTGCCCAGGGGCTCGGGGAGATGCAGTGCCATGCCGCGCAACGGCGTGGCAATACGCACCGTGAAGGGTGGCCGTTCGTCTTCCCCGCCTCGCGGGAACAGGATACGCGCTTCGTATGGCGCAGCCCCCTCGATGATGCCGTCGATTGGCAGACCCAGTTCTTCGACGATACCGGTGGCGGGCGCAATGCCTGTCGCGGTGGCGACCGCAAAGATCCCGGCATCCGCCCCGGGACCGATGCGCAGTTCGACATCCTCTCCCAGGAAACGAGCGCCCAGGGATTCGCCCGTAATCGCCTCACGGGTAATCAGAATCTCGCCGATCAGGTCGGTCAACGGCGCACCCAGCCCTTCGATAGCCAACGATCCGCCATTGCTGCGCAAGAGCGCATTCACCGTCGTATTGCGCGAAGCCCTGAGCGGGACGTCGAGATCGAGTTGTACGGAGGCATCACCGTCGAGCGTCAGTTTCTCGAGATTTCCGCCCGTAAAGCGATTGATCGGGCTTTGCCGGCCATACTCCCCAAGCGTAGCCAGCGTCCCGGTGATGAGCCCGTCGATCGTCAGGATCGGGTTGGAAAGATCTGCAATTTCAATATTGGCGTTGACGGCCAGGTTACCGGCGTGGGTGGAGCGATTGCGGACAGAGTACAGGCGCGTGTTGTCCAGAACGAGCTCGATGTCTGCCTGGCGCGCCGCCGGCCATTTCGGGTCGTACTGCATCGTCATGCCACGCACGGAACCCTCGATGAGGAACCTGCCCTCGCCGTTGCGGAACGGGAACTTGTCGAGCGGTCCGCTCAGGCGCATCGTGCCGCGACGAACGCTGCCGCGCACGAGCGCGCGCTGGAACCAGTCATAAAGCTTCGGTTTCACGACCCGCCGCGGCACGTAGCGGCGCGCCTCCGCCAGGTCGCTGATGCCCCAACTCATGTCGAGGTTTATTGCGGGCGAACCACCCGCGTGATCGATCGTGAGATCGCCATCGCTGCGACTGTCGAAAAACGGGGTCGTGAACGTGATCCGGTCTGTCAGTACCAGCGTGCGACTGGCGTCGCTGCGCCAGGTAATCGCGCCGGCAAGTTCGTCGATCTGCACCGGGATGTCGAGGGCGGTCGGCAGCTCGAGCTGCATATTGACGGACGCAATGTCGATGTGGCCGCTCTCACGACTGGCACTGACTATTGCCGACAAGCCGCGGACGCCAGGCAGCTTGCCCAGCGGGGCGATGCCGAATCGATCAAGCTCGACCTCGACGTCGAAACTCGGTGTCTCGCTATCGAGGTTGTAGATCGTGACGTCCAGATCGCGAACGATTCCGTCGAGACCGAGGTCCAGCAATTGCTGCTGCTGGTCAGCTGCAAGCCACGGCAATAGCAGCGAGGCGTCACCCAGGTCTGCGTACGTTGCATCCATCGCGAGAACAACAATGTTGTCGTCTTCGTCGACACTGGCTTCGACCCGCAGGCTGCTCTCGGGCCATTCATGATTGTCGGTTGCAACCGTGAGCTGATCCACCTCGACGAACCAGCCGTCCGTCGCCACGTCCAGTTCGAAGCGACCGGCCAGGTCAAACAGCTGCCCTTCAACGGTGGAGATATTTACGAATTCGAGTTGGCCGGTGGCATTGACCAATTCACCCGCCGCGATCGCCATCGACAGCTCCAGATCGCCACCGCCGGAGAGGAAGCGCCGGCCGGGGAACTCGTGCAGGTCGGACCACCCGGAAAGATCGACGTTGTCGGCCTCGACACTGACGTCCCAGCCACGCTCCTCCTGCGGGATATTCACCAGCCGCGTCGCGGAGAATTCGACCTGCCGCCCGAGATCCTCGGGAAGGCGAACAAGTGCATCCACGGCAATGCGGTTCTGGTCGATGCTCGCAATCGCGCGTGGCACCAGGAACTCGCGCGGCCGCTCGGCACCGGCCTGCAGGAACACGACCTCTACATCTTCAAGCACCAGATCGAATGCGGTCGGCTGCTGCGCCACACCTCCGCCTTCTGGCACCAGCTCACTGAGTGGTGAGCCCTGCAGCCACCAGTCGCCGCCTTCGAGCTGGCGTACCTCGATCGAGGTGTCACTGATGAAAACGTGATCAACCACTAAAGACCGATCAAACACGAGACTCCCGACGGATATACCAATGCGGACGCGATCGGCTGCAAGCAGGCGCGCCTGGCTTTCCGGCCGCATCAGTTCGCCGTCATAGAATTCGAGCTCGGGGCCGCTCAGACCCCAGCGGGCATTCATGCCAGAGAACTCGACCCCGATACCAATGGCATCGCTCGCCCAGGCTTTGATCTCGTTCTGGTATTCGGGAAGCCGCGGCAGGAACAGGCGGAACAGGCCGACGACGACAGCCATCAGGATCACGACCGTCGCGGCCGTATAGGCCAGAATCGAAAACAGTTTCCGCAGCAGCTGCTTCATCGCTTACCTACATCAGGACCACGTCGAACTGGTCCTGCAGGTACAGGGCCTCCGTCTGCAGGCGAATCGACTTGCCGGTCTGCTCTTCCAGCTCGGCAAGGCTGCGCGCCTGCTCGTCGAGCAGCAGCTCGATGACGTCCTGGTTGGCCAGCACCATGACCTCGTCGAATTCGAACTGCCTCGACTGCCGAATGATCTCACGAAAGATCTCGAAACAGACCGTTTCCGCGGTCATGACGAAACCCCGCCCCGTGCAGACGGGGCAGTCCTCACACAACACATGCTGCAAACTCTCGCGCGTGCGCTTGCGCGTCATCTCGACCAGGCCAAGCGGTGACAGCGGCGTGATCTGGTGGCGGGCATGATCGCGCGCCAGTGCCTGCTCGAGCACTTGCAGCACGTTGTCGCGATGGTCTGCCTGCTCCATGTCAATGAAATCGATGATGATGATGCCACCGAGATTACGCAGGCGAAGCTGTCGGGCGATCGCCACGGCGGCCTCGAGGTTGGTGCGGTAGATCGTCTCCTCGAGATTGCGATGACCGACGTAGCCGCCCGTGTTGACGTCGATCGTTGTCATTGCCTCGGTCTGGTCGAAGATCAGGTACCCCCCCGACTTCAGAGGGATGCTGCGCTCGAGCGACTTGCGTATCTCTTCCTCGATGCCGTGCAGGTCAAAGATCGGCCGCCGCCGTCTGTAGCATTCGATCGCCGGCGTCGCATCCGGCAAGAAGGTCGCGGCGAATTCCTGCATGGCCTCGAAGTCGGTGGGTGAATCGACGAGGATGCGCTCGACATCCCCGGTCACCATGTCGCGCAGCACGCGCAGCGGCAGCGACAGGTCCTCGTGTACCAGGCTTTTTACACTGCTGTTCCTGCACCGTTCCTGAACGACGTCCCAGAGTTTCAAGGTATAGCGCAGGTCGGCCGAAAGGGCGTCGCTCTCGGCGCCCTCGGCGACGGTGCGCACAATAACGCCGCAAGCGAGTTCCTGCTCGCTAATCAGATCCCCTACCAGCGACCGCAGGCGCTCGCGCTCTTCCTCGTCCTCGATGCGAGCGGAGATGCCGACCGCGCTGCCCCGCGGCAACAGGACGAGATGCCGCGACGGCAGCGTGATATACGTCGTCAGGCGGGCGCCCTTGTTACCCAGCGGGTCCTTGACGACCTGCACCATGATCTCGTCGCCCTCGCGAACCAGCTCGCGTATGGCAGGCACGTCTTCGCCATTGTCGGGAGTGACCGGACGGGCAATGTCGGATGCATGCAGAAACGCAGTGCGCTCGAGACCGATGTCGATGAATGCGGCCTGCATGCCCGGCAGGACGCGCAGCACGCGTCCCTTGTAAATATTGGAGATCAGGCCCCGGCGCTCGGCGCGTTCAATGTAGACCTCCTGCAGCACCCCGTTCTCGAGCAACGCGGCGCGCACCTCGCTCGGGGTCACGTTGATCAGGATTTCCTCTTTGAGGGACTCGTCGTTCATGGTTCCTGTCGCCTGCTCAAGAGGCTGTGGCCCGCCTGTTCCAGCAACACCACGGTCTCGAATACGGGCAGCCCCACTACTCCGGAATAACTGCCTTCGATCCGCTCGACAAATGCGCCACCAACGCCCTGAATGGCATAAGCGCCCGCTTTGTCATGCGGTTCACCACTTTGCCAGTACGCGAGCGCCTCGTCGCGATCAATTTCGCGAAAATACACATCCGTGGTCGATAACGCGGTGCCCGTACCCGATCGGGTGTGCACGGCCACCCCGGTCATGACCTGGTGCGCACGACCGGAAAGCAATCCGAGCATCGCCAGGCAATCATCCTGGTCGACCGGCTTGCCGAGCACATGTTCGTCTGCGACGACCGCCGTATCTGCTGCGATGACAATGTCGGCGGGCCCTGCGTCTGCAGCTTCGGCCTTGGCAATGGCCAGGCGCACGACCATATCACCAGGACTCTCCCCCGGCAGCACCGATTCGTCGACATCGACATGCACAATCGAGAACTCGAGGCCGAGCGCGGCCAGGATCTCGCGCCTGCGCGGCGAGGTCGAGGCAAGCTGCAGTGTCCGTGGCCGGTTCGTCAATCGTATCTACTCGCGGTGGTAGGGATGACCCGTTTGCAGTGAATACGCCCGGTAGAGTTGCTCAGCCAGCAGCACGCGCGCCAGACCGTGCGGCAAGGTCAGCTGCGATAGCGACAGCGTGAAGTCAGCGCGTTGCCGGCATTTGTCCGACACACCGTCGGGCCCACCGATCACAAAGCACAGGTCACGTCCGTCGTTCTGCCAGCCGGCCAGCCTCGTAGCGAGTTCCTTGCTGTCGAGTTCGCGACCACACTCGTCCAGGAGCACCATGAACTCCCCGCACCCGAGCTTTGCGAGGATTTGCTCGCCCTCCGTCTCCATCGCTTGGTGCGACTTGTCATTGCGTTGACGGCGCACCGTGGCCATGGCATCGAGACGAAACTTCCACTCGCGCGGAAAGCGTCCTGTATATGCCGCTACGGCATCGTCAACCCACGACGGTTGGCGATCACCGACAGCAAGGATCCGGATATGCACAGCTCACCCGTCGGTGGCGGCCGCGCCCCCGGCAGGGCTGATCGACCAGAGTTTCTCCAGGTTATAGAACTCACGCACTTTCGGCAGCATGACGTGCACGAGCGTATCCTGCAGGTCGAGCAGGACCCATTCGCCGCCTTCCTCGCCTTCGATACCGATTGGGCGATGGCCGGCGGCCTTCGCTTTCTCGGCAACGTTGTCGGCCAGCGCCTTGACGTGCCGGTTGGACGTGCCGCTCGCGACCACCATGTAGTCGGTCACGGTCGTCATGTCCCGGACGTCGAGTCGGACGATATCTTTCGCCTTGACGTCATCGAGCGCTGCCACGACGAGGTCGGTCAGTGCTTCGCTGTTCACGCGCGGTTCTCGCAGTAGTGCAAATCAGATCTCCCTGTAAAGTCCCATGTTCTCAATAGCGTTGCGGACCGCATCGGGCATCAGGAAACGAGGATCTCGCCCCGCCGCAATGAGGTCGCGAATTTCTGTCGACGCAATCTCGAGCTGCGTCACCGCATGAATGTGCAGCCGCCCGTGCGTTTCTGCGTGCAGTTCGTCCACACGATGCGTACCGTGCTGGGTGATCAGTTCGCCGAGCACGCCGATATCAGGCGCCTTCCATCCGGGCCGGTGCGCGACCACGATATGCGCGAAATCGAGGATTTCATCCCAGCGATGCCATCCCGGCAGACCAAGAAAAGCGTCCATTCCTATAATGAGACCCAGCGAGCGGTCCGGAAATTCCTCGCGCAGCATGGCCAGGGTGTCGACCGTGTAGGATGGGCCGTCGCGCTGCAGCTCGCGATCATCGACGATGAACCCGTCCTGACCCGCGATTGCCAGTGCGACGAGTTCGTACCGTTGTTCCGCATTGGCAAAGGTGACACCACGGTGAGGCGGATCAGCGCAGGGAATGAACCTGACCTGCTCGAACTCCAGGGCCTGCAGCATCTCAAACGCCGAGCGCAGATGCCCGTAGTGAACCGGGTCGAACGTGCCACCAAACACACCAATGGGCTTCATACGCGTGCCATCCCGACAACGATGTCCGCGGCCATCTGCCAGGGGTCGCCGTAGCGCTGCCCTTTCGCGGCGGCGTCGGCACGCCCACTGGCTTTCAGCATGCGATGAAATGTGCCGTGCGGATGACGGCTGATACAACTCCGCACGAGACCCTGGCGATTGTTCCAGACGCGTGCGGCCTGCATTGCGCTGCCGAGATCGTGGCCCTGGCACACCGCGTCATCGAGCGTCGCCAGGGTGCGCAGCTCACGCGTCAGCGCCCACATCACAATCACGGGCTCCACGCCCTCGGCTTTGAGGCCTCCCAGGATCTTCACGGCGCGCGAGGCGTCGCCTGCCATGGCAGCATCCGTCAGCTTGTAAACATCGTATCGACTGCTGTTGGCAACGGCGTCAGCCACGTCGGCGGCGCTGACCTTGCCCTCGCCCAGCAGCAGCCGAAGTTTCTCGATCTCCTGTGCCCCGGCAAGCAGATTGCCTTCCACGCGATCGGCGATCATGGCAACGGCATCCCGGTCGGGTTGCAGCCCGGCCTGTCGCATGCGATTCGCGATCCAGCCCGGCAGCTCGCGAACACCAATCGGCCAGACTGGGAGGCTGATACCTTTGCTGTCGATCGCCCTCGCCCATTTTGATTTCGCGGTATTACTGTCGAGCTTCGGCCCGGTCACGATGCACAACAGTTCGGGTCCGGCCTGTTCCACGAGGTCCACGATCGCCTGCCCGCCCGCATGGCCTGGTTTGCCCGTCGGCAGGCGCAGTTCGACGATGCGCTGCTCGGCAAACAGCGACAGGTTGCCTGTGGAAGCCGTGAGCTGGTCCCAGTCGAACGCCGCTGTCGCGACGTGCAGTTCGCGGCTCGTGAACCCACGGGCGCGCGCTGCCTCACGAATGTTGTCGAGCGCCTCGGCAACCAACAGCGGTTCGTCGCCGGTAACGAGATAACAGGGAGCAAGCGATTTCTGAAGGTGCGAAGAGAGCTGGTTGGCGCGGATCTTCAAACAAACTGCTCCGCGTGGATCGACTCGCCTTCGAGCAATACCGGGATGCCATCATTGACCGGATACACGCGCTTGCCGTCATCGGTGATCAGGGCCTCGCTGAGCGGCTCCGTGACAGGCGCACCGTCAAGCGTCGACACGTCTCCATTCGAGATTGCGGCATTGAGCTTGTCCAGTTTGTCTTTTTTCAATACTGACAGGCCCTTATGCGTGACCGGGCAGCGCAGTATCGTGAGAAGGCGTTTATCCATGCGGCTTATTGTAGCGCTTCAGCCCTGCCGCAGCACTTTTGCAATCTCGGTATTTTCGGCCCTCTCGGCGGCCTTCAAAGCCAGCGGCAAGTCCTCTGGAAACGGCTTGAATCGGTCGCTGATCATGCGACAGCGCATGATCGCCTTCAGGGCCCTGACGTCCTCCCCGTGCCGCAGCGCGTCGTGCACATAATGTTGTGCAAAGAACAGGGCGTGAACCTGGTTCTCCCAGCCGAGCATCTTGTTGAAGTACCAGTCCCAGGCTGCGATCGGATCCGGGTCTTTTTCGATTTCGTCAAAGACGTGCTGGAAGCCACCCCTGCGGTTGTCCCGACTGATGAATCCGTACGCATGACCGAGCACCGCTGCGCGATGCTTCTCGATATCGCCAAGAACAGTTTCGTTATCGGGCAAACCGTCTTCCGGGATGTAGACATCGTCAACCACGCCGTAAGGCCGGATCAGCGTGCCGGTCAACGAGAAGAACGCGAACAGCAGAACGAGCTGCGCGAAGTTTCCGATGACCATGGGCAGCCCCACGAGTTTCTGCATGGCGACGCCCGCAATCACCAGGTAGACCGATGCGATCCACAAGCCCGCGCCGCAGGTCCTGATGAGCCGCATCAGCGCCACCGGGTTGAGGCTCTGCAGCGGCGACCGGGTAATCACCAGCACCGACAGGGATGCTGGAAGGAGCATAGCGGCGACAAACAGGACGAGGAACCCGCCAGTGTCACCGTATCGTTGCGTGGTCGCGACTGTCGCCCAGGTGATGAGGATGACGAGTGGCAACGGGAACAATGCCCAGCCGCTGCCGGCGAAGCTGAAATTCTCTGCATCCAGCGGCTCGGGGGCGACGCCCCTGGCGGCAGCTTCCAGGACGAGCATCTGGAACCGGAAGATCGGCGGCAGCAGCAGGATGAGCAGGAAAATGCCGATAAGCCCGCCGTTCATTCCGAGGGTCGTCAGGATCGCGAACATGACGACGGGCAGCAGGATGGTCGGCTCCGTCACGGGAGCCAGTAATGCCCTACCGAGATCAAATGGTCTCATCGTCGTCCTTTTCGGTGCGGGGAACGGGATCGTAGCCCGAGCCGCCCCAGGGATGGCAGCGGCCGATGCGCTTTAGCGCGAGCCAGCCGCCCTTGAGCGCGCCGTGCACCTCTAGCACCTCGATCGCATAGCTTGAACAGGTCGGCTGGAAACGGCAGTTCATGCCCAGCCAGGGCGACAGGGCAACGCGATAGAATCGTACGAGTCCGATCAGCGGCCTGGCCAGCGCCCGACTGACCGCACCCGGCATCAGGCAACTGCCTCCGCCGCGAATCTGCGAATGGCCCTGAGCATCGAGCTCAGGCCGTTGCTGCGCGTCGGGCTCAGGTGGCTCTGCAGTTGCAGCGCCTCGACGAAATCGGGCGGCGTGTCGAGGATATCCTGTGGGTAGCGTCCGCTGTAGAGCCGCAGTAACAACGCGATCAGCCCGGATACGATCGCCGCGTCGCTGATCGCCTGGAAGTACAGGCGTCCGTCTCTCTGCTCGGGCACGAACCATACCTGCGACTGGCACCCGCGAATGCGGTTTTCCTCAGTGCGCAGATCGTCGGGCAGCTCGGGGAGCCGGCGACCGAGGTCGATCAGGTACTGGTAACGATCCATCCAGTCATCGAACAGGCTGAACTCGTCGATGATCTCCTGCTGCGCCTCTGCAACTTCGCTGCTCATCAGGAGGTCCGGCGCCAGGTCGTCCCCTGTGGCCCGTCCTCGATTGCGATGCCCATCTCCTTGAGCTGGTCACGAACGGAATCGGCGGCCCCCCAGTCCTTGCTCGCGCGCGCTTCGTTGCGCTTCGCAATCAGCGCCTCGATCTCGTCCGCCGCGACGTCGCCCTCGACATCACCGGCGAACCACTCTTCAGGGTCGTTACCCAGCAGTCCCAGGAGCTCACCCGCCGCATACATTTGCGCAGCAAGACCTTCCATCTCGGCGGGGTCGTTCGATTTGTTCAGCGTCCGCGCCAGGGCGAAGTACTCGGCCATCGCTTTTGGCGTATTGAGGTCGTCCTCCAGTGCCGCAACGAGTGCCTCGGGGACATCGGCCGCAGCGCGAGCCTCATCGGATATCGCTATGCCCCGCACGGCGCCGTACAGGCGGTCGAGCATGCGCCGTGCCGAGGCGATGGCCTCCGCCGACCAGTCGAGCGGCTGACGGTAATGCGCGTTCAATAATGCCAGGCGAATAACCTCACCCGGGATTGTCTTGATCAGGTCGTGGACGAGCAGGACGTTGCCAAGCGACTTCGACATCTTGGTCTCATCCACGCTCAGGAACCCGTTGTGCAACCAGTAGCGCGCAAACGGCGCACCACCGTGCGCGCAGCGCGACTGGGCGCATTCGTTCTCGTGGTGCGGAAAGATCAGGTCCTGGCCGCCCGCGTGAATGTCAATCGTGTCGCCGAGATGCTTCTCGGCCATCGCCGAGCACTCGATGTGCCAGCCGGGTCGACCCCGGCCCCACGGTGAATCCCAGCCAGGCTGTTCGTCGGTTGACGGCTTCCACAGGACAAAGTCCTGGGCCGCATTCTTGTAGGGGGCCACTTCCACGCGCGAACCGGCAATCATCTCCCGCAGGTCGCGTTTCGAGAGTTCACCATAGTGATCGTGCGACTCGACATCGAACAGCACATGTCCCTCGGCCTCGTAGGCGTTCCCCTGGTCGACGAGTTTCTGGATCATCGCGATCATGACGTCAATATGCTGGGTCGCGTAGGGCTCCACGTCCGGGCGCTGCACGCCGAGCGCACCCATATCCTCATTGTAAATGGCCGCGTAGTGCGACGTGATCTCGTCGATCGACTTACCCGACTCGCGCGACGCCGCGATGATCTTGTCGTCGACATCCGTGATGTTGCGCGCGAAGGTCAGCTTGTAGCGTCGCCGCAGGATGCGAGCCAGCAGGTCGAATACGACGGCCGGGCGCGCGTTGCCGATGTGCGCATAGTTGTAGACGGTCGGTCCGCACAGGTACATCGTCACCTCGCCCTCGTTCTGGGGCTCGAAAGGCACCTTCCTGCCGCGAAGCGTGTCGTGCAGCTGTATCGTCATGGTGTTCGGTCCGGCCCTGGTTCGTAACGAGGAAAAACGCAATCATAGCAATATTGCTCGAGTCGGCTACGCTAGGTATTCTTCCGGCCCGCTATTGTTGCGAGATACCACGATGTCTGGTGCCCCGGTCCGATTTCAAGCCCGCATATCTATCGAACAGGTCGAGGAAGGCAACGACCTTGCACCGAAGTTTGACGACCGCGGACTGATTACCGTTGTAACCACCGATGCCGACAGCGGCGAGCTGCTGATGCAGGGCTACATGAATGCGGAGGCGCTGCAGCTGACCATCTCGACCGGCGAAGCGCATTACTGGAGTCGCAGCCGCCAGGTCCTGTGGCACAAGGGAGCGACCAGCGGCCTCGTACAGACCGTGCGCGAGCTCTTTATCGACGACGATCAGGACTGCGTCTGGCTGCGCGTCGACGTTGCCGGCGGCGCCAGCTGCCATGTCGGCTACCGCTCCTGCTTCTACCGCAAAGTGCCGGTGGCCGGGGACTTCGAAGCAAGACAGCAGGAAGGTCACGTCGAACTCGAGTGGACCGAGACCGAGAAAGTATTCGACCCCGCAGAAGTCTACGGCGACGCGCCGAATCCCACGGTTTTGTAGGAGCCCGCCTCGCGGGCGATCGCACGTAAGACGCGCTCCTACTAGAAGTTGCGCTCGGCGTCGTGGCGGCGTTTTTCGCGGCGGCGGCGCGCGGCGGGTAAAGGTTTGCGATATGCGATGGCGCGGGCCTGGAACGCATAGTCAATGGTGCCGATCATCCACAGGAAGTAACCGATCAGTTCAATGAACTCTTCGATGGCCAGCTTGGTCACGCGCAGGTAGTGCTCTCCCAGAATGGACTGCCATAGCGGTTCGTGGCCGATAAGCTGCACGAACGCGAACAGGATGACGGCACCCGAGAACAATAACGTCAGCCCGGGTGACGGCCAGATGCGCGCCAGCGCGATGCGCATGCGCTTCCGGTGGCGCCATGTGTAGACAATGAGCAGTGCACCCACGATGGCCATCGGCATCTGCCAGAGATTGTCGATGATGTACTGGTCGAAGAAGAAGTGCAGTTCGCGAATCAGGAACGCCAGCGCCAGCCCACCGAGGAGGAACGCCAGCGGGCGTTGCGACGGACAGTAGCGCGCCACCCAGCCCATGATGACGCCGCAGGCAAAGAGAATGATTGCCTGGATGAATTCGATCGGCGAGAACTCACTCGTGCCGTAGACGTCGGTGTCATTGACCAGGACATGCAGCTTGAGGCTGCCGGGCGACGCCAATTCGAGTTGCGCAATCGCCCAGGTAACGAGCGCGATCATCACGAAGTAGATGGGGAAGCGAATCCAGGTCATACGCGACTATACACCCGTGGGCGAGTCTCAGGCCCTCAGGCGGAACTGCGGCTCGCCGGCAATATCAATAAGCCCGTGTTCCAAGAGGAATTCTTTCGCGTCATCGGCATCGGCATCGAACCACGCGCGCGTATTGCCGAGCCGGAAGCTGTAGCCCCATATATCCATGTCCGCCATAAGCCGATCCCGCCCGACCCCCGGTAACTGATCGGCCAGCAGCACCTGCAGGTAGCACACGGCTGCCTCCTCGAGATCATCGCCGCCCGCGTCGCGCTCCAGGCAACAACGACGCTCATCGTCCATGCAGATCACGTGGCAGGCCTCGTGCAGGAGTGAATGCGCTGGCGTATCGCGACGCACGTATACTCTTCTGCCGACGACACCGGCTTCCGACTCGCCCCAGAAACTGCCGGTGATCACCTCGCCCGGTAACTGGACCACAAGCTCGAGCCCGTAACGCCGCAATAGCACAGCGAGCGCGCCGGCGCCGACGTCGCCAACCGTCAGGACCTCGGTCAAAGTGTGGAGATCTGTTTCAGGACAATGCGCACGAGGTCGTCTACGATGGCGTCGCGCAGGAGTTCTTCCTCGCGCGCCTTGCCGAGCACCAGCATTGGGTCATATGTGTAGTCACGCGTGAGCGTCAGCGTCTGCCTGTCGAGCAGGCGGTTCTGCCCGCTGTCGAGTGCGTACTCGATCGTGTAATACACCTCGTACTCGGTCGGCACGTTGCGCGCCGAGACTGACAGGACACGCTGGTCGGTCTCGTCGTGCGAAATCGTCAATGTGGCTGTCGCTTCGGCGACAGTGTCTACTACGTTTACACCCGCGGCCCCGAGGGCCGCGCGCAGCTCGCGGTAGAAGCCACTGTGTCGATCCGCAGTGGCAATGAAAGTCCGTTCCATTTCCGCAGGCGTCGTCAATGCGCCCTGCAAGTGAAATCCGCATCCCGCGAGCAGTGCGAGCAGCACGATGAATGGAATCCTAGACAACGACATTTACCAGGCGTCCCGGAACAATGATGACCTTGCGAATCTCCTTGCCATCGACGAAGCGCTGCACATTCTCGTCGGCAAGCGCCAGTTCCTCGATCGTATCCCTGGCGGCTTCCGCGGGCACCGACACGCGACCGCGCAGCTTGCCATTTACCTGGACGACGAGTTCGATGCTGTCGAGTTCGAGTGCGGACCTGTCGACTGTCGGCCAGGGCTGCTCGACCAGCGCCGTTTCGTGTCCGAGCGCTGCCCACAGCGCGTGGCTGATGTGCGGCGTCATCGGCGACAGCATGAGGACGACGGCTTCGAGCGCCTCGTGCTCGACAGCACGACCCTGGGGCGACGCGTCGTCGAACCGGTTCACGGCATTGAGCAATTCCATCGCAGCTGCGACGGCCGTATTGAAACTGCTGCGCCGCCCGATATCGTCGCCGATCTTGCCGATCGTCTGGTGGGTCTTCCGGCGCAGCGCCTTCTGGTCGGCCGTCAGTGCGCCCGGGTCGAGCGCCTCTGCCGGCCCGGCATCGACGTGATCCATGACTGCGTGCCAGAAACGCTTGAGGAAGCGATAACTACCCTGCACGCCATCGTCCGACCACTCGAGTGCCTGCTCGGGCGGCGCGGCGAACATCATGAACAGGCGCACGGTGTCGGCCCCGTACTTGCCGATCAGTTCCTGCGGGTCAACGACGTTGCCCTTGTTCTTCGACATCTTCGCACCGTCCTTGAGCACCATGCCCTGCGTCAGCAGGTTGGTGAACGGTTCGGAGACGTCGGTCAGGCCCTCGTCGCGCATCACGCGCTGGAAAAAGCGCGCATACAGCAGGTGCAGGATGGCGTGCTCGATGCCGCCCGTGTACTGGTCGACCGGCGTCCAGTAAGCCGCGCGCTCGTCGAGCATGGCGGTATCGCTGTCCGGGCAGGCGTAGCGGGCAAAATACCAGGACGACTCGACGAAGGTGTCAAACGTGTCGGTTTCACGGCGCGCGTTCTTGCCACATTTCGGGCACGCGACATTGACGAACTCCGGCATGTCCTTGAGCGGCGAACCCGCACCCGTCACCTGAACGTCCTCCGGCAGCACGACGGGCAGGTCTTCTTCCGGCACCGGCACGGCAGCGCAGTCATCGCAGTAGATGATCGGAATCGGTGCGCCCCAGTAGCGCTGGCGGGACACACCCCAGTCGCGCAGACGATAGTTCACGGCGCGGCGGCCGCGACCCGATTCTTCAAAATGATCCGCGATGGCGTTGAAGGCTGCGTCGTAGTCGAGCCCATCCCACGCGCCGGAATTCACGAGTATGCCCTTCTCGACGTACACGGCTTCCTGGATGTCGATCTCGGTACCATCCGCCGGCGCAATGACCTGCTTGATCTCGATACCATGCTTCTTCGCGAACTCCCAGTCGCGCTCGTCGTGCCCGGGTACGGCCATGACCGCGCCCGTGCCATAGCTCATGAGCACGAAGTTGGCGACCCACAGCGGCACCTCATCGCCGGTCAACGGGTGAACAGCCGAAATGCCGAGCGGCATGCCCTTCTTTTCCATCGTCTCGAGCGTAGCCTCGGACGCATCGGTCTTCAGGCACTCTTGAATGAACGCTGCGACCTCGGGGTTCATGTCGGCGGCCTTCGCCGCAAGCGGATGCTCCGCGGCAACGGCCATGTAGGTCACACCCAGGAGCGTGTCGGGGCGGGTCGTGTAAACAGTCAGCGGCTCGTCTTCACCTGCGACGTCGAACGACAGCTCCACACCTTCGGAGCGACCGATCCAGTTGCGCTGCATCGTCTTGACCGAGTCCGGCCAGCCCGGCATGCGATCGAGTTCGTCGAGCAACTCGTCCGCATAGGCGGTAATCTTCATGAACCACTGCGGAATCTCGCGGCGCTCGACGAGCGCGTCCGAGCGCCAGCCACGACCATCGATGACCTGCTCGTTGGCGAGCACGGTCTGGTCGACAGGGTCCCAGTTGACGACCGAATTCTTGCGATAGACAAGGCCCTTCTCGAACATTCTCGTGAACAGCCACTGCTCCCAGCGGTAGTAGTCGGGCTTGCAGGTGGCGATTTCCCGCGACCAGTCGTACGCGTAGCCGAGGCGGTCCATCTGCACCCGCATTTCCTTGATATTTCGGTACGTCCATTCTGCCGGGGGAACCTGGTTCTTGATGGCCGCGTTTTCCGCGGGCATGCCGAACGCGTCCCAACCCATCGGCTGCATCACGTGCTTGCCCTGCATGCGCTGGTAGCGGGCGATGACGTCGGAAATCGTGAGCACCCGGACATGGCCCATATGCAGCTTCCCGCTGGGGTACGGGAACATCGTCAGGCAATAGAATTTCTCCCTGCCCGGGTCTTCATCGACCTCGAAGCTGCGGGCTTCCTGCCAGTATTGCTGGGCTTCTGCCTCGATGATCTCGGGCTTGTAGGGCGTGCTCATGGGTGCTGCTTGCTTGTAAGCGTCTGAAAACCCGCAAGCCTATCAGAGGCGGGCCCGATTGCGAATCCAGAAGAACCCGAGGATTGCGAAGCTCAGCCCGAGGATCGGCCAGTTGCCGACGCGCACGTACGGCGTGGCTCCCTTGCGCGGCTGGACGTCCATCGTCATTAGCACGGGCTCGAACTGCGCACCAGTCCAGCGCAGGCTTCCGTCGTGGGCGATGAACGCGGTGATGCCCGTGTTGGTCGAACGGATCGTCGGCCGACCGAACTCGAGTGAGCGCATGCGCGCAATCTCGAGATGCTGGTACGCCGCGATGGAGTCACCGAACCAGGCGTCGTTGCTCACGTTGATCAGCACGCTCGCTGCCGGCAGGGCGTACAGCTGCTCAGAGCCGAATGCATCCTCGTAGCAAATCGCGGTGCCGAACTGGACGCCGTCGGGCATGGTCAGGAGCGGCTGCCTGTCGTCGCCCTTGGTGAGGTCGGAATGCGGCAGGTTCTGCATCTTCATCCACTGGCGCACGCTGGGCGGCACCGGGAAATATTCGCCAAAAGGCACGAGGTGACGCTTGCGGTAGACCTGCCGTTCCTCGCCGCCGACGAGCACCATGCTGTTGTAGATGCGCCCTTCGACGCTGCGTTCGAAACTGCGCTCGAGCACGCCGAACAGAACCATCTGCCCGGCCCGCCGCGCGTCCGTTTCAATGACGTCGATAAACTGCTCCACGTTGTCATCGAGCGCCGGAATCGCGACCTCGGGCCACAGCACGATGTCGCTGTCGGGAACGCTCAATGTCTCAGAGTGAAAGTAGCGCATGATCGGACGCAGCTGCTGCGGGTCCCATTTCTGATCCTGGGTCAGGCCCGCCTGGATGACCGTTGCGCGAATCTTGTCGCCCTCGGGTTCGGTCCAGTCGACCAGCAGCAGCAGGCTGCCCAGCAACCACGGCAGCACGACAGTCGCGCCCCCGACGAGGCGACCCCGCAGCGTCAGCGCCATCGCCGCGGGTATGACGGCTGTCGCCGTCAGCGCCACCATGAACGACACGCCGTAGACGCCGAGAACCGGCGCCCAGCCGGAGAGCCCGGTGTCGATCTGCCCGTAGCCCAGTGCCATCCAGGGGAAGCCCGTGAAGATCCAGCTGCGCACCCATTCGACCAACACCCACGTGGCCGGTGCGACCGCCAGCAACTGCCACGGCTCACCCTGCGACACACGATTGATGAGCCAGCCGCCGAGTGCGCCAACGACTGCCATGATCAGCGCCAGGACCACCATGAGAAGCAAAGCGATCCACAGGGCCGCGTTGCCAAAAACGTGTACCGAGATGTAGATCCAGTAGGTGCCCGTCAGGAACAGGCCGAAGCTGTACCAGAACGCATGCCATACCGCGTCCCTGGGGGCGGTGGTCAGAAGTACGTAGAGAACCGGCAGCAGTAAGACAGGCGCGAGCAGCGACCAGCCGTAGGGCGCGAACGACAGCGTCGTCGCCGCGCCGAGAATGAACGCAATGAGCCGACTCAGCCGAGGCCGGTCAGCTGCCAGTCGAAATATCGGATGCCCGTATTTGACCACTCGTTCATTCGCCCAGTCGTTGCACCTGCAGCGCATCGATGCGCCGTTTGTCCGCCTTGATGACAGCGAACTCGAATCCGCCGAAGTTTACCTTTTCCCCACGGCGCGGCAAGCGCCCGAGTTCGTGCATGACGAGGCCGCCGATCGTGTCGTACTCCTCGTCATCAAGCTCGCACTCGAAATATCCGTTGAAATCCTCGATGCGGGTCAACGCACGGACTGCGAAGCTGGGCTTGCCGTTGCGGTCGCCGTCAGGACGGATAAACGCCGCCTCCTCGTCATCATGTTCATCTTCGATTTCACCTACGATCTCCTCGAGGACGTCTTCGATCGTCAGCAGACCGGCAACGCCACCATATTCGTCGACGACGATCGCCATGTGATTGTGGCTGGCCCGGAATTCCTTGAGCAGCGCGTTGAGTCGCTTGGACTCGGGAATCACGGCCGCGTGGCGCAATAGCTTCCTGATCTGGACCTCGCGCGCCGCGTCGGTGCCAAAGTAGCGCAGCAGATCCTTGGCCAGCAATATCCCGAGAACTTCATCCCGGTCTGCGCCAATGACCGGGAAACGCGAATGCCCGGACTTTACGATCGTGGCGACCATCTCGTCGAAGTCGTCCTCGATGTCGATGACGACCATCTGGGAGCGCGGAATCATGACGTCGCGCACCTGCGTTTCGGACACCTCGAGGACGCCCGTCAGCATGCTCTTTTCTTCTGCGTCGAGTTCGACTTCCGATTCGATGAAGGTCTGAATTTCGTCGCGGCTCCAGGGTTCGCCCCGGAATGCGCGCCGGATTCGCGCTACCAGGCCAGGGGCTCCCGGGCCGCTGGTACTCGGAGGTTTGTCGTTCATAGCTCTTTGATTCTAGCAGTTCCGGACCGCCGCCCCATAAGGGTCGGCAATCCCCTGGCTGACAAGGATACGGGTTTCCAGCGCTTCCATCACGGTAGCGTCCTCGTCCAGCACGTGGTCGAAGCCCAGGAGGTGCAGCGTCCCGTGCACGAACATGTGGGCCCAGTGATCAGTATCGGTCTTGCCCTGTTCTGCAGCCTCGGCGTGCACGACACTCGCGCAGACAACAATATCGCCGAGCAACACGGGTTCACCTTCCGGCATGCCCGCCACAGGGCCTGCGGGAAACGACAGCACGTTTGTAGTCTTGTCCTTGTCGCGGTATTCGCGGTTCAGAGCCCGGATCTCCTCGGCATCCACGACCCGGACCGAGACTTCCGCATCTTCGATATCTGCTGCCGCATCGATTGCTCGTGCAACCCACGACCTGACGACGTCAGCCGACGGTATTGCAATGCCTTCGCAGGCAAGCTGCACGTGAACGTCAATTTTCACTTTCTTCGTAGGCTTGCACAATGCGCTGCACGAGATGGTGACGCACGACGTCCTTGCGCGTGAAGTAGGTGAACGCGACGCCCTCAACGTCAGCAAGCACTTCAGTCGCATTCTTGAGGCCCGATTGCTGACCGTTCGGCAGATCGATCTGCGTGACGTCGCCCGTGACCACGGCACGCGAACCGAAACCGATGCGCGTGAGGAACATCTTCATCTGCTCGAGGCTCGTGTTCTGCGCTTCGTCGAGGATGACGAACGATTCATTGAGCGAACGACCGCGCATGAAGGCAAGCGGCGCGATCTCGATGATATTGCGCTCGATCAGGCGCGTCACGCGCTCGGCACCGATCATGTCGTAAAGCGCGTCATACATCGGGCGCAGGTAAGGATCGACTTTTTGCGACAAATCGCCGGGCAGGAAGCCGAGCCGCTCACCCGCTTCGACCGCGGGACGTACGAGTACGATGCGGCGAATCTGCTCGGACTCGAGCGCGTCGACAGCACAGGCAACCGCGAGGTATGTCTTGCCGGTACCGGCCGGACCAATGCCGAATGCCAGGTCGTGGTCGCGGATGCTCCGGACATACGCCGACTGGTTGGCACCACGCGCGCGAATAAGTTTACGACGTGTCTGGATCGCGACCTCTTCGCCAGCGTCTCCATGGCGCGATGCATCATCGTTGATGTCATCCATAAAAGACTCCTGCAACATCATGTGCACGCGTTCGGGGTCGAGTCGTTCGTGATCAGTTAGTTCGAACAGGCGGGCGAGAACGTTGCCACCGACCTCGGCCGCACCGGAATGACCGGTGATCCTGAAGCGGTTACCTCGACTTGCGATTTCGACGTTGAGGCGGCGCTCTATCTGCCGCAGATGTTCATCAAACTGGCCGCAAAGATTGGCAAGGCGGTTGTTATCGGCGGGCTCGAGAACGATGTCTCGAGAAATCTGTACAGCACTCAAAATGTGTTTCCGGAACCTCTGTAAAGGACGCTGCTGTGTACCTGAGACTACGCTGCGACTGTTTCGTTCGCAAGTCGGCCGCGCAGGGAATTGGGCAACGCCTCGGTGATGATCACATCGACGAATTCGCCAATCAGCGACGCATTCGCATCGAAGTTGACCCAGCGGTTATTCTCGGTGCGCCCCGACACCTGACGGTCGCTCTTCTTCGAGAGTTTTTCTACCAGGACTTTCTGCGTCGTGCCAACCATGGCGCGGCTGATCTCGAGTGCCTGCTGGTTGATGCGCGCCTGCAGAATCTGCAGGCGTTCCTTCTTGACCGCGAGCGGTGTCGTGTCATCGAGTGATGCGGCCGGCGTCCCGGGACGCGCGCTGTAGACGAAGCTGAACGACTGATCGAAATCGATCGCGGCGATGAGGTCCATGAGCTTCTCGAAATCCGCATCAGTCTCGCCCGGAAAACCGACGATGAAATCCGAGCTCAGGGAGATACCGGGCCGCGCTTCGCGCAGCTTGCGAATCTTCTGCTTGTACTCGAGCACGGTATGACCACGCTTCATGGCCGCCAGTATTCGGTCGGAACCGTGCTGCACGGGCAGATGCAGGTAGCTTGCGAGCTTGGGCACCTCGGCATAGGCCTGGATCAGGCTGTCGGTGAACTCGACCGGGTGGGAGGTTGTGAAGCGAATTCGATCGATGCCGTCGATAGCAGCAACGTAATAGATGAGGGACGCGAGATCGGCGATCGCGCCGTCGTGCATCGGCCCCCGGTACGCGTTGACATTCTGGCCGAGCAGGTTGACCTCGCGTACGCCCTGTCCGGCGAGCGTGGCAACCTCGGCGATGACGTCATCGAACGGGCGACTGATCTCCTCGCCGCGCGTGTACGGCACGACGCAGAAACTGCAGTACTTGCTGCAGCCCTCCATGACCGAGACGAAAGCCGTCGGCCCTTCGGCCCGGGGCTCCGGCAGCCGGTCGAACTTCTCGATCTCGGGGAACGACACGTCGACGACTGAAGATTGCGACTTTTCTGCGCCGTCGATGAGTTCGGGGAGCCGGTGCAAGGTCTGCGGACCGAACACGACATCGACGAACGGCGCACGCTTCGTGATACCGTCGCCTTCCTGGCTGGCGACACACCCGCCCACACCGATCTTCACGTTCGGGTTTTTCGCCTTGAGCTGCTTCCAGCGGCCGAGTTCGGAGAACACTTTCTCCTGGGCCTTCTCACGGATCGAACAGGTATTGACGAGCAGCAGGTCCGCATCCAACGGCGAGTCGGTCAGCTCGTAGCCGTGCGACTCACGCAGGACGTCCGCCATCTTCTCCGAGTCGTACTCGTTCATCTGGCAGCCCATGGTCTTGATGTAAAGCTTCTTGCTCATGTCCCGAGAAATTCTAGCAAATACAGCAATGCAACCTTGCGGGCGCGCGATCATACACATTTTTTTGCCGAATTGACGAAAAACAGCGCGATTTGCGCTAATAATTGGCGAAGGGACAGAACAACAAGAACCTGCAGGGGACAACAATGCCGCGAAAAATCCTGATAACGATCATCCTCGCTTTGCCAGCGACGGCCCTCGCGCAGACTGGCGCCGAGATTATCGACCGCATGGTCGAGGCGGAAGCTGCGAACATCGCGGGCGTCAACAGCTTGTACATCCGAACCAGGACCCTGGGGCACATCATACCGGAGTACTACGAGAGAGATGGCGACTACCTTCGGCCGATACCGATGGCCGAGATCCTGGAGCGACAGCAACCGAACGACATGGCAGCGGCCACACCGGAGGACCTGGAGCGCGCCGCAATGGAACTTCGTATGCAAAGCGGTGCTGCGGACGCGGCGTTTCGAGACGAAATTGCCAAGTCCGGTGTTGCCGGCAACATGGGCGGGCTGGTGTCCGTGGCGCAGAACCCCGAAAAGCCCTGGCTCACAACGAGCCCCGGCGGAATGATGAATCTCTATGCCACGATGCTCGAGGGAGGCGCAGCTTCCAAGCGGCAAAGCGCGCGTGAAGAGGCTGCCTTCCAGGGCGAGATGGCAGCGAACAGCGAAATGATCGACCGGCTCAAGTCCGAGATGCGGCTGATCGGTCGTCACAAAATGGACGGTGTCGACGTAATCGAGATCGGTGCGGACGGCCTGAACGTCGTCCAGGAGTCGCCAGACGGCGACTTTCGAATGGAACAGGTCCGGATCCTGGTAGACGCGGAAAGATACCTGACCGTGCAGTTCAAGATCACCGGAACGCTGACGCAGGGAAAGGAATCCCGCCCGATGACCATCGAGCGTATCGACAGTCGTTTCCTTCCCGCAGAAGACTGCCCGAACTTCTACAAACCGGTTCGGAGTGTCATGCGCATGGGCGGTGCACTAACGCCCGAACAACAGGCGCAGCTCGCCGAAGCTCAGGCACAACTCGCTGACCTTGACCGGCAGCTTGCTAGCATGCCGCCGGCACAGCAGGAAATGGTGAAAAACATGATGGGCCCGCAGCTCGCGATGATCGAAAACATGGCCCAGGGTGGTGGCGTCGAGATCGTTTCCGATATCGTCGAACTCCGCTGCAATCAGCCTCCGCCAACGGCTGAGGAGATTGCCGGCTCTATCTACTAGAACGGGATATCGTCGTCGAAATCGTCAGGGCCCGGCTGCGGCGGCGCGCTGCCTCCGCCCTGCTGGCTGCCGCCTGACGGTCCACCGCCGCTGGCGCCACCGCGACCTCCGAGCATCTGCATCTCATCCGCGATGATTTCGGTCGTGTAGCGATCCTGGCCATCCTGCCCCTGCCACTTGCGGGTACGGAGCTTGCCTTCGATGTAGACCTGCGACCCTTTGCGCAGGTATTCAGCCGCAACCTCGGCGAGGCGATTGAACATGGCAACGCGGTGCCACTCGGTCCGCTCCTTCTGTTCGCCCGTCTGCTTGTCCTTCCAGGACTCGTTCGTTGCGACCGTAAAGTTGGTAACGGCCGCGCCACTTGGCATGTAGCGCGTCTCGGGATCCTGTCCGAGGTTGCCAACGATGATGACTTTGTTGATTCCGCGGGCCATATCGGCTCCTGTTCTGCAGTTCCTATAGCCTCGTCAGCCTGCGACGAGGGGGGACTATTGTAGGCCCTGTGCCGCTAATTGCCAGCGTGATTTTCTGCCCGAAAACGCCCGAAACCCTCCAATGCCAGCCAGATACCGGCAATCAGGGCGCAGACGAAGAAAACGTCGGTGGGTCGGCCCTGCCCGAGAAAGCGGCCGCCGATCAGGCCGCCGACGAAGGCGCCGAAGAACTGGGCGGTCGAGTATGCGCCGAGCGATGCGCCCCGCACGTCGTTGTCCGCAAGGATGGATAATCTCGCCGGCAACGCGCCCTCCAGGAAATTGAACCCACCGAAGTAGATGACCAACGCGAGGAATACCGACCACGTGGCAAAACCGAAGAACGTCAACCCGACCTGCGCGAGGATGATCATGGTGACAGCCAGGCCGATAAGCACGCCACGGCCCTGGTGTCGGTCCTGCAGGATCATCGGAATGGTCATCGTGAGCGACACGACGATGGCGCCGATATACATCTTCCAGTGATCCGTGAGCGGCATCTCCAGCCGATCGACGAGCAGGAATGGCAAAGCCACGAAGGTTGCCGTCATGATCACGTGGAGAGCGAACACGTAGAAATCCATGCGCAACAGGTCGGCACGAAATGCCGGCCGAACACTCCAGTTCTCCCTGGCCGCAGGCCTCGGCACGTCCGGCAGGCCGCGCAGCAGCAATGCCCCGACGCCCGCAAGGACGGCAGCAAGCCAGAACAGGGCCGAAACGCCGAAGCGCGCCCCTATCAGGGGGCCGGCAACCACAGCGGCGAAGAACGCGATGCCGATGCCCACGCCGAAGATCGCCATGCCGCGCGTCCTGACTTCCTCGCGGGTCGCATCAGCAATCATCGCTGTCAACGTCGCCGAGATTGCGCCCGCGCCCTGCAGCAGGCGGCCAAGAATGACGCCGTAGATTGAATCAGACAGCGCGGCGACGATGCTGCCAGCCGCAAAAATCGCCAGCCCTCCGTAGATGACGGGCAGGCGACCGATCCGGTCCGACAGCGCGCCCAGCGGTATCTGCAGTCCCGCCTGCGTGAGGCCATACGCCCCGACCGCAAAGCCGGCCAGGAACACCGTCCCGCCCTCGAGGTCGGCGGCATAAAGGGACAGCACCGGCAACAGCGCGAACAAGCCGAACATGCGAATGACGGCAACGGACGCGAGTATGCCCACCGAACGGCGTTCAGATGGGTACAGTCCGATGCCGTCAGGCCTTTCCGATTCCAAAGTCATGGTTCCTTTGCGCCGCGGATGCGCGGCGGCGTATATTAGCAGGTTGTTCGTCTTTCAGTACCCGGCGCATGAAAACCATCGACATCAGAGGCGCGAGGACCCATAACCTCAAGAACCTCGACCTCTCGCTCCCGCGCGACAAGCTGATCGTGTTTACCGGGCTGTCGGGGTCGGGCAAGTCCTCGCTCGCCTTCGACACGATTTATGCCGAGGGACAGCGGCGCTACGTCGAGTCCCTATCGGCCTACGCGCGCCAGTTCCTGTCGATGATGGAGAAGCCGGACGTCGATCACATCGATGGCCTGTCGCCGGCGATCTCGATCGAGCAGAAGTCCACGTCCCACAACCCGCGTTCGACCGTCGGCACGGTGACCGAAGTCTACGACTACCTGCGCCTTCTGTTCGCCCGCGCGGGAACGCCAAAATGTCCGGACCATAACATCACGCTCGAAGCCCAGACCGTCAGCCAGATGGTCGACCACGTGCTGGAATTCCCCGAGAACACCAGGCTCATGTTACTGGCGCCCGTGATCGCGGAGCGCAAGGGCGAGCACGTACAGCTCATGGCCGACCTGCAGGCGCAGGGGTTTATCCGCGCCCGGATCGACGGTGAAATCTACGAGCTCGACCAGCCACCTGAGCTCGATCTGAGGAAGAAACATACGATCGAGGCCATCGTCGACCGCTTCAAGGTCAAGGAGGACCTGCGGCTGCGGCTGGCCGAGTCGTTCGAGACGGCACTGCGACTGGCCGATGGCGTGGCGAAGATCGCGTACATGGACGACGCGAAAGCCGAGGAGATCACTTTTTCCGATCGCTTCGCCTGCAACATCTGCGGTTACAGCCTGACCGAACTGGAACCCCGCCTGTTTTCCTTCAACAACCCGACAGGCGCATGCCCGGGCTGCGACGGACTCGGCGTCAAGCAGTACTTCGATCCCGAGCGCGTCGTCGTCAACCCGGAGCTGTCGCTCGCCGGCGGCGCCATCCGCGGCTGGGACCGCAAGACCACCTATTACTACCAGATGATCCAGAGCCTGGCGCAGCACTACGGCTTTGATATCGAGACTCCGTTCAACGAACTGGCCGAGAATCTCCGGAACATCGTCCTGTACGGCAGCGGCAAGGAGAAGATCGACTTCTTTTATGCCAACTCGCGCGGTATGCAGGTGCGCAAGACACATCGCTTCGAAGGTGTGCTGCCCAACCTCGAACGACGCTATCGGGAGACCGAGTCGAGCGCTGTCCGCGAGGAACTCGCGAGGTTCCTCAACAGCCAGGCCTGCCCCGACTGCGACGGCACTCGCCTCAACAGGGCCGCGCGCCACGTGTTCATCGACAATCACTCCTTACCCGAGATTACCGGGCTGTCGGTCGGTCACGTGCGGGAGTTCTTCAACACGATGCAGCTCGAAGGCTGGCGCGCAACCATCGCAGAAAAAGTCCTCAAGGAAATCTCCGATCGCGTCGCATTCCTCTCCGACGTCGGGCTCGATTACCTGTCGCTCGACCGCAGTGCAGAAACACTGTCGGGCGGCGAGGCGCAACGAATCCGGCTCGCGAGCCAGATCGGTTCAGGCCTCGTCGGCGTCATGTATATCCTCGACGAACCATCGATCGGCCTGCACCAGCGCGACAACAAGCGCCTGCTCGGGACACTGACCCACCTCCGGGACATCGGCAATACGGTGATCGTCGTCGAGCATGACCAGGAAGCCATCCTCTCTGCCGACCACGTCGTCGACCTGGGCCCGGGCGCGGGCGTGCATGGCGGCCGCGTCGTCGCCGCGGGGCCGCCGGAAGAAATCCAGAAAGAGTCACGGTCCCTGACCGGCCAGTACCTGTCGGGCAAGCGCGCGATCGAGGTACCGTCCAGGCGCACGCCCTCCGATCCGGACCGACAGATCCGCGTTCTGGGCGCAACAGGCAACAACCTGCAGGCGGTCGACGCAGAGATCCCGGTCGGCCTGATGACCTGCGTCACCGGGGTGTCGGGGTCAGGTAAGTCGACGCTGGTCAACGACACGCTTTACAAGGCCGTCGCCGAGACACTGCACCGCACGGCACGCAACCCGTCGCCCCATGACGCCGTCGAGGGCCTCGAGCACATTGACAAGGTCATCGATATTTCGCAGTCCCCGATCGGGCGCACACCACGCTCGAATCCCGCGACCTACAGTGGCCTGTTCACGCCGATTCGCGAACTGTTTGCCGGCACCCAGGAGGCGCGCTCACGCGGTTATCTGCCCGGCCGCTTCAGTTTCAACGTCAAGGGCGGCCGCTGCGAAGCCTGCCAGGGCGACGGCGTCATCAAGGTCGAAATGCACTTCCTGCCGGACGTGTACGTTCCCTGTGACGTCTGCCGTGGCCAGCGCTACAACCGCGAGACGCTCGAAATACGCTACAAAGGCAAGAATATCCACGAGGTGCTCGAGATGACGGTCGAGGACGCAGCGGAGTTCTTCAGGAACGTACCTGTCGTAGCCCGCAAGCTGCAGACACTGACCGACGTCGGCCTCACCTATATTCGGCTCGGGCAGAATGCGACAACGTTGTCGGGCGGCGAGGCCCAGCGGGTCAAACTCGCCAAGGAACTCTCGAAGCGGGATACGGGCAACACCCTCTACATCCTCGACGAACCAACGACCGGACTGCACTTCCACGACATCGAGCAGCTGCTCGGCGTTTTGCATCGACTGCGCGACCACGGCAATACCGTGGTCGTGATCGAACACAATCTCGACGTCATCAAGACGGCCGACTGGATCGTCGATCTCGGCCCTGAAGGCGGTGACGGTGGCGGGCGCATTATTGCCGCGGGCTCACCCGAGGAGGTCGCCGCGACCAGGGGTTCGTTTACCGGAGAGTACCTGAAGCCGCTGCTCAAACCTGCAACGAAGGAGCGCAAGACCGCATCCTGATACGGGTGATTCATACCGGACTTCTAGCTCGTCACGCCCCCGCTGTGGTTACCGAAACTCCCTGATCTCAGAAACTCGATTGTGAGGTCTATGACCTTGCGCATGCGCATCATGAACGCGTGCGAGTGCCCCACAACGACGAAGTCGGCCATCCCTTCGAGCTTCGTGTCCTCGACCGAGACCTTGCCATCGTCAGGATCCGGCAGCACGGCCGAGGTCACGGGATCGATCGTGCGATCGCCCGCGATGACCCCGAGCTCGAAGTCGGCGGGCCCCAGGCGCAACGGCACACTGTCGTCGCCCTGCCCCAATTGACGGCCGGCAGGTCCGTTGACCCAGTCGAAACCCGGCAGGTCACCCAGTATGTCGACGGCCGCACTTCCCTGGTTGGGCGGTCCCAGCATGACGACGCGGCCCAGCTCCATGACGTTTTCCTCGCTGAGATACTGCCGCAGGAGAATGCCGCCCAGCGAATGCGTGACGAAGTGAATCGTCTCCACATCCTCGAGGGCACGGCACGCCTCGATACCCTGGGCCACCGCCATCCCGGCCAGTTCCTCGACCGTGTGCTCGCGCGACGGATAGTCGATATTGGCCGTAACGAATCCGGCCGCAATCAGCTCGCGCTCCATCTTGTTCATCGACAGGGATGAGCGCGACAGGCCGTGGAGCAACACGACGCACTCGGCAGCCGTCGCAAGACCGCCCGTCAGCAGCACCGATGCCGCTGCAACCGTAACCGTCATCCGTCTCACGTGATGTCGCTCACCTCATTCCGCTGGCGCCAGAAACCATCGCGCGTGAAGCAGTTCCAGGCCCAGGGCAACCAGCGCACCAGCGCGAAACTGAGCCACAGGGCCCAGGCCAGGATCAACACTTTGTAGATCCACATCGGAACCGTGATGAGGGACGCACGCGGCAGGACCGCGACGCTGTGATCTGCAAACCAGCTGAGCAGCGCGGCGCGCGACCCATAGCCGACCACGTGCATGTCTGGCGTACCCAGCAAGCCTTGCGGCAACGCCGAAATGATGGACAGCATCGCTATGACTGTCAGCCCGACGATAAGCACCTGCAGGAGGTTGAACTGCCACCAGTTGAGTGCAGCGACGCCGAAACGCTCGCGCGCACCGCAGACGAACAGCCAGACCACGACCGCAGCGAGCGCCGCCCAGCTGAACGTGCTGAAACCGAGGCCAAGGATGACCCACTGCCAGGTTGCGAGCGGCACCAGGCGAATGCGACCGAGAATAACGGCCGCAAGCAGCAGCACGACGAGCTCGGTCCAGTAGAGCACGGCGGGGCCGAGCTGCGGGCCGCTCGTGGCAATCAGCCATCGATCGGAAGGGCGTGACAGGCTCGTCCGGATATTGCCGGCCGGCGCGCCAAGATCAACTTCAGGTGACCAGGTTCTGAATCCCATTCCGCCAGGTGCACGCCACGCAATCTCTACCGTGTGTTCGCCGGGCAATATGGGCAACGTCAACTCGCCGTCCTCTGCGCGCAGGGTCTGGTTCTGACCATCGATCCTGGCCGACGTCACTTCGGCGTCGGCCGGCAGGCGGACAACATGTTGCGCACCGCGAGTACTACGGTAATCGAGCTTCAGTTCGACGTCGCTGCTGCGATTGCCATGCGTGACCTTGATATCGACGGCGTCGAAAGCGAGTGTTGAACCCGCGTTGGCTTCCGGCCGCGTCGCAGTGACGACAAGCTCCTCACCCGCCCTGGGCGCAAACTCGGTGCGGCGAGCGCCACTGCTGTAATTGTCCGCATTGCTCTCCGGCACGCCGGAGAACGAAACATTCCAGATACTGCCGACACCGAAATGCCAGGTCTCTGTCCAGAACTCCCCTTCGGGGGCGCGCAGCAGCAGCGGCGATGTCAGTGGCAGCCTGGAGTTCCAGCTTACTGATTCCTGGCTCGGACCCATCGTGACGAGCACCTTGCCATCCTCGACCTGGAAATCACCGCTCACGACAGATTCGCCGTCCAGCAACGGCACCTCGAGCGTTAGCGCCCCAACGTCGGGCGCAACCCGGTCGATGAACGTCGCTACCGTCCAGTCAAGATCCATCATGACTCTTCGCGTTACGTGCACGAACACCGGAAATCGGCTGCTTTCCCAGCGTACTGCGTCGTCACCGCCTGTCTGCAGACGCGTCAACTGCAGCGAGCCTGACGGCAGGTGACGATCCTGGATACCCGTAATCATCCAGCCATTCGCCCTGGCTTCGACGACCCGCGGCGGCGTCGGAAACGCTATCTCGAGGCTGTCGACAGCCGGGATTCCGCCAGCAAGGGAGACCTGGTGACGTCCCGGCGTAACGTAGATCCAGAGCGCACCGCGTGCGCCGCGCAGGACCCGGGTATTCCCGGCACCGTCGACGAGCACGGACGTCGGCCGCCAGCCTTTCGCCGATCCCGGTAGCGGTATCGCCACTTCTTCGCTGGCGTGGATGGACAGATCCATCCTGACTGACTCGAGGCCAACATCGACCGTGGCTCCCGCAATCTCCGCACATCGCGGCACGCAAGCGGGCGGCTCGAGCAATCGCTGCTCGAGCTGCTGCAGAAGTTCCTTGTCCGGCATTTCGGCAACAGCCGGTTCGCCGGTCGACAGCCCGAGGGCCAGACATACGAGCGCCGCAGCGCTTGCTCCGCCGGGTCGTCCCAGCGTCAATCCGCCGGGCAATCGCCAGCGCCGGTTCACGATCTCGGCCGCCAGGATCGCAGCAAACAACCCGGTCACCGCGACCAGCAGGAAGCGCATAATCGTTACGGCCCATCGCGGCAGGACGACCAGGCGCATTGACTGCTCGGGGTCGACCGGGCCGCTCCACTCCAGCCGGTACGAGTTCCAACGCCACGCCGGGATCCCGGGTCCCGCCTGGACAATGGCATTCGGCGCGTAACGACTGAATGAATACGCCCTCTTCGTGGACAAGACCACGATCTCCTCGAGCACCACGTCGCTCTCAGGCGCCACCTTCATCGCTGCAGCACGCTCTCGCTGCGCCGCCTCGTCCGGCCTGACTGCGGCGGGCTCTGCCATGTCATACATTACGGCCGGGCGCGCGAACTGCGGTTCGAGCTGCGGGTAGATGGCAATGCGCACCTGGGCGGCAATGAACGGGACCAGCGCAATAATGAGCAGCACGGCGCTGACGAGCTGATAGCCACGCACCAGCCGGAACAACCTGCCCGGTGGTGCCACACGCAGTAATGCGATCGCTATGAGCAGGTTCAGCCACAGCCATCTCGGCGCCAGCATCTCGTGAAAACCAAGCACCAGTGCCAGCAAGGCGATGATGCCGGCCACCGGATTGAACAGGCGCCAAACGCCGATCGTGATAATCAGCACAAGGAAGAAGTCAAGCAGGGCCCAGTTCTCTACCCAGCTGCCGCGCGCATTGTCCACGCCAGGGGCTGCCAGGAGCTTATGCCCGGGTGGCAGATTCAGATCCGTAACGACGGAAGCGAATCGCGTGCGCCAGCCCGTTGCGGGCATCCGGCCGCGTGTCTCGCTGCGACCGATCGCCTCCAGTTCGACGTCTGTTTGACGTAGCTCGACGCCAGTGCTGTCCGGCTCCTCGCCCTGCGTAACGAGCAAGCTTTCGTCGGATTCTGTCGCGGACAACAATGCGTAAGGCGCACCCAGATCGAGGCGCCAGTCCGTGATCATGTTGCCACTGACGGCGTCCTTAACGACAAACCCGTCCCCCGCGAAATCCAGCCACATCGTGCGGTCCAGGTGCAGCTCATTGCTGGCCGAAACCATGCCACGGCTACGTTCCGCAATCGTCAATACAGAGCCAGGCTCGATGCGGAAGGCGGCGAGCGCCATCCAGTCTTCCGGCACGTAGACCTGCGACGGGTCCACAGGTGGCAGGCCTTCGGGCGCCGTTATGCGGAGCACATTGTTCGACTGGTAACTCCAGATTTCTGTATCCGGCAGGTTGGCGCCCGTCGGCGGCGCGACGATTTCATCGAGAACACCCTGAGCGCGGGCCGAGATCCGGATCTCCCACGTACCCGGCCGCACCTGCAGACGCAGCTTGCCATCCGATTCAAGTCGTGCCGGCAAGTCACTGACCAGGTCCATGGGAATGAAGCCGTCGGGCAGGACCGGGCCGAATTCTTCTTCGCGAACACCGCCTGAAACGTCGATCTCCATGAACGTAAGCAGCTCGGTCGGAACCCCATCCTGGACAAGGCGATAGACGTCGACGCTCACTTCATCGGCTTCGCGCGTGTCCTCCTCGCGCTCGCCAAGGAATACGCCCCGTCGATTCATGTCGGGGCGGTCGACGGCAGCGCCGTCTACGGTCAGGTCAAGAAGTCCGCTCAGTGGCGAAATGCGCAGGACGCCCGGGCGCTCGTCCCAGGCAAAGCGCCCGGCAAGCTGCCAGCGCCCCGGGGCCAGGCTGACACTCGGCACACCATTGCGGCTTATGACCTCAATGTCACGACCGTTGGCCGTAACGCGGTCCGGCCAGTGGCGCTCACTGCCTGGCAGCGCGACCCACTGGTTCTCACCGTACACGGTCCAGGCCTGAGAGAAGCGCCCACCGCTGGCGCTGACGTCGAGTGACAATTCGCCAGGCCATACGCACACGAAATCGCCGCGCTCCGCCGCGCTACGGTCAAAATAGAAAGGGCATTCCCGCCAGGCCTTGTCATGCAGCACCCACTGCTGCCAGCCTTCGAGCTCGTCGGGAATGTAATCCTGGGAATGGGCAAGGCCCGCAAAGAACAGTATCGCGAATGCGATCAGCCTGAGTTTATGCGACATCGTTTTTCTCCGGCTCTACACTGACACTATACGCCAACGCAGCAGGCGTGGAACCGGGGTTAATGCATGTCGCAAATCAGTAGTGCGGCGGTCGCTCGTCGGCCGGATCACCCGCCGGCATCCCCTCGCCGAGCGAGCGGACGCGAGCAACAAGTGAGCGGCACAGCTCCTCGAGCTGCATCAGCTGCGCCTGCTGCGAGGTCAGCACCTCGTTCAGTTCGTGGAGCATCTGGTCCTGGTGGGCGAGTCTCGATTCGAGTTCGACAAAACGCTCTTCGCTCATCGGCGTTCCCTGTTCGCGGTCTTCATATCAGGTAGGATACACGCCAACACCCCGGAACTTCCCATGTCACTGCTTCGCTTCGATGATGTCTGCCTCGAATTTGGCGACCAGCTCATTCTGCGCGACGCCGAGTTCTCGATCGAGACCGGCGAGCGCGTCTGCCTGATCGGCCGTAATGGCGCCGGCAAGTCGTCGACATTCCGTCTCATCACTGGTGAGATCGAAGCTGATCGCGGCGAGATTACGGCCAGTCACCACCTGATTGTCAGCCAGCTCGAACAAAACCTGCCCGAGGCAATGGACCAGTACGTCAACGACGTCATCCGCGACGGCCTGACGCAAATCGAGGCGCTGCTCGAGGAATACGCCCGCAAGTCGAAGCTTGACCTCGACAAGCCCGGGCTTCGCGAACTCGAGGAACTGCACGCGCGGATCGACATACATGATGGCTGGCACCTCGACCAGCGTGTCGAGAAAATCATCACAGACCTGAAGCTCCCGGCCAACAAGAAGATGAACGAACTGTCTGGTGGCTGGCGCCGGCGCGTCGCCCTTGCCAAGGCACTCGTTCAGAAGCCGGACCTGCTGCTGCTCGACGAACCGACCAATCACCTCGACATCGCGACGATCAGGTGGCTCGAGGACCGGGTCTACAATTACGACGGCGCCGTCCTGTTCATCACCCACGACCGCGCCTTCCTGCAGCGACTTGCAACGCGCATCGTCGAAATCGACCGGGGCAAGCTCACCAGCTGGCCCGGTGACTACGCCAACTTCTTGAGACGCAAGGAAAAAGCGGTCGAAGACGAGATCACGGCCGAGGTGAAATTCGACAAGAAACTGGCCGAGGAGGAGGCGTGGATACGCCAGGGGATCAAGGCCCGACGCCGGCGCAACGAGGGTCGCGTCCGGGCACTGATGAAGATGCGTGAGGAACGCGCCGAACGCATGACGCGTGAATCGAAGGCGCGAATTCACATCGAGGAAGCCGAACAGTCAGGGCGCAAGGTCATCCGCGCGAAAAACATCAGCTACAGCTATGGCGACGAGCAGGTCATCAGCAACTTCTCGATCAAGCTCATGCGCGGCGATCGCATCGGTCTCATCGGCAATAACGGCGTCGGCAAAACCACGTTGCTGCGGCTGCTGCTCGGTGAACTCGAACCGCAGACCGGGACGCTGAAGCTCGGCACCGGGCTCGAGGTTGGCTATTTCGACCAGCTGCGCGAGGAACTCGACCTGGAGAAATCCGTTGCCTACAACGTCGGCGAAGGAAGAACCTACATCAAGCTCAACGGCAAGGATCGACACGTCGTCGGTTACCTCAAGGGATTCCTGTTCAGTCCCAAACGCTCCACGATGAAGGTCAAGGCCCTGTCGGGCGGCGAACGCAACAGGGTGATCCTGGCCAAGCTGTTCACGCGACCCGCCAACCTTCTGGTCCTCGACGAGCCGACCAACGATCTCGATATCGAAACGCTCGAAGTGCTCGAGCAGAAACTATGCGATTACGCGGGCACGCTCATCGTCGTCAGCCATGACCGGGACTTCCTCGATAACGTCGTGACGAGCACGATCGTCTTTGAAGAAGACGGCAAAGTGCAGGAATACGTGGGGGGCTACAGTGACTGGGCACGACGCGGCCACGAACTGGCGGTCACCGACAACCCGTACGAGGAAGGGCGCAAGAAAAACGAGGCCGCAGAGCGCCGCAGGAAGCGCATGCAGAACAAGCTGAGCTACAAGGACCAGCGTGAGCTGGACGGCCTGCCAACGGAGATCGAACAGCTCGAAGCTGACATCGCGGCACTACAGGAGACGATCGCCGCGCCCGACTTCTATACCCGGGACGCGGCGCTCGTACAGGAAAAGCTCCAGGAACTCAGCACGACCGAGTCCCTGCTCGAGCAGCGCATCGAGCGGTGGGGCGAGCTCGAAACGCTGCAGGAATCTTTCCTAAAGTAGTTCGAACAGGAGTGCGACGCAGCTGATCCACCCGGCGACGAATGACAACGTGCGAACCCACGGGATGCCGAGTGTGTAAGACACGAGGTGAACGACGCGTGCCCAGAAGTAGACCTGGCAGACGAGCACGGTAGTTGCGTTGCTGACGCCGGCGGCGTGCGCAACCAGTACGAGCGTCGCGAACAGCACGAGATTCTCCACCGAGTTGTAGTGCGCTGCTTTCATGCGCTGCGCCCAGGCCGCCAGCGGTTTCGGATCCGCCGGGTAGCCGACGGCGTCTACCAGGCCGCGGACCATGATCGTATTGAAAACATAGGGAATCCACATGATTGCCGACAGTGCGGCAACCCAGGTAAGACTCGTTAGTTCCGGTGTCATCGTTCTCTCCTCTTCTTTGTCAGGAAATAGCACCTGTCCGGCATCGGGGCGTCGCTCGGATACTCCTGAACGACAAACCCGAGGGACAGGTAGCACTGGTACGCCGGCTGGTTGTCGCGAAACACGAACAGCGAATACTCGTCGTACCCATGGCGCTGATCCAGGGATGCCAGGATCATGCGAATCAGTTGCCTGCCGGCGCCACGCCGGCGCATCGCGGGATTGGACACGAGGCGGGCAAGATGGCCGCGTCCGTGACGCTCATAACTCTGGCCGAAAGCCGCGAGGCCGCCGGTGGCGGCCCACAGGCAGTAGCTTTCGGTCAGATCCAGCTGGCAGTCTTGACGGAAGGTCTCGCCGGTAAACGGATACCGGAAGGCCGGGCCACCCCACACGTTCACTGCTTCTGCATCAGGGAACCAGGCCATGACGGCGTCGATATCGTTATCCGTCGCCGGACTCAGCGACCAGTCGTCTTCGTGCAACACCCGAAAACTCATGCGCTCCTGTTACGCAGCGCGATACGCAACACGACGTAGCCCATGATCCCGGACAACAGCGAGCCGAGAATGATCCCGAGGCGCTCATCAAATACCATGGCCGTGTCGAGCGCCACGTTTTCAAAGGCCAGGGTCCCTATGAAGAGACTCATTGTGAAACCGACGCCGCACAGGATCGACACGCCGTAGAGCCCGCCCCAGCTCGCGCCGTCCGGCAATCGCGCCAGCCCCAGCTTGATCGCGATGGCGCAGAGAACGAAGATGCCGAGCTGTTTACCGATGAACAGGCCTGCCGCGATGCCCAGCGGCACGCCGTGGAACACGCCTGCGACGCTGACCCCACCGAGATCGATGCCGGCGTTGACGAACGCAAACAGTGGCAGCACGCCGAATGCCACGACCTGGTGAAGGTCGTGCTCGAGTTCGCGCAACGGTGAGTGGTCGGGCTGGGACGGGTCACGCATCGGGATGAAAGCGGCAAGCGCCACTCCGGCCAGCGTGGCATGAACGCCCGATTTCAGGACGGCTGTCCACATGATGAGACCCACGAGCACGAACGAAGAAATACTCATTACACGCCGCCAGCTCATCAACGCGAGCACTGCCAGGCAGGCGATCGCAACGAGCAGCGCATTGAACGAGAGATCGGCCGAGTAGAAGATCGCGATGATGATGATCGCGCCGAGATCATCGAATATCGCCAGTGTCACGAGGAATACCTTCAGCGATACCGGCACGCGTGATCCGAGCAGCCCGAGAATGCCGAGCGCGAAGGCGATGTCCGTTGCGGCCGGGATCGCCCAGCCCCGCATCGCTGCCGCATCGCCCTGGTTCAGCGCGATAAAGATCGCTACCGGAACGACCATCCCGCCTACGGCACCGATGGCCGGCAGCATGACGTTAGCGGGGCGGGACAGTTCACCCTCGAGGATTTCGCGTTTGAGCTCGAGACCTACCAGGAAGAAGAAAATCGCCATGAGTCCGTCATTCACCCACAGGAACAGCGGTTTGGCGATCTGCAGCGCACCGATACGGATCTCGACCGGCGTCTCGATGAACAGCTGGTACAGCCCGGCGGCACCGGTGTTGGCGGCAATCATAGCCAGGACGGCCGTCGCCATAAGTACGATGCCGCCGGCCGATTCGAGGCGCAGGAAATTCCGAATCGTCGCCTGCATCCTGACCTACTCCGCCCGGTCCGCTGCTTCCTGGAAGCTGATGCTCAATTCCCCCGGTGCGACGGCGCAAAACGGCGTTCCCAGTACTCTCATACTTGCCCCTTGTGTCTGCTTTCTCATTCGCCGGGCATGGTTTCGGCAAAGTAACGATCGAAAGCACGATGCACGATCTCGGGCGATATCCCGAGGCCCTCCATGGCGCGATTGAACTGCTCCATTTCCGAAAACTGGCGGCTGCCATCGGCCGCAACCACCTTGAGGCCCATCAGCGCTATGTCTTCCTTGTCGCCGTCTGAGAGCGTCTTGCCGAGATCCGCGAGCAATTCGGCTAGCGTAGGCATCTCGGCCATCTCGGCCATCGCGTAAGTGATCAGCTCCAGCGACTCGGCACCGTGCAGGTGGAAGTGCTCCTCGATAAGCTGAATCATCCGGCCCGACTCCTCGGGTTCGATTCTGCCGCTGCCGCGCGCCACGAAGACCAGTAACGCCGCAACGAGGAACTTCGAGTCGTAGACCTTATCGCCATCTGCCGTCTTGACGACAAGCGTCGTGCCCTCCAGTCGTGAACCGAGGATTTCCCCGCCCATCGCAATCTCACCAGCTCTCGTAATGTTTCAGCATGACAGTCCCTAATGCTGCGATGTCCCGAACAGCCGGTCACCGGCGTCGCCAAGGCCGGGAACGATGTACTTCTTGTCATTCAGACAGTCGTCGATTGCTGCCGCGAAGATCTTGACGTCTGGGTGTTCCGTCTCAACCGTCGCGATGCCCTCCGGGCAGGTCACGATGCAGATGACGACAATGTTCTCGGCACCGTTCTTCTTGAGCAGATCGATCGCGGCGTTGGTCGAGCCGCCGGTCGCCAGCATCGGGTCGATGATAATGCAAGTGCCACCCCTGATCTGCAGCGGGAAGCGTTGGTAGTAGGTGACGGGCCGCTTGGTCTCCTCGTCACGATACAGCCCGACGAATCCTACGCGGGCCGTGGGGACGAGTTCGAGGATACCGTCCAGCATACCGACGCCCGCACGCAATATCGGAATGACAACGAGGTCGGAATCGATCATCCGGCAGGTCGCCGTCGCTACCGGCGTCTCCACCAGCACTTCCTTCGTCTGCACGTTCTTCAACGCTTCGTAGCAAATGAATTGCGTAATCTCTTTCGAAAGTTCGCGAAAGCGCTTGTGTCCCGTCTCCGCGTTGCGGACGATCGCGAGCTTGTGCTGTACGCAAGGGTGATCGATCAGTATGGCCATACTCAGCTCTCTTCTTGTTCTTTTGCGGTTTCCGACCAGAGGGCAAACTCGGTGCCGACCGGGTCGATGAAATGAAAACGCCGGCCGCCAGGAAAAAAGAAGATCTCCTGGCTGATCGTGCCGCCGTGTTCCTTTACCCTCTCGACGTCACGCTCGAGGTCGTCACTGTAGAAGACCAGCAGCACACTGTTGGTCGGGACCGGCGCCTCCGACTTGCGCAAGCCGCCGTCGAGCCGCCCGTCATTGAAACTGTAATACTCGTCACCCCATTCCTGGAATTGCCAGCCGAACATGGCTTCGAAAAATGCCCGCGCGCGCGGCAGGTCGGTAACAGGGATCTCAATGTAGTCGATACGATTCTCGGGCCTCATAGCCACCTCATCCTATCATTCGCCCCGTCGGCGTACTTCGCGATTCTCCGTACCCTCGCCAGGCGTTATGAACATCATGACAGAATGGTGCCGGATACGTGCCGTGTGCCACGTATTCTGCGGCACGATGGCAAAAGTACCGGGCTCGGTCATGCGTGTTACGTCATCACCATCCGCGCGGGCCAGGACCAGGTCCACGTCGCCCGACACAAGAACCACGATCTCATCGCCTGCGGGATGAACTTCCCAGGTCGGCCAGTCATCATCGAACGCATGGCTCGCGATCAGCAAATGTCCAGCGGAGTTTCCGTAGTCCCGGTCGAGGCGCTCGTAGAGGTCGGGTCTGACCTCGACAACATCCGCCAGCAAGTTGTCATTCAGAACGACGAAGTTCGACGCGAGCCTGACAGCTTGTCCCATGGGTCACCTCCTAGGCGAACGTTGCCGCTACCCAGACACCGATGTAGTGCGAAAAGACGATTACGAGAACGGCGATGGCGAGGTGCTCACCGATGATGAAGAGTGGCGACTCGCCCTGGGACTTTGCCAGGAAATAGCTGAGTACCACGATCACGAACAGCCCCCAGACGACGGACGCGATTACGGCCGGGCCCAGCGGCAGCAGGAGCAGCGGAATCGCGAAACTGATCGAGAATACGAACTTGGTGACAAAAGTCATTATCGTTGCCGACCACACGTGTTGGTGGTCCGTATCAGGGTCGGACTCCTCAGCGAGATGGATGCCCAGCGCATCGGACATCGCATCGGCAACGGCGATAACGAGGATGCCACCGAGCACCGCTATGATCGACTGCGTGCCGGCATTAAGCCCAACGATCAGGCCGATCGTAGTGATAACGCCTGACGTCGCACCGAAGAACAGCCCGGTGCGCGCGCCGTCGCTCTTGAAAAACTCCATATGTCTACTCGATCAAAGTCTTGCTGTAGAGGCAGATGTCCTCGTCGTCCCCCGGCATTCTAATCATTTCGCTGAATGCGAGCCCGAGCTTTTCGATCAGCCCGATGGACGGGGCATTGCCCGGGGACACGATCGCCGTCAGCTCACCAAGGCGAAGATCGTTGCGGGCGTGCGCGAGAACAGCAAAGGCGGCCTCTCCGGCAAAGCCCTTGCCGCAATGATCGGGGAGAACGGCAAACCCGATGTCCGGGTGCTCGAGGTTGTCGCGTTTGAACAGGCCGCAGATGCCGATACGCTCCCCGGTCGCGCGTAGAACCATCGCGTAGGGGCCGTAGCCGTAGTCGACATACAGCTTGAGCGCGCCGGCCTCCATGGCCTCGTGCGCCTGTTCCGGGGTGCGGACGCCCCGATCGCCGACGTTGCGCACGAATGCCGGATCGTTCCAGACCGCGAGCATCAGGTCGGCGTCGTCCAGCGTCACGCGACGCAGGACGAGTCGTTCGGTCTCGAGCCGCCAGTTTTCCACTAGCCTTTCCTCCAGGACGAGTAGAGGAACTGCTGCTTCACCCCGCCTGGCGTCTCGTGGTACTCGAGGTCGGACCCACGCAACTCGAATTCGGGACCGAGCAATTCCGCCGTCATTTCGACAGTGTAACGCCTGGTCGCCAGGCCGCTGCATTTCTCGGGCCCGTCAGGGCCAAAAGTGGCCAGGACCAGGTGTCCGCCGGGGAGAATCGCATTGTGAACAATGTACGCGTAACGCTCGCGATCCTCTGCGTCGACCAGGAAGTGCAAAACCGCCCGGTCGTGCCACAGGGCGTACCGACGTTCGGGCGAGAATCGCGTCACATCGTCCACCAGCCAGTTGACCCGGGACGCACGCGCCGCGAGGCGATCCCGCGCCTGTTGCAGGGCATTGGCCGAGATATCGAGTACCGTCAGATCACTGTAGCCCCGCTCAAGCAGGTGATCGACGAGCGTCGACGCGCCACCACCGGCGTCAATGATCGCGTCGCCGCAGCCAATGCCGGTCGCAGCTATCAATTCGAGCGATTTGTCCGGCGTCTCCTGGTACCAGGAGACGTCGGTAAAGAACTTGTCACTGTGGACAGAGTCCCAGTGGTCCCGATGCCCGCTGGTTGCCCGAACCCGGATCAACGGCCCTGAGCTTCCCTGATCGCCCGCAGGAATCCTTCCCTGTCTTCCGGCGACACCAGGATGAATGCCCGCTTGCCGTACCGGATCTTGAGTCGGTCCAGTGACAAAGCAGGCGAGGACAGAATATTGCGCGATGGCGTTACTTCCCGGATATCCGCGACCGGTATCGTCCACTTGAATGGCCCCGACCTGACCAGCAGATTCCGATCGATGATTTCATAGTAAGTGCTGCGAAACACAGATACGAGCAAGTAGGTGACTGCCACAATGATGACGCTGACGATGACGCGCAGGAACCAGGGCATCGGCGACAGCATGACCCCGCCAAGACCAACGATGAGCCCGGCGAACGTGACGACCATCATCGGGATGAACCAGCCGTCTATCTTGGATCGGAAGCGCATCAGGAGCCCGGCTGCGCGTCACGCTGCGGCATATCGTCGTGAATCGAGCGCCGACCCGGCTTCGAACCAACAAAAAGAATCATCCGCCGCCGCCCGAATCAGATTCCCATGCGGACGAGCAGGTCGATGACTTCGCGAACGACGCGCTCGGCCGTCGGGTGACTGGTCGCAAAATTTGCCTCGAGCTCCTTGGCACGTTCAACGACGTCATCCATATCGACGGCCCCGCCAATAGTCACGTCGGTCTCATCGATGACATTCTGGATGTCGTCATCGAGGTCGCCAATGAGCTTCTCGAGCTCATCGTCAATATCGGTGTCGCGAAGTTCCCGGCGCAGCTGCGCGAGCAGATTCTTGACTCTTTCTTTGCTCATCCTGTCTATCCCAGCCGGCGAATGCCAATAGCATCGCGAATCTTCGCGAGGTACGGCGCCGATAACTCGCGTGCCCGCTGGGCACCGCGCTGCAATTCCGCCTCAACCTCGGCCGGATTGGCCATCAGTCGATCATACTCTTCTCGCGCAGGCTGCAACTGCTCATTGATGTACTCGAACAGTCGCTGCTTCATTTCGCCCCAGGCGATACCTTCCGCATAGGCTTTCTCGATTTCCGCGGTTTCCTCGGGCGTCGCGAACGCCTTGTAGATATCGAACAGCGTGCTGTCGGACGGGTCCTTTGGTTCGCCGGGCTCGAGGCTGTTGGTCTTGATCTTCATGATCAGCTTGCGCAGCCGCTTCTCGGGCGCGAATAGCGGGATCGTATTGTTATAGCTTTTCGACATCTTGCGCCCGTCGAGGCCTTTGAGCACCGCCGTGTTTTCACCGATCACCGCTTCGGGCAGGACGAACGTCTCGCCGTAGTTGTGGTTGAAGCGCTGTGCGATGTCGCGCGCCATCTCTACATGCTGCTTCTGGTCCTGGCCGACCGGCACCTTCGTCGATTTGAACATCAGGATGTCGGCGGCCATCAGGATCGGGTAGCTGTAAAGGGCCATCATGATGCCCTTGTCCGGGTCCTTGTCACCGCCCTCGGTATTAGCCTGCACGGACGCCTTGTACGAGTGTGCCCGGTTCATCAGGCCCTTGGCCGTCATGCCGTGCAATATCCACGTGAGTTCCGGAATCTCCGGTATATCCGACTGCCGGTAGAAATAGGCATGCTCGGTATCGAGGCCGAGCGCCATCCACGCAGCCGCAATCTCGAGCGTCGACTGGACGATCCTGTCCGGATCTTCACTTTTCGCCAGCGAGTGATAGTCGGCAAGAAAATAGAAGTGCCTGGTATCGACGTCCCTGCTTGCCTCGATACCCGGGCGAATCGCCCCCACGTAGTTGCCAATGTGCGGGGTCCCGGTGGTCGTGATCCCCGTCAGGTAAACCTCTTGCGCCATTCCTAGTAGCCTGCGGCCTGGCCGTCCTTTCTGACTTCCGACGCGCCATAATACACGCCCTGTCCGCTGTCGAACATGATGGCCTGGTAGCCACCGAAGTTGCCGTCCGACGGTCCGAGTACGTGGCCACGCTGCTCGAGTTCCGCCCTCGTTGCCTCGCTGAAACCGCTCTCGAGATGCACGACACCGCCATCGGTCATCGTGGTTCCGGTCGGCTGCGACGAACCCGTGTGGTTGACGCGCGCGGCATCCCCTGCCTCCTGCAGGTTCATGCCGAAGTCGACCATGTTGACGATTACCTGGGCGTGGCCCTGTGGCTGCATGGCGCCTCCCATCAACCCGAAGCTGATCAGCGGTTCGCCATCCTTCATGACAAACGCTGGAATAATCGTATGGAACGGCCGCTTGCCACCCGCAACAACATTCGCGTGATCTTCATCGAGGGCAAACAGGTTGGCCCGATTCTGCAGCACGAAGCCGAGGTCGGGTGGAATCATGCCGGAGCCCATGCCGACATAATTGCTCTGGATCAGGGAAACCATGTTGCCGTCTGCATCCGCAACGGTCAGGTACAGCGTGTCGCCCTTCTCCAGTTTCTCCACGCCGGCATCGACTGAACGGGCAGCGCGATCGGGTGAAATCTGTTTGCGTCGCTCGTCGGCATACTCTTTCGAGATCAGCCAGTCGACCGGCACATCCGCGAAATCCATGTCGACATAGAACTTCGCGCGATCCGCAAATGCGAGCTTCTTTGCCTCGACGAGTGTGTGTATGTGGTCCGCGCTGGCGAATCCCATCGCAGCGATATCGAATCCTTCGAGTATGTTCAGGATCTGCAGCGCCGCAATCCCCTGGCCGTTCGGCGGCAGCTCGTAGACGTCCCAGCCACGATAGTTCGTCGACACGGGCGTCACCCACTCCGACTTGTGTGCGGCCAGGTCTTCGTAACGCAGGAGGCCACCCATCGCGGTCATGTGTTCATCAATCTGCCTGGCAATGTCCCCTGTGTAGAACTCATCGCGGCCCTTCGCGGCGATAGCCTCGTACGTGTCGGCGAGCCGCGGATTGCGAAACACGTCGCCTTTGACCGGGACGTCTCCACCCGGCATGTAGGTCTCGGCGAAATTGGGGTACTTGCCGATCCGACCTTTATTGAGGATGAACAGGTCGGCAATGATCTCCGTGACGGGGAAGCCATTACGCGCATAGCGAATTGCCGGTGCGAGCAACTCTTCCATCGGCAGGCGGCCGTACCGGCCATGCAATTCGAACCAGCCATCCACCGCGCCCGGCACACTGACCGGCAACGCACCAAACCGCGGGATCGTGTCGTGGCCATGATCCCTGAAGTACTCGAGCGTCATCGCCTGCGGCGAACGGCCCGAGGCGTTAAGCCCCGCAAGCTGTTTCTCTTTGGCGTCCCAGACAATCGCGAACAGGTCGCCACCGATGCCACCCCCGGTCGGCTCCACGAGCCCAAGCATCGCGTTCGCCGCGATTGCCGCATCGACGGCGCTGCCACCTGCCTTCAGGATGTCGAGCGCAACCTGGGTCGCCAGCGGCTGGCTGGTCGCCGCCATGCCATGCGGCGCAATGACCTCCGAGCGCGACGCGTGTGGGCGTCCGGCCGGCCGGTCGTATCCGGGATCAGCAGCCATTGCCGAACTCATCAGAACAAGAATTGCAATTGAAATCAGGCATTTATGTCCATTCATCCCGTTCTCCGCCGCACCTGCGGGGCGCCCATGATGGCACTCGCCGACACGCCGGGCAACAGGGTATGATCGCGTCATGAACGCAGATTATTCCGACAAGAACATGGCGCTTGGCTCGTTGTATGGAGCGCATCTCGAAATCGTCACGGCGCGTCACGACCGGGCCCTGGAACAGGCCGGCGCGAGTCACGCAATCATCTATTCCGGCAACCCGAAGGCGGCATTCCTCGACGATTACCACCATCCGTTCAAAGCCAACCCACATTTCGTCTCGTGGGTGCCGCTGACCCAGGTTCCCTACTCGTACATCGTGTACACGCCAGGGGAGACGCCGGTACTCGTGTATTACCAGCCGCGCGACTACTGGCACGTGGTGCCCGGCGCGCCCGATGGGTACTGGACCCGGCACTTCGACGTGCGCATCGTGAACACGATTAACGAAGTCGCGGCGCATCTTCCGGAATACCTCGAGAAGTGCATAGCGATCGGCGAGTTCGACAGCGACAATCTCGCCTTTGGCATCGAGCGCGTCAATCCGTCCACCGCCGTCAACATTCTGCATTACGCGCGCGGCGCGAAGACGGAGTACGAGCTCGCGGTAATGCGACTCGCCGCGGAACGTGGCGCTGCCGGCCACGTCGCCGCGGAAGCGGCGTTCCGTGAGGGGCATTCCGAGTTCGAGATTCACCGCGCATATTGCGCGGCGGTCAGCCATGTCGACGCCGAATTGCCCTACGGCAACATCATTGCGCTAAACGAGCACGGCGCGGTGCTGCACTACACCAACCTCGACCGTGAGGCGCCGGACGGTGTTCGTTCTTTCCTGATCGACGCCGGCGCACAGGTGCACGGCTACGCGTCGGATATCACCCGGACCTACGCACAGAGCGACGAGCGCTTCCAGGCGCTGATCGACCGCATGGAAGCGATGGAGCTCGCGATCGTTGACAAGGTGCAGGCCGGCGTCGACTTCCGCGACCTGCACGTCGGAACGCACACGATGCTCGCTGAGCTCCTTGTCGATGCGGAACTCGCGACCGGCGATCCGGATACGCTGCTGTCGACAGGCGTGACCTCGGCGTTTTTCCCACATGGTCTCGGCCATCTGCTCGGCATCCAGGTGCATGACGTCGGCGGGCACCAGGAAAACGAGTCGGGCACGATCATCGACCCACCGAGCGGGCACCCGTTCCTGCGCCTCACCCGGGTACTCGAGGAAGACATGGTCCTGACGATCGAGCCCGGGCTGTACGTCATCGACATGCTGCTCGAGGACTTGCGCGGCAGTGCGGCCGAGCAACACGTGAACTGGGACACCGTCGACTGGCTGCGCCCGTTCGGCGGCATCCGCATCGAGGACAACGTACGGGTTATGGCTGGCGGTCGGGAGAACCTGACCCGGAACGCTTTCGCCGGGCTTTGATACGGGCCTTGATGCGCGCGCCTTTTCTCTCGAGCATGGGCTTGATCGCGCGGCTGAACCACGGGAACACGTAGGCGAAAGTCGCGAGAATCCCGCTCGATACCGGCATCGCTTGTTCACGCACGCTGTTGCCACACAGATCGAGGATCCCCTGGGCCACGTCTTCCGCTGTGCTCATCGGTTGTGAAAACACGATGTCATCGACGGCGTCGAGATTTTCCATGATGAAACCCGTATCGATGGCGCCTGGCGAAATGACGGCCACTTTGGTGTTGGTATCCCGGAGCTCTTCGTGCAGTGCCAAAGAGAAGATGCGCAAACCAAACTTGCTCGCCGAGTAGGTCGTCGATCCGGCGCTCGGCAGCCGGCCATGCAGTGATGCCACGTTGATGATCGCGCCACCACCTGCTTCCTCGAGGTACGGCAATGCCAATCGCGTCAGCATGATGGGCGCTTTCAGGTTGACGTCGATGATGCGCGCGAGGTCGGCTGCGGCGACGTCTTTAACGAGGCCACGGGCGTGGCAACCCACATTATTGACGAGAATGTCGACATGCCCGAATTCGAAGGCGGCCTTCTTGAAAACGTCGACGCACGCATCGGCGTCGGTGACATCCATCGGAAAGATCACGACACGCGTTTGATCGCGCAACTCCTCGGCGATGGCTTCGAGGTTTCTCTTGTTGCGCGCAACCAGAACCAGGTTTGCACCCGCCGCAGCGAACAGGCGCGCGGTCGCTGCGCCCACTCCTTCGGACCCGCCCGTGATAATCACGGTCTTGTCTTGGAAAATCATCGGGCGATAGTATCAGAACCCGAGATAGCCCCTGATCTTCTTCCAGAGCGATGATTCCCACCCGTAGACCTCGAGACCCTCGGGGTCGAAGGCCACGACCGGGATGGTCGTATCGGGCCGTACCGGTTCATTTGCGGCGACGTCGTCGGGACGCAACTCGAGTTTGCCCTTGCGCCCGTCCACCGAGGATGTGAGTCCGTCGACCTCGAGGCTCAGGTACGGCAACACATTGTCGTCGACAATATCGTCGAGAAATACTGCGTCCGGATCGAAGGCCTCGCGCGAGAGGATCACGCAATCATCGAATGCTTTATTGTCTTTACTGATGGTCCTGCCCTCCCATTGCCAGTAGCTTATGTTCGCAGGCGCGGGACTGCCGTGAGCCGTCTCACAAATTAGTTGTCATAACGATATGTTAACTGCCGTTATGTTCACGGCTGCAACTCTCGAGATACAACACGACATACGCAAGCTACTGATAAAAAAAGGTTTTTTCTTTCCGATCCGGCCAGAACCGCTCATCAGAATGGCTGCTTTCGGGAGTTCAGATTACTGCTTCGGCGGCCTTTCTCCCCAGGTCGATCATCTCGGCAGCGCGATCGATGTCGAATGTTCTCGCGGCATCCCTCGGGATTTCGATCGTGAGATCGGGCGGGTAAGCAGCCAGTTTTTGCCGCGCGATCGTGCTCTGCATGGCATCAAACACGAGGTACGCAACGTCGGCTGCGCCGATGCCCTTCTTTCGCTCGGGAGCGTCTGTTCTCTTCGGTTTGCCGCCCAGGTTCACGGCTAGCGTGAGGTCGGTATGGTCGTCGAAGACAGGGGCGATCGGCACCGGGTTGACGACACCACCGTCAACCAGCATCTTCTCCCGATACTTTGTCGGCGTGAAGAATATCGGCAGTGAACAGGATGACCTGATTGCATCGAACAACGGTCCCTCGCTCAGCCACACCTCGCGGCCGCTCTGTAACTCCGTCGCGACCGCAGTGAAAGGAATCGGCAGGTCCTCGATCAGACGTTCCCCGACCAGCTCACGCATGCGCTTGATGATCTTGTCGCCTTTCACGAGGCCGCCGCCAACCCACGCGATGTCGAGCAGATTGACCATGTCGAGCTTCTTGAGGTTCCGCACCCAATCCTCGTACTCATCCAGCTTCCCGGCTGCGTAGATGCCGCCGACGAGCGCACCGGCCGAGCAGCCGGCAATCGAGTGGATCTCGTAGCCTTTTTCCTCGAGCACGTGGATAACGCCGATATGGGCAAGGCCCCTGGCACCACCGCTGCCGAGCACCAGTGAAACAGTCGTCTTTCGTTCAGTCATACGGCGATTGTAGGGCAAAAGAAAAGCCGGGCTGAGCCCGGCTTCTACGTATCCAGCAGGCGGGCTCCTACAACATCATTCTTCGGTTGCGACCTCTTCGGCTGCCTGCTCCGTCAACATGACGATGGCCATCGGCGCAGCGTCACCCGGACGCGACCCCGTCTTGAGGATGCGCAGGTAACCCCCCGGGCGCTCCTTGAAGCGCGGGCCGATGTCCGCAAACAGCTTGCCCACCACTTCCTTGTCGCGCAGGCGATCGAAAGCAAGGCGACGATTCGCCACGCTGTCTTCCTTCGCGAGCGTGATGAGCGGCTCTACGACGCGGCGCAATTCCTTGGCCTTGGGAAGCGTCGTGCGGATCGTCTCGTGCTTCAGCATCGATGTCGCCATGTTGCGAAACATGGCTTTGCGATGTGAGCTGTTGCGACCCAGTCGACGCCCGGATTTTCTATGACGCATGGTGGTATTCCTTCCTTACATCATGAGCTCGTGCTCGGGACGCAGGCTGGCCGGTGGCCAGTTATCGAGATGCATTCCAAGTCCGAGTCCATGACCTTCCAGAACTTCCTTGATCTCCGTAAGAGACTTCTTGCCGAGGTTCGGCGTACGCAGAAGTTCCACTTCGGTGCGCTGTACCAGGTCACCGATGTACATGATGTTCTCTGCCTTGAGGCAGTTCGCGGAGCGTACCGTGAGCTCGAGCTCGTCGACCGGCCTCAGGAGGATCGGATCCACCTGGTTCTCGGCCTGTGCGCCAACGCCTTCTTCCTGACCCTGCAGGTCAACGAAGACAGACAGCTGATCCTTGAGGATGCTGCCGGCACGGCGAATAGCCTCCTCCGGATCGATCGTGCCGTTCGTCTCGATGTCGATCAACAGCTTGTCGAGGTCCGTCCGCTGTTCTACACGGGCCGCTTCGACGTTGTACGTCACGCGAACGACCGGGCTGAACGAGGCATCGAGCTGCAGGCGACCGATCGGTCCGGCCTGCTCTTCGAATGTCGGGCGCTGCGTTGCCGGGCGGTAGCCACGGCCGCGCTCGACCCGCAGGATCATGTTCAGCTCACCGGCCTTCGTGAGGTTGGCGATGAGAAGGTCAGGATTCATGATCTCGACGTCATGATCGAGCTGGATGTCGCCGGCCGTAACCGGGCCCGGGCCTTTCTTCGACACGCGCAGCTCGGCGGATTCGCGCGCATTCATGGCAACAGCAACTTGCTTCAGGTTCAGCAGAATGTCGACGACATCCTCCTGTACACCTTCGATGCTCGTGTACTCGTGCAATACGCCTTCGATCTCGGCTTCCGTGATCGCTGCGCCCGGCATGGACGACAGCAGGATGCGTCGCAGCGCATTGCCGAGGGTGTGGCCGAAGCCGCGCTCGAACGGTTCGATGACGACTTTTGCCTGCAGATCGTTGACCGGCGTTACCTTGACAACGCGCGGTTTCAGAAATTCGTGTGCTGATTCCTGCATGGGTAGATACCCTCCGATTACTTCGAGTACAGCTCGACGACGAGGTTTTCGTTGATGTCCGGAAGAATTTCTTCGCGGTCAGGCAACGCCTTCAATACGCCCGCCATTTTCTTAGCATCCACGTCGACCCACTCGGGCAGGCCAACCTGGCTCGCAATTTCCATCGCATTCTGAATGCGCAGCTGCTTTTTCGCTTTTTCGTGAATGCTGATCGAGTCGCCGGCCTTGAGTTGGGCCGACGGGATGTTAACGACCTTGCCGTTAACCTCGATGCTCTTGTGGCTCACCAGCTGGCGCGCTTCGGCACGCGTTGACGCAAACCCCATGCGGTACACGGTGTTGTCGAGGCGACCTTCAAGCAGACGCAGCAGGTTCTCACCCGTCGAGCCCTTCAGCTGAGCGGCGCGTTTATAGTAGTTACGGAACTGGCGCTCGAGCACTCCGTACATACGGCGGAGCTTCTGCTTCTCCCTGAGCTGCAAGCCATAGTCCGACATACGCGGACGGCGCTGTGAAGGTCCGCCCGGCGGTACGTCGAGCTTGCACTTCGACTCGAGCGGACGAACGCCGCTCTTGAGAAACAGATCCGTGCCTTCGCGGCGGGACAGTTTGCACTTTGGTCCTAAATATCTTGCCATTATTCAGCCTCTACACGCGGCGCTTCTTGGGCGGACGGCATCCGTTGTGCGGGATCGGCGTCACGTCCTCGATGTTTTGGATACGGAATCCCAGGGCGTTCAGGGCACGTACCGCGGATTCACGGCCGGGGCCTGGCCCACGGACCCGCACGTCCAGGTTCTTGACGCCGAACTCGAGGGCGACTTTGCCCGCCTTGTCCGACGCAACCTGGGCTGCGAACGGGGTCGACTTACGAGAACCTCGGAAACCGCAACCGCCGGCGGTCGCCCACGACAAGGCGTTACCCTGGCGGTCGGTAATCGTGATAATCGTGTTGTTGAAGGAAGCATGGATGTGCGCAATCGCGTCCACCACGTGCTTTTTGACCTTCTTTTTCTTCGCTTCAGCCATTCAAGAATTACCTCTTAATTGGTCGCTTCGGGCCCTTACGGGTCCGGGCATTCGTGCGGGTGCGCTGGCCGCGCAGCGGCAAACCGCGGCGATGACGGATACCGCGGTACGAACCGAGGTCCATCAGGCGCTTGATGTTCATTGACGTTTCGCGACGCAGGTCGCCTTCGACCGTGAACGTCTCAACTGCCGTACGAAGCCTTGCAACTTCCGGCTCGGCGAGGTCCTTGACCGGTGTTTCCGGGGCAACACCCGCCGCCTCGCAAATCTGCTTTGCGCGCGTGTTGCCAATACCGAAGATCGACGTCAGTGAAATCACGACGTGCTTGTTCAACGGGATGTTTATGCCTGCTATACGTGCCACTTAACAGTTCCTCTTCTAAACGCCCGAGTCTAGCCCTGGCGCTGCTTGTGCCGTGCGTCTCTGCAAATCACGCGCACGACTCCGTTGCGGCGGATGATCTTGCAGTTTCTGCAGATTTTCTTGACTGATGCTCTTACTTTCATGAGCTCTCTCCTACCGTACCTGGCCACTTCTGCCGTAATTGCGCAGGTTGGCTTTCTGCATCATGCCCTCGTACTGATGACTCATGGCATGAGCCTGCATCTGTGACATGAAGTCCATCGTGACGACGACGAGAATCAGGAGCGAAGTGCCACCGAAATTGAACGGCATGCTCGGGTAGAACATGCGAACGAATTCGGGCAGCAGGCAAACACCCGCGATGTAAATCGATCCCCAGAACGTCAGCCGGGTCAGCACCCGGTCGATGTACTCTGCCGTGTGTGCGCCCGGCCGGATACCCGGCAGGAACGCGCCTGCTCGCTTCAGGTTGTCCGCTGTGTCCTTCGAGTTGTACATCAGCGCCGTGTAGAAGAAGCAGAAGAAAATAATCATGCCCGCATACAGCAGTACGTAGACGGGCTGGCCCGGCCCCAGGTTTGCACCGATCGTCTGCAATGCCCGCTGCGCCGCATTCGGTTCGGCCGCCTGGCCGAAGAACTGCGCGATCGTCGCCGGGAACATCAGGATGCTCGAGGCAAAGATCGGCGGAATTACACCCGACATGTTGATCTTGAAGGGCAGGTGCGTACTCTGCGCCTGGAACATCTTGCGGCCCTGCTGGCGCCGCGCATAGTTGACCGAAATACGGCGCTGTGCGCGCTCCATGTAGACGACAAAGATGATCGCTGCAATACCACCGATCAGCATCAGGATCGCCGTGATCGCGGCCATCTCGCCATTGCGGACCAGCTCTGCCGTACCTGCAATCGCACCCGGCAGGCCGGCTACGATACCAGCGAGGATGATCATCGAGATACCGTTACCAATGCCGCGTTCGGTGATCTGCTCACCCAGCCACATCAGGAATACCGTGCCCGTCACCAGCGTGATACAGGCCGTGATCAGGAACGCCGGACCCGGATTAACGACGAGACCGACCTGGTTCTGCAGCCAACTCGCGGCAGCGATCGACTGGAAGCTCGCCAGTGCGACCGTCCCGTAACGGGTGTACTTGACGATCTGGCGACGGCCCTGCTCGCCTTCCTTCCGGAGCTGCTGCAGCTGCGGGACGATGTGGCTGGCCATCTGCATGATGATCGACGATGAAATGTACGGCACGATACCGAGTGCAAAGATCCCGAATCGCGACAGGGCACCACCCGAGAACATGTTGAACATGCCAAGGAGATTGCCCGACTGCTGCTCGAAGAATTCCGCAAGCGCAGCCGGATCCACGCCGGGCACCGGGATATAGGTGCCAACGCGGTAGACGATCAGGGCGCCAACCAGGAACAACAAGCGGGCTTTCAATTCGCTGAGCTTGCCTGCCTGTTTCGCCAGATCTGCCGGATTTTGTTGGGGCTTTGCCATATCTTCAATCGCGCGTCAGACGCGCTCCTACATCAGTCCTCGATGGACCCGCCTGCGGCTTCGATGGCTGCGCGGGCACCCTTCGTAACCGCGATGCCTTTCAGCTTCACAGCTTTCTTGATCTCGCCGGACAGGATGACCTTGACCTTGGCGACGAATGCCGGCACCAGGTTGGCCTTCTTCAGTACCTCGATATCGATCACCTCTGCCTCGGGCAGCTCGAGTTCGTGCAGGCGCAGCTCGGCCGTGTACTTGGCCATGCGCGAGCGGAACCCCACCTTCGGCAGGCGGCGCTGCAGCGGCATCTGGCCGCCTTCGAAACCAACCTTGTGGTAACCACCGGAACGCGAGTGCTGGCCCTTCTGGCCACGCCCAGACGTCTTGCCCTGACCCGCGGAATGACCGCGGCCGAGACGCTTACCTTCTTTTTTCGCGCCCTTGCCGGGCGACAGTTCGTTAAGACGCATGTCAGGCTTCCTCTACCGACAACAGGTACGAAACGCGATTGATCATGCCGCGGTTCTCCGGGGTATCCTGAACCGTGACGGTCTGGTGCATTCTGCGCAGACCCAGCCCGACAACGCAGGCCTTGTGGCTCTTCAGCCGCCCGTACTTGCTCTTGACCAGCGTGACCTTCAGTTCTTTTGGCTTCGCCATTCTCTTGTCTCTAAACCGTTTAACTCGCGCGCTTCGTGCCCTCGGGGTACACGGCGCGCTCCTACAATCTGTCCGTCGCTACGCGAGGATTTCTTTCACTTTCTTGCCGCGCTTGGCCGCGATGGCCTGCGGCGAATGAATCTCCGCCAGCGCCCTGATCGTTGCGCGCACGACGTTGATCGGGTTGCGCGAGCCGTAACTCTTGGCGAGGACGTTGCGCACGCCCGCAGCTTCGAAGACCGCACGCATCGCGCCACCGGCGATGACGCCCGTGCCCTCGGAGGCCGGTTGCATGTACACCATCGTCGCGCCGTGACGACCCTTCTTCGCATACTGCAGCGTGTCGTGGTTCAGGTTGACCTTGATCATGTTGCGGCGCGCCGACTGCATCGCCTTCTGGATCGCGATCGGCACCTCACGTGCCTTGCCGTAACCGAAACCGACCTGGCCCTGGCCATCACCAACGACGGTCAGTGCCGTAAAGCCGAACTGGCGGCCGCCCTTGACGACTTTGGCGACGCGGTTGACGGTGACGAGCTTCTCAATGAGGTCGTCGCCGGCTTGATTCTGTTCGTTTCTTGCCATGTTTCAGTCTCTTTAGAACTTCAGACCCGCTTCGCGGGCAGCGTCGGCCAGTGCCTTTACACGACCGTGGTAACGGAAACCGGAACGATCGAATGCGACCGTGTCGATACCGGCTGCTTTTGCCTTCTCGGCTATGCGCGCGCCGACAATCGCCGCCGCTTCGACGTTGCCGCCGTTCTTGATGCCCTTGCGAACTTCGGCCTCGAGCGTCGATGCGGACGCCACGACGTGGCTACCGCCCGGACCGATCACCTGCGCGTAGATATGACGCGGTGTACGATGAATCGTCAGGCGATTAGCCTCGAGTTCACTGATCTTTGCGCGACCGCGACGGGCGCGACGCAAACGACTCTGTTTCTTGTCCAGTCTCATCGGTTCAATACCTGTTATTTCTTCTTCGCTTCCTTGAGCTGTACGCGCTCATCGGAATAGCGAACACCCTTGCCCTTGTATGGCTCCGGCGGACGGAAGCCGCGGATCTCTGCCGCAGCCTGGCCAACTCTCTGCTTGTCCGCGCCCCTGACAACGATCTCCGTCTGGCTCGGCGTCTCGATGCTGATGCCCTCGGGCGCCTCGTAGACGACCGGGTGCGAGAAGCCCAGCGACAGATTCAGGCTCTTGCCCTGTGCCTGTGCGCGATAACCAACACCCTTGAGCTCCAGCTTGCGCTCGAAGCCTTCGGACACACCCGTCGCCATGTTGGCGAGCAGCGCGCGCATCGTGCCGGCAATCGCCGTCGAGAAACGCGAACCCGAACGAGGGCTCAGCGTCAGGACGTTTTCTTCCTGCTTGAGCTCGACTTCCGAATTCAGCTCGAGCGACAGTTCCCCGTTGCTGCCTTTCAGCGTGACGAGGTTGCCGTCCTGCCTGAACTCGACGCCTTTCGGCAGCTCAACCGGTGCTTTTGCAACTCTTGACATAGTTCTGTCTCTTCTCAATGAGGCTCAGCGCTTAACTGACGACGCAGAGCACCTCACCGCCAATACCTTTTTCACGCGCCTGCTTGTCGCTCATCACGCCAGCTGACGTCGACACGATGGCAACACCAAGACCGCCAAGTACTTTAGGCAGCCCCTCCGTGCCCCGGTACACGCGCAGGCCCGGGCGACTCGCCCGCTGAATCTTCTCGATGACAGGCAGGCCCTCGAAGTATTTGAGCTCTACGGTGAGCTCCTTCCCGGCACCATCGCCAGCAACGGCAAAGCCCGTGATGTAGCCTTCGTCCGCAAGTACTTTTGCGATAGCCTCTTTCTGCTTCGACGCAGGCATCGACACAGCAACCTTGCGTGCCTTCTGCCCGTTACGAATGCGGGTCAGCATGTCTGAGATCGGATCGGTCATACTCATGTTCTATCTCCGCCTACCAGCTGGCTTTCGTCAGGCCGGGAATCTCGCCCTTCATGGCTGCTTCGCGCAACTTGTTACGGCCAAGGCCGAACTTGCGGTAAACACCGTGCGGACGGCCCGTGACCGAGCAGCGGCTCCGCTGGCGCGCCGGGCTGCCATCACGCGGCAGCTTGTTCAGTTTCGCCTGCGCCACGGCACGCTCTTCGTCCGTGCTGTTGACGTTGCGAACAATCGCCTTGAGGGCCTTGCGCTTGTCAGCCTGCTTCGCCACGAGCTTGGCACGCTTGAGTTCACGGGCAATCATCGATTTCTTGGCCATATTTCGTCTCTTACTTCTTGAATGGGAAGTTGAACGCTTCCAGCAGCGCCCGGCCTTCCTCGGCAGTACGCGCCGTCGTGGTGATGACAATGTCCATGCCACGCAACGCGTCAATTTCGTCGTAGTTGATTTCCGGGAAAATGATCTGTTCCTGGACGCCCATACTGTAGTTGCCCTGCCTGTCGAATGACTTCGGGTTCAAACCACGGAAATCACGGATGCGGGGAATTGCGATGTTGACGAGACGATCGAGGAACTCGTACATGCGCTCTCGACGCAGAGTAACCTTGCAGCCAATCGGCATGCCGTCGCGAATCTTGAACGCGGCAACCGACTTGCGAGCCAGGGTCGTCACTGGCTTCTGGCCAGCGATCTTCTCCATATCGTCCCGAGCCTTCTCGATGATCTTCTTGTCGGCAACCGCGTCACCAATGCCCATATTGAGCGTGATCTTGGTGATCTTCGGCACCTCCATCGGGTTCTTCAGGCCGAGCTTTTGCTGCAGTGCGCCTGCCAGCTCGTTCTGATATTTATCTTGTAGTCTCGACATTTACCTAATCTCTTAACGCACCATCTGTGGGAGCCCGCCATGCGGGCGTGCGCGCCCATGGCGCGCTCCTACTAGATGTCTACCTTGTCGCCGCTCTTGAAGACGCGCACCTTGGAGCCGCCCTTCTCAATGCGGAAGCCAACTCGTTCACCCTTCTTCGACTTTGGGTTGAAAACGAGAACGTTTGAAATATCCAGCGGCATCGCCGTGTCGCGAATGCCGCCTTTCTCGCCAATGTTCGGGTTCGGCTTGTACGCCTTCTTGACGAGGTTGACGCCCTCGACCAGAACGCGATCGTCCTCGAACACCTGCAGGACCGTCCCACGACGACCCTTGTCCTTTCCGGTCGTGACGATGACCTCGTCACCCTTCCTGATCTTGTTAGCCATTAAAGAACCTCCGGCGCCAGCGAGATGATCTTCATGAACTGGCTGGTGCGCAGCTCACGGGTCACCGGGCCAAAAATACGCGTGCCGATCGGCTCGAGACGAGCGTTCAACAGCACGGCGGCATTGCCGTCGAAACGGATCAGCGAACCATCCTTGCGGCGTACACCCTTGCGCGTGCGCACTACGACGGCGTTGTAGATCTCGCCCTTCTTGACTTTGCCGCGCGGGATCGCGTCCTTAATGCTGACCTTGATAACGTCGCCAACGCCTGCGTAACGGCGCTTCGAGCCACCGAGGACCTTGATGCACTGCATGCGGCGAGCACCCGAGTTGTCTGCTGCGTCCAGGACTGTCTGCATCTGAATCATGACTGCATCCTAATAAGTATTACCGGCTTGCCGTACGCTCTAAGACGTCAACGACCGACCAGGACTTGTTCTTCGAAATCGGGCGGCACTCCGCGATCGCCACGAGGTCACCGGTCTTGCAAGCATTCTCTGCATCGTGCGCAAGCACCTTGGTGGTGCGACGGATGTACTTGCCATAGACGGGGTGCTTGATCTTGCGTTCGATCGCAACGGAGACGGTCTTGTCCGCCTTGTCGCTGACGACGCGCCCAGTGATCGTACGCTGTACCTTGTTTTCTTCACTCATTGCTCTTCACCAACCGCACGCTGGAGCTCTGTAAGAACCGTTTTGACGCGCGCGATGTCCTTTTTGACACGGCCGTGTTCATGGTTGTGGGTCAGCTCGCCCTTCGCATGCTGCATGCGCAGGTTGAACTGCTCGCGGCGCAGCGCCACGAGTTCCTCGTTCAGCTCGTCGATCGATTTGCTGCGCAGATCTGCTACCTTCATCACATCACCTGCCGTTCTACAAACTTGGTCGCGAACGGAAGCTTGCGGGCGGCCAGGCGGAACGCCTCACGCGCCACGTCTTCCGTGACACCTTCCATTTCGTACAGGATGCGGCCGGGCTGAATCTGGCATACCCAGTAGTCCACGTTGCCCTTGCCTTTACCCTGACGTACTTCAAGCGGCTTGGTCGTGATCGGCTTGTCGGGGAATACCCGAATCCAGATCTTGCCGCCACGCTTGATGTGACGCGTCATCGCACGACGAGCCGCCTCGATCTGGCGCGCCGTCAGGCGGCCGCGACCCGTTGCCTTCAGCCCATACTGTCCGAACGACACGGCGCTGCCGCGATGCGCCAGGCCGCGATTGCGGCCTTTCATCTGCTTGCGAAATTTTGTTCTCTTTGGCTGTAACATGTTTTATGCCTCAGCTGCCGCCGCTTCAGCAGGAGCGGCCTCGGGCTTGTCAAACACCTCGCCCTTGAAGATCCAGACCTTTACACCGATGACACCATAGGTCGTGTGTGCCTCGGCCGTACCGTAGTCGATGTCGGCACGCAGCGTGTGCAGCGGCACGCGGCCTTCGCGATACCACTCCGAACGTGCGATTTCCGCACCATTCAAGCGACCCCCGACCTTGACCTTGATGCCCTCCGCGCCGACACGCATCGTGTTCGTCACGGCGCGCTTCATGGCGCGACGGAACATCACGCGACGCTCGAGCTGTTGCGCGATGCCTTCGGCAACGAGCTGTGCGTCGAGTTCGGGCTTGCGGACCTCGTTGATGTTGATTCGAACATCCTGGATGTTCATGCCAACCATCTGCGAGACTTCGGCGCGCAGCTTCTCGATGTCCTCGCCCTTCTTGCCAATGACGATACCGGGACGTGCCGTGTAGATCGTGATATTGACCTTGTTGGCAGGGCGTTCGATCGTGATGCGGCTGACCGAGGCGTCCTTCAACTTCTTCTTGATGTACACGCGGATCTCGTGATCTGCGGCTATGTACTTGGGGAACGCCTTCGAGTCCGCGTACCAGCGCGACGCCCAGTCCTTGACGATGCCGAGGCGAATGCCGGTTGGATGTACTTTCTGACCCATTTACTCGTCTCCGCCCAGATAGTTGTGGAGATATTTCAGTTTCATATTCATGCTTCGTCTGCCACCCGGATCGTGATATGGCTGTTCCGCTTGATAATCCGTGCGCCACGGCCTTTGGCACGAGCGCGGTAACGACGGAAGGTTGGCGCCTCGTTGACCTCGATCGTCGCAACCTTGAGCTCGTCGATGTCCGCACCATGATTGTGCTCGGCGTTGGCAATTGCCGACTCGAGGACTTTCTTCACGATACGGGCGCTCTTCTTCGGCGAAAAAGTGAGCGCACGCAGTGCCTCGTCGACAGACTTGCCGCGGATGACGTCAGCCACCAGCCGGCATTTCTGCGGCGAGATACGTGCATATCGAAGTGTTGCTGCAACCTGCATTAGCCTGCTCCTTCGCCTTACTTCGTCTTACGGTCACCGGAGTGACCCCTGAACGTGCGAGTCATCGCAAACTCACCGAGCTTGTGACCGACCATATTCTCGGAAATCAGAACCGGTACGTGCTGGCGGCCGTTATGGACGGCGATGGTCAGGCCGACCATGTCGGACAGCACCATCGAACGACGCGACCAGGTCCTGATCGGGCGACGATCGTTCTTCTTCGCCGCTTCGGCTACCTTCTTCGCCAGGTGTTCGTCGACGAACGGGCCTTTTCTTACGCTGCGTGGCATTTCCTAAAATCCTCTGATTAGCGCTTCTTGTTGCGGCGGCGAACAATCATGCCGTCCGTACGCTTGTTCGAACGCGTCTTGGCACCCTTGGTCGGCGTGCCCCATGGGCTTACCGGGTGACGACCGCCCGAGGTACGACCCTCACCACCACCGTGTGGATGGTCGACCGGGTTCATCGCAACGCCGCGTACGGTCGGGCGAACTCCGCGCCAGCGCTTCGCGCCGGCCTTACCGAGCTTGCGCAGGTTATGTTCGCCATGGCCAACCTCACCTACCGTTGCACGGCAGTCGACGTGGATCTTGCGCATTTCGCCAGAGCGCAGGCGCAGCGATGCATAGGCGCCTTCGCGAGCAGCGAGCTGTGCCGAAGCACCGGCCGAACGGACCAGCTGGCCACCCTTGCCCGGCTTCATCTCGACGTTATGAATCGTCGTACCGACGGGGATCGCACGAATGGGCAGCGTGTTGCCGACCTTGATCGGCGCGTCCTCACCGCTGATGACCTGAGCGCCGGCTCGCAGTCCCTTGGCCGCGAGGATGTAGCGACGCTCACCGTCGGCGTACTTCACAAGCGCGATGTGGGCACTGCGATTCGGGTCGTACTCGAGACGCTCGACGACGCCCGAAATACCGTCCTTGTCGCGCTTGAAGTCGATGATGCGGTACCGCTGCTTGTGACCACCGCCCTGGTGGCGCACCGTGATGCGGCCGTTGTGGTTGCGCCCGCCCTTCGACGTCTTCTTGTCGAGCAGGGGTCCGTACGGCTTGCCCTTGTGCAGGCCGTCGGTCTTTACCTGAACGACAAAGCGGCGCCCCGCGGATGTCGGTTTTGCTTTATGCAGAGACATGATCTTCTAACCCTTACTCGCCGCCGGAGAATTTTTCGAGGTTGCTGCCTTCGGCCAGCTTGACGTAAGCCTTCTTCCAGTCCTTGCGACGACCACGCGTCATCTGGAAGCGTTTGTTCTTGCCCTTGACGTTGACGGTCTGCACAGCCACGACCTCCTCATCGAACAACATCTCGACAGCCTGCGCGATTTCCTTCTTCGTCGCGTCGGTGCGGACCTTAAATACGACCTGGTTCTTCTCGAGCGCAAAGTGCGCCTTCTCCGAGAAGTGCTGGCCACGGATGACCGTCATCAATCTTTCCTGGTGTGCAGTCTGGCTCATGACAGACGCTCCTCAATCAGCTTCAGCGCGGGCAGCGTGACCAGCACTTTTTCGAAGCGAATCAGTACCACAGGGTCCATCGAAGCCACATCGCAAATACCGACATTCGGCAGGTTGCGCGCAGCCAGGAACACCTTCTCATCGAATGCCTCGTTCAGGACCAGAACGTTGTCCAGATCGAGCTCCTTGAGCTTCGTGGCCAGCAGCTTCGTTTTCGGTGCGTCGACACCGAGTTCCTTGACGATGACGAGGCGATCCTGGCGAACCAGCTCACCGAATACCGACCGCAAAGCGGCGCGATACATCTTCTTGTTGACCTTCTGCGAGTGATCGCGAGGCCGGGCTGCAAATGCGCGTCCCCCGCCGACCCAGATCGGGCTGCGGATCGTGCCGACCCGGGCGCGGCCCGTGCCTTTCTGGCGCCATGGCTTGGCGCCGCCACCGCGGGCATCCGAGCGATTCTTCTGGCGCTTGGTACCGGCGCGTGCGCCGGCGAGATACGCGGTAACAACCTGGTGCACCAGCGCTTCGTTGAATTCGGCACCGAAAGCGGCCTCGGCCACGTCGACGGTTCCCTTGTCCTGGAGTTTCAGTTTCATCGTGAGCGCTCCTTAGTTCCTGGCCTTGATCGCAGGACGGACAATGACCTTGCCGCCTGCGCTACCCGGGACTGCGCCCTTAATCAGGAGAACGTTGCGTTCGGTATCAACACGAACCACTTCAAGGTTCTGCGAGGTACGACGAACGTTACCCATGTGGCCCGACATCTTTTTGCCCTTGAATACGCGGCCCGGCGTCTGGTTCTGACCAATCGAACCCGGGGCGCGGTGAGCAAGCGAGTTGCCGTGCGTCGCATCCTGCGTACGGAAGTTATGGCGCTTGACGGTGCCGGCGAAGCCCTTACCGATAGAGGTGCCAATCACGTCGACCTTCTGTCCTTCCTCGAACAGGTCGACCTTGAGTTCGCCACCCAGCTCGAATTCGCCGTCGTCGGCGTCTCCCAGGCGGAACTCGGTGATCAGGTCGCCGGCTTCTACCTTCGCCGCTGCAAAGTGGCCGGCTGCAGGTTTACTCACCCGGGACGCTTTACGGCTACCCGCTGTTACTTGCAGCGCACGGTAACCATCCGTCTCCACGGTTTTCACCTGTGTGATTCGGTTTGGTTGTGCCTCGATCACGGTGACCGGAATCGAAACTCCGTCCTCCGTGAAGACACGTGTCATGCCGCATTTGCGGCCAACAAGACCCATGGTCATCTTCAAAACCTCTCGCTGACTACGATTGGTCAGCGCCAAACTCAATAAAAATCTTCACCGCCGGCGCTACGATTGGCGCCAGCTGCAGAAACAGGGTGTCAGTCACCATATTTCCTGTTTTCTGGTCGTTCTTGCTCGCTGTGCAGGCGAAATAAGGTGACTGACACCATATTTCAGACACGCGAAAGGGCCAGCCATCTCTGGGGCTGACCCTGAGCTCCGAACCGGTCAATCAGCCGGTGCGGCGGTTCCGGGATTTGCCGTGTCGCCCTCGATTTCCTGGCGACTGGTAGTACTTCTGCTGATCAGGCCGACTCCCGGTCCGGCCCCTCAGCGGGCCCGCAATTATAAGGGGTTGAGCCCTTATTACAAGCGGTTTTCAGCCTTTTTTGCGGCTTTTTTGGCCCCCTGCCGGCTGTCCCGGCAGGGGGAGTGTAAGCTTTTGTTTATAAAAGGCTTTCTTAGTTCAGCTTGATCTGTACGTCAACGCCTGCCGGGAGTTCCAGCTTCATCAGCGCGTCAACCGTCTTGTCCGTCGGGTCGACGATGTCCATGAGGCGCTTGTGCGTGCGGATCTCGTACTGGTCGCGCGCGTCCTTGTTGACGTGCGGCGAAATCAGGACCGTGTAGCGCTCCTTCTTCATCGGCAGCGGAATCGGGCCCTTGACCGTGGCGCCGGTGCGCTTGGCCGTGTCGACGATTTCACGCGCCGAATTGTCAATCAGGCGATGATCGAAGGCCTTCAGGCGGATACGAATATTCTGGTTAGTAGCCATAGTTCCTTACTCAATAATCTTGGCGACGACGCCGGCGCCAACGGTACGGCCGCCTTCGCGAATCGCGAAGCGCAGGCCGTCTTCCATGGCGATCGGGGCAATCAGTTCGACAACCATCTGCACGTTGTCGCCCGGCATCACCATCTCGGTGCCCTCCGGCAGCTCCACCGCACCCGTCACGTCCGTCGTGCGGAAGTAAAACTGCGGACGGTAGCCCTTGAAGAACGGCGTGTGACGTCCACCCTCGTCCTTCGTCAGAATG
>JBFFOM010000005.1:0-83760 GCA_041574455.1 Woeseiaceae bacterium | reverse complement strand
CATGCATCACGCCCTGTATGCTCCGGGGCTCGGCTATTACACGGCCGGTACCACCAAGTTCGGCGAGGCGGGCGACTTCGTTACCGCGCCCGAAGTCTCGAATGTGTTTGGCGGCGTGCTGGCGCGCCAGTGTGCCGAGATCCTGGAGGCTATCGACGACGGGGCCATCCTCGAATACGGTGCCGGCAGCGGAAAACTCGCCGTCGATATGCTGGTCGCTTTGCAGGCGCTCGACGACCTGCCATCGGCCTACCTGATTCTCGAGGTCTCGCCCGACCTGCAGGAGCGCCAGAAAGCCTATGTACAGGACAAGCTCCCCGAACTCGCGCATCTCGTCTCCTGGATCGATGCCGTCCCCGACAGTTTGCGCGGCGTCATTGTCGCCAACGAGGTCCTCGATTCGATGCCGGTCGAACGCTTCGTGCGACGCGACGAGGGCGTCATGCAACTGCGTGTTGCGAGTGACGGTGAGCGCTTCGCGTTTGTCGAAGCACCGGCACCCGACCACCTTGCACAGACCGTTGCGAACATCGAAAAGGAGCTCGGCACTGCCTTGCCCGACGGCTTCATGTCCGAGGTTTGTCTCCCGACCGGGCCGTGGATCGGCGGCATGGCCGCGGCGCTGCGGGAGGGCATGGTGTTCCTCCTCGACTATGGGGTATCGCGTCGTGAATTCTATGCGCCGCAGCGCTCGGCCGGCTGGCTCCGCTGTCACTTTCGGCATCACGCGCACAACGACCCGCTCATTCTGCCGGGCGTGCAGGACCTGACGGCGTGGGTCGATTTCACCCATGTGGCCAACGTGGCGGTGGCTCAGGGGATGAGTGTCGTGGGCTACACGGCCCAGGCGCAGTTCCTGCTGGGCGGCGGGCTGGAAGACGAGATGCAGGGCATTGTCGACCTGCCGCTCGAGCAGCAGGTCGAATTGTCGCAGCAGGTTAAAAGGCTTACCCTGCCCGGCGAAATGGGCGAGCGCTTCAAGTGCCTCGCGCTCAGCAAGGGCTCGATACCCGTGCCGAGCGCATTCCGGCTGGCCGACAGGACTCACACCTTATGACGACCATTCAGATCGTGGTTCTTGCCATCGTGCAGGGGTTGACCGAATTTCTGCCGATCTCCAGTTCGGGCCACCTGGTTCTCGTACCCTATCTCGTCGACTGGACCGACCAGGGGCTCGCCTTCGATGTTGCCGTGCACTTCGGCTCGCTGCTCGCCGTCGTCATCTTTTTTCGCAAGGATATTGCGGGGCTGTTGCGAGGCGGCCTGCAACTGATCGGTGGCGACCGGCAGGCGCCACAGGCGTACATGACCCTGGCGATCGCGCTCGGCACCGTGCCGGCTGCTGCTGCGGGCCTGCTGTTTGCGTCCTGGATCGAAGCGAACCTGCGAGACCCGTCGATCATCGTGTACACGCTGGCGGGCTACGGCATCCTCATGGCGCTGGCCGACCGGTATGCGCGACGCACGCGCGGCCTCACCGAGGTGCGTATCAGGGACGCGCTCATCATCGGCACGGCGCAGGCGCTGGCGCTGGTGCCCGGAACCTCGCGGTCCGGCGTCACGATCACGGCGGCCCGGATGCTCGGCTTCGAGCGGCAGGACGCAGCCCGCTTCTCGTTCCTGCTGTCGGCGCCGGTCATCCTGCTGGCGACTGTCTACAAGGGCGGGGAGATGGTGTTCGGCGAATCGGCCGTGGCGTGGGGCGAACTCGGTCTTGGCGTCGTCGTGTCGGCGATCGTTGCGTACCTGAGCATCGAGTTCTTCATGCGCGTGGTCACGCGCATCGGCCTCGCGCCGTTCGCCATTTACCGTCTGGCTCTCGCCGGAGTCCTGATCTACGTCCTCGCTTAAGACTTGCGCGTCGCCATGTATTCGGCGATGGCTCTCTTGCGCGCTCGCCGAATGGCTGCCGGGATCTTCTCTGCGTCAGTGTTCGCGGCAATGCCTGCCGCGTCGATGCCCGACGCGGCCGCAAATGCACGACGGAAGTGACCTGCCTGATCGTAGCGCCGGTTCTCCAGGCCGGCGCGACCTCGGGCATCCGCTTCGCAGACCAGCAGGAACTGCTCGAAGCGTTCGGGCCGCCGGAAGGCGTCGGTCTTGTCGAGTACCTTGAGAATCGTCTGCGGCCGCAACTCGAGAGCGCGATGCACGTGCGTGTGAAACTCGGCGGCCAGCAGCCCGAGGTCGCGACAGGCGTTCGGGACCGGGAGACGCTCCGCGATGGCGCGAATCAGTTTGCAGCCGCGAATTTCGTGACCCGGATGGCTCGGTAAACTGGCTGTTGGCGTATTGCCCTTACCGAGGTCGTGGACCAGCGCCGCAAAACGTACCTCGAGATCGTCAGACAGGGCTGCAGCCTGTTCGAGGACCATCATGACGTGCAGGCCCGTATCGATCTCGGGATGCCACTTCTCGGGCTGGGGGACGCCGAACAGGGCATCGACCTCCGGGTACAAAACGCGCAAGGCACCGCACTCGCGCAGCACTTCGAAGAACACGCGTGCGTCACGCCCGGTAAGCGCAAGCTCGGTCTCCTTCCAGACACGGTCCGGAACCAGCGCATCGACCTCGCCGTTCTCCACCATGCGGCGCATGAGATCCATGGTCTCGTCGGCGATCGCGAAACCCAGGTGCCGGTAGCGCGCGGCAAAACGGGCGACACGCAGGATGCGGACCGGGTCTTCGACGAACGCAGCCGACACGTGGCGGAGAGTGCGGTTCTCGATGTCGGCCAGGCCACCCCAGGGATCGATCAGCTTGCCGTCTTTGTCCTGCGCGATCGCGTTGATCGACAGGTCGCGACGCTGCAGGTCCTCCTCGATCGTCACGCCAGGCGAGCAATCGAAGTCGAAGCCGTGGTACCCGGGCGCCGTCTTGCGCTCGGTTCGTGCGAGCGCGTACTCCTCGTTGGTCTCCGGGTGGAGAAACACCGGGAAGTCCTTGCCGACGCGTCGATAGCCCAGCGCCTCGAGTTCGGCCGGCGTCGCACCCACGACGCACCAGTCCCGCTCCTGGTGCGGGATGCCGAGCTGCGCATCGCGAACGGCGCCACCTACGAGATAGACCTGCATCGTGTCATAGTACCCGAATGCTGCGACTTGTCGTTCTTGTGCTTGCTGTCGCGATCCTGCCAGGCTGTTACTACGTTCAGGCCGCCCAGGGTCAGTGGGAACTGACGCGCAAACGCGAACCGATCGACGATGTGCTGGCGCGCGAGGATACGCCTCCCGAACTGGCGGCCCGCCTCAGACTGGTCGAGGAAGCCCGGCAGTTCGCGATCGACGAACTCGCGTTGCCTGACAACGATACCTACCGGACCTATGCGGATCTCGAGCGCGAGTTCGTCTTGTGGAACGTCTTCGCCGCACCCGAGTTCTCGCTCGAGCCAAAGACATGGTGTTTCCCGATCGTCGGCTGTGTCAGTTACCGCGGCTATTTCGAGAAGGAGGGCGCCGAGCGCGAGGCGCGACGCCTCAGGGGAAAGGGGCTCGATGTCGCCATTGGCGGCGTGGCCGCATACTCGACCCTCGGCAAGCTCAAAGATCCGGTGTTGAACACCATGATGAACTGGGACGACACGCAGCTCGTTGCCGTGCTGTTCCACGAACTCGCACACCAGGTCCTGTACGTGAAAGGGGATTCCGGGTTCAACGAGTCATTCGCGACGGCTGTTGAGGAAGAAGGGGTGCGGCGCTGGCTTGGAACGCGGGCAATGCAGGAGGAGTTCGCGGCCTATGAGTCGAATCGCGAATTCAGGCGAGCGCTGATGGGTCTCATCGCCGCGGCTCGCAAGGACCTCGAACTGGTCTACGGGCAGGAAGCCAGTGACGGGGAGAAGCGAGATCAGAAGGCCGCGCGACTGAAGTCGCTGCAACTGGATATTGCCGCTCGGCTGGAGAGTGAGGGGCAAGATCCCGGTAATTGGCTGTCGGGGGAACTCAATAACGCGCGCCTGGTGCCGATGATCCTGTACGAAGGTCGGCTCGACGAGTTTCGCGATTTGCTCATGAGCTGTGAGCAGGACCTGGTCTGTTTCTACGACAGGGCGCGAGAATTAGCGACTGACTAGCGCTGTGCAACCTTTTGCGTCAATTGTGCGCTACGGACTTCCTGAAGTTTGTCAGAGAGGCGCGTCGCCTGGCCGGTCATGCGCCACTGAAAGATGGTTTGCGCAGCGAACACGCGCTTGACGTAATTACGCGTCTCGTTGAACGGGATGTTCTCGATCCACGCGCGTGCGTCTTCGGTGCCCTGGTCCGGCAGCCATTTGTCTACGCGGTGGGGCCCGGCGTTATACGCTGCGGTCGCGAGCACCGGGTTGCCACCGAAGCGTTCGGCCATCTGCCCGAGGTAGCTCGTGCCAAGCCGGATGTTGCTGGTTGGATCAGTAAGGGTCGCAAGCCCCGAGTAGGGGAGCCGGATCTTCTGCGCGACAATGCGGCCCGTCGTCGGCATCAGCTGCATCAGGCCGATCGCGCCGGCGCTCGAGCGCACATCGCGCATGAACAGGCTCTCGCTGCGCGCCACGCCGTATGCCCAGGTGGGGTCGATGCGCGCATCGTTGGAATACGCCTCGAACTGTTCCTGCCACGGCAGGGGGTAGCGTATCGACAGGTCGTCGTACTCGCCGAGTCCAGACGCCAGGCTGATGGCCCGCGAGTGCCAGCGCCACCGGTCGGCAAGAATTGCGGCCTGTAGTTTCTCGTCTGGCGTCAGCGCACTTACCGCCGCGTCCCACTCCGACCGACCGCGGCCATCGAGACCGACGAGATACAACTCGCGGGCGCGCAGGATGCCGGGTCTCGAGGCGAGGACCGCCAGTGCGGCGTCATCGGCTGCAAACGCCGACGCGTCGAACTCGTACGGCGCGCTGATTGCGTCGGCGGCGAGAAAACCATAGTAACTGCGCTCCTTACTGAGCGACTCGAACTGCATGCGGGCATCGGCAGCCTTGCCGGTACGCTGCAGTGCAACAGCGCGCCAGTAGCGCCATTGCTCGCTGTCGCGCTCATCGACCTGCATGGCATCGATATCGACGAGCAGCCGCTGCCAGTTGCTGCCACGCAGGCTTGCGCGCGCGCGCCAGCGCAGTACCTCATCGTCCTGTGCAGCGGTTGGCAGCGCCGCCAGCAATTGGTAGCCATCAGGCAGATTGTCGCGCGCCATCCACAGGGCAATATGCCGCCGCATGCGCAGCTTCTGCTCTTCCGAGAACCCGTAACGCTGTTCCAGCTTGCCCCACCAGCGGTTGGCGATGACCGGGTCGCTGTAGGTCAGTCGTTCTGCCGCGTAGACGAGTTGCTGGCGATACGTCTGGCTGTTGGATGCCGGGTCATGGCGCGCCAGGAATCGCTCGGGATGAGATTGTGCCTGCAGCCAGGTTGTCGCCGTGTCGACGTGCGCCTGGTCGATGCTCTTACCGAGCCACCGCGCGAGTCGAAACTCGCGGGCGTTGAGCGCTAGTTCGAAGCGCTTCGCATACTCCACGGGTCCGAGCAGGTTGTTATCGCCAAGGTAGTCGAACACGGGATCGCACTCCTCGACCTGGCTGGTCCCGACCAGCCAGAGTTCCACGGCGCGCCCCGGTACGCGCTTGTGGCGACCCGCGTCAATTTCCGCCTGCAGTGCCAGGCAATCCAGCCGGGCGATGCCTCGCCCCTGGTAGAACTTCTCGTAGATGGTTCGAAAGCCGTCGAGGTCCCCGGTCCGGGCAAGATGCAGCGCATAGTGATAGCGCAACTCGCGCGCGGGTTGCAGCGTGCCGTAATGGGCAAGAAACGACTCGATCTCCGGATGCGGGGCCGTCTCCAGGTTGGCACGCAGCCACGTGGCACGGAGGTCAGGCCAGAGGACGTATTGCGCGAGCGACTCGCGATCGGCTTCCGGCAGGCCCTCGATGGGGCTCCAGTCGCCCAGCTCGACAGTCTCATAGACGCGTTTGAAGAGTTCGCGCTGGGATTCGACGTTCGCTGCCGCGGCCGAAGAGGCGGCAGCTGCAACCAGGACAGCCGCGACGAGCCGTGAAAAGACGCGTCGCTTGCTGCCCCGTAAATGCATCTATGCAGCTTACCTTATCTGCAACATCAGTGAACGGTCGCCGCGCTGTACCAGGAGGAAAAGAATGCGGCTGTTGCCGGCGACGGTTTGAAGATCGTTGAGATTACGAACGAGACGGCGATTGACTGCCGTGATGACGTCGCCTGCGCGCAGGCCGCGCTGGGCTGCGGGGCTGCCGTCCTCGACGCTCGTAACCTCGACGCCACTGTCGCTGGCCGTGCTCGCAGGTGCGAAGTTCGCACCATCGAGTCCCGGGTGAATGCTGCCGCCCGCCAGCTGCTGGTCCTCGGCGCGCCCGAGCTCGGCGGAAGTCGAGTAGGACTTGTTGTCACGCAGGTAGCGGATACCGATGCTGTCGCCCGAACGCAAGAGGCCGATGGTGTTGCGCAGGTCCGAACCGGTCGTGATGTTCTTGTCGTTGACAGCGACGATGATGTCGCCGACTTCGAGGCCGGCCCTCTCTGCCGCCGAATTCGGGAAAACACGGGTAATGATGGCACCGCCGTCGATATCGGCGCCGAGCGTCTCAGCGGCTTCAGGATCGATCGTCTGGATGTTGACGCCAAGCAGCCCGCGGCGAATCTCACCAAAGTCGAGGATCTGGCCCATGATCGAGCTCGCGATTTCCGTCGGGACCGCAAAGCCGATGCCGACGTTACCGCCCGACCCGGAAATGATCACCGAGTTGATGCCGATGAGCTCGCCGCTCATGTTGACGAGCGCGCCGCCCGAGTTGCCCGGGTTGATCGACGCGTCCGTCTGGATGAAGTCTTCGTAGCCGCCTCGATTGATGCCGGTGCGGCCGAGCGCGCTGACGATACCGGACGTCACGGTGTGTGTCAGCCCATACGGGTTGCCGATCGCGATGACGAAATCCCCGACACGCACGTCGTTGGAATCGCCGATCGGCATCTCCGTCAGGTTGTCTCCGTCGACCTTCAGCAACGCGATGTCCGTCGCGGCATCGGAGCCCACGATTTCGGCATCGAGCGTGCGCCCGTCCATGAGACCCACCTCGATCTGGTCGGCTTCGCCGACGACGTGATGGTTCGTAAGGATATAGCCGTTGTCGGCATCGACGATGACGCCGGACCCGGCCCCACCGACCTCGGCGGATCGACCAAACGGTCCGCGACGCTCCTGCGTTACCCGGATGTTCACGACCGCCGGCGACGCCGTCTCAACGAGCGGCGCAAGGCTCGTTACTGGTTTGCCCATCACCTCGGACGGGAGGGCGGCCTGGGCGCCCATCGATACGAGTGCGAGGAGCAGGCTCGTCCAGAACAGTCGGTACTTCGTCATCATAAGTGGCCTCGGAGGTGTTGCCTGTCCATTGGATTCCCCTGGTGAGATTAGGTTCACCAAGATGAATCGCCCGTGAATTATAGAAGATGCCCGGGCGCGCGACAGGGCCGCGCCCGGGCAGCGGCGGTTCGTCCCGTTACGCAGCTTCGACGGTGATGCGGCGCGCCTGGATTTCGGGGGCTTTCGGAATCGTCACCTCGAGAATGCCGTTGGCACTCCGGGCAGCGACAGCCTCGGCATCCGCCGTCTCCGGGAGCGTAAAGCGGCGCAGGAAGCGGCCTGTAGCTCGCTCTATACGCTGCACCCCGGTGTCTTCTTCGGTCGCGACCGCGTGGCGTTCACCCGCAATGCTCAAAACGCCGTGATCCATCGAGACGTCGATGTCCTCGGGACGCACGCCAGGAACGTCGGCGCGCAATACGAAGCGGTCCTTTTCCTCGACGATGTCGACAGCCGGGACCCAGTCTGCCACCGGATTCTGATCGTCGCTCGCCGCGCGGCGTCCGCCGACCAGACGGTCCAGGTCGCGATGCAGCAAATCGACAAAAGTCCAGGGCTCAAAACGTGCGATATTCATACTAGATTCCTCCAACAAAAATCGGTTGTTGGACGCTAAAGTTGGGTCTCAATATGGCTTTTCAAGAGGGACAATGTACGACATAAGTCGCTACTATATGTTGTGTTTTCACCATTTGAAGAGAGCGTCGTTTTTTTTTGCCTATTTTTAAAGCACTTACTCGCAAAACGTTTGTAACACACTGTTTTTAAAAAATAATTGCCCATCGATAAATTTCAAACAAATGCTTGACAGAGGGGGCGAACGGGCATAATCTGTGCCCTACATCGGCACAACATCTTGTGTCTGTTCAAAAGGGAATGAAGCCGGAAACGGTACTCGTCGCGCGCACTCTGGCCGTCGACGGGCGGGGCCTTGTTCTCTCGAAAAAGAGCGAGTTATAACAAGCAAGTTGGGGTCTCCTAAGGGAGTACAGGGGAGAAACAGGACCTATGAAGTCTGCCGTCAATCTGGATACGCACACGGTCACGGACATTGAATTTCAACCGGCGTCGCTGGACATCTGGGATGCCAAGTATCGACTCGCGGCCAAAGATGGCGCGAAGATCGACGCAAGCATAGACGACACCTACAAGCGCGTTGCCCAGGCACTGGCCAATGTCGAGGTCGAGTCGAAGCGCGCACACTACTTCGAGGAATTCCACTGGGCACTGCGCTCCGGCGCGATTCCGGCCGGCCGCATCATGTCGAATGCGGGCGCCCGGGAGCACAAGCCGGCGACGTCGACGATCAACTGCACGGTCTCGGGCACGGTCGGTGACTCGATGGACAACATCCTGAACAAGGTGCACGAAGCCGGACTCACGCTCAAAGCCGGTTGCGGCATCGGCTACGAGTTTTCCACTTTGCGACCGAAAGGCGCTTATGTGACCGGCGCCGGCGCCTACACCTCTGGGCCGCTGTCGTTCATGGATATCTACGACAAGATGTGCTTCACGGTCTCGTCGGCCGGTGGTCGTCGTGGCGCCCAGATGGGCACCTTCGATGTCGGTCACCCGGACGTCATGGAGTTTATTCGCGCCAAGCGCGAGGACGGTCGCCTGCGGCAGTTCAACCTGTCGTTGCTGATTACGGACGAGTTCATGCAGGCCGTCATCAACGAGGAAGACTGGAAGCTCGCGTTCCCGGTGACGCCCAAGGAGGTCGAGGACGACAAGCTCGACGTCGATGACGGCAGTCAGTTCGTCTGGCGCGACTGGCCCGAAGCCAGTAACTACGTGCAGGATGCCGACGGTATGGTGGCGTGTAAGGTCTACAAGACGCTGCCCGCCCGTCGCGTGTGGGACATCATCATGGCATCGACCTACGACTTCGCGGAGCCTGGCTTCGTGCTGATCGACAAGGTCAATGAGATGAACAACAACTGGTTCTGCGAAAACATTCGTGCCACCAATCCCTGCGGCGAGCAGCCGCTGCCGCCGTATGGCTCGTGCCTGCTCGGCTCGGTCAACCTGACGAAATTCGTCGAGAAACCATTCACGGACGAGGCGAAGTTCGACTGGAAGACCTTCCGTAAGGTCGTCAAGGTGTTCACGCGCATGCTCGACAACGTCGTCGAAATAAACGGCCTGCCGCTGCCGCAGCAGCGCAACGAGATCCAGCGCAAGCGCCGTCATGGCATGGGTTTCCTGGGTTTGGGTTCGACCATCACGATGCTGCGCATGGAGTACGGTGAGCCGGCGGCCGTCGAGTTCACTGAGGAAGTGGCCAAGCAGCTGGCGCTCGCCGGCTGGGAAGAAGGCCTCGAGCTTGCGAAGGAAAAGGGCCCGGCCCCGATCATGAACGAGAACTTCGAGGTCACAGAGGAAATGCTGCGGCGCCGCCCCGAAATGCGGGCTGACGGTTACCAGGCCGGTGACAAGGTGCCCGGGCGCATCCTGCACACGAAGTACAGCCGCTACATGCAGCGCATTGCGGCTGAAAATCCCAAGCTCGTTGACGATCTTGCTGAAACCGGTGCGCGCTTTACACACCATAGCTCGATTGCGCCGACCGGCACGATCTCGCTGTCACTCGCGAACAACGCGTCGAACGGCATCGAACCGAGTTTCGCGCACCATTACTTCCGCAATGTGATTCGCCAGGGCAAGAAGACCAAGGAAAAGGTCGACGTATTCTCATTCGAACTGCTGGCATATCGCGACATGGTCGATGCGGAGGCTATGCCGCAAACATCCGACAACCCGGTCAGCAACCTGCCGGACTACTTCATCACGGCCGATGAGATCACGCCGACACAGCACGTCGACATCCAGGCGGCGGCGCAGAAGTGGATCGACTCGTCGATCTCGAAGACGGCGAACGTGCCGACCGAGTACCCCTACGAGGAGTTCAAGGACATCTACCTGTACGCCTACAAGCAGGGTCTCAAGGGTTGCACGACGTTCCGCTTCAATCCCGAGGCGTTCCAGGGCGTCCTCGTGAAGGAGAAGGACCTCAAGAACACGACCTATACGTTTACGCTCGACGACGGTACGACGGTCGAGCTCAGGGGCGATGAAGAGCTCGAGTACGACGGCGAAGTTCATACCGCTGCCAACCTCTTCGATGCTCTCAAAGAAGGCTATTACGGAAAGTTCTAAATGATCAAGATTGACAAGAAGATCGTCGGCTATGCCGTCGAGAAACCGCGCGAAGAAAAGGCCGAGGTCAGGCGCGAATTTCCGCGTGAAGGCGGCGGCGATCGCGCCGAAGTCATCCGTATGCACGAGAAGCTCGAGCGCCCGGAGATGCTCGTCGGCTCGACCTACAAGGTAAAGACCCCGGTGTCGGATCACGCCATGTACGTGACGATCAACGACATCATCCTGAACGAGGGCACCGAGCACGAGAAACGACGCCCGTTCGAGATCTTCATCAATTCCAAGAACCTCGATCACTACCAGTGGATCGTGGCGCTGACACGCATCATCTCGGCGGTCTTCCGCAAGGGTGGCGACGTGACCTTCCTCGTCGAGGAACTGAAAGCCGTGTTCGATCCGCGCGGCGGCTACTGGCAGGCGGGCGGCAAGTTCATGCCGTCGATCATTGCCGAGCTCGGCTACATCGTCGAAAAGCACCTGATTTCGATCGGCATGTTGGCCGAGCCGCGACTCGACGAGAACCAGAAGAAGCTGATCGAGGAAAAGCGCGCTGAGTACGAAGCATCCAAAAAGCAGACGGACGCCTTCTCCGAGTCGGAATACCCCGAAGGCGCCCAGCTCTGCGCCAAGTGCAACACGACCGCCGTCATCATGATGGACGGCTGCATGACCTGTCTGAGCTGCGGCGACAGCAAGTGCGGCTAGGATTGCCGGCGCTGGAAACCTAGCTATTGGCCAGTGCGGCCCAGGCTGCACGCAAGCGATTCTTGAGCGTCCCCCGGTTGTAATCACCGGTCCGGCTCGTGTCGCCTGTGTCAGCCAGTCCTGTAACGTGCGCAAATTCCTCGGGTGAGATGAAGTCCTCGCTGCGTTTGCGGAATGTGAACGCGACGAGATTCTTCGGCGCCTGGTACATGTCCTGGTCGAGAATTCTGCCGAGCACCAGTTCGTAGCCGCAGGCGTCGCGCAGGGAATCGACGAATTCCAGTGTGTAGAAATAGCGGCAATGGCCCGGCCAGTGACCTTCGCGGGGCACGATGTTGATGATGATGCCGTTCATCTTGCACATGTCGTGCGCGTTCCTGAACACGTGGTACTGGTCGTTGACGTGTTCGCTCGTTCCGTAGTTGGTCACCACGTCGAACTGATCGAGAAACATGAACGGGACCGGGTTGTCCAGGTTCAGCGGCATGGCACCATCCTTGCCGTTGATATCGATCGCAACGTGCGCGTCGACGCCCCTCGCCAGGTACACATCTTTGGCCGGTTTTCGATCAATCCGTTGGTTGCCCAGCTCGCACCACCGCAGGCCGGGATAGTCGAGATTGCACAGCTCGAGTGACTCTTGCTCGAAAGCTATCAGTGGCGCCCTGATTCCCATCAACCCCTCCCGCCGGTCAGGTTCGCTGAATTATGATGTACTTCATATACTTCAAGGAGCCCTTCATCGACGGCGCGTCGATGATTTCACGCACTGCAAACCTGCCTCTTCCCCATTCGAGAATCAATGACGGCATCTGCGAGATATGGGCGCCGAACGGATCGACCGCGTGCGCGCGCTCGTGGCCGGATGAGTGCTCGATAATGCAGATGCCCTTCGGCGTCAGGCAGCTCATCCAGGCATTGAGGCACCTGTCCGGATCATAGCTGTGATCCAGCGAGTTACTGTAGATGAAGTCGGTCGAATCGACCCATTCAGGCTTCACCTCGTGAAAATCCCATTGAATCGTGTGCGGAAAATCGGTTGCCGTGTCCGATATTTCCGTGCCGATTACCTCGCACCCGAGGTACTTGATGAACCACTCCTGTTCCTTGCCGCGCCGCGTACCGTGGCAGATACCAAACCGCGGTTCGCCAACCGTCTTCCTGATGTAGTCGGCAAGGAACTCGATGTTTTCTTCCCGTACCCACACGTTGTCCAGTTTTTTCTTGTTGGCAGCGGTCTGTGCGGTCTTGTACTTCTGGTAGTCGAACTGGCCATCCTCGTCGTAGTAACGATAGATGTTGTAACCGTCTTCCCTGTCGATCTGTTCGCCAATCTTCTTCAACTCATAGCCGAACAGGTTGGCGACGGAATTCAAAGCTTTTGCGATCATGTCTTAGCGCCAGTCAAGTCTGAATTGATCTGCACCGAGCGACTGCAAGCGCTCGCGCAGTGCCCGGGTGGGTTCGGCGAGGCTCTTGATGCGGCGATCATGAACTTCGACGAAGGCCTGTTCGATCGAGTCGTGCAAACCCTCGTCAAGCAGCTGGTTGAGCACACCGACTTCGGCGCCCTCAATATCCATCTTGAGGAGCTTCACCGGCTTGCCCAGTTCCCTGATGAACTTCGCCAGGTGAATACCTTCGACGGTCACTGCGCTGTCTTCTCGCACGTTGGACTTCTCCGCGAGGAGCGAGGAGCCGGACGACCAGTATTCCGGGTCGTCATCCGCGTACTTGTGCAGGAAGAGCTGGACGTCACCGGGTTCCGTCGTAACCGCGGCCTGGTGCAGGACGACGTTGGGATAGCCGGACGTAACTTCCGAGAGCTTTCGAAAAGCATCGGGATTGGGTTCGAATGCATGCACGGTCGCCCCGGACTCTGCCATACGCGTCGTAAACAGACCGAGGTTTGCGCCACAGTCGATAGCGATATCGCCGGCAGCCAATTCGGCGACAGCCTTGTCAAAGTCTTGCTGCAACGGCTGGTACTTGCGGTCGCGTCTCTTGCTGGCGCGCTTGCTCAGCCAGGCCCGGATGTTCATTAGTTTTCGCTCCTGCGTGCTTGCGCCGGTACCGAATCGGCCCAACCGCGCTATGGTATTATACGGCGCCCAACAGGACAGTGTTCGTTAATGAGCTGGACAGACTCGATTGCCAGTTACTTCCTGCGCTTTGCCGCAACCGGGGCGATCCCAGCAAAATGGTATCTACCGTCACTGCCGCCAGCCGAGGAACGGGCCGCGAAGACCGGCACGCTGAAGCTGGAGATCGTCAGCCACTGCTGGAACTATGCGCACTTCCTGACATACCAGCTGAGTTCGCTGGTCAGTTTCCGGCCGACCCGTCTGACCGTCAAAATGACGGTCTTCCATGCCGAAGAAGACGCACGGACCGCTTCGGTACTCGACTACTTCGGCGCCATGGATGTGCCCGGCGTGACATGGAACTGGCAGAAACTGCCACGCGAGCAGCTTTTTCGTCGTTCCATCGGCCGCAACAAGGCAGCACTGCAAACCGCCGCCGACTGGGTCTGGTTCACCGACTGCGACTTGCTGTTTCGCGATAAGTGCCTGGACGTGTTGTCCGATGAACTGCAGGGGCGAACGGATGCCCTGGTATATCCACGCCAGGAGCGCGTGACGTCGATGCTGGCAGAGAGCGACCCGATGCTCGATATCGACGAGCGACCGAGAATCATCGATATCGATGCAGACAGGTTTGCGATCAGTGAGCGAGGCCGTGCAACCGGTCCGCTGCAGATCGTCCACGGCGATGTGGCTCGAGCAGCAGGCTACTGCGATTCGCTGAGGTTTTACCAGAAACCCCAGCCGACCTTTGCCAAGTGCCACGAGGATCGTGCATTTCGCTGGTTGCTGCGCTCCGACGGCGTCGCCCTGGATGTGCCCGGAGTGTATCGTCTTCGGCACATTCACAAGGGGCGCTATACCGGGAGTACGGCGTCCAACAATATCCGCAGCGCTATTCGCCGCACCACCTCGTGGTGGAAAGAGCGTGGTCAAGAGTCCTAACAGAAGGTGCGTTTACTCTACAACCTCCTGACGTACCTCCTGGTGATTCCGTTTCTCGGATACTGGACGGTGCGCGGCATCGGCAACCGCGCCTACTTCAACAAGCTGGGGCAGCGCTTCGGGTTCGGCATTCCCGAACTGGAACGATCGATCTGGATTCATGCCGTGTCCGTCGGCGAAGTACAGGCCGCGGTCCCGCTGATCTATGCGCTGGCTGAACGATTCCCCGAACGCGAGGTTCTCATTACGACCGTCACACCGACGGGTGCCGAACGCGTCCGCAAGCTGTTTGGCGATGACGTTCACCATGCCTACCTGCCGTTCGAATTCCCGCATGCTGTCAATACGTTCTTCAAGAGAGCGCGGCCCGAGGCTGCACTCATCATGGAGACCGAGATCTGGCCAAATCTCTATCGTGGCTGCGGTGAGCGCGAGATTCCGCTGATTCTCGTCAGTGCGCGAATCTCACCGAAGTCCGTACCGGGTTATCGCAAGCTGCTGCCGTTGATCCGCGAAACGCTCTCGCACGGCATTATCATCGCATCGCAGAGTCAGGGCGATGCTGACCGCTTCCTGTCATTGGGGGCAAGCCCGCAGCGCACGCATGTCATGGGGAACATCAAGTTCGATATTCGGCACGATGAGAATACCCGTGCCCGCGGCAGGGCGGAGCGTGAGCGACTGTTTGGCAGCCGGCCCGTATGGGTGGCCGCGAGCACGCACGATGGCGAGGAAGAATCGATACTCGACGTGCATGAGCGCGTTCGCGCACGCCACGACGACGCGCTGCTCGTGTTGATACCGCGTCACCCGGAGCGCTTCGGCATCGTTCGAGACCTTGTCGCGCGTCGTGGTTTCAGCGTTGTCTCACGGACGGACGGGCGGGCGGTCGGTGATGCCGCTGTCTTTCTCGGCGATACGATGGGTGAAGTGCCGGTATTCTACGCGGCCAGTGATGTTGCATTCGTCGCCGGCAGCCTCGTGCCAATCGGCGGCCACAACCTGCTCGAGCCCGCGGCGCTGGGCGTGCCGGTAGTGACCGGACCGTACAACTTCAATGCTCAGGATATTGCCGACCTGTTCATCAAGATGGGAGCCTGTCGCAAGGTCGAGGGACCGGCCGAACTGGCCGAAACCGTCAGCGAACTGCTGGCCAATCCTGAAGAGGCGCGCCGCCTCGGGCGAGCCGGGCTGCGCGTGCTCGAAGAGAACCGCGGTGCACTCGAGCGGCTCCTCGTGTTGCTGGATCCGCTGCTGGGAGACGGTCGGGCCTAGCTGCCAGCCGCTGCTTCTTCCTCTGCAAAGGCCTGTTCCGGCGTCTTGCGTTCCATCAACCACTCGTCGATGACCTCGAGATCCTGCACCTGCAGCGTGCCGGATGCCTGCTTGAGCAGCAGGACGTTGATCAGGTAATCGTAGCGAGCCTGCTGGTAATTCGTGATGGCGGCATACAGAGCGAATTGCGAGTTCAGGACGTCGACGATAGTACGAGTGCCAACCTCGAACCCTGCCTGGGTCGCCTCGAGCGCGGTCTGGCTGGACGCCACGGCTTGCTTCAGGGCCGTTACGCGGCTGTTCTCGGAGAGTACGCCGAGGTAGGCATCGCGGGCCTGGCGTTCGGTGGCGCGCGTAACGCGCTGCAACTGCTCGCGCGCGGCGCGGTGCAGGTAGACGGCCTCGCGTACGCGAGACGACGTGGCGCCGCCTGCGAACAGCGGGATCGAGAACTGAACACGCACGCTGTCCGTCCGCCTCGAGGAGTCCGTCGGCAACCAGGGCGAACCCGTTTCCTGGATCCGGAATTCCGAATCCGCGTCGTTGTCGTTGACACTCGCAATCAGCTCGACGCTCGGGTAGTGGCCGGTTCGCCGGAACGAGATCTCGTCGCGGGCCAGTTTCTCATCGAGGCGGCTTGCCACGAGATTGAGGTTCTGGCTAAGAGACAGGTCGACCCAGTCGCCCTCGCTCTTTTCCGGACCGATAAACGGCATGTCCGGTTTCGGCGCCGACAGGTTTGAGACATATTGCCCAGTGATTTCGCGCAGGTACTCGCGTGCTGTCGCAAGCGCGCGCTTTGCCGCGATCTCGTTGGCGACCGACTGGTCGTAAGCGGCCTGCGATTCCTGCACGTCGGTGATCGCGATAAGTCCGACTTCGAAGCGTTGCTTGGCCTGTTCGAGCTGTCGGGCAATCGCCTGGCGATCAGCGTGGATCGAGCGCAGCCGATCCTCGGCACCCAGGACGTCGAAATAGCGTTGCGCGACGCGGATGATCAGGTCCTGCTGCGCGGCCTCGCGCACGGCCTCGGCCTTGGCCAACTGCTTGTCGGCACGCTTCAGGCCGACAATCTGGTCCCAGCGAAACAGGGTCTGCCTCAGGGTTACGTTCCAGGTCTGGGTTTCTGACCGGTTCTCCGATGGCACTTCGTACGGCACGATACAAATGTTGTTCGGATCTCCAAGAGGGAGAGCGGGATCGCAGTCGCTGATGACGTCGAACTGCGTGCTCGATCCGTCCGACTCGGACTTGGTCCAGTCCGCCCCGGCACTGATCTGCGGCAACAGCGCACCGCGTGCCTGCGGCCTCGCTTCGAGCGACGCCAGGCGCCGGGCTTCAGCCTCGTGAATCGCCGGATCACTCTGTAATGCCTGCTGGTAGATCTCCAGCAGGGAGGTGGCATGCGCCATCGACGGCAGTGCAAATAATCCGGCGGTAGCCAGCAATAGATTGAAATAATTACGTTTTTTCATCTTATCGAGTTCCGGGTTGAGGCTGCCCGAGGGCGCAAGGTGTTATAGTCTACTACATCACTAAACCAGTTGGGAAGTCGAACTTCTGATCTTAGATGCAGCACGGTCCCGTCTGGTTTCACTTCATCAAAAAGAGAACTGCGGCGGCAAAGTGCCATGGACCAGTGGTTTGAGCACGGTCTCGAACAGTGAGATCGTTTGCCAGTCATGCTCGTTGGTCCGCTCGATCAGTTTTGCCTCCATTACCGGTGAACTGCCAGTTACGACAAACAATCTGCCACGGTTGTTCAGTGCGTCAACATAGCGCGGATCGAATCGCTCGATCGATCCTGTCAGTGCGACAATGTCGAAATGCCCATCCGGTAACTCCTGCGTCGCATCCATCCGCATGATGTCGACGTTATCGATGTCGATGTCATACAGCTTGTTGCGCGCCGACTCAACAAAGTCGCCGTAGATGTCGATGCTGGTCACGTGCGTCGCCAGGCGGGCAAGGCAGGCGGTCATGAAACCCGACCCGGTGCCAATCTCGAGGACCTTCTCGTCGCCGTCGAGCCCGAGTGCCTGCAGCAGGCGCCCCTCGATCGTCGGTGTCATCATGTGCTCGCCGTGGCCCAGCGGGATCGCAAGGTCGGCAAAGGCAAGCGCCGCATACTCGGGTGGCACGAAGTGCTCCCTGGGCAAGGCCCTGAGCATGTCGAGGACACTTTCGTCGTAGACATTCCAGCCCCTGACCTGCTGGTTGACCATCTGCAGGCGCGCGTAATCGGTGTTCATGCCTTACTTACCTGTAACCTTATGATTGGAGTTCAAAAAAAACTCGTCGGCGGGGCGATTATGGCGGCTGTGCCGGGAGCCTCAAGACGCCTCGTTCCGAATTATGGTGAATAGCCACAGCCCGCTTAGTCTGCTGGGATATGCTTAACCGAACATGCGTCTGAAGCTCGTAAAAAGCAATCATATCAAATGATAACCGCCGTACTTACTCCCGCGACAACGGGCACCGCATGACCACTGACCTGATCATCGTCTCACTGGCTGTTCTTGCCCTGCTCGCCGGCGGGGCGACTCTGTACCTGTGGGGCTCGCGGCGCAAGATCCTGGGCCGTGTGTCAAGGCTCAACGAGGAAACACTCGAGGCGTCGCGTGACGCGTCCGTCGGCCACCGCCTGACGATTCCGGACGACGCGGCGACGGCGCAACTGGCACACACGGTTAATCGCCTGTTCGATGCACTCGGGGAGCGCGACGAAAAGATCCAGGGACGTGACCGCCTGTTCCAGGACTTTGCGCGGACTCTGCCGGAAATCGTAATCATCCACGACGAAAAGATCCTGCTCGCGAACGATTCGGCGGCTGCCCTCATTGGCCTGGAGCCGGCGCAGCTCGTTGGCAGGGAAATCATCGACCTGGTCAAGCCTGCCTACCGTGCGTTATTCCGCAAGCATGTGGCGCGCCGCCTCGCCGGCGACAACGGACCGCGGCGCATCGAAATGCAATTTATCAATGGCAACCAGACGGGCCTCTGGGTGGAGGCGCAAAGTGCGACGATTGACTACCGCGGCCGTACGGCCATTCTGACTGTTGCGCGCGACGTCAGCCACCGCAAGAGCCTTGAAGTATCACTGTCACGTAGCAAGCGCCAGGCGCAGTACACGCTCGAATCGATCGCCGAGGGTGTGATCACGACCGACAATGACGGGCGTATCGACTACATGAACCTGGCCGCAGAGGCGATCATCGGGACCAACCGCGACGCGGCGAGTGGTCACCGCATCGGCGAGCTGTTCACCCTGGTCGACGATGCGGACCGACGCCCGCTCGGCGATCCGGTCGAACGTTGCCTGGCGATGCGCCGGCGCGTCAATATGGGCCGGCGTGCGGTCATGGTCACGGTCGACGGCGAGCACGAGCACTCGGTGGAACTGACAGCGTCTCCTGTGCGCGGTCCCAGCAACAGCGTGTCGGGCGCGGTGGTCGTGTTTCACGACGTTAGTGAACTGCGCGGCCTGACGCGCAAGATGTCCTACCAGGCGACGCACGACCCCCTGACCGGCCTGATCAATCGCCGCGAGTTCGAGCGTCGACTCGATGAAGCGATGGATGATGCACATGCCGAAGAAGCTGTGCACATGCTGTTCTACATGGACCTCGATCGATTCAAGGCCGTCAATGACAGCTGCGGGCACATAGCGGGCGACAGCATGCTTCGCGAAGTCGCGGCCCTGATCAAAGACCAGGTTCGTGACTCGGACTTCGTGGGACGCCTCGGCGGCGATGAGTTTGGCGCACTGCTGATCGGCTGCCCGATCGACAAGGCGCGCCAGATTGCGAGCGACATCTGTAACGCGATTTCTGACTACCGCTTCGTCTGGAAGGACAAGATCTTCAATATTGGGATCTCGATCGGCCTCGTCGAGATCAGCCATGCCAGCGGGACCCTGCAGGACGTGATGAGTGCCGCGGACTCGGCCTGTTACATGGCCAAGCAGTCGGGCAGGGGACAGGTGCACGTCTACTCGGCTCGTGATGAGGTCGTTGCCCGCGAACGTGGTGACATCCAGTGGCTGCGCCAATTGCAGACCGCGTTGCACGAGGACAGCTTCGAGCTGGCCATTCAGCCGATTATCGCAATGCGCGGGCCAGCCGAGTCCGGTCCCGCTGTTGAGGTGCTGATACGCCTCCACGACGGCCCGGGCCATGCCAGGGATTCCGCGGAGTTCCTGCGCCCGGCTGAACGCTACCAGATGATGCCGCAGATCGACCGCTGGGTGATTAGTGCGGCATTGGCGGCAATTGCGGGAGGGGAAATCAAGTTGCCGGCCAACAGGAGCTGTGCGATCAACCTCTCCGGACAGACGCTCGGTGACGAGGCCTTCCTCGGATTCGTGGTCGACGCGCTGGACCGCTCCGGCGTGGGGCCCTCGTCGATCTGTTTCGAGGTGACCGAGAACGCGATCCTCTCGAACGTGCAGCACGCTCAGCGCTTCATCGAGGTGCTGCATGGTATCGGTTGTGAGTTCTCGCTAGACAATTTTGGCAGTGGTCTGGGCTCATTCTCGAGCCTCAAGCACCTGCCGATCGACTATCTCAAGATCGACGGCACCTACACGCGCAACCTGCAGACTGATCTCGTTAACCAGGAGATGGTCAGCGCGATGATAAAGCTGGCGCGAACGATGGAATTCCAGATTGTGGCCGAGCAGGTCGAGCACCAGGAAGACTTCGACTGGCTGCGCGATGTCGGTGTCGACTTCGTGCAGGGGCATTTCGTCGAGGCGCCGGTCATGCTGGGAACGACTGGCACGGGGTCCTACCGGATCCTGAATCACTGACGAGGAACGCGAGATCCTCATCGGCCTCGAGATCGAATGCGCAGATCTCTGCCGACGGCTTGAACAGTGAGCCGCAATGAACCGACAAGGCGCGGCACGTATGGAGGACTTCTTGTCCGGTGGTGCGGGCAGAATGAGTCGTGAAGGGCTCGAACGGCTGCTCGCCAATGCGCTCGAGCAAAGCGGGCCGCAGGACGAGTCCGGCGGCCCGCTTTCTTTCTGGTCACCCGCTACGCGCCCCCGCGGTGCAAGGCGGGCGCCGGCTTGATTGTCAGCCAACCAGCAGCGGCACGATCAGGAGCGCAACGATGTTGATGATCTTGATCAGCGGGTTGATCGCGGGGCCAGCCGTATCCTTGTACGGGTCGCCCACGGTGTCACCCGTGACGGCAGCCTTGTGGGCATCGGAGCCCTTGCCACCGCAGTTGCCGTCTTCGATGTATTTCTTGGCATTGTCCCAGGCGCCGCCGCCGGCTGTCATCGAGATGGCGACGAACAGGCCGGTGATGATCGTACCGAGAAGCAGGCCGCCGAGGGCTTCGACACCCAGCAGGAAGCCGACGAGAATCGGCACGACGATCGGCAGCAGGCTTGGCACGACCATCTCCTTGATTGCGGCCTTGGTCAGCAGGTCGACAGCGCGGCTGTAGTCCGGCTTGCCCGTGCCTTCCATGATGCCTTCGATTTCCTTGAACTGGCGGCGTACTTCGTTGACCACCGCGCCAGCGGCGCGGCCGACAGCTTCCATGGCAAGCGCACCGAACAGGTAGGGTACGAGGCCGCCAATGAACAGGCCGATGATCACGCGGTAGTCGTTGAGCAGGAACGTGAATTGCTGCCCGGCTTCCTGCGTGAGCGCATTGTTGTAGTCGGCGAACAGTACGAGCGCCGCAAGCCCGGCCGAACCGATGGCATAACCCTTGGTGACGGCTTTGGTCGTGTTGCCGACCGCGTCGAGCTGATCCGTGATGTTGCGCACTTCCGGCGGCAGTTCGGCCATTTCGGCGATACCGCCGGCGTTGTCCGTAATCGGGCCAAAGGCGTCGAGCGCCACGACGACGCCGGTCATCGACAGCATGGCCGTGGCTGCAATCGCGATGTTGTAAAGGCCGCCCATGGTGTTGTCAGCCAGCGCGAATGCGCCCCAGATGCTGGCGCAGACCGCGATAACCGGCAGCGTCGTGGCCTTCATCGAAATGCCAAGACCGGCGATGATGTTGGTGGCATCACCGGTCAGCGACGCGTTGGCAATCGTTCTGACCGGTTTGAACTCGGTGCCGGTGTAGTACTCGGTAATCACCACCATAGCGGCCGTGAGCCCCAGGCCGATAAGCGCCGAGTAGTAGATGCTCATGGCCTGGCCACTGGCACCCATCATCGCGTCCGTGACAAAGTAGAACGCGGCAGCTGCGAGGATACCGGCGACGATCATGCCGCGGTACAGGGCGCCCATGATCTTGCCACCGTCCGAAGTCTTGACGAAAAATGTGCCGATGATCGAGGCGACGATCGATACTGCGCCGAGCACGAGCGGGTAGATGATGGCTTCGGCGCCGTAGACCGATGCGACCATGCCGCCCAGCAGCATCGTGGCGATGATCGTTACGGCGTAGGTTTCAAAGAGGTCGGCCGCCATGCCCGCGCAGTCGCCGACGTTGTCGCCGACGTTGTCAGCGATAACGCCGGGGTTGCGCGGATCGTCTTCGGGGATGCCGGCCTCGACTTTACCGACGAGGTCCGCGCCGACGTCAGCACCCTTGGTGAAGATACCGCCACCGAGTCGGGCAAAGATCGAGATCAGCGAGCCGCCAAATGCAAGACCGACCAGGGCGTGAATTGCATCGTCCGGGGTTGAACCCGTCTGCAGCAGGATGAGGTAGTAGCCAGCAACACCGAGAAGACCGAGACCCACGACCAGCATGCCGGTAATGGCGCCACCCTGGAACGCGATCTTGAGCGCCGGGTTGACGCCTTTCCTAGCGGCCTCAGCCGTGCGTACATTGGCTTTCACTGACACGAACATGCCGATGTATCCGGCAAGCCCCGAGAATACGGCACCGATCACGAATCCGATTGCGGTCGCCAGGTCAAGGGCGAAGCCGAGGACGATCGCGAGAACGACGCCGACAATGCCTATCGTGGTGTACTGTCGGTCCATGTAGGCTTTGGCGCCTTCCTGTATCGCTGCGGCAATCTCCTGCATGCGCTCCGAACCGGCGGACTGCTTGAGAATCCAGCTCCTCGAAATCAGACCGAAGAGAATGGCGGCGACACCCGCCCCAATCGAGAGCCACAGGGCCAACTCGTTAGACATCAGATCATCTCCTGAATATTTGTCCTTGCGATCGAGCAAGACCGGCTACGCCGCAAGATGGCAGGCGTAAGGTCTTGTTCGAGAATGAATTTTCCCAAAAATGATATTTTTGTCCGGCTGAGCCGGGCGCGCATCATACCACAAATTTCGTGCCCAGCTTCGGCTTGACGGCAACACCCTTGAGTTTCGCGACCCGCGGTAAGCCATTGACATAAGGAGGATAATCCTCGCCGTTGATCAGTGGCGCGAGGTAGCGCCGACCGGCGTCCGTGATCCCGAAGCCGTCCCTGGTGATGTAACGCCTCGGCACCATTTTTTCTTTGTTGGCGATGCGCCCCAGCGGCGCAGATGCGATCTTCCACCGGTACGGTTTGTCAGAAATGCGCTTGATCACCGGCATGACGGCCGTTTTGCCCTGGACCGCAAATTCGACAGCAGCTTTACCGACGGCATAGGCCTGCCTGACATCAACGGCTGACGCGATGTGACGTGCTGAACGCTGCAGGTAATCGGCGATGGCATAGTGGTACTTGAAGCCAAGATTGTCACGCACCATCTGGGCCACGACCGATGCTACGCCGCCGAGCTGGGCATGCCCGAAGGCGTCACGCGTGCCCTGGTCAGCCAGGAACTTGCCGTTCCTGAACCGGGCGCCCTCGCTGACCACGATCACGCAGTAGCCATAGTCGTTGACGCACTGGCGTACTCTCTTCAGGAATTCGCGTTTCACGAACGGGATTTCCGGGAACAGGATGATGTGCGGGGCATCGCCCGGTTCCTTGCCCGCGAGGCCGCCGGCCGCTGCGATCCAGCCGGCGTGCCGACCCATGACTTCGAGGACGAATACCTTGGTCGAGGTGGTGGCCATCGAAGCGACGTCGAGTGCGGCTTCCTGCGTCGATACGGCCACATACTTCGCGACGGATCCGAATCCAGGGCAGCAGTCGGTGATCGGGAGGTCGTTGTCGACGGTCTTGGGTACGCCGAGACAGGTGACCGGGAAGCCCATCTTCTTCGATATCTGCGATACCTTGTGGGCCGTATCCATCGAGTCATTACCACCGTTATAGAAGAAGTAGCCGATGTTGTGTGCCTTGAAAACTTCGATCAGGCGTTCGTACTCGGCCCGGTTCTCTTCGATTCCCTTGAGCTTGTAGCGCGCCGACCCGAACGCACCACCCGGCGTATGCATCAGCGCCGCGATCGTCGCCGCGCTCTCCCGATTCGTGTCGATCATGTCCTCGGTGAGAGCGCCTATGATGCCATTGCGCCCGGCGTAGACATTGGCGATCTTGCCCTTGTGCTTGCGCGCCGTCTCGATCACACCACAGGCGGTGGTATTGATGACGGAGGTGACGCCGCCCGACTGGGCATAGAAGGCATTCATTGCGGACATGTTGGGAGTTCCTGATCGGTTGAAAAGAGCGGCAGAGGATAGCCCAAACGCTTACACGGGTCATCGGGAAAAGCGGCAAGCCGCGGTAATCACGCATTGACCGGGCCGGGGCATGCCGGTAGCGTAGCGATCCGATTTCGCGGCGTTTGCAGGCACCCGCCTCGCGGGCGACAAGAGACTGACGATATGAGAATCGTATTACTAGGCGCACCGGGTTCCGGCAAGGGCACCCAGGCCAAGAAGCTGATGGCGGACAGGAATATTCCGCAGGTATCAACCGGCGATATGCTTCGCGAAGCTGTCGCCGCCGGCACGCGTTTCGGCCTCAAGGCGAAAGAAGTCATGGAAGCGGGCAACCTGGTCCCGGACGAAGTGGTACTCGGCATCATCAGCGAGCGCCTCGCGCAGCCAGACGCCGAGCACGGATTCATTCTCGACGGCTTTCCCCGCAACACCCAGCAGGCACTCGATCTCGACGAACTGCTTGACCAGATGGGCACGCCGCTCGACTGCGCCGTCCTCATGGACGTCGCTTTCGATATCCTGATGAAGCGGCTTACCGGTAGGCGTACCTGTTCTCTCACGGGCAAACTCCTCAACGTCTATTTTTCGCCACAGGAAGAGCTCGACGAATGCACCGCTGCCGGCGGCGAGTTGATTCAGCGCGAGGACGACAACGAAGAGACGATACGCAATCGTCTCGACGTCTATCGCGAGAGTACCGAGCCGCTGATCGAGTTCTACAGCGACCGCGGCAAGCTGCGCACGGTCGCGGCCGAAGGGGCGATCGACGAGGTCTACGAGCGGCTTTTACAGGAGCTCGAGTAGCTCCTCCCCGATCAGCTCTGCACGCCAGCCACTGAACAGGCGCGATTGCCGGTTGCCGTTGATGATGACGCCGGACAGCTCCCGTTTTGACGCGACCGTCTCGGCGGCGACGCCCAGGTCCTCGGCGCAGGCTGCAACCCGTGATTGCATTTCCTTGAGCAATGCTTTCTGTCCCTCACCAGGTGGTCGCAACGGCGTGTAGTCGCGCTCATCGGCGGCAGAGCTTGCGATCTCGTCCAGCAGGCGTCGTCCGGCTCGCCGGACGAGCTTGGGGGGCACACCCTGGATGTCCGCGAGTTCCTGCTCGGACTTCGGCAGTTTCCAGGCGATGTCGAGCAAGATGCTGTCGCGCATGATCCATTGCCGAGGCCGGTTACGCTTGATTGCCTCATTCTCACGCCACTCGGCAAGTCGCGCGGCGGCCGCGCGTTTGCGGCCACGGAAATTTCGGGCGCCCTTGAGCCGGTCGATGGCCTGGCCGTCGCCGTTCACGTACAGCGCCGGATCAAGCAGCCAGGCGGAATCCTCACGCGCCCACTCGATGCGCCCCTTTTCTTCGAGCCTGTTGACGAGAATCTCGCAGGCAGGCAGCAGGTACTCGACGTCTTCGGCAGCGTACTCGAGGTACTCATTGCGCAGGGGCCGCCGGCTCCAGTCGGCCCGCGTATGAACCTTGTGGATTTCGACGTCGAACAGCTCCTGAACGAGCCCTGCGTAACCGACCTGCGCAGGCAGCCCCAGCAGGCCGGCTGCAACCTGGGTATCGAATATCGACGCCGGCATTTTGTTGGTCAGCTGGTAGATGACCTCGATATCCTGGCGTGCCGAGTGGAGCACCCAGTCGTGCGACAGCAGTTCCTGCCAGAAAGCATCCTGCGTATGCCCCGCAATCGGATCGACGCACCAGATTTCCCCGCCGGCCGAGATCTGTGTGAGGCACAGCTGCGCGTAGTAGGTGCTTTCTCGCATGAACTCGGTGTCCACGGCGAGCTGGCCGTGACTACGCAGTGCATCGACGAGCGAGTCCGGCTCTTCAACAAAATTAAATCGGGGCATCAAAAGAGGTTAACATGCGGACAGCATGGTGGCTCTGCTTCAAACCCTGTTGGATATCATTCGTCTGCGCAAGGGGCCGGATGCGCTCCCGTACTCGTGGCTTCTGTGCCTGCTGACACTGACCCTGTGGCTGTTCTCCGGACTGTCGATGATGTTGCTGAGCGAAGGGCTTGATGACCAGGACTTCCTGGTCGGGACCTTTACGGGTGTCGTCGCACTTGCATGCTATGCGTCGGTCATCGTGGCGACGAATCATGCGCCACGTTTGCTGCAGACGGCAACGGCGATCCTCGGCTGCGGCGCACTGCTGACCTTTATTGTCGTCACCTGTAATGTATTTCTGGCGCCGTTCCTCAGTGCTGACCTGGTCAGGATCATCGTGACGCTGATCCTGTTGTGGTCGATTCCGGTCGAAGGTCACATTCTCTCCAAAGCAATCGACCGACCGCGGCTGGTCGGCATCATCGTTGCCATGGCCGTCTTCATCTTCCAGTTGTACCTGTACTCGGCACTCAACCCGGTGACGGCCGTGGTGGCGGGTACGATGAGCTAGGCGAAAATGCACATTCACATCCTCGGCATCTGCGGGACATTCATGGGCGGGGTGGCGGCGCTGGCCCGCGCGGCGGGCCATGAGGTGACTGGCTGCGATCGTAACGTGTATCCGCCCATGAGCACTCAGCTCAGGAAGCTGGGTATCGACATTCACGAGGGTCTCGATGCCGGGCAGCTGGACGTAAATCCTGACTGCGTGGTCGTCGGGAACGTCATGAGTCGCGGCGTCGAGGTCGTGGAGGCGATGCTCGATCGTGGTATGCCGTACAAGTCCGGTCCGCAGTGGCTCGCCGAGAACGTTTTGCACGATCGCCATGTACTGGCGGTCGCGGGCACCCATGGCAAGACGACGACGGCAAGCATGCTGGCCTGGATTCTCGATGATGCGGGTCATGCGCCGGGGTTCCTGATCGGCGGTATCCCGACCAACTTCGATGATTCGGCACGCTTCGGCGAATCCGAGTACTTCGTCGTCGAGGCGGACGAATACGACACCGCGTTCTTCGACAAGCGCGCCAAGTTCGTGCATTACCGTCCGCGTACGCTGATCCTCAACAACCTCGAGTACGACCACGCCGATATCTATGAGGATCTCGACGCGATCAAGTGGCAGTTTCACCAGATGCTGCGCACGGTGCCGGCCGCCGGACGGATCGTGGTCAACGGTGCGGACGAGAATCTGAAGCTGCTCCTGGAGCAGGGGTGCTGGACGCCGGTGGAAACCTTCAGCACGGCCGACGATACCGACTGGACCGGCCGTTTCGCCGACAAGCTCGAACGCCACATCGGCGTGCGCGGCCCCGGCGATCGTGCCGCGGACGCGCGCTGGAAGATCGGCGGTATGCACAATCTCGAGAATGCGACTGCCGCGGTTGCTGCCGCAGCGTCGGCCGGCGTATCCGTCGAACGGGCCGTCGATGCGCTGTCGCGTTTCGAAGGAGTCAAGCGGCGGATGGAGCGTACCGCCACGGTCGCCGACATCGCAATTTATGACGACTTTGCGCACCATCCGACGGCCATCGCTGCGTCGATTCAATCGATGCGCAGACGCTATCCGGGTCACCGGGTCGTCGTTGCCCTCGATCCGCGGTCGAACACGATGAAGCTCGGCGTGCATAACGATACGCTGGCCGACGCTTTGAGTGATGCGGATCTGATCTGGATGTATCGGCCGGAGGAACTGGGCGCAGACTTCGAGGCAAGCCTCGGTGAACTCGGTAGCAAGCTGCGTGTGTTCGGCGACTACGATCGTCTCGCCAACGACATGTCGAAGCGTGTGCTGGGCGGCGACCAGGTGGTGTTCATGAGCAATGGAGGATTCGGTTCGGCACGCCAGACGTTGACGGCGTTGCTGCAAAGGACCCGGGGTTCTTAGAAACAGCTATATTCAAGGTATGCAGGTACCGCTCTTCCCACTAAACACCGTACTGTTCCCTGGCGGCCCGCTGCCACTGCGCATCTTTGAGCCGCGTTATCTCGACATGATCAGCCGCTGCATGAAAGAGGATTCACCGTTCGGGGTCCTGCTGATCAAAGATGGCGGAGAGACCGGCCCGGCAACGACCCGGGAAGTCGGGACGCTCGCGAAAGTCGTCGACTGGTACCAGGGAAGCGACGGTATTCTGGGTATCACGGCAGTCGGTACGGACCGATTCCGGTTGCAGTCTGCGGCGCAGCAGGCGGACGGCCTGTATGTCGGCAACGTCGAGATTATCCCGCCGCCGCCCGCGGCGAAGGTCCCGGCGGAGTTCTCGAACCTGCCGCATATCCTGGAAACGGTTATCAACGACCTCGGCCGACTCTATGAGCATCTGGAGCGCCGGCTGGACGACGCTACCTGGGTGGCCTGGCGATTCGTCGAAATATTGCCCGTAGACGTCGATGAAAAGCAGTCGGCCCTCGAGAGCGATGACATCAACAGCTGTCTGCACATGATCGAGCAGGTTCTGCACTCGTAGCAGCCCTCCATGCCGCAGCGAGTGCCGCGCGCACGGCATGCTCCTACAGGGCTTCGAACACCTTCGCGGCGGCGACGACGGTCTCATCGAGATCATCGTCGCTGTGTGCGATCGAGACAAAACCGGCCTCGAACGCGGATGGCGCCAGGTAGATGCCGGCGTCCAGCATGCCGTGGAAGAATTTTTTGAAGCGTTCGACATCGGCGGCTGCCACCTGCGCATAGGAGCGGACCGGCCCTTCGTCCGTGAACACGAAGCCGAACATGCCGCCTTGGTGTTCGACCGATATCGGGATGTCGGCGGCGGTAGCCGCGGCCGCAAGACCGTCGACGAGTTTCTGCGTTTTGGCTGTGAGCGAATTCCAGAACGCTTCGTCATCGATGAGTTCCAGCGTCTTGAGGCCTGCGGCCATGGCAACGGGGTTGCCCGACAGCGTACCGGCCTGGTAGACGGGCCCATCCGGCGCAATGCTGGCCATGACCTCGGCCCGGCCACAGTACGCCGCGGCCGGCATGCCGCCGCCGATGACCTTACCCAGCGTCGTGATGTCGGGCTCCACACCGAAAAGCGATTGAGCGCAACCGCGGGCGACGCGAAAACCGGTCATGACCTCATCGAAGATCAGCAACGCGCCCGCCCTGGTGCATTCATCGCGCAGCGTTGCATGGAAACCGTCGACCGGTGGCACCATGTTCATGTTGCCTGCAATCGGTTCGACGATGACGCAGGCGATCTGGTCGCCGAATTCGGCGAACGCTGCCGTGACCCCCTCGATGTCGTTGTAAGCCAGTGTGATCGTGTGCTCTGCAAGCCCTGCCGGAACGCCCGGCGAACTCGGAACGCCCAGTGTCAGGGCACCGGATCCTGCCTTGATCAGCAGTGAGTCCGAGTGGCCGTGGTAGCAGCCCTCAAACTTGACGATCTTGTCGCGGCCGGTGTGACCCCGCGCCAGGCGGATGGCACTCATGGTTGCTTCGGTACCGGAGCTGACCATGCGCACCTTGTCGACGGAAGGCAGCATCGAGCAGATCTTCTCGGCAATCCGTGTTTCGAGTACGCACGGCGCACCGAAGCTCAGGCCGCCACGCGCGGTTTCGATGACGGCCTCGACCACCTCAGGATGCGCGTGACCGAGGATCATCGGCCCCCAGGAGCCGACGTAGTCGATGAACTCGCGGCCGTCTTCCGACTGGAAGCGGCTGCCTTTGGCGCTCTTGAAAAAGACGGGCTCGCCGCCCACGCTCGCAAATGCACGCACTGGCGAGTTGACGCCGCCTGCGATTACGTTCCGCGCGTCGGAAAAAAGACTCATAGCTATCCTCCTGAAGAGGAACGCATGCTACCGGAGTCGCGAGGATTCTCTCAACTGGTGAATACCGATACCCCGGTCGGCAAGCAACGCAGGGACGCCGTCTTCGCCGACCAGGTGCAGGGCGCCGACGACGACGAGGTAGTCCTGCTCGTCGTCCAGCCACTCGGCGATCGTACCGGCCCAGCGACGATTGCGATTCACGATCAGTGCCGCGTACAGCTCTTCCTGTTGCCGAAGTTCGCTCAGCAACTCGCGCTCGAGCGTCGCAATGTCGCCGTTACGCCATGCGTGGATCAGCGCATCGACGGATGCGCTCATCGTCGCCCCCTGAAGCAGTGTCTGCAGCAACATGTCGCGCTGTGCATCGAGTGGCAGCCCGTCGAGGAAGCCGAGCTGCTCATCGACGGTTTCGAGGCCTGCGATCGGTTTGCCGTCCGCCGCGGCGCGGTTGGTCATGGTCATCTCGACGCCGAGCAGCGGGTTAAAGCCGATGCGATAGAGCATCATGAGCTCGACCGTCATCGCGGCGAGCCACGGCTCCGACTGAGCCAGCAGGTCGAGCGGTATGTCGACGACCTCGGCCGCGGCTTCGGCCTGCGCGTATAGCTCCCCGCCCATGAGGTCTCTGAGTGTGCTGCCGTCGGTCATGACACCGGCCTCGTTGAACGCGGCCTGCGTGTACAGGGGATCGAGGTCGTCCATGTCGAGTTCCATGATGATGATCTCGGCATCTGCGTAAGCTTCGTCGATGACCTGGGGCAGGGGATGGTCCGCGGCACGCAGCAGATGGATCGAGCCTAAAAGGTAGATCGTGTTGCTGGCGCCTTCGACCTGCCACATCGTGACCGGGTGACCGGCATCGTCGGCCAGGCCCGCACTCGCGGCCAGCCAGAGAGCAAGACAGGCCGTTACGCGTTTCACGCCGTAACCCACTGCAACTCGGTCGTCACCGCACCGTCAGGATGCAATTCGACACGGCGATAAGCGGGCGACTTGTCGTCGATGGCGAACTCGTCGCTACCGGGTTTGAACTGGGCGCAGGTCGACGGCGTGGCGAGGATGCGGATGTCTTCGTAAACATCGTCATACTCCTGGTGCACGTGCCCGAAGGTCAGCGCCCGCACGCGCCCCAGGGTGCGCAGGCACTCGAGGACTTCGTCGCCATTTGCGAGGCCAACCGAGTCGAGCCACTTGCTGCCCATCGGGATCGGGGGATGGTGCAGGTAGACGAGCACATGCCTGGCGCCGCTGCTCATGACAAGATTGCCGAGCCGGTCGAGTTCCTCCCGGCTGACTTCGCCACCGGCCGTGCCATTGACGCAGCTATCCAGCCCGACCAGCAGCCACTCATCTATTTCTTCCCACGCGCAGTAGGAGAAGGGCGGCCTGACGCACACGGCTTTCATCAGCTTCCTGATGTCGTGATTGCCGGGGACGCAGTGGACCCGCATTTTGAGTGGCAGCAGCAGCTCATGGAAGCGACCATAGGCCGCTTCCGAGTCGTCCTGGATGATATCGCCCGTGACCAGCGCGCGATGCGCGCGCCAGTCCGCCGCGTTGTAGTGATCGAGCACTGCTTGCAAGGAATCCGCGGTCACGGTTCCTCGCAGTTCGCCCTGCCGGTCGGCAAACAGGTGCGGATCCGTCAGATGAAGGACCCGGATCGTTTCGTCATGCCGTTCCGCAGTGGCTTGAATAGGCGCTTTCCTAGTAGCGGTAATGCTCGGCCTTGTACGGGCCGTCCTTTGCGACGCCGATGTAATTCGCCTGCTCGTCGGTCAACCGCGTGACCTTTGCGCCGATGCGGTCGAGGTGCAGGCGCGCCACCTTCTCGTCGAGATGTTTCGGCAGCACATAGACTTTCTTGTCGTACTTGTCGCTATTCTGCCAGAGTTCGATCTGGGCGAGCACCTGGTTGGTGAACGAGTTTGACATGACGAAACTCGGGTGACCCGTGGCACAGCCGAGGTTCACGAGCCGGCCCTCGGCCAGCAGAATGATGCGCTTGCCGTCGGGGAAGATGATGTGGTCCACCTGCGGCTTGATCTCTTCCCATTCATATTTACGCAGATACTCGACGTCGATCTCGTTATCGAAATGACCTATGTTGCAGACGATGGCCTGGTTCTTCATGCGGTCCATCTGCGAGCCGGTAACGACGTGGTAGTTGCCGGTGGCGGTGACCACGATATCGGCCTTGTCACAGGCTTCGTCAAAGTCAACAACGCGGTAACCTTCCATCGCGGCCTGCAGGGCGCAGATCGGATCGATCTCGGTAACCCACACCGTGGCGCCAAGTCCGCGCAGCGACTGCGCGCACCCCTTGCCGACGTCCCCATAGCCGCAGACGATCGCGATCTTGCCGGCGATCATGACGTCGGTGGCGCGCTTGATGCCGTCGACGAGCGACTCGCGGCAGCCGTACAGGTTGTCGAACTTGGATTTCGTGACCGAGTCGTTGACGTTGAAAGCCGGACACAGCAGCGAGCCTTCTGCCATCATGTCGTAGAGACGCTTGACGCCCGTCGTCGTCTCCTCCGAGACGCCTTTCACGTCGTCCATGAGTTCGGTGTACTTATCGTGCATCACCAGCGTCAGGTCGCCGCCATCGTCGAGAAGCATATTGGGCGTCCAGCCGTCGGGGCCCTTGATCGTCTGCTCGACACACCACCAGTACTCGTCCTCGGTCTCACCTTTCCAGGCGAACACCGGGACACCCGCAGCGGCTATCGCTGCCGCGGCGTGATCCTGGGTCGAGAAGATGTTGCACGACGACCAGCGGATATCGGCGCCGAGGTCCTTCAGCGTCTCGATCAGGACGGCTGTCTGGATCGTCATGTGCAGGCAGCCTGCAAGGCGAACTCCGTCGAGCGGCTTCTGGCCTCGATATTCTTCACGGATCGCCATGAGACCGGGCATTTCCGTTTCGGCGATCGCAATCTCGCGACGGCCCCAGTCGGCTTGCGCGATATCGGCGACCTTGTAGTCGTGTTGCTGAAGCGCAACGGGTTCGCTGCTCATTAATCCTCTCCTATGCTGCCGCGGCCTTGAGCGCCTCGGCCTTGTCTGTATGTTCCCAGCTCAGGTCGATGTCTTCCCGACCGAAGTGCCCGTAAGCCGCCGTCTGACGGTAGATCGGGCGGATCAGGTCGAGCATCTGCAGAATACCGTATGGTCTGAGATCGAAGTGCTCACGGATCAGTTCCGTGAGTTTTGTATCAGAAGTTTGCCCGGTACCAAAGGTGCGTACCGAGATCGAGGTTGGCTCGGCAACACCGATGGCGTAGGAAAGCTGGATTTCGCAGCGCTCGGCGAGGCCCGCCGCGACGATGTTCTTGGCGACGTAACGGGCGGCATACGCAGCGGAACGATCCACCTTGGAAGGATCCTTGCCCGAAAAAGCGCCGCCGCCGTGGCGTGCCGAACCACCGTAGGTGTCGACGATGATCTTGCGCCCGGTCAGGCCGCAGTCGCCCATCGGGCCGCCAATCTCGAAACGACCCGTCGGGTTGATGTGGTATTTGGTCTTGTCGCTCAACAGCTCGGCCGGAATGATCGGCTTGATGATTTCTTCCATTACGCCTTCGCGCAGGTCTTCCATCGAGACGTCCGGGTCGTGTTGTGAGGACAGCACGATGGCGTCGATGGCCACCGGCTTGTTGTTCTCGTACACGAAGGTCACCTGGCTCTTGGCGTCCGGGCGCAGGTACGACAGCGTGCCATTCTTGCGTACTTCGGCCTGACGCCGTACAAGGCGGTGCGAATACGTGATCGGCGCCGGCATCAGCACGTCGGTCTCGTTCGTGGCGTAGCCGAACATCAGGCCCTGGTCGCCGGCACCCTGTTCCTCCGGATTGCCGCGGTCGACGCCCATCCTGATGTCGGGCGATTGTTTGCCGATCGCGTTCAGAACCGAGCACGAGGCCCCGTCGAAGCCCATCGCCGAGCTGTTGTATCCGATCTCGAGTACCGTGTTGCGGACGATGTCTTCGATATCGACCCAGGCCGAGGTTGTGATTTCACCGGCAACAATCGCGACACCGGTCTTGACCATGGTCTCGCAAGCGACACGGGCCGCTTTATCCTCAGCGATGATCGCGTCGAGGATGGCGTCGGAAATCTGATCGGCAATTTTGTCGGGATGCCCCTCGGATACCGATTCCGAGGTGAACAGGAATGAGTCAGTCATGTTTTTCGGTCGTTCCAGGCGAAGGGGTGGCGCATTGTACCCTTGATGCGGCCTTCTATAACAGGGAAAATGCGCGCCTCGCGGCACGCGAAACCCACTCCCATATAACAAGCCTCCAAGCTGAAGACAGGTCACATGTCACAACAAGCCACTACCGCCGGCCAGCCCGCCCGGCGCGATCTCGCCAATGCAATACGGGCGCTCTCCATGGATGCCGTCCAGAGGGCGAACTCGGGTCATCCTGGCGCCCCGATGGGTATGGCCGATATCGCCGAAGTCCTGTGGCGGGATTATTTAAAGCACAACCCCGCAAATCCGCGCTGGGCGGACCGTGATCGCTTCGTGCTGTCGAACGGCCACGCCTCAATGCTGCTGTACAGCCTGCTGCACCTGACTGGCTACGAAGACTTCCCGATCGATCAGCTCAGGAACTTCCGTCAGATCGGTTACAAAACGGCGGGTCACCCGGAGTACGAGTTCGGTGGCCCGGTCGAGACGACGACGGGGCCCCTTGGGCAAGGCGTCACGAATGGCGTTGGAATGGCCCTGGCTGAAAAGATGCTGGCCGCCGAATTCAACCGTCCGGGTCACGTGATCGTTGATCACAAGACCTGGGTCTTCCTCGGTGATGGCTGTCTCATGGAAGGCATCTCGCACGAGGCCTGCTCGCTGGCCGGTACGCTCAAGCTCGGCAAGCTGATCTGCTTCTATGACGACAACAACATCTCAATCGATGGGGACGTCGACGGTTGGTTCACTGACGATACGGCGAAGCGATTCGAGGCCTATGGCTGGCAGGTTATCGAGGATGTCGACGGCCACGACGCAACCGCAGTCGCCGCAGCAATCGACCAGGCCGTGTCGGAGACCGAGCGTCCGTCACTTATCTGTTGCCAGACCATCATCGGCTTCGGCGCACCCAACAAGCAGGGCACCGCGGCGACGCACGGTGCACCACTCGGTGACGAAGAGGTTGCGGCCGCGCGCAGGGAACTGGGTTGGGAGGCAGCGCCATTCGAGGTCCCGGCGGCGATTGCCGACGCGTGGGATGGCCGGGCACGAGGCGCCGCCGCTGAGAGCGCGTGGAACGAAGCATTCGCGGCGTACAACGCCGCGCATCCAAAGCTTGCAGGCGAGTTCGCGCGGCGCATGGCCGGCAAGCGGCCGCAGGGCTGGTGCAAACATGCCGACGCGCAGATCGCCGCGATTAATGGCGAGGCCGCCGACATGGCGACACGCAAGGCGTCGCTCCGGGCGCTCAACGCGTTTGCGCCGGTCCTGCCCGAGATGGCCGGCGGCTCTGCCGACCTGACGGGTTCCAACCTGACCAGGCATGACGGATCTGTTTCGGTGTCCGGCGCCGATGCCGGCGGCAACTACATCTGGTTCGGGGTGCGCGAATTCGGCATGACTGCCATCTGCAACGGCCTGAGCCTGCACGGCGGCTTCATTCCATACTCGGGTACCTTCCTGACGTTCTCGGACTACTCCCGCAATGCGCTGCGCATGGCGGCGCTGATGGGCATCCAGAACATCCAGGTATTTACCCATGACTCGATCGGCCTGGGTGAGGACGGCCCGACGCACCAGCCGGTCGAGCACACAGCCAGCCTGCGCCTGATGCCGAACATGAGTGTCTGGCGTCCGTGCGACGCGGTCGAGACTGCTGTTGCATGGCGCGCCGCAATCGAGAACGAGACCGGGCCGACGAGTCTCGTGCTGACTCGTCAGGGGCTGCCGCACCAAACTCGGGCAGACGAACAGATCGCGAATATCGCTCGCGGTGGATATGTATTGAAGGACACTGACGGGACGCCCGATATTCTGCTCATTGCAACGGGCTCGGAAGTTGCGCTGGCCCTCGAGGCGGCCGAAGTTCTGGCAGCCGACGGCGTCAGGGCTCGCGTGGTGTCGATGCCGAGCACCGATGTGTTCGAGGCGCAGGAAACTGACTATCGCGAATCCGTGTTGCCGGCGGCTGTTACGGCGCGCGTGGCGATCGAGGCCGGCTCCACCCAGGGGTGGTGGCGCTACGCCGGCTCGCAGGGGCGGGTTATCGGTCTCGACCGGTTCGGTGAATCCGCGCCCGCCGGTGAGCTGTTCGAACACTTCGGCTTCACGGCAGACAACGTCGTCGGGGTCGCGAAAGGATTACTGGATTAAAACTGGAGTAACAACATGGGAATCAAGATTGGTATCAATGGCTATGGCCGCATCGGACGCAACGTCGTACGTGCTATTCACGAGTACGGTCGTGCCGACGAATTCGACGTAGTCGCGCTCAACGACCTCGGTGATCCCGAAACCAACGCGCACCTGACCCGCTACGATACGGCCCACGGCCCGTTCGACGGTACCGTGGAAGTGGACGGCGGCGACATCATCGTCAATGGTGATCGCATCAAGGTCTTTTCCGAGCGCGACCCGGCAAAGCTGCCGTGGGGTGATCTCGGCGTGGATGTCGTCTATGAGTGCACGGGCCTGTTCCGCACGGCGGAGACGGCCGGCCAGCACATCGCGGGCGGTGCGAAGAAAGTCATCATCTCGGCACCGGGTGGTGCCGGCGTTGCAAAGACGATCGTTTACGGCGTGAACCACGACATCCTCGAAGCCTCTGACCAGGTCATCTCGAATGCATCATGCACGACCAATTGCCTTGCGCCGCTGGTCAAGCCGCTGCACGAGAAGATTGGTGTGAAGCACGGCATCATGACGACGATTCACGCCTACACGAACGACCAGGTCTTGACGGACGTCTACCACAAGGATCTGCGGCGCGCGCGTTCCGGCACGATGTCCCAGATCCCGACGAGCACGGGTGCAGCGAAGGCTGTTGGTCTTGTCCTGCCCGAGTTGAATGGCAAGCTGGACGGTTTTTCAATGCGCGTCCCGACGATCAACGTCTCGGCCGTTGACCTCACGTTTGTGGCCAACCGTGAGACGTCGATCGAAGAAATCAACGACATCCTGCGCAACGCCAGTGAAGGCGAGCTCAAGGGCATTCTTGATTACAACGAAGAGCCGCTCGTATCGATCGACTTCAACCACAACCCGGCATCGTCCACGTACGACTCGACCCTGACCAAGGTTATCGAGGGAACCTGCGTCAAGGTCATCTCCTGGTATGACAACGAGTGGGGCTTCTCGAACCGCATGCTCGACACGACTGTCGCGCTGGTCAACGCGTAGTCGACGAACGAAAGCAGGAATAAAGCATGGCCGCCATCAGGATGTCCGACCTCGACCTGTCGGGCAAACGGGTTCTTATTCGCGAAGACCTGAACGTCCCCGTCGCCGACGGGGTGGTGACGAGCGATGCTCGCATCCGGGCCGCCCTGCCAACCATCAGGGCAGCTCTCGATGCGCATGCCGCCGTCATGCTGGTTTCACATCTCGGTCGACCTACCGAGGGGCAGCCGGAGGACAGGTTTTCGTTGCAGCCAGTTGCTGATCGCATCGGCGAATTGCTGGATCGCGAGGTGCCGCTGGTCAGGGACTGGATCGACGGCGTCGACGTGGCGCCCGGCAATGTCGTGTTGCTGGAAAATGTCCGCTTCCTCGCAGGCGAAAAGAAGTGCGATGAAACGCTGGCGAAAAAGATGGCAGCGCTTTGCGACGTCTTTGTCATGGATGCGTTCGGCACGGCACACCGCGCCCACGCGAGCACCTGCGGCGTCGGTGAGCACGCCCCCATTGCCTGCGCGGGACCATTACTCGCCGGCGAACTAGAGGCACTGGCAAGAGCCCTCCACAACCCGGCTCGTCCATTCGTGGCGATCGTGGGCGGCTCCAAAGTGTCGACGAAGTTGCATGTGCTCGATGCACTTGCCGACAAGGTTGATACGCTGATTGTCGGCGGCGGTATTGCAAATACATTTATCGCGGCAGCGGGCAACAGCGTGGGGAAGTCACTGCACGAGCCCGACATGCTCGACACGGCCAGGGAACTGGCGGCTGACGGCGGCGGTCGTGCCAACATCCCGGTCCCGAGCGACGTCGTGTGTGCCGACGACTTCGCTGCCGATGCAAACGCCGCAATTCGCAGTGTCGACGCAGTTGAAGAAGGTGAGATGATTCTCGATATCGGCCCCGATACTGCGGCCCGTTTTGCCGCGATTCTGAAGAGCGCGGGCACGATCATCTGGAATGGTCCCATGGGTGTCTTCGAGTTCGACAGGTTCGGCGACGGCACCAGGGTGCTGGCCGAGGCGATTGCCGCGAGTGGCGGTTTTTCGGTTGCGGGCGGCGGCGATACGCTGGCCGCGATCGACAAGTACGGCGTCCGCGACGGAATCACCTATATTTCGACCGGGGGCGGCGCATTCCTCGAGTTCGTCGAGGGCAAGAAGCTCCCGGCGGTCGAGATGCTGGAGCGCCGCGGGACCTCTATGAGGTCGCGAGCGCCGCAAAGTCGCCCGTGATGGCGACCGTCATACCGGGATACTGGATATTGACGAACATCGTCTTGCCGTCGGGCGCGAAGCACACGCCCGCGAGCTCCGAATCCGTATAGGCGTTGAACGCGATCGGGTACTGGCTGCCGTCGGGTCGCATGCCGACGAGGCCGCAGCAGCCACCCGTATCCTCGCAGACGATCAGGTCTCCCCACGGCGCCTGCACGAGGTTGTCGCAATTGTGCAGTAGTGATTCCCGCTCCGCCTCGGCCAGGAGTTCGAGTTCGCCAGGTGCTTCCTTTTCGCGCGGCGTACCTTCGTAGGGGCTCGGCGTATAGGTGAAGACCTGTCCGAGCCGGGCAGCCCCGCCAATCGTGCACGTAAACGCGAAGCGGTCCCCGGCCGGGCGCAGCCCCTCGCCGCGAGCGAACGTGGCGGCACCCATTGCCGCACCGCGCAGGCGCAGGTCGTTCTCGACAGGATCGACGTCATCGAGGTCGATCCACCGGGTTCGCAGGGGCAGACGCCGGGGCATCGTCTCTGCGCTGCCCCAGTTGTGCGTCATGAACGATCTCCGGCCAATCAGTGCCAGGGCCTGCAACTTGCCACCCTTGACCAGTTCACCCGGAACATTCGGGATGAACCGGTAGAACAGGCTGTAGTGCCGGTCCTCGGTCATGTACACGATACCGGTCGGCTCATGCACCGCGCAGGCTTCGTGCTCGAAGCGCCCCATGTCCTTGAGCGGCACGGCATCAACGAGGCCGGTTGCAGAAGCAGGAACTTCGAACACGTAGCCATGGTTCTTTTCGCGAATAAACGGGATATCGTAAAGATCCTGCTCGCCTGCATTCTCGAAGCATTCTTCGCAGGACAACCAGCTGCCCCACGGTGTCGGGCCACCGTCACAGTTGAACTCGGTTCCGGCGAGACTCATGAACTGCTTCTCGACCTTCCTGGTTGCCGGGTCGAACCACGTTGTCGTGGTACCGCCGACAGCGGGCGTCTTCTTGCGACCGAGGTCATAGAACCTGCGGCGAAAGCGGCGCGGGATGTCCGGATAGTCCTCGGCGAATGCGCTGTGGGGCAACAGCTTGTAATCGAGTTCGTGGTTGCGGACCAATATGACGCGCCCGCCGGGGCCGGGGAACGCGGCCATGCCGTCGTGCCCACCGGGGACCCGCAGGCCATCGCTCATGCGCCTGCCTATCCTCGAGATGACCTGACACTCGAGTCCTGCGGCAAGATCGAGTATTCGCCTGCGGTCCGCCACGAGACCGCCCCCCCGGACCGGCTCGGCGAACGCCGGGGCACAGCCCTGCAACAACGACGGGGTTGTCGCGGCGGCAACGATGGACTGGAGAAATCGGCGGCGATTCAGCATTGGCGCGAGAGTTTACACGGAATCCCCAAGTATATCGGCTATGCGCGACGACAAAAATCCCGATTGGCGGGGATTTGCCGCCAAAAACGCGACAAAGCTGTGCAATAATCGCGCGCATGCTGAGACGTACCAAGATCGTCGCGACGCTGGGACCAGCGTCGGAGCGACCCAGAACGCTGTGCAAAATGATCAAGTCCGGACTTGATGTTGCGCGCCTGAACTTCTCGCATGGCAGCGCCGACGAGCACCGTGAACGTGCGCGCCGCCTGCGCGAGGCGGCGGATGAGTGTGGCCGCGACGTTGGCCTGCTCGGTGATCTGCAGGGGCCGAAGATTCGCGTCATGCGCTTCAAGAAAGGCAGCGTCAACCTCAAGACAGGGCAGTCCTTCTTTCTCGATAGCAAGCTCGGCCTCAATGAGGGCACGAAGAAAGGCGTGGGAGTCGCGCTCGAGACGCTGCACGAGGACGTCAGGCCGGGTGACACGCTGCTGCTGAACGACGGACTGATCTCGTTGCATGTCGACAGCATCGAAGGCACGCGCATTCATACGACGGTCGCCGATGGTGGCTTCCTCTCTGATCACAAGGGCATCAACCTCAAGGGCGGCGGCCTGTCGGCACCTGCGCTGACCGACGTGGACCGCGAAAACATCAAGCTGGCGGCCGAGCTCGGCATCGACTTCCTGGCCGTGTCTTTCGTGCGCTCTGGCGAGGATATCGATGAGGCAAGACAGCTGTTCGAGGCGGCCGGTGGAACAGGCCAGATCGTCGCCAAGATCGAACGCACCGAAGCAGTGCAGAACATCGACTCGATTATCGATGCCGCGGATGTGATCATGGTGGCGCGCGGCGATCTGGGCGTCGAAATGGGCTATGCCGGACTCACGGGTCTCCAGAAGAAACTGATTCGCAAGACCCGCAAGGCGCACAAGATCGTGATCACGGCGACCCAGATGATGGAGTCGATGATCGACAACCCGATCCCGACGCGTGCCGAGGTCTCGGACGTCGCCAACGCGGTCATCGACGGAACGGATGCGGTCATGCTGTCGGGCGAGACGGCGGTCGGCAAGCATCCGAACAAGGCGATCATCGCGATGGCGGAAGTGTGCGTCGGCGCCGAAAAGTACCAGGTGCCGCATCGCGCGTCGCAGCGTTCGGCCGAGTTCTTTGATCGTGTTGACGAAGCGATCGCCATGGCCACGATGTACACGGCCAACCATCTCAATGTGAAGGCGATAGTCGCACTGACCGAGTCCGGGTCCACGGCGCGCTGGATGTCGCGCGTACGATCCGACATCCCGATCTATGCACTGACACCGCACGAGGCGACGAGTCGTCGTGTTTGCCTGTACCGTGGCGTGTACCCGGTCGAATTCGAAATCGACCCGTCACACGCGAGCAACCTCAACAAGCTCTACACGGACATTTTCGAAGTGTTGTTCGCGGACGACGCGATCGACCCTGGAGATCTCGTTATCTTCACGAAAGGTGATTTCGACGGCGTATCGGGCAGTACCAACGCGATGAAGATCCTGGAGGCGCCACGAGCATGAGAATGGCGTCGAGGCTGGTCGCGGCCGTTGTTTTGCTGGTCATCATTGTCTTTGCAGCTGCCTGGTTCACGCTGCGCGCCAGTCTTCCGGATATCGACGGCGACATCGAGATCGCGGGACTCGGGAACGTGGCAACGATTGCGCGAGATGCGCATGGTATTCCGGTCATCACGGCCTCTTCGCGCTCGGACCTCGCTTTTGCGACCGGCTTCGCACATGGCCAGGATCGCTTCTTCCAGATGGACCTGATCCGCCGGCAGGCGGCAGGCGAACTCTCGGAACTCGTTGGCGCGGCAGCCGTCGAGGTCGACATGCGCTTTCGCTTCCATCGCTTCCGGGCGCGTGCCCAAGCGGTCTACGCGGCAGCCGCCGACAGCGAGAAAGCGCTGATGGAAGCCTATGCGGCAGGCGTAAACGCGGGCCTCGAATCGCTGGGTGCGCGGCCGTTCGAGTATTTTGTGCTCGGCGCGACACCGGAGCCCTGGCAGGTCGCCGATTCGCTGCTTGCCGTCTACAACATGTACACCCAGCTCAATGACACGCGGGCGACGAAGGAAGTGCGGCGCGGCCTGGCGCATCGTGTCCTGCCTGCCGAAGTCTATGCGTGGCTGTACCCGGAAGGTACGCCGTGGGATGCGCCCCTCATGGGCGGGCCGCGTGCGACGGCGCCGATACCGCCGGCTGACGTGTACTCGATTCGCGAGTTCGTCGATGAGGCACCGTCTGTCGGTGAGCAGGGGCGTTACCCGTTGCCGGGCAGCAACAACTGGGCGGTCGCTGGCAGCCTGACGGCGAACGGGCGGGCACTCGTCGCCAACGACATGCACCTTGGCCACAGTGCGCCCAACATCTGGTACCAGGCGCGGTTGCGAGCTACGGGTCCGGATCCTCTCGATCTCGCGGGCGTTACGCTGCCCGGCGTGCCGTTCATCATCAGTGGCAGCAACTCCCAGGTTGCATGGAGTTACACGAACAGCTTCGGCGACTGGACCGACGCGGTCGTTGTACAGCCAGGCGCGACCGAGGGAACCTATCGAACTCCGGAGGGTGATCGCGAGTTCGAGGTCCACGTCGAGACGATCAGGGTCAAGGATGGCGAGCCGGTCGAGTACACGATCCGGGAGACTATCTGGGGGCCGGTGATCGACGATGTCGACTATCCCGACGGCGACATCGCGGTCAGCTGGATAGCGCACATGCCCGAAGGCGTAAACCTCAGCATGCTGGCGCTCGAGACCGCAACATCGGTCAGCGAGGCGCTTGATATCGCCAATACCATGGCGATGCCACCGCAGAATTTCGTAACGGGCGACGCCGGCGGCAACATCGGCTGGACCATCGCGGGCAAGATCCCGCGCAAGTCGGGATTCGATCCACTGCTGCCGGCCGACTGGAGCGAGCGCCACGGCTGGCAAGGTTGGCTTGAGCCACAGGAGTATCCGCGCGTCATGAATCCCGAGAGCGGTCGCATCTGGACCGCCAATGCGCGCGTCGCTGATGGCGAGGCACTGCAGGTAATCGGCGACGGTGGCTACGATCTCGGTGCGCGGGCAGGGCAGATTCGTGACGGCCTGTTCGCAAAGGACACGTTCACCCCGGAAGACATGCTCGCCATCCAGTATGACGACCGGGCACTGTTTCTGAGCCGCTGGCGCGACCTGCTGCTGGAGGTGCTCGATGCGAAAGCCGTCGCGGCCAACCCGTCGCTTGGCGAGTACCGGGACCTCGTCGATACCTGGATTCCGCGCGCTGCGCCGGAGTCGGTCGGCTACCGCCTGGTGCGCGCGTTTCGACTCGAGGTCGAGCGGCGTGTGTTTCATGCCGTCACGTCCCCGGTGCGCGCCGCCTACGAAGACGACATCCGGCTGCGCGTGAGCAACCAGTTCGAGGGACCATTATGGTCGCTGGTCACCGAACAGCCCCTGCATCTCCTGCCGGCCCAGTACGACGACTGGCACGATCTCATGGTATCGGCCGTGGAAGCGAACATCGACTGGTTTGCGGAGAACTATGAAGGGCCGTTATCCGAGCGCACCTGGGGCGAGCGCAATACCGCGTCGATTCGTCATCCGTTGAGTCGCAGCATCCCGTTTTTTGGCAAGTATCTCGATATGCCGGCGGACCGGCTGAACGGCGACCTCGACATGCCCAAAGCCCAGGGTCCGGGTTTTGGCGCTTCCGAACGCTATGCCGTCTACCCGGGTGACGAGGCCAACAGCATCATGCACATGCCGGCCGGGCAAAGCGGGCACCCGCTCTCGGACTTTTATGATCGCGGTCACGACGACTGGGTGCGGGGGTTGCCGAGCCCGTTTCTGCCTGGTGAGGCGCAGCATACGCTGACGCTGACCCCTGAACGGCGGTAAGATGCCTGCTGCAGGGCAAATACGGAGCCCGGATGGCTGACAACAAGTTCCAGGGAACCAGTTCCTATATTGCGACGGACGATCTCAGAATGGCCGTCGACGCCGCGGTCACGCTCGAGCGGCCCATTCTCGTCAAGGGCGAGCCCGGCACGGGCAAGACGCAGCTCGCCGTCGAGGTGGCCAACTCACTTGGTAAACCACTGTACGAGTGGCATATCAAGTCGACAACCAAGGCGCAGCAGGGCTTGTATGAATACGATGCGGTCGCGCGCCTCAGGGATTCGCAGCTCGGCGACGATCGCGTACACGATATTGCAAACTACATTGTCCCCGGCAAGATCTGGGATGCCTTCGCGTCCGACGAGCAGCCCGTGTTGCTTATCGACGAGATCGACAAGGCGGACATCGAGTTTCCGAACGACCTGCTGCGTGAACTGGACCGGATGGAGTTCTACGTCTACGAAACGCAGGAGCTCGTGCAGGCGAAGCATCGACCGATCATCGTCATCACGAGCAACAACGAGAAGGAACTGCCCGATGCGTTCCTGCGCCGCTGCTTCTTCCACTACATCAAGTTCCCGGACAAGGAGACGATGAGCGACATCGTCGACGTGCACTTCCCGAACCTGAAAAGAGACCTCCTGGCAGAGGCGCTCAACGCGTTCTACCGGGTACGCGACGTTCGCGGCCTGAAGAAGAAGCCCTCGACATCCGAGCTTCTCGACTGGATCAAACTGCTGCTGGCCGAGGACATCCCCCCGGAGGCCCTGCGTGGCAACGACACACGGAGTGCGATTCCGCCGCTCTACGGCGCACTCCTCAAGAACGAGCAGGATGTGCATCTGTTCGAGCAGCTCGTATTCCTCGACCGGCGCACGAATCCGCAATGAGCTGATGCTGCTGTCTTTCTTCTACCTGCTTCGCGAAGGCGGCATGAAGGTGTCGATCACCGAGTGGCTCGCGTTGCTCGACGCCTTGCGGCATGGCCTGGCGCGCCAGAAAGTCGACGATTTCTATTACCTGGCGCGAACGACGCTCGTAAAAGACGAGTCCGAGCTCGATCGCTTCGACCGGATATTCGGCGCCTACTTCAAGGGCGTTGACGATGCGTTGAGCGACTTGCTCGTGGATCTTCCCGACGAGTGGCTCAGGCGGCAGGCGGAATTGCTCCTGACCGGGGAGGAGAGGGCGCAGATCGAGGCGCTGGGCGGATTCGAGGAGCTTTTGAAGGCGCTGCGGGAGCGTCTCGACGAACAGGAAGATCGCCACGAAGGTGGCAGAAAGTGGATCGGGACCGCGGGTACGTCACCCTTCGGGGCCTATGGCTACAACCCCGAGGGCGTCCGCATGGGCCAGGAGGGTTCGCGGCATCGCCGTGCGGTCAAGGTCTGGGACAAGCGTGAGTACCGCAACCTCGACGATTCCGTCGAACTGGGTACCCGCAACATCAAGGTGGCGCTGCGGCGTCTGCGCAAGTTTGCCCGTGAAGGCGCGGCCGACCAGCTCGATCTCGATGACACGATCGACAAGACGGCGCGCAATGCCGGCTTGCTGGATATTCGTATGGTCCCGGAGCGGCACAACGCCATCAAGGTGCTGCTGTGCCTCGATATCGGCGGGTCGATGGACGACCATGTACGCGTCTGCGAAGAGATGTTCTCGGCGGCGCGCAGCGAGTTCAAGCACCTCGAGTATTTCTACTTCCATAATTTCATCTACGAATCGATGTGGAAGGACAACCGCCGCCGTCAATCCGAGAAGACGCCGACGCTCGACATCACCCACAAGTACGGCGCCGACTACAAGCTGATTTTCGTCGGCGACGCCACGATGAGCCCGTACGAAATCGTCTATGCGGGCGGCAGTGTCGAGCACTGGAACGAGGAGCCGGGCGCTGTATGGATCAAGCGGCTGTTGAACACCTATTCGAGAGCCGTGTGGCTCAATCCTGAGCCCCCTGATCGCTGGGATTACACGCCGTCAACCAAGCTCGTTCGCGAACTCATGGACGACCGGATGTACCCGCTGACGATCGCGGGGCTTGACGAGGCGATCCGGGAGCTTCATTAACGCAATGATGCCCCGGCACCGACACCGCTACCGTCGGTAACAACGAACGGGAATGGCTCGCTTCGCTGCGCTTGATTTCCCGTATGTTGATTCCCGACCGCGGTGTCCCTACCTGCGAATGTTTGCGTCAGGGAGCGCCCAGTTCGACGAGGTCAGCCAGGACCTCCTTCGTGTGCTCGCTCGGATTCACCTTTGCGTAGTGCTTGGCGACCGTGCCGTCCGGGCTGATGATGAAGGTCTGACGCTTCGCGACCTCCATACCCATCATGCGGGTCTTGACCCCGTATGCCGTCGACGCGGCGCCTTCCACGTCGGCGAGCAACGGGAATGGCAGGTCGTAGCTCTCGGCAAAGGATTTGTGCGATTCGACGTCATCGAGGCTGACGCCAAGAATCTGTGCGTTCAGGTCCCTGAACGCGAAGATGTTGTCACGAAATTCGCAGGCTTCCGTGGTGCAGCCCGGGGTGTCGTCCTTGGGATAGAAATAGAGAACGACCCACTGGTCGCGGTAGTCCTCGAGCGAATGCAACTGTCCGTCCTGATCGGACAATTCGAACTCGGGCGCCGGCTCGCCGACCGCGACGCCATCGTTGGCAATGCCAATCGACGTGAAACTTATGACAGCGAACGCTGCCACGGCGACCAATGCAATTGAGAATTTGTATTTCATAGACGCACGCCTGCTTGCCAGCGTGCATTATACTACGCTTCGACTCCGGGCTTTGTAACTCTATGTAATCACTGCATGATCGACGCGAGGCAAGATGTCAAAACCGCGCTGGTGCTGCCGGGCGGTGGCGCCCGAGGGGCCTTCCAGGTCGGCGTCCTCAAGGCCATCGCCGAACTCCTGCCGCGCGGGTCGCCCAATCCGTTCCCGGTCATTAGCGGGACGTCGGCGGGCGCCCTGAACTCGATCGTCATTGCAACACGAGCGCACAGCCTGCGTATCGCGGTTGCCGAGCTCGAGCGCGTCTGGGGGCATTTCCACTGCAACCAGGTCTATCGGACCGATAATCGGACGATGCTGAAAAGCAGCCTGCACTGGATGTTCGCACCTATCTTCGGTGGCCGGCTGGTCGGCATGCCGAAGTCACTTCTCGACAACACGCCTCTCAGGAAGCTGCTCGAACGTAACCTCCATTTCCCCCGGATTCAGGACGCGATCGCTGCGGGCCACCTCGACGCGATCGCGGTCACGGCGGCGGGCTACGCGTCAGCGCGCTCGACCTCGTTTTTCGAGGCGGCGCCGGGTACGCCGGGCTGGGAACGCACGCGGCGCGTCGGTTGCAACGTCACACTTGGGCTCGACCACCTGATGGCGAGCGTGGCTGTTCCCTATGTATTTCCTCCGCAGCGCATCGGCAACGAGTGGTTTGGCGACGGGGCCATGCGCCAGGCGACGCCGCTCAGTCCAGCGGTACATCTCGGTGCTGACCGCATACTCGTCGTGGGCATTCGTGACGAGACGGGTGGTTTCGTGCCTGACGTGGCGGGGGAGCCGCCGAGTTTTGCGCAGATTGCCGGATACATGCTCGATACGCTGTTCATGGACGGCCTCTACTCGGACCTCGAACGCGTTACGCGAATCAATGAAATCATCGACGCAGTGCCCGACCAACATGTAACCGTTGGTGACCGGCAGATGCGCCCGATCGACACCATGTTGATCGTGCCGAGCCAGGATGTGCGCGAGCTGGCCGAGAAGCACCGAGCCGAACTGCCGTTCGCGATTCGCGCGCTGCTGCGCGGTGTCGGCGGCAGATCACCCGGAGAGAACAAGCTGCTGAGCTTCCTGCTTTTTGAGCAGGCTTACGCGCGCGAACTCATCAGGCTCGGCTATCGTGACGCGATGAGCGTCAGGGACGAGCTCCTGGACTTTGTGACGGGCGCCGAGGTACCAAGATTGTTCGCGCCTCACTGGGTCGAGCGGGACCTGAGCGGCCTCAGTCCTGCTTGAGCTGATGCTCGGGCAGCGCATTGTGGCGCGTCAGCACGGGATCGTGGCTCTGCTGCAGCCGGGCCGCGAGCTTTTCTGTCATATAGACAGAACGGTGCTGCCCGCCAGTACACCCAATGGCTACGGTCAGGTAACCGCGATTCGCGTCTTCGTAATGCGGCACCCAGTGCTCGAGAAAACGGCCGATGTCCTCGTACATCGCAGTGAACTTCTCCTGCCTGTCGAGAAACTCGCGGACCTCGGCATCGAATCCGGTCAGGGCGCGCAGCTTTATCGTCCAATACGGGTTTGGCAGGCTGCGGAGATCGAAGACGAAATCGGCGTCAGCCGGGATACCGTACTTGAAACCGAACGACTCGATCAAGACGGACAATGTCTTCGTCTGGCGCCGGTCGACGCGCGAGCGAATGATCTCGGCAAGCTGGTAAATACTCGTCGTCGTCGTGTCGATGACGAGGTCTGCCGATAGCTCGATCCCGGCGAGAATGGCGCGCTCCGATTCAATCGCCGCGCGCAATTGTGTCCCGTGATCCGCCAGGGGGTGCCGGCGCCTGGAGTCACTGTAGCGCTGCAACAGGATCTTGTTGCTCGCGTGCAGGAAGATGATGTCGGTGTGGACGCCCCGGGTCTGCAACTCGCGCAACAAGTCCGGCAGGCTGTCGAGATTCTCCGTGTGATTGCGGGCGTCCACGCCCACGGCGAGACGCATGTCGTCATTGCTACGCCGAATTTCATCGACCGTAGCAACCAGCAGGCCGGCCGGCAGGTTGTCGATGCAGTAGTAACCGAGGTCTTCGAGGACATGCAACGCCACGGATTTGCCGGATCCCGACAGTCCGCTGACGATGATCAGGCGTAGTTCGCCTGGCATGTGTGCTCCGCACCGCTGATCAGGGCTGCGTAAAGGTCCTTGCTGCTGTTCATCTCGCGCAGGCGGGCGCGCAGGGCGGGGTCCTGCAAAACCTCGGTAACGATGCGCACGTCAGCACGGTGGCCGTCGTCGATCTCGTTTGGCAGCATCATGCCGAGAATGATGTCGACCGGCTCACCATCGGGCGAGTCGAAGTCGACGGGTTCAGACAGTTTGATGAGTACGGCGACGCTTTCTTCGACACCTTCGATCCGGCAGTGCGGGAAAGCGGCGCCCTTGTCGAGACTCGTGCACCCGAGACGTTCGCGTTCGATCAGCGATTCGAAAATATCGTCGCTCGCGATTTCCGGATGATTGTGGGTCAGCAGTTCGCTGAGAATTTCGAGGCAGTGCTTCTTGCTGCGCGCCATGGCGTTACAGAGTACGCCATCGGGCTTGATGATTTCCTGGAGTGACATGGTGGCTGCTGCCTGGGAAGAAGGCCGGCGCAATCTGCCGCGTGCGCCGGACTGTCGCTTCAGGCGTATCGAGTCTTTTGTTTATCTCTTGCGTGGTGGTCGACAAGCTTCTCCTTGTACTTGCGTACGCGCCGCTCGAGCTTGTCTACGAGTCCGTCGATCGCGGCGTACATATCCTCTTCAATGTGATCGCAGTAAATCGTGCCGCCATTAACGCTGGCAGTTGCTTCAGCCTTGTGCTGCAGCTTTTCGACGGTGAGGATACATTGGATGTCCGAGACGATGTCAAAGTGGCGGGCAATCTTGTCGACTTTCTGGCCGACGTAGTCTCTCATGGAGGGGGTGACTTCGACATGATGGCCTGAGACATTCAGCTGCATAGTGGCCTCCCATTTTCTTCACTGGCCCTGGGGTTACCTCGCATCGCGAATCCTGCGTTCACTCGACGAGGGGATATTCATAGCTTCACGGTACTTCGCGACCGTGCGTCTGGCAACCGAAATCCCTTCCTCCTTCAGTAAGTTGGTGATCTTGCTGTCGGAGAGGGGTTTTGCCGGGTTCTCGGCATTGATCAGCTTGCGTATTTTTGCGCGAACCGAGGTTGACGACTGGTCCTTGCCGCTGTCCGTCGACAGGTGCGAGGAGAAAAAGTGCTTGAACTCAAATACTCCGCGCGGCGTGTGCATGTACTTGTTCGTTGTAACACGCGAGATCGTCGATTCGTGCATTCCGATCTCCTCGGCAATGTCGCGTAGCACCATTGGCTTCATGGCCTCGTCGCCGTGCTCGAGAAATTCTGTCTGGCGGGCGACTATCGTGCTCGCGACCTTGAGCAGCGTCTCATTGCGAATCTCGAGACTGCGAATCAGCCAGCGCGCCTCCTGCAGCTGCGACTTCAACACGGGGTGTTCGCCACTGCCCCTGAGCAACCGCGCGTAGGTCTGGTTGACCGACAGTCGGGGCACGCCAGTCGGGCTGATTTCGACCTGCCACTTGTTGTCGATCTTGCGTACGAATACATCGGGAATCACATACTCCGCCGACGGCGGACTGACGGCCGTGCCGGGCCGGGGATTGCATCCCTTGATCAGTGCAAGTGCATGCTGCAGGTCATCTTCGGTCACGCGCAGGCTGCGCCGCAGTTCACCGTAGTCCCGGGTGGCGACCAGATCGAGATGATCGCCTGCGACTTCGATCGCGAGTTGCAGCCCGGGCGTCTCCCAGTCCAGCTGGCTCAGCTGCAGTATGATGCACTCCGACAGCGAACGGGCGCCCACACCGATCGGGTCGAGGCGCTGAATCTTGGCCAGTGTCTTCTCGACCTCGCGCTCTGTGACATCGGGTGACTCATCGAGTATCTCCAGGATCTCGGCGACATCGGCTTCGAGATAGCCATCGTCGTTGATTGAATCGACGATAGCCTCGCCGACGACGACTTCACGCGGCGAGAAATGCTCCATTTCGAGCTGCCACATCAAGTGGTCCCGGAGCGATTGTCCGGATTCGTCGGCGAATTCGCTGATCGGCCGTCCTTCGCCGTTCCAGCCGCCGTCCTGAATGCGTGCCTCCGCACGCGTCTGCCACTGCTCATCGGCCTTGATGGTTTCGACCTCGGCGGTGGTTTCGGCATTCGTGCTGGGGACGTCGGGAAGGTCCTCCATCTCCAGCATGATGTTCTCCTCGAGCGCTTCCTGGATCTGCGCATTGAGGTCGAGAACAGGGAGCTGCAAGAGCCGGATCGCCTGCTGCAACTGCGGCGTCATGGTCAGCGTCTGACCGAGTTTTAACTGCAGCGATGGTTTTAGCATTCCCTGTTACCAGTCTATGGGCTTGCGGCGCACATGCAATATGTGAATGTGACTATGGACAGTGTGCCTCAAAGCTTGAATTCCTGTCCGAGATACACTTCTCGAACGTGCTGGTTTTCGAGGATCTCCTGCGGTGAACCAGCCGCGATCAGGCTGCCGTCACTGAGAATATAGGCGTGGCCGCAAATTCCCAGCGTTTCGCGGACATTATGGTCAGTGATGAGCACGCCGATGCCGCGCTCGCACAGGTGGCGAATGATGCGCTGGATGTCGAGAACCGAAATCGGATCGACGCCCGCGAAGGGTTCATCGAGCAGCACGAACAGGGGGTCGGCCGCCAGCGCCCGGGCAATCTCCACGCGGCGCCGTTCACCGCCGGACAGGCTGATGCCAAGGCTGGAGCGCACGTGCCCTACGTGCAGCTCGTCGAGCAGCGTCTCGAGTTCCTTCTCTCGCCCGGCCTGGTCGAGGTCTTCGCGATTCTCGAGGATTGCGAGGATGTTCTGCTCAACCGTGAGCTTGCGGAAGATCGAAGCTTCCTGAGGCAGGTAGCCGAGACCCAGCCGCGCGCGGCGATGCATGGGTTGTGCCGTAAGGTCCTTGCCGTCGAGGAGGATCTTGCCGCTATCGGCTGCGATCAGGCCGACGATCATGTAGAACGCCGTGGTCTTACCTGCGCCGTTGGGCCCGAGCAGCCCGACAACCTGGCCGCTCTTGATCTCGAGGGACAACTCTTTGACCACTTTGCGGAGCTTGTAGGCCTTGGAGATATCCTGGACGCTCAGGATGCTCATGGCGACTCTTCGTCGTCCTTGTCTTCGTCGCCCTCGTCTGCGTCGGGGATTGGCGGTTCGATGCCGTTGGCGGGCGTATAGGTAATGCGCACGCGGCCGTCTTCCCCGCCCGACGAATCGGCATTGATGCGCTGCTCCGTGATGTTGTACACGAGCACGTTCGAGGAGATCTGGTTACCGCCTTCGGTGATCGTAGCCTGCCCCGAAAACTGGATCACACCCTTACTGACGTCATAATCGAGCCGCTCTGCCTCGGCGTGTGTGATGTCGTCAGAACCTGCCCGCTGCAGGTCGTACAGGGCCGGCCGGCCGGTCACAATGGCGTTCTGCAGCTGGAATTCATCGAAGTAAAGCTCGGCGCTCTCGCATTCGATATGTCCGTCACCCACGTCGATGACTACGTTGCCTTCGAAATGCCAGAAGCTGTCCTCGAGTTCCATGCGTGTCGCGCGGCCTTCATCCGCCTGGATGCTGACGCGGCCCTGGGTGAGGCGCAGCCCGCTGAAGATAATCATGGAGTTCTTGCCGTCGATCGTCGTGTTGTCGGCGTCGATGTCCATCGGCAGGCGCATATCAAAGTCGCCGATCTGGCCGAGCGCCAGGGCAGGCGCAAGCAGCAGGGCCGCGAGGCCCGGCCGCAGTAAGGGTTTGTTTGCCATACCTCTCATTACGGAGCGATTTTCCCGCGGACGTTCGATTTCAGCTCGACCGTATTGTCATTGAGCGATGCTAGCATGCCCGTTGCCGTCAGGCTGCGCGCGCCGATGCGAATCTGCACGCGTTCATCGGTTTCCGCGACGAACCGCTCCGGGTCGAATTCGAGGTACTGGGTGCGAATCTCGGTATCCTGGCCGTCATCCCCACTTCGTCCAACCGCCCGGACGTGGCCGCGCAAGGCGATCCGTGGGTTGCCCTCGCGCAGCGTGGCCGCATCGGCGTGTACGACCCAGGGAATCCGGGCATCGGGCGAATAGCGCACGCGGACGTCCGTGAATTCGATGCGGTCCCTGGCTTCCTGGTGTGCCTCGGCCGCCTCGATTTCGTACAGAAGGCTGCCGTCGTCGTCCGTGCCGAGGATGCGTGCCGACTTCAGGTAGTAGCCCTGGTGCGGGACTTCGTAGGGAATGGCCGTCGACTCGTCCGGCCGGTTGCTGCGTGCCAGGTACCAGCTGCCGAGTGCGGCGGCCGTCAGCAGTATAATCAGCGTAAGCGTGCGTGGGCTCATTCGCTTGAGTCGCTTTTCGCCGCGACGATGAGATCACAGATTTCGCGGACTGCGCCAGAGCCGCCGGGTCGGCGGGTAACGTGGGCGCAGCGTTCCTGCACCGCCTGGACCGCGTTGGCGACGGCGAACGAGAATCCGACGTGATCGAGCAAGGGAAGGTCAGGTATGTCATCCCCGGCATAGCCGCAATCGGCGACCTCGATGCCGAGCGCAGCCGCCAGTTGGTCGAGGGCGGCGACCTTGTCCTTGCTGCCAAGAATAACGTGCTGCACACCCAGTTCAGCCATCCGTTTCTCTACGGCGCCGGAGCGTCGACCACTGATGACCGCAACCGCGACGCCCGCGTCGAGTAACCTGCGCACACCGTAACCGTCCTGGGTGTGGAAGGCCTTGGACTCAACACCGTCATCGGAGAGGTGGAAGCGCCCGTCGGTGAACACCCCGTCGATATCAAAAGCGATCAGCCTGATTTCCCTGAGCCTGTCGAGTTCGCTGCTCACATCAGGCCCTCGCGGAACAGGTCGTGGATGTTGAGCGCGCCTATGACGACATTGTTGTCGTCGGCGACCAGCAGCCCCGTGATCTTGTTCTCCTCGAGCATGTGCAGGGCTTCGGCGGCCAGGGTGTCGGCGCTTACGGTCCTGCAGTTCCTGTGCATCACATCGCGCATGACAGTCGTGCGGATATCGGCACCCGTATCCAGCGTTCGGCGCAGGTCGCCGTCCGTGTAGATACCAAGGATGTGGCGTCCATCATCGACAATCGCAGTCATGCCGAGGCCCTTGTCGGTCATCTCGAGCAAGGCGTCACGCAGGGGCACGTCCTCGGTGACAGTCGGGATGCGCTCGCCTGTATGCATGATGTCGGAGACTCGCAGCAACAGGCGCTTGCCGAGGCTGCCACTGGGGTGCGAGCGTGCAAAGTCCTCTGCCGTAAAGCCGCGTCTCTTGAGCAGGGCGACCGCCAGCGCATCACCCATGGCCAGGGTCGCCGTCGTGCTTGCGGTGGGCGCAAGGTTCAACGGGCAGGCTTCCTCGGCAACGCTGATGTCGAGGTGAATATCCGCCTCGCGCGCCAGGGTTGATAGCGGATTGCCCGTCATCGACAGCAGCCGTGTGCCCATGCGTTTGATGCCCGGGAGGATGGTGACGAGTTCGGCCGTTTCACCCGAGTAGGAAACAGCGAGCAACAGGTCATGGCTCGTGATCATGCCAAGATCGCCATGGCTCGCCTCGGCCGGATGCATGAAGAATGCCGGGGTGCCGGTCGATGCCAGGGTAGCCGCAATCTTGTTGCTGACATGGCCGGACTTGCCGATGCCCGTCACGACAACGCGCCCCGGTATCGTCAGGCACAGGTCGCAGGCCGCGATGAAAGTCTCGTCGAGTCGATCCTGCAGCGCCCGAACTGCGCGCGATTCGATATCGAGCACGTCCGCGGCCAGCGCGAGCAGCTCATCGTTTGTCAGCGTGTCAGGCAAGTGTCGCCCCCGGCAGTCGGCAGTCGCCGTATTCTAAATGTTTTGGGCGACGACGTAACTGCCGTAGGCGATATAGGCCAGGAGCAGTGCGAGGCCCTCGAGGCGCGACAATTTGCCACTGCCGTCATAGTCGTAGGTCATTGCGAACAGGATGAGCGTGAACGCGACCATGACAAAGATATGCAGCGACAGAACCGTCGGTGGCAGGGCGGCGGGCGCGATCGTGGCCGCGACGCCGATGACGGCGAGCAGGTTGAAGATGTTGGAGCCGACGATATTGCCGATTGCGAGGCCATACTCGCCCTTGAGGGCACTGGCCACCGAGACCGCCAGTTCGGGCAGGCTCGTTCCGAGTGCGACGATCGTAATGCCGATGACGACTTCGGAGACGCCGAGCAGCTTGGCAATTCCGATGGCGCCTTCGACGAGCAGGTCTGCACCGACCAGCAGCGTGCCGAGTCCTACAACCGACCAGACGATGGCCATTACCATCGTAACGTCGGTCGGAATCTCGGCCTCGTAGTCGCGGGCAATCGGATCACTGGCCGCGGAGCGCGTGCCAAGCCTGGCGAGCCATACCATGACGATGACGAGGCCGGTCAGCATGACCAGGCCGTCGATGCGGCTGAGGTGCTGGTCGAGAAACAGCGATACGGTCAGCAGCGAGACGGCCAGCATGGCGGGCATCTCGCGACGCAGGGTGGCTGACTCGAGCTTGATCGGCCGGATGAGGGCCGTCACGCCGAGCACGAGACCGATATTGACGATATTCGAGCCGATTGCATTGCCGAAGGCAAGACCCGGCTCGCCCTGGACGGCCGCCACGACGGACACTAGGATTTCAGGCGCCGAGGTGGCGAAAGCGACAACGGTTAGCCCGATCAGCAGGGGCGCCACACCGAGATTGCGGGCGGTCGCGGCTGCACCGTGCACAAAGCGGTCCGCGCCCCAAACCAGGAGCACGAGGCCTGCAATCACGAGTAGGAAATTACCGAGCATAGTCATTGCTGCTGAATCGGCCGGCTATGATACACAAATCCGCGCATTTGGTTAGGAAGCGTGGGGATTTACAGTTACACTGCGCGCCCCTGATCTAAGCACATAATAGTGAGTCATGGACCCGTCCGACATCACACAATTGATCGAAGCCGGTTTTGCCGATGCACACGTTGTCGTGGCAAGCGAGGACAACACGCACTACGAAGCACTGGTCGTGGCCTCCGAATTCGAGGGCAAGCGCCCGCTCGCCCGTCACCAGCTAGTGTACAAGTGCCTCGGCGAGCTCGTTGGGAACGAGATTCACGCGCTTTCCATCAAGGCGCTGACGCCCGCTGAATGGGCGGCGACGGGTGGAGACTGAAGCTTGGACAAGCTCGCAATAGCAGGCGGTTCGGCTATTTCCGGCACGGTCCGGATTTCCGGCGCGAAGAATGCGGCCCTGCCGATCCTGGCCGGGACGCTGCTGGCGAGCGAGCCGGTCACGATCAGCAACGTCCCGCATCTCAAGGATGTAACGACGATGTTGTCGCTGCTGCAGATGATCGGTGCAAAAGTCACCGTGGACGATCAGCTGGGCGTGGAAATCGATGCGCGCAATGTCCATAAGCGCGAGGCGCCCTACGAACTCGTCAAAACCATGCGTGCGTCCATCCTGGTACTGGGTCCGCTGGTCGCTCGTTTCGGCGAGGCCGACGTGTCGTTACCCGGCGGTTGTGCGATCGGGGCGCGGCCCGTCAACCTGCACGTTGCCGGTCTGCAAGCCATGGGCGCCAACGTCAAGGTCGAAGAAGGCTTCATCAAGGCACGTGCCGAGCGCCTGAAGGGTGCGCATATCGTGTTCGATACGGTTACCGTTACCGGTACCGAGAATCTCCTGATGGCGGCCGTGCTCGCCGACGGGGAAACCGTGCTGGAGAATGCCGCGCGCGAGCCCGAAGTGACCGACCTTGCGAGTTTCCTGGCCGGCATGGGCGCGCAGATCGCAGGGGCCGGCAGCAGCACGATCGTCGTGCAAGGCGTCGCGGCGCTGGGCGGGACCCGCTACCCGGTGCTGCCCGATCGCATCGAGACCGGCACGTACCTGGTGGCCGCGGCCATGACCGGCGGCAAGGTGCGCTGTGTCAACACGGCTCCCGAGACGCTCGAAGCCGTGCTCATCAAGCTTGGTGAAGCCGGTGCCCACATCGAAACCGGCGCCGACTGGATCGAGCTCGACATGCAAGGGCGGCGACCGCAGGCCATCGACATACGCACGGCACCATACCCGGCATTCCCGACCGACATGCAGGCGCAATTCTGTGCCATGAATGCGGTGGCCGAAGGCGTCGGCACAATCACCGAGACGATCTTCGAAAACCGCTTCCAGCACGTACTCGAACTGCAGCGAATGGGTGCCGACATCCAGCTCGAAGGACACACCGCGATTTGCACGGGCGTGGACAGGCTCACGGCTGCTCCGGTTATGGCCACCGACCTGCGAGCATCCGCGGGGCTTGTTCTGGCCGGTCTCGCGGCGGAAGGCGAGACCATTGTTGATCGCATCTACCACGTTGACCGGGGTTATGAACGCATCGAAGAGAAGCTCCGGCAACTGGGGGCATCGATCCGCCGAATCGTCTGACCGCGTCACCGGTACGCCAACCAGGCGCGACGGTACAGGCAGCCGAACACGCCTCGCCGTTCTTAAACCTCGAGTAACTCAGACCCGGCGCTGTCTAGTCGACCGGCTCGAAGAGTCCCTGGGGACGCTCGCCCGCAACGACAGTGGTGGTGAAGCGTTGTCCGTCGCGGATCACGGTGAGTTCAACAGCGTCGCCGGGTGTCGTACTTGCGGAAATCAGCAGTGCGTCGCGGCGTGAGAACACGGGGATGTCGTTCATTGCCACGATGATATCCCCGGCGCGAAGATCCGCCGCGGCCGCGGGACCGCCTTCGTAAACTTCCATGAGGATGATGCCGGCGCTGTCGTCGATGCCATGGGCAAGCCGCTCGGAGTCCGTCAGGTCGTCCGGGAGCAAGCCCATGTAACCGCGGATGACGCGGCCGTGTAGTTTGATCTGCTCGACGACGCCGCGGACGAGATCGACCGGAATGGCGAAGCCGATGCCCTCGGTGCCCGTGTCCTGGGCGAGAACAGCCGCGTTGATACCAACGAGCTGGCCCAGTGTGTTGACGAGCGCGCCACCCGAATTGCCGGCATTGATCGCCGCATCGGTCTGGATGAAATTTGCGAAGGTCACGAGCTGGTAGAGGTTACGGCCGGTCGCGCTGACGATGCCCTGGGTGACCGAGGTGGACAACCCGTAAGGATTGCCGATGGCGAGGACGACGTCGCCAATGCGAAGCTCCTCGGATCGGGCGAGCTCGATCGGCTGCACGTCGGGCATCGTCACGCGGAGCAGGGCGAGGTCCGTTTCCGCATCGAATCCGACGATGGCCGGTTCGGCAATGCGGCCATCGGCGAACACGACCCGAATTTCAGTCGGTTCCTCCTCGAAGACATGGTAATTTGTTACCAGGTAGCCCTCGTCATCGATGACCACGGCCGAGGCGAACGCCGTTTCGATACGAAACCGCGTGCGGTCGGTGAGCGCATCGCTTTCCTGGACGAGTCGCTTGGTATAGATATTGGCGACCGAGGCGGCGCTCCTGGCGACGGCGTCTGCATAGCTGGCCGGACCCTCCTCGATAAAGCCGGGCATCAGGTCGGGTCGCACGAGCACGACGAGAAAGGCGACCGCCAGCCCAACGACGATCGACTGCAAAATGAACACCAGCGCTGACCTGATTTCTGGCACGCGACGTCCTGCAAATCCTTTCAGTTCACCATTCCCGGTGCCTAGCCAATTTTGATTGGCCGCGTGTATAATGCGGCGTGGTTCCGCACCTAGGTCCGGGGCACCCGTCATCCTGACGGTATACCGGGTTTGCTGCAAATCTACCAGTTTCGACACAAATCAAAAAAGCGCGAGAGCCGTCCCGTGAGTAGTGCGGCTTAATGGGAGTGCCTGATGACCGAAGACGACCTTGATCGCAACAGGCGTCATTTTCTGACTGTAGCTACTGTAGTGACAGGGGCGGTTGGCGCCGGCATGGCGTTGATCCCGTTTATTTCCTCGTTGAAGCCCAGTGCCCGCGCTCAAGCACTTGGCGCGCCGGTCGAAGTGCCGCTAGGCTCGATGAAGCCGGGCGAAATGATTCGTGTGATCTGGCGAGGCAAGCTTGTCTTCGTGCTGCGGCGGACGGAAGAGATGCTGTCAAGGCTGTCGACGGTCGTCGATGAGCTGGATGACCCCAATTCCGAGGTTATCGACCAGCAGCCCGACTATGCGGCCAACGAAACGCGGTCGGTTCGTCGCGAGTATCTCGTCGTCGAGGGTTCCTGTACGCACCTGGGCTGCGCCCCGCTGGAGGATTTCGAGGTCCGCCCCGCGGAGGGTTGGCAGGGCGGTTTCTTCTGCCCGTGCCACGGCTCGAAATTCGATCTTGCCGGACGCGTATATAAAGGTGTTCCGGCGCCGACCAACCTGCGGGTTCCGCCACACCGATTCGTCAGGGATGACCTTATCCTGATCGGCCAGGATACGGGAGCAGCGTAATGGCCAGAATCGAAGCAGAAGTGGGCAAGCCGCGCGGTGGCTTCATGAAGTGGATCGATGATCGTTTCCCGTTCACGGAGACGATGGAGTACCACGTCACCAAGTACTACGCGTCCAAGAACTTCAACTGGTGGTACATCTTCGGGGTCCTCGCATTCGTTGTGCTGGCAAACCAGTTGCTGACCGGCATCTTCCTGACGATGAACTACAAGCCCTCGGCGAACGAGGCCTTCGCCTCGGTCGAATACATCATGCGCGACGTCGAATGGGGCTGGCTCATTCGCTACATGCATTCGACCGGCGCATCATTCTTCTTCGTCGTGGTGTATCTGCACATGTTTCGCGCGATGCTCTACGGCTCCTACAAGAAGCCGCGTGAACTCATCTGGCTGATCGGTATGCTGATCTTCTTCGTCCTCATGGCCGAAGGGTTTGCCGGATACCTGCTGCCCTGGGGCCAGATGTCCTACTGGGGTGCCCAGGTCATTATCTCGCTGTTCGGGGCCATCCCCGTTGTCGGTGATGCGCTGGTCGAGACCATTCGCGGTGACTACTCCATCTCCGACATCACGCTCAATCGATTCTTTGCGTTACACGTCATCCTGCTGCCATTGGCGCTGATCGGGCTCGTATTCGTCCACATTGTGGCACTGCACGAGGTCGGGTCGAACAACCCGGACGGCATCGAGATCAAGGAGAACAAGGGCCCCGACGGCGTGCCGCTCGATGGTGTTGCGTTCCATCCGTACCACACGTCCAAGGACCTGGTCGGCATCATCGTATTCCTGATGATCTTCTGCGCGGTCGTATTTTTCGCGCCGGAAATGGGTGGCCTGTTCCTCGAACATGCGAACTTCGAACCGGCGAACATGACGGCCACACCGGAGCACATTGCACCGGTCTGGTATTACACGCCGTATTACGCGATCCTGCGCGCGGTTCCCGACAAGCTGTGGGGCTTCATTCTGTTTGCGATTGCCGTGGTACTGCCGGTGTTCCTGCCATGGCTCGATCGCTGTCGCGTCAAGTCGATTCGTTATCGCGGCTGGATGTACAAGACGGCATTGACGATCTTCGTGGTCTCGTTCGTGACGCTCGGCTGGCTCGGCCTGCAGGCCGCAACGCCGACCTACGTCATGCTGGCGCGAGTCTTCTCGGTCCTGTACTTCGCGTTCTTCCTGCTGATGCCCTTCTACACTGCAAAGGACAAGACGAAGCCCGTTCCGGAGAGGGTGGTCTACCATGACTAACATCAAGAAACACGTCAGTGTGCTGGCGCTGTGCGCGGCAGCGTCGCAGGCGATGGCCGCAGGCGGTTCCGTCCACCTCGAACCTTCGAACATCGACCTGGACAACGTTGCGTCGCTGCAGCGCGGTGCGCGCAACTTCATGAACTACTGTTCCGGTTGCCACTCGGCGCAGTACGTGCGTTTCAATACGATTGGCAAGAAACTCGATCTGTCCGAAGAGCAGCTGATTGATAACCTGATGTTCAATGCCGAAAAGACCTTTGAAACGATCATCTCGGCGATGCCCCCTGAAGATGGTGCTCGCTGGTACGGCAAGGCACCGCCTGACCTGTCATTGATGGCACGCGCACGCGGCGCTGACTACGTGTACAACTTTCTCAGGGGTTTCTATGTTGCGCCGGACAGCCCTTCGGGCGTTGACAATATCGTACTTGCGGGTACGAGCATGCCCCACGTACTCTGGGAGCTGCAGGGCCACCAGACAGCGAACTTCTCACATCACGAAAACGAGGACGGTTCAGTGACCACGACATTCGAGGGATTCGAGATTCTGTCGGCGGGCTCGATGGACGCCGAGGATTACGATGAGTTCGTTCGTGACACGACCAATTTCCTGGCTTTCATTGCCGAGCCGATCCGCCAGGATCGCCGCAAGCTGGGTGTCTGGGTCCTGATGTTTCTTATCTTTTTCTTTATTCTTGCTGCGCAGCTCAAGAAGCAGATATGGAAGGACGTGAAATGACGGCAGTTGTAGCCAACCGGCGATCGGTCATGACCCTGTTCTCGCGTCCGACCGACATTCACAGTCACCGGGCCCGCCTGGTGCTGGCCGAGAAGAACATCAACATCGAGATCGCCAATGTACCGGGGCCGGATCTTCCCGAGGACCTTATGGACCTCAACCCGTACCACACGGTACCGACGCTGGTCGATCGCGATCTCACGCTGTACGACTCGCGTGTCATCATCGAGTATCTTGATGAACGGTTCCCGCATCCGCCGCTCATGCCCGTCGATCCGGTTACGCGTGCGCAGTTCCGCCTTGCGCTGTTCCGTATCGAGACCGACTGGTATTCGATTGCCGAGGAAGCAGAGGGCAATGCGGAGGGCAAGCTAGGCACCAAGTCCCGCAAGATGTTGCGTGAGAGCATCCTGCAGAGCGCCGAGCTGTTCGCCGCGAGGTCATATTTCCTCAGCGACGAGTTTTCGCTCGTCGATTGCACGATTGCACCGCTCCTGTGGCGACTGCCCGTGTACGGAATCGAACTCGGCTCCGGCGCAAGTGCCATCGAGGAGTACATGAAACGTGTATGCGCACGCCGCTCCTTCCAGCAGAGCCTGACGGAACTCGAACAGGAAATGCGTTTGTAGGAGCCGTGTCCCGGCCCAACATAAGGCACGAACCCGGCGGAGTCTGCCGACCACATGCAGAATGGCGGGCTGTCTCGCGGCGTTCGCTCGATGTCTCAGCATCCAACGTCTGATCCGCAGGTAACACTCATGCGCGTTATGTCGAGTTGCACGCAGTTCCCTTAAACAGTGGTAAAGTAGCTGCAGGGTTTGGCAAACACTCTGGAAGACCATTGAACCTCGCAAGTCGTTCAAAACGTCCGTATCTCATTCGTGCGATGCACGAGTGGATGACGGATAACGGCCATACGCCGCATATCGTCGTGGATACGTCCCTCGATGGTGTGACCGTGCCGCAGGAGCACGTAAAAGACGGCAAAATCATCCTGAATATCAGCGAGTCCGCGGCGCACAATCTCAAACTGACCAATGATTCGGTCAGCTTTCGCGCGCGCTTTGGCGGTGTGCCTTTCGACGTCTGGACGCCGGTTCGTTCGATCCTCGGCATCTATGCCCGCGAGACGGGGCAGGGCATGATCTTCTCGCATGATGCCGAGCAGAATGAGCCGCCGGAGCTCAAGCAGGATGTCGAGGAGACGCGTTCGCGTCCTCACCTGACCATCGTCAAGTAATCAGACCGACGCGGAGAGCATCTCCGCATCCATAGCGCAGTGTGTGCGGAGATGCTCTGCGCGTCGGTTTACTGCGTGACATCGTCCGGTCTGAATGCGTCGCGCACCCAGCGAATCCCGTTTTCGTCAATCGCCACAACATCGAATCGCGTACTGTGATTCGTGTAGAAGCGGTGTCGCGAGAGGAACAACGCGGCCGCATGTACCAGTTTGCGTTGCTTTCGTTGGTCGACTGTCAGCAAGGGGTCGACAAACTGGCTGGAACTTCGGTATCGGACTTCGATGAACGTCAGGCACTGGCCGTCCAGCATGACGAGGTCGATCTCGCCGCCCCGGCCGCGGAAGTTTCGTGCCACGGGGCACAGGCCCCGGGCGATAAGAAAACGAAACGCCTGCTGCTCAGCGCGCTCGCCTAGAGCTCCACGATGTCGCGATCCCACGGCGCTTCGTCTGCAGCGTCGGGCGCCATGACTTCGCCGTCGTCGCTGATGTCCTCGATGGGCCCGCCGATAGCGTCGGGCTCGGGAAGCGCGACCACTTCGCCCCCCTGGAACTGCGCCCAGGCGAGGCGACGATGCACGCGGCCACTGTTGTCGAGGAACAGGGTTCCGGTCGCACCTTCGAGTTCCGACATCGATCCACCGCGAGCCGCGTACAGCGACGCGATCAGGTTGTACGCGTCGTACCCCATCGCGTGCAGGCGCGTGATGCGCCGCTCTTCGGGCCAGAACTCATCGAACTGAGCCGGCAGATGCGCAATCCACGGCTGCGGGTCCACGACCCACGGGGTGTCGGCAAACATGATGCCATTAAGGTCGGAGTTCGAGCGGCCGTCCATCGCATTGACCGCCGAGGTGGAGTAGACCGGGATATCACCCGAGTAATGGAACTTCAGCTGGGCCTTGAGCAGGCGGCCTGCCGGTGCATCCGTGGCCAGGAAGATAAAGTCGGTATCCTGGCGGCGGCGGGGATCGAATTGCAGTGCGCCTCCAATGTTCGCGCGCAGGCGTCGGTACCGTTGTACGCTGCCGGCCAGCCCCATCAGGGTCTCGATCTCATCGGAGAAGTCCTGTTTGCCCGGCGTGTAGCTGCGGTAGTCGAGAAGCTCTCCACCCAGGCCCTCGAACTCGGTGACAAACGTCGTCAGGAGACGCCGGCCCCAGTCGTTGTTGGGCACCAGGGCGACTCCGCGCTGGTGACCGTCCTGCAGTGCGCGTTGCGCTGCGGACATGGCCTCGTCTTCAGGCGCCAGCCCGAACTGGTAGAGACCGGGCGGCGCGAGCGTGTCATCAGGCAGGTAGTTGAGGGTCAGCACCGGCACCGGTACGAGGATGTCGTTGGCAAGTTCGACCACGTTCGACTTGAGAAGCGGGCCGACGACGAACTCTGCCCCTTCCTCCACGGCGCTGGCATAGGCAGCGCCCGCGCCGCCTTCGGCATTGACGTCGTAAATGCGTACGTTCTGCCGGTCGTCGAGTCCCGACGCCGTCGCAAAGTAGGCGCCGAGGAAACCGTTCTGGATCGCCCGGCCGACGCTCGCGTTTCTGCCGGATAGTGGCAGCAGCAGCGCGATCTGACGCGGGTAATCGAGCAGCAGGTGCTCGGGAAGATCGAGGTCACGAAGAACGGTCATCGCCGGATGCCCGGGATATTGCTCACGCCAGCGGACGTAGGCGTTGCTCCAGCCTACGCCCTGTTGCCCCGTCGCCGCGGCCACTGAGCCGATCGCAAGCCAGCCCCGGATCCCGGGGTCGATCGCGATCTCGGCCGCGCTGCGCAGCACCTGGGGGCTGCTGACCATCAGGCCCTGCCAGAGGCGCTTGCGATTCTGCTCGATCCCGCGACGGTCCTCGACCCACGACTCGCGTTGCGTCATAAGCTCGACCGCGCGTGCCGGATCCTGCTGCTGGATCCACGCATCGGCGCGCAACACCTCGACGCGCAGGCGATCACGCCGGCTCAGGGGTCGGCGGCTCAATGGTTCGAGCAGGTCGAGGGCTTTCTCCGACGCGCCGCTGTAGAGATACAGCGCCGCGCGATTGGTCGTCCACAGCGGCTCCAGGTCACCCGAGGTCGGGCGCGGAACATTGCGGAAATTACCGCGCGCCCGATAGACATCACCGGCATCGAGATACTGTTCGACGGCCAGCAGCGTATAACGATCACGCTCGGTACCGACGGCATCGACGGCCAGTTCCATGTAGGCATCCGCCGCTGCATCATGTTCGGCATTGCGCGCCATACGCGCCGCCCGATTCTCTGCGGAGCTCGAGGGTCCGCCGATGCCGGGCAACTCGCAACCAGCCAGTAGGAGCAACAGGGCGACGATGCTTGCAAGCATTCGTCGTTCCCGTGCAGGATGTCGCAGCGAACCAGTCATATATTCCTTACCCAAAACGGATTCCTGGCCAGATGAGCGGCACCCTGTTCGTAGTAGCCACACCGATCGGCAACCTTGAAGACCTGACACCGCGAGCACGCCAGACGCTCGCTTCGGTGGATCTCGTAGCCGCCGAGGATACTCGCCACACCAGGCGATTGCTATCGTCTTTCGGGGCAAAAGCCGCACTTATGGCACTGCACGATCATAACGAAAGTCAGGCCCTGCATGGCGTCATCGATGCACTTGAAAGTGGTAAGGACGTCGCGCTCGTCAGCGATGCCGGGACGCCGCTGGTCAGCGACCCGGGTTATCGCCTGGTTGCGGCGGCACACGAGAACGGCATCCGGGTGGAACCGGTGCCGGGTGTGAGCGCGCTGACTGCGGCATTGTCGGTGGCGGGCCTGCCGACCGACCGCTTCAGTTTCGATGGCTTCCCGCCGCCAAGGCGGGCGGCGCGTCGCAAGTGGCTGCAGGCGCTTGCCGACGAGACGCGCACGATGGTCTTCTACGAGTCCGTGCACCGGATCGGCGCAAGTCTTGACGATATGGTTGGCGCGTTCGGCGCGGATCGTCCCGCGTTCATCGGGCGTGAACTGACCAAGCTGCATGAGCAGTCCGTCAACGCGACGCTGGGCGAGCTGCTGCGCCAGGTGGATGACGGCAGGATTGTCGGCAAGGGAGAGTTCGTCGTGGTCGTCGGTGGGGCCGGGGAGCCCGCCACCGCGAGTATCGACGCGGACCGCCTGCTTGACATACTGGCCGACAAGCTCAGCGCGAAAGATGCAGCGCAGGTCGCAGCCGAAATCACGGGTCAGAAGAAGAACGCGCTATATGAACGCCTGGTTCGGCTGAAAGACCGGTGAGCATTGAGGTAGAATCGCGTCCGGAAGAGCCGAAGTCGGCCAGGCAGTCGCTGCAGCATACGCTGTGGAGGAAAGTCCGGGCTCCTTCGGACAGGGCGCCAGGTACCGCCTGGGGGGCGTGAGCCCACGGAAAGTGCCACAGAAAATATACCGCCTGCATCGCAGGTAAGGGTGAAATGGTGCGGTAAGAGCGCACCGCGCGACTGGCAACAGTTCGCGGCACGGTAAACCCCGCCCGGAGCAAGACCATGTAGGGGAGCAATCCGCCGGTTCCGAGCGGGCTTCCGGGTAGGTCGCACGAGGCAGCCGGTGACGGCTGTCCCAGATGAATGACTGTCCTCGACAGAACCCGGCTTATCGCCGGCTTCGGCTTTTCCACCTTCGCGCAAATCAGCGCAGAACCGGTCCGCGTACCGCGCCTGTCACCGAGTCGCGGCCTATCTTTCAAACCTTCTCGAAGAAGTCGGTATAAGCCGTTGATTTTGTTCGCGCGAAACCTGCCATATTTCGCCCTGATTGAGCCACTTGAACGCCTCTAAGTCACTGTAGAACAACAATTATTAGAGATTGTTTGTTGACCCGCACAAGGGCCGTTCCCTATAGTGTTGAAAAGTGGGTAAAAGTGGGAGGAGATGGGCTGTCCGCCCGTTTTTCGCGCCAGAAGAGCGAAATCGGGGGCCATCGACAAAATCGTGTTTCGTGGGGCCACCAAAGTCACGTTGGACGCCAAAGGGCGTATGGCAATACCGACCCGTTACCGGGAGCGGTTCGCGTCCCGTTGTGATGGCCAGATCGTCGTTACTGTCGATAAGGATCACTGCCTCCTCGTTTATCCCTTGCCTGATTGGGAAGAGCTCGAGCGCAAGCTCGTGCGCCTGCCCAGTATGAACAAAGCTGCCCGTCGCATCGTGCGGATTATGGTCGGTTATGCGACCGAGGTCGACATGGATGCCAGCGGGCGAATTCTCGTCTCCAAGGAGCTGCGGGAGTTCGCCAGCCTTGAACGCCAGGCGATGCTGATCGGGCAGGGGAACAAGTTTGAACTTTGGGATGAGGCGACCTGGAACGAAAAACGTGATGCATGGCTCGGTCAGGACGATGACGGTGAGTTGCCGCCCGACCTCGAGTCGATCGCGTTCTAGGTTCGTGTTCAAACCATGAGCAGCAACGCGCATGTGCCGGTGCTGCTGGGGCCAGTCCTACAGGGGCTGAAAATAAGACCAGACGGCTGTTACGTCGATGGAACGTTCGGTCGCGGGGGACATAGCAAGGAAATTCTGCAACAGCTTGGGGAACAAGGCCGCCTGGTTGCAATCGATCGGGATCCTGAGGCCATTGCCACAGCTCCGGACTTTCTCTTGCAGGACCCACGATTCGAATTGATCAGGGGCAGTTTTGCGCAAATGCGACAAATCATTGAAGAGAAAGGTCTCGTCGGCGAGGTCGACGGACTCCTCTTCGACCTGGGCGTCTCCTCACCACAGCTGGATGAAGCCGATCGAGGCTTCAGTTTCCTCCGCGATGGCCCGCTCGATATGCGCATGGACCCGGACTCAGGCACGCCGGCCAGTGACTGGCTGGCGACTGTGGAAGAGCGGGAGTTGACAAGGGTGCTGAAGCAGTTCGGTGAGGAGACCTACGCACGTCGAATCGCGCACGCCATTGTCGAGGCACGCACCGATATGCCGATCTCGCGCACTGCGCAACTTGCGCACATCGTGGAAGCGGCGCGACCGCAACGTGGCGAGAAGATTCATCCGGCAACAAAGACCTTTCAGGCGATCCGCATTGCGATCAACGACGAGCTGGGGCAGCTCGAGTCAGCCCTCGGGCAGGCCGTCGCTGTCATGAAGAAGGGTGCGCGACTCTGCGTGATCAGCTTCCACTCTCTCGAGGATCGCATCGTGAAGCGCTTCATGCGCGACGCCTCGCGCGAGCCCGAGCAATACCGGGGTATGCCGGACATTCCCGAGGAGCACCGGCCGAAACTCGCGATTGTCGGCAAGCCGATCACGGCGAACGAAGCAGAAGTCGCAGCCAACCGGCGGGCGCGCAGCGCTCGCCTGCGCATTGCGGAGCGGACCTGATGCAGGCCCGGCGACAGTCGTTTCTGCTGGTCTTCGTCTTCGCACTCGTATGCGTTATGAGCGGCATGGCGCTGGTCTACACGAAGCACGAATCGCGCAAGCTGTTTGTAGAGCTGGAGCGGCTCACGCAAGAACGCGACGAACTGAACATCGAATGGGGCCAGTTGCAGATCGAACAGAGCACCTGGGCCCAGCATGCCCGCATCGAACAGGTTGCCACGGACGACCTGTCACTGGTGCGTCCCGACACCACGGAAATATTTGTCATCGAACGTCCATGAGGCGAGGCGCGGAAACAAAACAGCAGGCTGCCCGGCGATTTACGGGCAGGGTGTCGCTGGTAATAGCGTTCTTCGCACTCGTTGCCACGATGCTCGTCGCGCGTGCCGTGCACCTGCAGGTGCTCGACAAGGAATTCCTCAACGAACAGGCTGACACCCGTCACCTGCGCACCGAGAAGATCTCAGCGCACCGCGGCACGATCACCGATCGTAACGGCGAGCCGCTGGCAATCAGTACACCGGTCGATTCGATCTGGGTGAACCCGCGGCAATTCGCGCCCGCCGTCGATAGCATCCCGAAGCTCGCCACTACGCTCGGCGTCGATTCGCAGATGCTGATGCGCCGCATCACGCGCAGCATGGACAAGGAGTTCCTGTACCTGAAGCGGCACCTGAACCCGGAACAGGCCGAGGAAGTCCTCGCCCTGAAACTCCCCGGCATCAGCGTGCAGCGCGAATACCGGCGCTATTACCCGGCATCCGAAGTGGCGGGGCACCTGGTCGGGTTTACGAACATCGATGACGAAGGGCAGGAAGGACTGGAGCTTGCCTTCAATCACTGGCTGGCCGGAGAGTCCGGCGCCAAGCGCGTACTCAAGGACCGGCTCGGCCGCTCGATCGAAAACGTTGCAAGCATCCGGCCGCCGCATCACGGCAAGGACCTGCGCACGAGCATCGACCTGCGTCTTCAGTACCTCGCATACCGCACGCTAAAACGCGCGATCCGGGCTCACAACGCACGCTCGGGTTCCATCGTCGTGCTCGACGTCCACACGGGCGAGGTCCTGGCGATGGTCAATCAGCCGACCTACAACCCGAACGATCGCTCGCAGCTGGCGGCCGAACGCTACCGAAATCGCGCGATCACCGACATCTTCGAGCCGGGCTCGAGCCTCAAGCCGCTGGTCGTGGCCGCGGCGCTCGAGAGCGGCCAGTACCGGCCGTCGAGCATCATCGATACGGCGCCCGGTTTCATCGTCGTCGGCCCCAAGAAGATCGAGGACACGCGCAACCTCGGGCGTGTCAGCCTGACCACGATTCTCGCGCGTTCTTCGAACGTCGGAATCACGAAGCTTGCGATGACGCTGCAGCCCGATCAGCTCTGGGAAACCATGACGCAGTTCGGACTCGGTGAGCTGACGACGAGCGGCTTCCCCGGCGAGTCGGCCGGCATGCTGACCCACTACAGCAACTGGCGCCCGATCAGCCAGGCAACACTCGCCTACGGCTACGGAATTTCAGTAACGCCGCTGCAGCTCGCGCAGGCCTACGCTGCGATCGGCAATGGCGGCCAACTGCGTCCCATCTCGCTGGTCGCCCTCGATGCGCCACCCGAGAGCGACCAGGTCCTGTCCACGGATACGGCGAACGCGGTGCGTCGCATGCTCGAAGAAGTCGTGCGCCCCGGCGGTACGGGCACCAAGGCCGCCGTCAATGGTTACCGCATCGCGGGCAAGACGGGAACCGCATGGAAGTTCGCCACGGGCGGTTACTCCGAGGACAAGTACATTTCGATCTTTGCCGGCCTCGCGCCTGCGAGTGATCCGCGCCTTGCCACGGTGGTCGTCATCGACGAGCCAAGCGGCAAGCTTTATTACGGCAGCGACGTCGCTGCTCCCGTGTTTGCCGACGTCATGTCCGAGTCGCTGCGGCTCCTGGCCGTTCCGCCCGACGCATTGCCCGCGCGGGACCCAGGCAACGTTATGCAGGCCATGGCCACCTGGACGGAGAGCCAATGAGCATGCCTGCCGAACGCATGACGACTGCGCCCACGCTAGCCGCTCTACTCGACGGTTTCGCAACAGCGCCGGCGCTGCCCGTGCACGGCATCGCGAGCGACAGCCGCAGGCTCGAGGCGGGTGACCTGTTCCTCGCGGTCCAGGGCCTGACCTCGCACGGTCTCGACTTTATCGCCGAGGCGACCAGGGCGGGCGCTGTTGCCATCGCCTGGGACGCAACCACGGGCAGCAAACCGGCCGACACGGAAATCCCGACGATCGCCGTGCCCGATCTTGCCGGCAAGCTGGGCGAAATTGCGAACCGCTTCTACGGCCGGCCGTCCGAAAGGCTCGACGTTATCGGCATTACGGGCACCAATGGCAAGACGACCGTTGCCTGGATGATTGCGCAGGCCGCGGAGTTCGTCGGCGAACATTGCGGCTACCTGGGGACGCTGGGCTATGGCGTCGGTGAGGTTGTTAACGCCAATGGCATGACGACACCGCCCGTCGTCGAGTTGCACCACCGTTTGGCCGGCTTCGTCGATGCTGGCGCTGCGAGTGCCGCGATCGAGGTGTCGTCGCACGCGCTGGCACAGCGACGCGTCGATGGCGTGCGTTTCGATACGGCACTCTTCACGAACATTTCGCGCGATCATCTCGATTACCACGCCGACATGCGGGAGTACTTCGAGAGCAAGGCGCGCCTGTTCACCGATTATGATCCGAAGCACCGGGTCATCAGTATAGATTCCGATTACGGGATGCAGCTCGCCGCGCTGTTTGGCACGGACGTGGTTACCGTGTCAACGCATTTCGATCGCGTGGCCAACGGCCGGCCTTACCTGTTCGTGCGCGCCGTCGTGGCAACCGAGCACGGATCGGACATCTCGTTCATCAGCTCGTGGGGCAGCGGCAGCTTCTCGCTCAGGCTGCCCGGCGACTTCAATGTCGCCAACGCGGCGCTGGTCCTGGCGCTACTACTCTTAAAAGGAGTGGCCTTCGAGCAGGCCTGCGATGTCATGTCGCAGCTCGAGGCACCCCCTGGCCGCATGCAACGCGTGGCCACGGCAGGGCCTGCTGTTTTCGTCGACTACGCCCACACACCGCTCGCGCTCGAGTGTGCATTACGTGCCCTGCGAGCGCACTGCCGTGGCCGGGTGTGGTGCGTATTCGGCTGCGGGGGCGACCGTGACCGCGGCAAACGCCCCCAGATGGGCAAAGCGGCGGAACGCCAGTCGGACCGGCTGGTCATCACGACCGACAACCCGCGTGGTGAGGACCCGTCCGCGATCATGGATGACATCGTTGCGGGCCTGGTGCACCCGGAGCAGGCGACCATCATCGAAGACCGTGCTGCTGCTATTGCCTGGGCGATCGACGGTGCGGCAGAGCACGATGTCGTGCTGGTCGCGGGCAAGGGCCATGAGGCCTACCAGGAAGCGCAGGGTGTGCGCACGGCGTTTTCCGACTATGCAGTGGCACAGGCAGCACTGGCGGCAAAGGAGGGTTCGCAATGATCGCGAACCTGGCTGCTGCCGCGACCAGCATGCATGGGGTGCTGCATGGTGAAGACCATGCATTTGCCGGCGTGAGTACCGATACCCGGACGCTGCGCGATGGCGAGCTGTTCTTCGCGCTGCAGGGACCGAATTTTGACGGTCACGATTATCTCGTCGCGGCTCGCGACAGCGGAGCGGCAGGCGCGGTCGTGTCGAGGCTCGGCGACGACGCCATCGCCCAGATCAAGGTCGAAGACACGAAGGCTGCGCTGGGTCGCTTCGGCGCCGCCTGGCGTAAAGAACATGATGTGACTGTCGTTGGTGTCACGGGCAGTAACGGCAAGACCACCCTCAAGGAACTGATCGCGGCGTGCCTCGGTCGGGTTGCTCCAACGCTCGCGACCCAGGGCAACCTCAACAATGACATCGGAATGCCGCTGATGCTGGCGCGCATCGACACGTCGCATCGCTACGCGGTGCTGGAGATGGGCGCCAACCATGCCGGCGAGATCGCCTACCTCGCGACGCTTGCCAGTCCCGACGTCGTCGTGATTTCGAACGCCGGCGAGGCGCACCTCGAAGGCTTCGGGTCGCTCGACGGCGTCGCACGTGCCAAGGGCGAAATCCTGCAGAACGAGCAACGCCCGCAAGCCGCCGTGCTCAATGCCGACGATCACTATTTCGATTACTGGGCGACGCTTGTTGCCGATACCCGTTGCATCAGCTTTGGCTTCGCCGAATCCGCGGACGTGCGCGCTAAGGACATCGTACCGGGTGCCGCGGGATCGGATTTCACGCTGCGCATCGGCGACGCTGCTGTGCCGGTATCCCTGCCGCTGCCAGGCATCCACAACGTACGCAATGCCTGTGCCGCGGCAGCCGTGGCGCACGCACTGGGCGTATCCATCGATGAGATTCGTGCCGGGCTGGAGGCCGCGGCGCCGGTCGATGGCCGCCTGCAGCCAGTGCAAGGACTGCGCGGCGCCGCGTTGTTCGACGACAGTTACAACGCTAATCCGCTGTCGGTGATCGCGGCGGCGGACTTCCTGGCATCGCTGCCGGGCGAAAGCTGGCTGGTACTCGGCGATATGAAGGAACTCGGGGATGAAGCAGCGCGGCTGCACCGCGAGGTTGGAGAAGCCGCGCGGGCAAGCGGTGTGGACCGCTTGTTCGCGTTCGGCGACCTGGCGCGTCACGCAGCCGAGGGATTCGGCGAGCAGGGGCAGAGTTTCAGCTCCATCGACACGCTCAACGACCTCCTGAGTGCGGAGCTGACGACCGGCATCAACGTGCTCGTGAAAGGATCGCGTTCGATGCGCATGGAGCGCGTCGTCGCCGCGCTGCGCGAACCCGAAGACGTGAGACTGGAGGCCTGATCGTGCTGCTCTATCTCACTCAATACCTCGCGCAGTTCGAATCGGGTTTCAATGTCTTCAATTACCTGACCATGCGCGCGATCCTCGGAGCACTCACGGCGCTCGTGATCTCGTTCATTATCGGCCCGCGCATGATCAAGCGCCTGGAGGTCAACCAGCTCGGGCAACCCGTCCGCGAGGAGGGGCCGGAAACGCACCTGCTCAAGGCCGGCACGCCTACGATGGGCGGTACGCTGATCCTCGCCGCAATCTCGATCTCGACGGTGCTGTGGGCCAACCTCGAGAACATGTACGTGTGGATCGTCCTGTTCGTGACGCTGTCGTTCGGCGTCATCGGCTACGTCGACGACTACCGCAAACTGGTCCTGCAGAACCCCGCCGGCATCTCGGCGAAACAGAAGCTCTTCTGGCAGTCTGCGGCGGCCCTGATTGCCGCCATTGCCCTGTACGTTACGGCGACGGACGAGGTGCAGACCTCGCTCCTGATTCCCTACTTCAAAGACCTTGCCGTCCCCCTCGGCTGGTTCCAGGTCGTCGTAACGTACTTTTTTATTGTCGGCTTCAGTAATGCAGTCAACCTTACTGATGGCCTCGACGGCCTGGCGATCATGCCGACCGTCCTCGTCGGTGGCGCACTCGGCATCTTCGCCTACGTCACCGGCCACATTAACTTCGCCGGCTATCTGGGCATTCCGTATATCGCTGGCACAGGCGAGATTCTCGTGTTTTGCACGGCACTCGCCGGCGCAGGCCTCGGCTTCCTGTGGTTCAACACCTACCCGGCGCAGGTGTTCATGGGTGACATCGGCGCGCTCGCACTCGGGGGAGCGCTTGGTGTTGTCGCCGTCGTCGTGCGCCAGGAGATCGTGCTCGCCATCATGGGTGGCGTGTTCGTCGTCGAGACGCTCTCGGTCATGATCCAGGTAGCGTCTTTCAAGCTGACCGGCAGGCGCGTGTTCCGCATGGCGCCGCTGCACCATCACTTCGAACTGAAAGGCTGGGCCGAGCCCAAGGTCATCGTTCGATTCTGGATTATCACGGTCATCCTCGTGCTGATCGGACTCGCGAGTCTGAAGATCCGATGAGCGCAACGAAGTCGACAAAGGACAAAGACCTGGTCGTGGGCCTGGGCGCGACAGGATTGTCGATTGCGCGCTACCTGAAGCGCCACGACAGCAGTGCGATCTTTTATGATTCTCGCAACGAGCCGCCCGGGATCGAGGAACTCGAAGAGCTGCTGCCGGACGCGAAGCTGCAGCTTGGCAAGGACACGTTGCCCAGGGCGGTCAGCCGGGTAATTGCATCGCCGGGGGTTCCGGACAGCAATTCCGTCCTGAAAAAGGCGCGTGCCAAGGGCATCGAGATTATCTCGGACATCGAGCTGTTCGCACGGGATGCCGCGAAGCCATTCATTGCAGTGACGGGCTCGAACGGCAAAAGCACGGTGACGACGTTGCTGTATCACATGTGCCGGGCTGCTGGTCGCAACGCCCTGGCCGGCGGCAATCTCGGCGAGCCTGCGCTCGACCTGCTCGCGGCCGGCGCGCCCGACCTCTATGTGCTCGAACTGTCGAGCTTCCAGCTCCAGCGCACGCAGAAATTACCCGCCGCAGTTGCGATGCTGCTCAATGTTTCGCCGGATCATCTCGATTGGCACGCGAGCGAGGACGAGTACCGCGAAGCCAAGTACCGGGTCTTCGATCAGGCAGCCGCGGCTGTCGTCAATCGCAGCGACGAGGTGGCAGCCGAGCGGGCTGCGCGTTGCGGTCGTGTCGTGACCTTCGGTCTCGATAAGCCAGAGGCAGACCAGTACGGGATCCGGGAAGAGGATGGCGAGAAGTACCTGGCCTGTGGCGAGGTGCTGCTCCTGACCGTACGCGACCTGGCCCTGTACGGCATTCACAATCAGCTCAACGCTCTGGCCGCGCTGGCTGCTGGAGATTTACTGGGTCTCGATCGTACTGCCATGCTGCAGGTGCTCGTCGAGTTTCCCGGTCTGCCGCATCGCATGCAGTTTGTCGCGCGCATCGGCGCCGTGGACTACATCAATGACTCGAAGGCAACCAACGTCGCAGCGGCCATTGCCTCGATCAACTCGGTCGAGGGCATGCTGGTGCTCGTCGCCGGTGGCGATGGCAAGGGCGGCGATTTTGTCGAACTCGCCGAGGCCGTCGAAGGCAAGTTGCGCGGCGCCGTGCTCATCGGGCAGGACGCCGAGAAGATTGCACATGCACTGGACACGGTCATGCCAGTTCACTTCGCGGACAGCATGGAATCGGCTGTGCACATGGCCGCAAGTTGTGCCGAGTCCGAGGATACGGTCCTGCTCGCGCCGGCCTGCGCGAGCTTCGACATGTTCGATAACTACATGGCACGGGGTGAGGCCTTTATCGAAGCCGTGGAGGGCCTGAGGCGATGAGCTCGCAGGTTGCCAGCATGCCGTTCCCGGCCCGTCTGCGCACCGAGCTGCAGCTCGACCGGGTACTGCTGGCGCTCGTCCTTGCGCTGCTGCTCGGCGGTTTCGTCATTCTCGCTTCGGCATCGATCTCGATCTCCGACAACCTGACCGAAAATCCGTTCTTTTACCTGCAGCGACAGCTGCTCGCGGCCGTTATCGGCATTGCCGCAGCTGGTGCCTGCCTGTTCATCCCGATGCAGGTGTGGCGCAGCCTCGGCCCGCTGATGCTGTTGCTGGGAATCGCGCTGCTTGTCGTCGTACTCGCGCCAGGCATCGGCTACGAGGTCAACGGCGCCCGTCGGTGGGTGCGCGTGGGAATCATAAACCTGCAGGTTTCCGAGCCCGCGCGCCTGTGTATCCTGCTGTACCTCGCCGGCTACCTGGTCCGTCGCAGTAAGGCGCTGCGCGAAGAGTTCGTGGGCTTCCTGCGACCAATGCTCGTCCTGACGTTCGCGTGCGTCCTGCTGCTCCGCGAGCCGGACTTCGGTGCGGCCGTCGTATTGCTCGCGACTGCGCTCGTGATGTTGTTCGTTGCCGGTGCACGCTTTCGCGACTTCATCGTATTCTTCTCTGCAGCGGTCGTCGGCATGGCGGCACTTGCGATCGCATCACCGTATCGCATGAATCGCCTCACGGCCTTCCTCGATCCCTGGGCGGACCCCTACAACTCCGGCTTCCAGCTCACCCAGTCGTTGATCGCGATCGGGCGTGGCGAATGGTTCGGAGTCGGACTTGGCGAAAGTGTGCAGAAACTGTTCTACCTGCCCGAAGCGCATACCGATTTCGTCTTCGCCGTGTACGCCGAGGAGTTTGGCCTGCTCGGTTCGCTGCTGCTGATCGGCCTGTTCCTGGCGCTGGTCTGGCGCGTCTTCCGTCTCGGCATCCGTGCGCATGATGCAGAACGTTTCTTCGAGGCGTATCTCGCCATCGGCCTCGGCACATGGTTCGGTCTGCAGGCCTTTATCAACATCGGCGTCAATATGGGATTGCTCCCGACCAAGGGCCTGACCCTGCCGCTGATCAGCTACGGGCGCAGCAGCCTGATTATTACGCTCATCAGCATTGGCCTGCTGCAGCGTATTCACCACGAGCTCGCCGTCGACGCGAAGCCCGTCAACCGCAAGCGGGGTCGACGCAAATGAGTTCGCGACCAATTCTCGTGATGGCTGGTGGCACCGGCGGGCACGTCTACCCGGCGCTCGCCGTCGCGCGTGCGCTGCAGGCCGCCTCACGCGACGTCGTGTGGCTCGGCACGCACCGCGGCCTCGAAGCCCGCGTCGTGCCCGCCGCCGGCATCGATATCGAGTGGATCAGCATCAGGGGTTTGCGCCGCAAGGGGCCACTCGCGCTGGTCATCGCTCCCTTCCAGCTGGCCTGGGCGCTGTGGCAGTCCCTGGCCGTCATACATCGTCGCCGTCCCGCTGCCGTGCTCGGCATGGGTGGTTTTGTCAGCGGTCCCGGCGGTTTCGCCGCGTGGCTGACCGGCCGCCCGCTCGTGATCCACGAGCAGAATGCTGCTGCGGGCCTGACCAATCGTCTTCTGGCGCGTCTTGCCCGGGTTGTGCTGCAAGCCTTCCCGGGCAGTTTTAATTCCTCCGTCCCCGCCGAGACCGTGGGTAACCCGGTACGCGAGGACATCGCGGCGGTGCCTCCGCCGCACGAACGTTATGCAAACCGGCAGGGCCCCCTGCGGGTCCTCGTTCTCGGTGGCAGCCAGGGCGCGCTTGCGCTCAATCGTGCCGTGCCCGCGGCTCTGGCATTACTCGACCCGGGAGTGCGCCCGGTCGTGAAACACCAGTGCGGTGAACGCACGCTCGACCTCGCGCGCACGGCTTACGACGAGCACGACGTTGCCGTCGAACTCCTGCCGTTTATCGAGGACATGGCCGCGGCCTACGCCTGGGCAGACCTCGTGATCTGCCGCGCCGGGGCATTGACGATCGCCGAGCTTTGCGCTGTCGGCGTACCCGCGCTGTTCGTGCCGTTTCCGTCCGCCGTCGACGATCACCAGACCGCCAATGCGCGCCCGCTGGCCGAGGCCGGCGCCGGCATGATCATCCCGGAGAGTGACCTGACGCCGGAGTTCCTTGCCGGATTGCTCCGCGAATGGCTGCAGTCGCGCGCCGAGCTGCAACGGCGTGCGGCCCGGGCGCGGGCCCTGTCGTGCCCCGACGCCCTGCGTCGCATTACAGACGTCTGCCTCGAGCAGGCAGGAGCGCTCGCATGATCAAGAGGATGCGCCGAATCCACTGCGTGCATTTCGTCGGTATCGGCGGATCCGGCATGTCGGGCATCGCCGAAGTCATGCTGAGCCTCGGCTACGCGGTCCAGGGCTCGGACCTTACAGCCAACAAACAGACAAGGCGACTCGAGAGCCAGGGCGCTACCGTATTCATCGGCCACGCTGCCAACCACATCCAGGACGCCGACGCCGTTGTCGTTTCCAGCGCGGTCGATGAATCCAATCCCGAAGTCGCGGCGGCTCGCGAGCAACGGATGCCCGTCGTGAGCCGGGCGGAGATGCTCGCGGAGCTGATGCGTTTCCGCTATTCGATCGCCGTCGCCGGTACGCACGGCAAGACCACGACGACGAGCCTCGTAGCGAGCATCCTGGCCGAGGGCGGGCTCGACCCGACGTTCGTGATCGGCGGGCGCCTCAAAAGTGCCGACGCCAATGCACGGCTGGGGCAGGGCGATTACCTCGTGGCCGAGGCCGATGAGAGCGACGCCTCGTTCGTGCACCTGAAGCCGATGGTGGCGATCGTCACGAACATCGATGCGGATCACATGTCGACGTACGACGGAGACCTGGACAAGCTCAGGTCGAGCTTCATTGAGTTCCTGCACAACCTGCCGTTCTACGGCCTTGCCGTCGTGTGCACGGACGATCCCGGCGTCACTGAAATCCTCGGCGAGATTGGCCGTTCCGTGACGACCTACGGCGTCAACGAGGAGGCGGATATCCGTGCCGACAACATCGAGTTCCACGAGCAGGTCACCGAGTTCGATGTCCTGCGGTCGAGCAAGGCCGAAGAGGTCCTGGGCGATACGCAGAGCGTGCAGCATGTGATGCACGTGAAGCTGCGCCTGCCCGGCGTTCACAATGTCAAGAATGCGCTGGCAGCCATTGCAGTCGCCGACGAATTGCAGATCGGCGATAACGCGGTCATAGCCGCACTCGAAAAGTTCGAGGGTATCGACCGGCGCTTCCAGAATCTGGGCGACGTGCGCACGCGGAACGGCACGGTCACGATCATTGATGACTATGGGCACCACCCGACCGAGGTCGGTGCCACCCTGGCCGCGGCCCAGGCTGCGTACCCCGAGCGCCGTATCGTGTTGGTCTTCCAGCCGCATCGCTTTACGCGCACGCGTGATCTCATGGATGACTTCGCGACCGTTCTTTCGGATGCGGACACACTCGTGTTGCTCGATGTGTACGCGGCGGGAGAGGAGCCCATCACAGGGGCAGACGGTCGCACGATGGCGCGGGCCGTGCGGACGCGTGGCGTCATTGACCCGGTATTCGTTGAAAACCTCGAGGATCTCGCAGGCGTGCTCGAGGGCGTGCTCGCCGACGGCGACATCTTGCTGACGATGGGAGCCGGGAACATTGGCGCCTATGCGCAGTCACTCCCAAAACTGCTCAGCAACGGACCATCACTGCAGGTGCATTCATGATGGCGCTGGCTAAAGACATGTCGGTGCAGGGCGAACTCCGCTACGACGAACCGATGAGCCGGCATACGTCATGGCGTGTCGGTGGACCCGCTGACGTGCTCTTCCGCCCGGCCAGCGTTGAGGACCTGGCCGCGTTCCTTGCCCATCTCGACCAGGACACGCCCGTGTTCTGGCACGGCGTCGGCAGCAACCTGCTGGTACGCGACGGCGGTATTCGGGGCGTCGTGGTTTCGGCGAGCCGCGCATTGGCCGGCTTCGAGCAGGTTGACGGGCTGACCGTGCGCGCGGGTGCCGGTCTGCCGTGCACACAACTGGCTCGCCAATGCATCCGCCGAGGCCTGGGACCATCGGAGTTTTTTGCCGGGATTCCGGGAACGGTCGGCGGTGCGCTGACGATGAACGCCGGTGCTCATGGTGGCGAAACCTGGGAACGGGTTGTGTCCGTACGCACGATCGATCGTAACGGCGAAATTCATGAGCGGGCGCCGGCCGAATACTCGGTTGGCTATCGCAGCGTGACGGGCCCGGCCAACGAGTGGTTTATCGAGGCCAAGTTCCGGTTCGACCCTGACGTAACGCCGAGCATGGACACGATGAACGCCATGCTCGAGCGGCGCAAAGCGACCCAGCCGCTCGGCCTGCCAAGCTGTGGCTCGGTATTCCGTAACCCGCCGGGCGATCACGCGGCACGACTGATCGAGGCAGCCGGGCTCAAAGGATTTCGTGTGGGTGGCGCCGAGGTGTCGGCAAAGCACGCCAACTTCATTATCAATGTCGCCAATGCAACGGCGACTGATATCGAGGAGCTGATCGAGCACGTGCGCCAGACAGTGCGCGATGTGCACGGCGTCGAACTCGTCCACGAAGTTCGCATCGTCGGCGAGGCACCCGCATGAGCACACTCGCTGAACAGAGATACGTCGTAACGAACGCTGCCGAATTCGGCCGGGTCGCGGTCATGCTGGGCGGCCACTCGAGCGAACGCGAAGTATCGCTCGACACGGGAGCGGCCGTGTTGGCGGCGTTGCAGAGTCGCGGTGTCGATGCCCACGCCTGGGATCCCGCCGAGCGGAGCATGAGCGATTTCATCGCTGCCGGCTTCGACCGGGTCTGGATTGCGCTGCACGGTCCGGGTGGCGAGGACGGGGCCCTGCAAGGCCTGTTGCAGTGGCTCGACATGCCGTACACGGGCAGCGGCGTGAAAGCGTCGGCCATCGCGATGGACAAGGTCAGGGCCAAGCACCTGTTCCGTGCTGCCGGCATCCCGACACCGGATTACGCCGTCGTGACGTCGCGCGAGGAAGCAGCCGTGGCCGCCGAAAAGCTCGGATTCCCGTTGATCATCAAGCCGTCGGGACAGGGGTCCAGCGTCGGTATGTCGAAGATCTTCGAGCGTGACGAACTGAACGAGGCCATGGACGAGGCGCTGCACTACGACGAGACGGTCTTGCTCGAGACCTGCATTACCGGCGACGAGCTGACCGTGGCGGTCCTGCAGGGGCAGGCATTGCCCAGCATTCGCATCGAGACGCCGCGGGTGTTCTACGACTATCGCGCCAAGTATCAATCGGACCGGACCGACTACATCTGCCCGGGTACGCCCGATGACGAGACCGAAGCCGTTTACGCCGAGCTCGCGGTCGCAGCATTCGCCGAACTCGGCTGCTCGGGGTGGGGCCGCGTCGACTTCATGACCGGCGACGATGGGCAGCCGCTCGTGCTCGAGGTCAACACTGTACCGGGCATGACGAGCCACAGCCTCGTGCCAATGGCGGCCAAACAACAGGGCATCGGGTTCGACGATCTGTGCTGGCGCATTCTCGAGACCAGTTTCCGTGAAGGAGCCACACAGCAGCGGGCGGAGGTGGCAGCTCATGGCGCGTAGGCAGGCCAGGCGGCGCAAACCGAAGAAAGCGCAGATGATCCGGATGCCGAAGATTCGCATTGGCCGCATCGTGACGCCGTTAGTCGCAGTCGGCATTATCGTCGCAACGTACCAGCTGACGCTGGTCATGCTCGACCGCGAAATCTCGTCGCTCGAGATCAGCGGACCTTTCCAGCGCGTCACGGCATTGCAGATCGAGGAAGCGATCAGCGACGAGATCGAAAAGGGTTTCGTGGGCGCTGATCTCGACCGGATCCAGGACAGCATTGCTGCCCTGCCGTGGATTGACCAGGCGCGCGTCGCCCGGCGCTGGCCGAGCCGCGTTTCAATTTCAGTAACAGAACAGGTCCCGGCGGCCATCTGGGGCGAGAGCGGTCTGCTGAATACGCGCGGTGAGCTGTTCGTCACCGAGGCGCGGCACGTACCCGCCGAGTTACCGCGCCTGAGCGGCCCTGAAGGCAGTTCGGCGGACGTCGCGAAGCGCTACCTCGCCGTGCGTGACCAGCTGATTCCGATCGGGCTTGACGTCCGTCGCGTCCGCCTTGACGCACGTGGCAGCTGGGACATGACGCTCGGTAACGGCATCGAGGTACGCCTCGGACGACGTGATGTTCCGGCACGCACCGAGCTGTTTCTCGATGTCGTCGCCGACATCATCACCGGCCGCGCGGCCGACATCGATTACGTCGACATGCGTTATGGCAACGGTTTCACCATCGGATGGAAAGGCGGCTCGAAAGCCCCGGCTGACGAATCGCAACAGGACGGGCGCAGGCTGCTCGCGTCCAAGGGAACGGAATAGATGTCCAAGCGCGCTGACAAAAACCTGATCGTCGGACTCGATATCGGCACGTCGAAAGTCGTCGCTATCGTCGGCGAGGTGAACGAGGAAGGCAACATCGAAGTTGTCGGCATTGGCTCACATCCGTCGCGCGGATTGAAGAGAGGCGTCGTCGTCAACATCGAGTCGACGGTGCACTCGATTCAGCGTGCGGTGGAAGAGGCCGAGCTGATGGCCGGCTGCGATATCCATTCGGTGTACACGGGTATCGCAGGCAGCCACGTGCGCAGTCTGAACTCGCACGGCATCGTCGCGATCCGCGATGCCGAGGTGAGCGCCGGCGATGTCGATCGCGTCATTGACGCCGCGGGCGCCGTCGCCATCCCTGCGGACCAGAAGATCCTGCACATTCTGCCGCAGGAATTCGTCATCGACAGCCAGGAAGGCATCCTCGATCCGATTGGTATGTCCGGCGTGCGCCTGGAAGCCAAGGTACACATGGTGACGGGAGCCGAAAGCGCGGCACAGAACATCACCAAGTGCGTACAGCGTTGCGGCCTCGAAGTGGACGACGTCGTTCTGGAACAGCTCGCATCCAGCTACGCGGTGCTGACCGAGGACGAGAAGGAACTCGGTTCCTGCATTGTCGACGTCGGCGGCGGCACAACCGACATCGCGGTATTCCTCGGCGGCTCGATTCAGCATACGGCGGTCATCCCGATTGCCGGTGACCAGGTTACCAACGACATCGCCGTCTCCATGCGTACGCCGACCCAGTACGCCGAAGAAATCAAGATCAAGTATGCCTGTGCGCTATCGCAGCTCGCCAACCCGGACGAGACGATCGAAGTGCCGAGTGTCGGTGACCGGCCGCCGCGCCGGCTCGCGCGGCAGACGCTCGCCGAGATCGTCGAGCCCCGCTACGAGGAACTGTTTGGCCTGGTGCGCGACGAGCTGCGCCGCAGCGGGTTCGAAGAGCTGATCGCCGCAGGCGTCGTCATCACGGGCGGCAGCGCCAAGATGGAAGGCGCGGTCGAGCTCGCTGAAGAAGTGTTCCACATGCCGGTGCGCCTGGGCGCCCCGCAATATGTTCACGGTCTTACAGACGTAGTGCGCAACCCGATTCACGCCACGGGCGTCGGGCTGCTGCTGTATGGCTACCGGAGCATGACTCGTCGCACCGGCCGCAGCACGCCGATCGGCGGGAACGTTGGTGAGGTACTGGAGCGCATGAAGTCGTGGTTCCAGGGCCGTTTCTGAAATTGTTGTCTAACGGGGTTCAGTGAGTGCCCCACAGGGAAAAGCTGTAAAGCGGAGGAAAACACATGTTCGAACTAATGGATACACACAGCCAGAGCGCTGTCATAAAAGTTATCGGTGTTGGTGGCGGCGGTGGCAACGCCGTAAGCCACATGGTCAACGCCGGAATCGAAGGCGTCGATTTTATCTGCGCGAACACGGATTCGCAGGCGCTCAAGGGGTCGCGTGTACGCACGTCCCTGCAGATCGGTTGCAATATCACGAAGGGCCTCGGTGCGGGATCGGATCCGGACATCGGTCGGCAAGCGGCGATGGAAGACCGCGACCGTATTCTTGAGGTCATTGAAGGTGCCGACATGCTGTTCATCACAGCCGGCATGGGCGGTGGCACGGGCACGGGCGCGGCCCCGATCGTCGCCCAGGTTGCCAAGGAACTCGGCATCCTGACGGTGGCGGTCGTTACCAAGCCGTTCCTGATGGAGGGCGGCAAGCGCATGCAGATTGCCGAGCACGGCATCGGTGAACTCGGCAAGTACGTCGATTCGCTGATCACGATTCCGAACGAGAAACTGCTGACGGTACTCGGGGGTGAAACGACGTTGCTCGATGCGTTCAAATCGGCCAACCAGGTCCTGCAGGGGGCGGTGCAGGGCATCGCCGAACTGATCACGCGCCCGGGCCTTATCAACGTCGACTTCGCTGACGTTCGCACCGTGATGTCCGAGATGGGCATGGCGATGATGGGTACAGGCGTGTCGCAGGGCGAAGATCGTGCTCGCGAGGCCGCCGAAGCAGCCGTCTCGAGCCCGCTGCTCGAGGACATCAACCTGGCCGGTGCCAACGGCATCCTCGTGAACGTCACGGCAGGCATGGACCTGGCGATCGGCGAGTTCCAGGAAGTCGGCAACACGATCAAGGAGTTCGCCTCCGACGATGCCACGGTCGTGGTCGGTACGGTTATCGATCCCGACATGACGGACCGCATTCGCGTGACCGTGGTCGCCACGGGACTGGGTCAGCATGCCGCAGCGGCCGAATCGCCGATGCGCATCGTGCAGCGCACGCAGGCGCAGGCCGAGCCGAATTACCACACGCTCGACAAGCCAACGGTGCAGCGTAAACGCGCCGTAGGTGACGGCATCGCAGATGGCGGATTGCAGGAAGAGTTGCTCGATATCCCGGCGTTCCTGCGCCGCCAGGCTGACTGACCAGGGAGGGCAAGCATCCCGTGGTGCCACTCACTCACTGACGGGAACCTCCTCCGCTTTGCCGGCCCGGGTCGTCCGGGCCGGCCACCTCCCATCTCCCGTACTCTTTGATACGCTAAGCATCTAATTCTTG
>JBFFOM010000004.1:0-90106 GCA_041574455.1 Woeseiaceae bacterium | reverse complement strand
GCCATCGGCACGCCCTGCTCCAGAAACGCTTCGAGGTCGTCGGCAAGCGGCGCGACAAAGTGCTGTTCGTTCCCGTTACCGTCGGCAAAGGCGATCGACTGCGCGTGCAGGAATAGCCGCTTCAGGCCGAGTTTTCTGGCGTCGGCGTTGGCCGCTTCGTCACCGTAGCGCTGATCGCCGGCGAGCGGGTGCCCTGCGTGCTGCAGGTGCACCCGAATCTGGTGGGTGCGCCCGGTTTCCAGCCCGCACTGCAACAGGCTGTAGATGCCATAGGTGCGTGACAGGCTCACTCGCGTGCGCGCTTCCTTGCCCTTGTCACTGACGATGACGTGGCGCTCTCCACCCTTGCGATTGGTGACCAGCAACGGAGCATCGATGAGCCGATCACCGTATTGCCAGTCGCCAACCGCCAGTGCAAGGTAGTTTTTTTCGACCAGCCCCTCGCGAAACCGTTCGTGCAGATCGCGCAATGCGCTGCGACGCTTGGCCATGACGAGGCACCCCGAGGTCTCGCGGTCCAGTCGATGCACGAGACCCAGGTCCTTCAGGTCGGGACGCGCATGTCGCAGAAGCTCGACCACGCCGTGACTGATGCCGCTGCCGCCATGCACGGCGATGCCGGCCGGCTTGTTAATCACCAGCAGGCGCTTGTCCTCATAAAGAACGTACTCGAGCATGGTCTCGGCTTGCGCCGCTGGTGGCGCGGGACTTTCCGCATCAATACGCACGGGCGGAATTCGCACCTCGTCACCTGCCTGCAGTTTGTACTCGGCCCTGATGCGACCGCCGTTGACACGCACCTCGCCTTTTCTCAGCAGGCGATAGAGCCGCCCGGTGGGCACGCCCGGCAGCTCGGTGCGCAGAAAATTGTCGATGCGCTGACCTGCCCGGTCATCGTTGATGCGCACCTTGCGGACGCCGACGGCCCGCATTTTGCCGTTGGATGGGGAGTTTTCTTGCATGATCAGTTGCTTAAGTATGCTTGAGCTGTGCTATATTAACGCCCGGAGCGGTAACAGCCCACCGGCGAATGCGCTCTTGGTAACGAATTTTTCGGTCCCGCCACCCTGCGAGACCTGATTTCAGACGGCAGCAAGTACGGACACCGGTCTGCGCTGCAGCGGCAAAGCCGCAGGGAAATCATGCTGATAGTTTTAGCGGCCCTGACCACTCTGGGTCTGGCCATCACGGAAAATGTGTATCTTCTGTACGGCGCAATGCGGCACCGTACATCCGTGCATGAAAATCCCTGCGCCCGCCCGGCGCCATGCCCCGTCGTGCTGTCCTCCAACAAACAAGTAGGACAACATGAAAAGAATGCTTATCAATGCAACTCAGCAAGAAGAGTTGCGCATGGCGATGGTCGACGGCCAGCGCCTCTACGATCTCAATATCGAAGCACCGGCTAGCGAACGCAAGAAAGCCAACATCTATCTCGGAAAGATCACGCGCATCGAGCCCAGTCTCGAGGCCGCGTTCGTCGACTACGGTGCCGACCGCCACGGCTTCCTGCCCCTGAAGGAAATCTCCAGCGAGTACTTTTCTGGCGGCAAGGGAGACGGCAAGCCCAACATCAAGGACGTCCTCAGGGAAGGACAGAGCATCGTCGTCCAGGTAGACAAGGAAGAGCGCGGCAACAAAGGTGCAGCGCTCACGACATTCGTCAGCCTGGCCGGCCGCTTCATCGTCCTGAAACCGAACAAGGCTCGCTCAGGAGGCGTCTCGCGTCGTATCACGGGCGAGGACCGTGACGCAGCGCGCAATACGCTCAATGCGATTGAGGTTCCGGACGGCATGAGCGTCATCCTGCGTACGGCGGGCATCGACCGTAGTGCCGAGGAACTCGCCTGGGATCTCGAGAACCTGCTGACGGTCTGGACTGCGATTCTGAATGTCGTACTCGAGCGCCCTGCCCCGTTCCTGATTTATCGCGAGAGCGATTCAGTCGTGCGGGCCCTGCGCGATTACCTGACGAACGAGATCGGCGAAATCCTGATCGACGACGACCAGACCTACAAGGACGCCGTCGAGCACGTTTCGACCACGATGCCGCACAACCTCAAGAAGCTGAAGCATTACGAGGACCCGGTGCCGTTGTTCACGCGCTTCCAGATCGAATCGCAGATCGAGTCCGCTTTTGCCCATTCGGTAAACCTGCCGTCGGGCGGCAGCATCGTCATCGACCACACCGAGGCACTCGTGTCGATCGACATCAACTCGGCGCGCGCCACCAAAGGTGGCGACATCGAAGCCACCGCGCTGAACACGAACCTGGAAGCAGCTGAGGAAGTCGCCCGCCAGCTGCGCATTCGTGACCTTGGCGGTCTCATCGTCATCGATTTCATCGATATGGGCCCATCGAGGCATCAGCGCGACGTCGAGAATCGGCTGCGCGAGGCCGTGCGCAAGGACCGCGCGCGCGTCCAGATAGGCAAGATCAGTCGCTTTGGCCTGCTCGAGATGTCGCGTCAGCGACTGCGACCGTCGATCGGCGAATCGGCACACATGACCTGCCCGCGCTGCTCCGGCTTCGGTAATATCCGCAGCGTTGAGTCGCTCGCACTCGCCATCCTGCGCATCGTGGGCGAGGAAGCGCGTAAGGAACGCACGGCGAAAGTCATTGCACAGTTGCCCGTCGAGGTTTCGACCTATCTGCTGAACGAGAAACGCGACTGGGTCCAGAATCTCGAGGACAGTAACGACACCCAGATCGTTCTCGTCGCCAACCCGCTGCTCGAGACGCCGCATTACGAAGTACGCCGTGTTCGCGACGACCAGGCCGAATTGCCTGAGAACGCCGGTGTGAGTTACCAACTGGCTGCCACGACGGATGAGCCGGAAACGCCGCAGGCCATACTCGAACGCAAGAACATCGAAGTACCGGCTGTGGGAACGCTCAAGCCCACCAAGCCGGCACCGACACAACCAAAGCCGAAAGCCAAAGGCCTGATCGCCACTATTGCGTCGCTGTTCTCCGGTGCCGAGGGCGGCAGGCAGAAGAAAGACAAGCCACGACAGCAACGCAAGAAAGGCGACCAGCAGAGTCGCCGCTCGCAGCAATCGAACCGACGCACTGACGACAGCCAGCGTGGCGCACAGCGTAAGAAGTCGCAGCAGCAGGCAAAAAAGAAGGCAAAGAAGACCGCGGCGCGTAGCAAGCAGACGCAGCAGGACAAACAGGCTCCGACACAACAACCGGCTGCCGAGACCCGAACCGAGCAGCAGCCCGAGTCGAAACGTTCTTCACGCAGTCGCCGCAGCCGTGGCGGCCGGCGACGCCGCCGCGGTGGTGACCGTCCTGAGCAAGCTGCAGAAACGCAGCAGCAAGCTGCACCGGTAGCCACCGATCAGGCACCGCAAAAAGAGCAGAAGCCGGCAAAGTCCGAGCAGGCGCCCGAGAAGGAAACGAAGCCGGCAAAGTCCGAGCAGGTGCCCGAGAAGGAAACGAAGCCGGCAAAGTCCGGGCAGGCGCCCGAGAAGGCAACGAAGCCGGAAAAGTCCGAGCAGGCGCCCGAGAAGGCAACGAAGCCGGAAAAGTCCGGGCAGGCGCCCGAGAAGGCAACGAAGCCGGAAAAGTCCGAGCAGGCGCCCGAGAAGAAAACGAAGCCGGAAAAGTCCGGGCAGGCGCCCGAGAAGAAAACGAAGCCGGCAAAGTCCGGGCAGGAAACGAAGCCGGACGCTGAAAAGCCGTCGGGCCCACCGCGCGTTCGCACCGATGCCGAGCGCGCGGCGGACGCAGCCACGGGAGATGACACAGCGAAGCAGAAAGCCCTGAAGCCGGCTGCCGCTGAAAAGAAGCCGAAAGACAGGGACGAAGGGGCGGCCACAGCAAGGCTGCTGCCCTGGGAACCTCAGCAGCTACCGGTCGAGGTTGCAACTCCGACGCCGAAACCGAAACCGGAGCCTGAAATCAAACCGGCGGAGCGGCCGAAACCCGAGGCCGGTGAAGCTTCGGGGCGGGAAATCCAGGAGTAGATCGGGGCGCGCAGGATCAGCAGTTCTGCGCGACTTCCTCCCCGCGGAGGACCTCGAGAAGACCATGCGATGCGTCTTCGACGAGATCGAGAACGCGTTCGAAGCCGGCCGCACCACCATAGTAGGGATCCGGGACTTCCGTCTCGCTTGCCTGGGCAAATTCGAGGAACAGGCGGAGCTTGTGGCGATGCTGTTCGGGCGCTTCCGCCTCTAGCCGGATGAGATTGTCCTCGTCCATCGCCAGGATGAGGTCGAATTCTTCAAAATCGTCGATCGTGACGCGCCGCGCGTAGATGCCGTCCAGAGAAATGCCCCGTCGGTCGGCTGCCGCCCGGGCACGCCTGTCGGCCGGCTCGCCCACGTGGTAGGCATGCGTACCGGCTGAATCGATCCGGATTCGGTCACCAACACCGGCCTGCGCGGCATGGTGACGAAACACCCCTTCGGCGGTCGGCGATCTGCAGATGTTGCCCATGCAGACGAATAAAACGGATTTCAAAGGTAACTCCTGTATCAGCGAACGCGGAAGAATAGAGCATTTTTGCGCACATCGCGCGCGCGACGCAGGTACCCATGTTGAGAAACTACGTTAACAATATTCGACAAGATTCTGTGCCTGTGAGACGCGGACTTTTCCGGTCAATTTGTATCACTTGAAAGAATTGCAAAAGCCGCCGAGAAGTCTAAGTTAGATTCTGGGGCTTTGCCCCACGCGCCAACAAGTTCGCTTGTTGACAGCCGCCCTGCTGGCAAGGGTTCGAGCCTTGGCAGGTGCCGGGGGCGGTGGATGCGAACGGCAGAACCCGCTGTGACAACCGCAGGCAAAAGCCGGAAAACAGAAGCAGCAGGAACGGATCGGACAGACTCGAACAAAGACCGACCCGGATGCCCCGGGTAGCCCGGCACCAAGAGCGATCGAGGAGCCGGAACCGGAGACGCGGACCGAAAGGAAAGCGAGGAAGGAGCCGGTAACGAGAGAACGACAAAGCAGTACTACTCGCAGCATCCTCAAATAAGAAAAGGCGGTTTCGAAAGAGACCGCCTTTTTTTTATTGCGCCAGTTCCGTCTCTACCCGCGCAATGTCCTCGGGCACATCGACGCCCGCGCCCGGGCGTGCACTCGGAACACCGACGGCGATCGTCATGCCGAGCGCAAGCGCACGCAGCTGCTCGAGCTGCTCGCAAGCTTCAATGTCGCTGGGCTCGGCAGCGACGAGCCGACGCAGCACCCCGCAGCGGTACGCATACATACCGTGGTGATGCAACGCGGCGCCCACCGCTTTCTCCGCGTTGCCGTCGCGGGCGTAAGGAATCGGAGCCCTGCTGAAATAGATCGCATACCCTTCCACATCCCGCAGGACCTTGACGCAATTCGGACTCAGGAAATCAGCCTGTGACTGGAACGGTGACGCCAGCGTCGCGATATCGGCGCTGGCGTCATCGAGCAACGCAGCACACTCGTTGATCAGTGCAGCGGGCATCGTCGGCTCATCGCCCTGCAGGTTGACCACGACTTGTTCGTCCGGCCAGTCGAAAAGATCCGCAACCTCGGCAATTCGCTCGGTGCCCGACTGGTGTTGATTGCCCGTCATGCAAACCGTTGCACCGAACGACTCGGCAGCGTCGGCAATCCTCTCATCGTCTGTCGCAATGACAACCTCGGTGGCACCCGATTCACAGGCACGTTCATGGACGTGCCGGATCATCGGCTTGCCCGCGATATCCACCAGTGGCTTGCCAGGGAGGCGCGTCGACGCAAAGCGCGACGGTATGACGACGAAAAACTCAGCCACTCCCGCCCCTCGCCGCGCGCAAGCGCGATTCGATTTGTTCGAGCATGGGCGCCGCGTCGACCACATCCATCTCGACGTCGACCGGCACGTACCAGTACTTGTCCTTCATTGCACGCCCCAGTTTAACGGCATCCTTCTCGGTCATGAAAACCTCGAAGTTGTCACCGAAATCCAGCGCGCCGGATTCTAGCGTGGCGTGGTCCGGAAAGCGGTGCTCAATGATCTGGATATCGCGGCTGCGCAAGAGATCGAAGAAACGCTGCGGGTTGCCAATCGCGGCAACGGCGTGGACCGTCGTCCCTGCAAATCGCTCGAGCGGTCGCGCGAGTGATCCGTTCAGACGGTGCGCGTCGTGAGCGACGAGATCGAACACAATCGCATTCTGCTCGGCATTGGTCAGGACATACTGATCGCCGGATAGACGGCCGTTGACCAGTACCTGCTCCACATCATCAAGCCGTTGTGGACGTTCGCGCAAGGGTCCGCCCGGCAACAGGCGTCGATTGCCCAGACCGCGCTTACCGTCGACAACGCAGATCTCGTAATCGCGCCCGAGACGATAGTGCTGCAGACCGTCGTCGGTGACGATGACGTCGACACCATCTTCGACGAGCATCTTGCTGGCTCTAACACGATCAGGGTCGACGACGACCGGGCAGCGCGCGCGCCGGGCCAGCAGGACAGGCTCATCGCCGACGACGGCCGCGTTACTGTCGGGTTCGACCCGCATCGACGTTCCCGAGAATGCACCGCCGTAGCCACGACTGACCACACCAGGGCTGAAGCCACGCTTGCGCAACTCCTCGACCAGCCAGACGACCGTCGGCGTTTTCCCCGTGCCTCCGGCTGTAATGTTGCCGACGACAACGACGGGCACGGCGGCCCGGTGCGTGCGCAGCACTCCACGCTCGTAGAGGTATTTGCGAATGACGATGACCAGCCAGTAGAGCCCGCTGAACGGCAACAACAGCACTCCCCAGCCTGCGTCCTCATACCAGACGCGATGTATCCAGCCGTAGGTAGTGCTCGTACTCACTCCGCTCGCGGCTCGTCAGTGAATTGCATCCGGTACAGGGCCGCATAATGGCCGCCCCGATCGATGAGCTCGGCATGTGTACCCGACTCCACGATGCGGCCGGCATCGAGGACGATAATCCTGTCGGCGCCTTCTACCGTCGACAGACGGTGTGCGATGACCAGTGTCGTGCGGTTCTTCATCAGGTTGTGCAGGGCATCCTGGATGCGCCGTTCCGATTGTGTATCGAGCGCGGACGTCGCTTCGTCGAGGATCAGCACCGGTGCGTTCTTGAGGAGTGCCCTGCCGATTGCGATCCGCTGGCGCTGGCCGCCTGACAACAGTGAACCCCGTTCGCCCACCGGTGTGTCCAGTCCGCAAGGCAGGTCCTTGACGAACTCCATGACATGCGCCGCCTCGGCTGCCGCCACTATCGCTTCTTCCCCGTACGTGCCACCGTAGGTCAGGTTCGCGCGAATCGTGTCATTGAACAGCACGACATCCTGGCTCACGAGTGCGATATTGGCGCGCAGGCTTTCGAGCGTGTAGTCGCTGATCGAAACATCGTCGAGACGAATCGTGCCCGAATCGGCATCATAGAAGCGCGGCAACAGGCTGACGAGGGTGCTCTTGCCGCTGCCGGAATGACCGACAATGGCCAGCGTCGTACCTGCAAGCACGTCGACGCTGACATCATCGATGACAAGGCCGTCGTCAGTGCCGTAAGAAAAGCATACGTTGTCGAAACTGACGTCGCCACGTGCACGGTCGGCAACATGTTCACCGCTGTCTATCTCGTCGTCTTCGTCGATGACGGCGAACAGGCTGTCGGCACCTGCGACGCCTCTCTGCAGCGTTGCATTGACGTTGGTAATGCGCCGGACCGGTTGCAGCATCAGCATCATGGCGGAAAAGAACGCGATGAAGGCGCCGGCACTGAGTCGGCCCGCGATCGACTCGCGCGCTGCCATGGCAATAACCAGGGCGATGCCGATACCGAAGACCATTTGCGTTACCGCGGTGCCTGCGGAGCGCACATTGATCAGCTTTATGTTCTGCCGGCGATTGCGCTCGTCGGCATCGTCGAAACGCGCGCGCTCATAGCGGTAACCGCCGAAGGCTTTGACAACCCAGCTGCCACGCACGACCTCATCCGTCACCTGGGTAACCTCACCAATCGTGTCCTGGATGCGACCGCTGTAGCGCCGGAAAGCGATGCCCAGCAGTCGTACGAGCGCCGCGACGACCGGGAACAGGATCGCGACAAAAATCGTCAACTTCGGGCTGAACCAGATCATCACGACGAACGCAGCAATAACGGTCAGGACATCACGCACCGCGATCGTGACGACACTCGTAACCGACTCGGCCACCATCTCGACGTTGTACGACATGCGTGACAGCAGCGGGCCGGCCGCCTGGCTGTCGAAGAACCGCATCGGCAGCGTCAACAGCTTCGCAAATACCTGCCTGCGCAGATCGCTGATGACGCGTCGCCCGATCCAGCCGAGTGTGAGCTCGGTGCCGAAACCGGACAATCCACGCAAAATGAAAATGCCGAGGAATGCATAGGGAATCCAGCGGGACGTTTCAAGGCTCTTGGCGACGAGCGCCTCGTCAGTCAGCGGTGCCAGCAAGGACACGAGGCTGGCCTCGACGATCGCCGTGGCAGCCATGCAGATGACCGCGATGACCCCGACGAGCCGGTGCGGCGTTACGTAGCGCCAGAGGCGACCGTAGATGACGCGTACCTTCGGATCCAGTCGCTGGGTCATGTCACTCTACCGGGTCGTTGACCGTGGCGATGTTGATTTTCGTGAAGCCAAGTCGCGCAGCCACGTCCATCGCCGTTACGACATCCTGGTGGCGCGCGTTGGCGTCGGCGCTGATCGTAAGCGGTAATTCGTTATTGCCTCCCGACACTTTTTGCAGGGTATTGCGGATCGTCTCGGCGCGATTGTTGATGAGTTCGCGACCGTTGACGAGATAAGTACCTTCGGCGGTGATCATGATATCGATCTGCTCGGGCACTTCCTCGGCGACGAATGAACTCTCTGCCTCGGGCAGGCTGATGGTGATCTGCGACTGCTTGACGAAGCTCGTCGATACCATGAAGAAGATCAGCAGCAGAAAGACGACATCGATAAGCGACGTCAGGTTGACCTCGGGCTGGATGCGGGGCCGCAGGTTGAGTTTCACGACCTAGCCTTTGTCCTTGCGGCGCTGCAGGGCTTCGACGAGCTTGATTGCTTCCTTCTCCATGTCGACGACGAGCGTGTCGACCCGCGATCGGTAATAGCGGTAGCCGATGAGTGACGGGATGGCGACGGTCAGACCGGCGGCCGTCGTAATCAGCGCCTGGGCGATACCGCCCGCGAGCGCGGCCGGGTTGCCGACACCGTGGGTCGTAATCTCGGTGAACACCTCGACCATGCCGATGACAGTACCAAGCAGGCCGAGTAGCGGCGTGACGGCCGCAACGGTGCCCAGCGTTTCGAGATAGCGCTCGAGTTCGTGGACGACATGACGTCCCGTATCCTCGATGGCGTCCTTGAGTACCGAACGCTCGCGATCCCTATTGATGATGCCGGCGGCGAGAATCTGGCCCAGAGCAGAGCCCTGGTGCAAGGTCTGAATCTGCTTCTGGTCGAGCTGGTCTTTCTTAACCCAGCCCCACACCTTGCTCGTCAGGTCTTCAGGAATCACACGCTTCTGTTGCAACGTCCAAAAGCGCTCGAGGATGATGCCCATCGCGATAATCGCGCAGAGAATGATCGGCAACATTAACCAGCCGCCGGATTTGACTATCTCAACCATTAAGAGCCCGGATCGATGGGGAAAAACGAAATATACAACAGAAGTCAGTCTCCAGCATGCCAGAAGCGGCGACGGCGCTCGCGTTCCCCAGCCACCGCAACGATGCCGCGATCCGCACAGATGCGCACGAAGACGGCCCCTTTCTCTGCCGTATTCAACACCTCGGCGCCAGCGCCACGCCACCGGGCCACGACCGGTGGGCGTGGGAAGTCCCAGCGATTCCCGGAGGCGGCGGACACGACCGCAAGATCCGGGCTCACAGTGTTCACGAACGGCAGGCTGGACGACGTCAGGCTGCCATGGTGGGGCACAATTGCCACGTCGGCCCCCAGGTTCGCGCCGCGCGCCAGTAGTTCCAGCTCCGAACGGGTTTCTATATCGCCGGTCAGTAACAGGCCGTAAGGCCCCGCCGATACACGGATGACACAGGATGAGTCATTGCCCTCATGCTCGAGCGGCGCCGACGGGTGCAGGATCTCAAAACGCACCGCGCCCCACCACCAGGAGCGCCGCGAGCGACACTGCCAGGCATCAACCCCCGGTATCGGTTCACCAGAAAGGACAAACCCGATATCGAGGTGCTGAATCAGGAACGTGGCGCCACCACTGTGATCGAGATCGGCGTGCGAAACGATGAGGCGGTCGATGCGTTCTGCGCCACGCGACCTGAGAAACGGCAGTATGACCTGCTCGGCGACACTGCCGCCACCACGCCAGGCCATACCCGTGTCGTAAAGCGCCAGACCGTCACGGGTTTCGACGGCCACCGCCAGACCCTGCCCCACGTCAAGCGTCCAGGTATCGAAACAGGCTGACGGGGGCGCCGCTGGCTTCCACATCAAAATGGCAAACGCACCGAGGATTGCCACGTGTCTGCCCGGCCAGGAACGCGGGAACAGCACCCATGCAAGCGGCACCAGCAGCAACGCCATTGCTGCTCCTGTGAACTCGGCGAGGAACCCGTCAGGCAGTCCGAGCCCGGTCGCCGCATCGATCACGGCAGTCACCGCATCCACACTGCGTGCCGCCAGATACAGGCTGACATCCGCCAGGCCTCGCCACGCATCGAGGAACAACAGCCCGAGCAGTGTCAACGGAACCGTGATGAGGCTGAAAACCGGTACGGCCACGAGATTGACAGGTGTGGCGAGCAGCGCAAAGCGTGCGAAAATCAGCGCGGTCAGCGGCAACAGCCCGAACATCAGGAACACCTGCATGGTCACCAGCTGGCGCGCGCTGCGTACGACCCACGCATGGTTCCCGGCAGTGCGACGTGCCAGCCAGACGAGCAGCACGACCGCGGCGAAAGACAAATGAAAGCCCGGCGTCAGGCTCGCGACCGGGTCGGTAACAAAGACCGTTATGCCTGCGCAAGCAACGACCGCCGCCGGACTGACGGGTCGCCGTCGTAGCATGGTGAGTCCCGCAAGTGACAGCATGACGATTGCGCGCCTCGCCGGCACGCCAAATCCCGTGACGAATGCATACGTGGCCGCAAAAAGCACGCCACAACAGACTGCAACCACATAGTGATTGCCTCGCAGAGGCGCGAAGAAACTCGCACCGAACGCAAGGACAAAACCGACCCCGGCAGCCAGGCCCACATGCAGTCCTGAAATCGCCATCAGGTGGCTCGTGCCGGTCAGTGCATAATCGTCCCACTGGTCGCGCCGGACATGATGTCGCGCACCGACGCCGACAGCCGAGAGTACGGCGCCGGCCTCCTCCGATCCCGTTGCCATTGCGGCCGCGACAAAGCGCCCGCGAAACCGATCCAGTGGCGACGCAGTCCCGGACCACAACAGCCGGTTACGCTTGCCCGGAACGACGTAACCCGTCGCATGGTACTTTTCCCGAAACAGCCAGGATTCGGTATCGAAACCACCCGGATTGAAACTCCCTCGTGGAAGCCGCAGCCGCAGCTCGAACTCCCAGACGTCGCCGATCAGCGGTGGGACCACCGGCTCGAACCAGCTCAACCGAATCCGCTCCGGCAACCGTGCATCGTCGAGCGGCGCCACCATCATCGTGATCGAGTCCCGTGACGACTTCGGAAAATCGATGACGCGCACGACGCCCAGGATGCTGTCTCCTTCATACAGGGGATCGAGGCGCGCCTCGATCACCGCGCTGCCCGCGAACTGGAACAGGACGAAGCCGATGACCGGGATTGCACAAGTCCTGGTGCGCCAATTGCCGAGCGCGACGCAGGCGGCAACTAACGTGAGACTCAGCACGTCAGAAGGTAACAGCAGCGTGGTATGCTGCGCCGCCACACCACCCACCAGCAACAGGAGACAGGGTTTGACCACAGACTGCCGTGCAACACCGGCAGCTTATTCTTAACCCGGCTGCGCTTCGCATGCCCAGACGAATATTCAAGCGATTCGCCTTCAATCGGCAAAAAGTGGCCGGCCAGTGGTTCATGACGCCGTTTCGCCACCTGCTGCACGATCCTCGCCTGTGGGGCATTCAGAGGCGCTGGGTAGTGCCGGCCTTCGCCGTGGGTCTGTTTGTGGCATTCATGCCTTTTCCGGGCCACACGCTCATGGCTGCGCTCGCGGCACTGGCGCTGCGCGTCAATATTCCGATTGCGGCCGTCTCATCCTGGGTCAGCAATCCGGCCACCATGGGCCCGATGTATTACCTGGCCTACGAATTCGGTGCATTGCTTCTGGGGTCGGAGGAACAGGCGCCTACTTTCGCAATGTCCTGGGAGTGGCTCGGCAGCACATTCATCAATGTCTGGCAGCCACTGCTGCTCGGATGCGTCCTGCTCGGAATTGCGTCCGCGATCGTCGGTTACGCACTGCTCAATTTCGTGTGGCGGCTGTCGCTGGCGAACTACAAGTCGCGCAAGCGCGGCCACCGCCGGAACTCAAGCTGACGGTTTGAGTACGCCGTCCTCGAGAACGAGGACGCGGTCCATCCGCTTCGCGATCGAATGATCGTGCGTGACGATCACGAGGCTCGTTTGCAACTCGCGATTCAGCTCGAGCATGAGCCCAAGCACGTGCTCACCATTACCCGTATCGAGGTTGCCGGTTGGTTCGTCGGCCAGCACGAGTTGCGGCCGGGTGATCAGCGCCCGGGCTACGGCAGCGCGCTGGCGCTCGCCGCCGGACAACTCGCCCGGTTTGTGCGTGAGGCGCTCGCCAAGCCCGACCCTGTCGAGCAGTGCCCTCGATTTCTCCATGGCATCGGCCTTCTGCTCACGACCGATCAGGAGCGGCATGGCGACGTTTTCCTGGGCCGTGAACTCCGGCAACAAATGGTGAAACTGGTAGACGAAGCCGATGTAGCGATTACGTAATTCCCCCTTGCGGGTCTCGCTCGTACCGTGCATCGGCGAGCCGTGCACCAGCACCTCACCCGACGTCGGATCATCGAGTCCGCCCATAATCTGCAGCAGGGTCGTCTTGCCCGAGCCGGACGCGCCAATGATGGCGACGCGCTCGGCCGGCTGCACGGCCAGGTCGACGCCACGCAGTACCTGCAGTGTCGCGCCCCCTTCGCGAAACTCGCGCGACACCTTGTTGCACTCGAGGACGGGTTCAGTCATATCGCAGGGCCTCTGCCGGGGCCGTTTTCGCCGCAACCCAGGCCGGGTAAAGAGTGGAAACCAGGGCAAGGGCGAGCGCGATCGATGCGATGCGCCCTACATCCGCCCAGCGCAATTCTGACGGCAAGTCACTGATGAAGTAAACGTCGGCCGCGAGGAACTTGATGCCGAGCACGGACTCGAGGAAGCCGACTATCGGCTCGAGATTGAGCGCAATGAGAATTCCGAGCGCCACGCCGGCAAGCGTGCCGATGAACCCGACGATGCTCCCCTGCGTCACGAAGATCTTGAGGATACTCGACGGTCGCGCGCCAATCGTGCGCAGGATCGCGATATCGGCCTGCTTGTCCTTCACGACCATCACCAGCGTCGACACGATGTTAAAGGCAGCGACGGCCACGACCATGAGCAAAATGACGAACAGGATCGACTTCGTGATCTGGATGGAGCGGAAGAAGTTGACGTGCACCCGCGTCCAGTCGCTGACGAGGACGAGCCGGCCGTACTCGCGCGCGACTTCACGCACGATCTCGGGCGCTGCGTAGATTTCCGTGATCGCGAGGCGCACCCCGGTTACCCGGCCATGCTTGCGATACAGGCGCTGTGCATCGCCGAGGTGGACGAACGCAAGGCGACGGTCGAATTCGTACATCCCGACCCGGTAGATGCCACTGACCGTGAACCGTTTTGTGCGCGGCATTACGCCGGCGGGCGTCACCATGCCCTGGGCCAGCGTCACCGTGACCTTGTCGCCGACGCCCACACCGAGTTGCTGCGCCAGTTCGATGCCGAGCACGATGTTGAAGCTGCCCGATGCAAGTCCGCCGAGCTCTCCCTCTACCATCACGTCACCAATGCCGGACACCGAGTGCTCGAATGCGGGTTCCACACCACGCAATTCGGCACCGCTGAGTTCGAGCCCTGCGACCAGCAATGCCTGGCCGTCAATGTAGGGCGCAGCGGCAGCAACGCGCGGGTTCTCGAGGGCTACCTTACGCAGAGCCTCGTAGTCGCCGAGTTCGCCATCGACATCTTCGATACTGGCATGCGCCGTCATGGACAATAGCCGGTCCTTGAGTTCGCGTTCGAAACCGTTCACGACCGACATGACAACTATAAGCACGAGCACGGCGATCGCGATGCCGAGCATCGAGATCACAGAAATCAGCGATACGAAGCTGTTGCTGCTGCGTGAGCGCACGTAACGATTACCAATCCAGAGTTCGAAGCGCCGTCCCATCATTCGTACCTCAGGGCGGCGGCCGGGTTGACAAGTGCTGCGCGACGCGCCGGGTACAAGGTGGCGAGCGATGTCAGAACGAATGCCGCGATTGCAATGATCGTCACGTCACGCAGCTCGAGTTCGGACGGAATACGGGTTACGTAGTAAACGTCGCCGGGCATGATCTGGAACCCGAGCAACTGCTCGAGGAACGGTGCTATGACGGGCACATTGATCGCGAGCACGACGCCGAGGACGATGCCTATGACGACACCGGCCCAGCCGATCATCGCCCCCTGCACGAAGAACACGCGCACGATGCCACCGGGCCCCATGCCGAGCGTTCGCAATACCGCGATATCGGTCGTCTTGTCGGTCACGACCATGACCAGGCTCGCCACGATATTGAACGCCGCGACAGCAATGATCAGCGACAGGATCAGCGACATCATCATCTTCTCGATGCGGATCGCGCGGAAGTAGCTCGCGTTCTCGACGGTCCAGTCACTCGTGGTCACCGTGTCGCCAAGACGATCCTGGAGCGAACCGGCAATCGCCGGCGCTGCCATAACATCATCGGCACGGAAGCGCACAGCGCCGACCGCTTCACCCATATCGAGTATGGCAGCAGCGTCGCTCGTGTGGACGAGTGCGAGCACACTGTCATGATCAGACAGTCCGGCTTCGAACACGCCGCTCAGCACGAAGCGTTCAAGAACCGGCTCGAGCGTGCCGTCGCCGACCGGACGGGGAATCAGGAGGACCACACCATCACCGAGCCGTGCATTGAGCTCGTAAGCGAGAATACGTCCGAGGATGATGTTGCGAGCGCCGGGCTGCAGTGCGCCGAGACTGCCCTCGACCATGTTGACCAGCTCGCCCGACAGTGATTCTTCATACACCGGGTCGACGCCGTGTACCAGGACACCGACGAGATCCCGACCCGACCGGATCATTCCTTCCATTTGCACGAACGGCGCGGCGGCCGACACCCCGGGTTCGGCGGCGACCTCGTCCACGAGAGGCAACCAGTCCTCGACTGCGCCGTCCGAGGCGCTGACCGAACCATGTGCAGACATGCTCAGGAGGCGGTTCCGCAGCTCGCCTTCGAACCCGTTCATCACGGACAGGATGACGATCAGCGCAGCAACGCCGAGCGCAATTCCGATGAGGGAGATGAGCGTGATGAACGACACGAACCGGGTGCGCCGCTTGGCCCTCAGGTAGCGCAACCCGACGAACAGTTCGACAGGATTCAGCATTGGGCCGCATTGTGACACAGTTCGCATGTCTCAGCCCACGGAGCGATGCTATAGTCAGTCGAGGATTATCTGGAGAATGATCATGGCCAAATTGCGCACGATTTCACTGGTCGCACTGCTCGCCGCGGCGTGGAGTACCGCAGGTGCCGATACGCTGCAGATGCAAGGCGCAGCCGCTGCAGGTAGCGACGGGCGCCCGACGCGCGGTATGACGCAGGCCAAAGTCGAGTCCCGGTACGGTGCCCCCGCATCGGTCAAGGCGCCGGTTGGTGACCCGCCGATCACGCGCTGGGTTTACGCGGATTTCGTCGTCTATTTCGAGTACGACAAGGTCATCCACGCCGTTCGCAAGCGCTGATACATCACAAGTTTGGCTGAAAGCCCGGGTCCGAAAGGTCCCGGGCTTTTTTTGTGCAATAATCGCGCCCCGCCATGCTGATCATCCCCCCCCATCCTTCCCTTCCCGCCCAGGGCGAACAGGCCGATTGGGGCAGCCTGCTGGGCGCCAGTCTCGCGCTGGCCGTGGCCGAGCTGGCACAGCACATTGGGCGACCGCTGCTCGTTCTGGCCGAGGATGCGCGCCATGCAGACCAGCTTGAAGCGGAGCTTCGTTTCTTCGGCGGGGAGGACTTGCCTGTCGAACATTTCGTCGAGTGGGAGACGCTGCCCTGGGATACGTTTTCGCCGCATCAGGACATCATTTCGCAGCGCCTGCGTGTCTTGTCGAAGCTTGCAGGCCTGCGCCGCGGCGTTGTCATCGCGGCAGCATCGGCGCTGCAACAACGCCTGCCCCCGGTGTCGTATGTCGCAGCGCGTTCCCTCTCGTTACGACAGGGTGACGATGTCGACAGAAACTCCTTCATCGACGCCCTCATCGACGCGGGTTACCTGCGCGTGCCGCAGGTCGGCGAGCACGGTGAATTCGCGGTTCGAGGTTCGCTGATCGATATATTCCCGATGGGCGCGGATGCGCCCGTCCGTATCGATTTCTTCGACGACGAGATCGAATCCCTGCGGTGGTTCTCTCCGGAAAACCAGATATCGGGAGACCGCATCGACAGCATTGACGTGTTGCCCGCCCGCGAAGTACCCCTCGACAAGGATGCAATCCGCGGCTTTCGCGACCGCTATCGAGAGCGCTTCGAAGGACAACCGTCAAAATCGCGTGTGTACCGTGAAGTCTCCGACGGTATTGCCCATGGCGGCATCGAGTACTACCTGCCGTTGTTTTTCGACGCCACGGCCTCCCTGCCTGATTACCTGCCGCCGAGCTGTGTGATTATCGCGCCAGCCGGTATCATGACCCTGCTCGACGGCTTCGAGTCGGAGGCGCGCGAGCGCTTCGAATTGTGCAGCCTGGACCGGGAACGCCCCATCCTGAGCGTCGACGAGACCTTCGTCGCCGCGGGAACCGCCTTCGAGCGGCTCGCCAACTTTCCGCTGCTCCGTTACGCCACCCGGTCCCTCGCGAGCGGCCCCGCCACCGTCAACTTCGAGACCCGCATGCCGCCTGCGATGAAGATCGAGACGCGCTACGAGGATGCAGCTGCGGCCCTGATGCAGTTCCTCGGCAGCTTCGCAGGCCGTGTCCTGTTCACAACCGATTCGGCCGGCAAGCGCGAGCAGCTCTACGACATGCTGGCCGGTCGAGGCCTCGACCTCGTGCGCAGCGACGACTGGGCTGGTTTCGTCCACGGCACACACCGCATCGGCGTCGCGATCGCCCCCATCGAGGACGGCGTCCTGTTGCCTGCTGCCCGCGTCGCACTTATCAGCGAACAGCAGCTATTTGGCGAACGGACACGCGCCCGCAAGCGCCGCCGGCGAACTGACCGTGACCCCGAGACCATCGTCCGCCAGCTCAACGATCTCGAACCGGGTTCCCCCGTCGTCCATGAGGAGTACGGTGTCGGACGCTATCTCGGCCTGACGACCCTCGAGACCGGCGGCGTCACGGCTGAATTCCTGCACCTCGAATACGCCGACGGCGACAAGCTGTATGTCCCCGTACATGCACTTGAACTGATTTCGCGCTACACAGGCTCATCACCCGAGAACGCACCTCTACACAGACTCGGTAGCGACCAGTGGGCGAAAGCCAAGCAGCGTGCAATTCGAAAGATTCGCGACGTCGCTGCGGAACTTCTCGATGTTTACGCCCGACGGGCGGCCCGCCCGGGCCACAGCTTTCACTGGCCCGAAACCGACTACCGCAGTTTCGAGTCCGGTTTTCCTTTTGAACTGACCGAAGACCAGGCACGCACGATCGAGGAAGTGCTCGAAGACCTTGGCTCCGACCAGCCGATGGACCGCATCGTCTGCGGCGACGTTGGCTTCGGCAAGACCGAGGTCGCCCTGCGTGCGAGCTTCGCCGCCGTACACGGCGGCAAACAGGTCGCGGTACTTGTCCCGACCACCCTGCTTGCTCAGCAACACGGCCAGAATTTCCGCGACCGGTTCGCCGACTGGCCCGTGCGTGTCGAGGTGCTATCGCGCTTTCAGAGCGCGAAGGAAGTAAAGGACATAATCGCCGGGATGCAGTCGGGCAGTGTGGATATTGTCATCGGTACGCATCGACTGTTACAGCATACAAAGGACTTTCGCGACGTCGGTCTCGTCATCATTGACGAAGAACACCGTTTCGGCGTGCGCCATAAAGAGACGATCAAGTCCCTGCGCAGCCATGTCGACGTTCTGACGCTGACCGCAACGCCGATTCCACGCACGCTGAACATGGCGCTGGGCGGTTTGCGCGAGATGTCTCTGATCACGACGCCGCCGGCCGAGCGCCTCTCCGTCAAGACCTTCGTCTCCGAATGGAATGACGTCGTCGTCCGCGAGGCCTGCCTGCGCGAAGTCAAACGCGGTGGACAGGTGTATTTCATTCACAACCGGGTGGATGACATCGAACGTGTCCGGCAACGCCTCGAACAACTCGTACCGGAGGCGAGCATTCGCATCGGGCACGGTCAGATGCCAGAGCGTGAACTCGAACAGGTGATGCTGGACTTCTACCATCGTCGCTTCAACGTGTTGCTCTGCACGACTATCGTCGAGAGCGGCATCGACGTACCGACGGCCAACACGATCGTCATTAATCGCGCGGACCGATTCGGCCTGGCCCAGCTGCACCAGCTGCGCGGCCGGGTAGGTCGTTCGCACCACCGCGCGTTTGCATACCTCGTCGCACCGCCCAAGGCCACGATGACGGCCGACGCCGTGAAACGCCTCGAAGCGATCGACTCGCTCGAGGACCTCGGCTCGGGATTCACACTGGCAACCCATGACCTCGAAATCCGCGGTGCCGGTGAATTGCTCGGCGACGTTCAGAGCGGTCAGATTCAGGAAATCGGTTTTTCGCTGTACACCGAATTGCTGGGTCGCGCGGTCGAATCACTGCGCGCAGGTGACGAACCCGATCTCGAGGCACCGCTGCACGCCGGCGTCGACATCAACCTGCACATCCCGGCCCTGTTGCCCGACGACTACGTTCCGGACGTACACCTGCGCCTGATCCTCTACAAGCGCATCGCGTCGGCCGAGTCGGACGAGGAGCTGCGTGACCTCCAGGTCGAGCTCATCGACCGGTTCGGGCTGCTCCCGCCCGCGACTAAGAACCTCCTGCGTACCGCCGCGATCAGGAAGCGCGCGAGCCGCCTCGGTATCGAGAAGATCGATGCCGCCGACAGCGGTGGTTACGTGGTGTTCGGTGGAGACAGTCGTATCGACCCGCTGGCGCTCGTCAAGCTGGTGCAGGACGACAGCCGCCGCTTTCGCTTGCAGGGCTCGAACCGGCTGCAAATTCGTGACGAACTGGGTGATCTCGAGCGCCGATTCGCTACAATCGAAGGACTGCTTGAGCAACTGGCGATCCAAGATGACGATTAAAAACCGGCTCCGACTGTTACTGCTGGCGGCACTGCCCCTGCCTGTCCTCGCGCAGGACGTTGCCGATGCGACCGAAGAGACCGCAGAGCCGGAGATTCGTCGCTATACGGTCGAACTTATCGTTTTCCGCTACGCCGAAGACGTAGCCTGGGGCAGCGAAGTGTTTTTACCGGATGAGCCGGAAGAAGAACTCCTCGAGCCGCTCGAGGAGGCACTGCCCGAAGTCGGGGAAGTGACGATCGAGCCCGGGGAGGAGCCCGAACCGCTACCGGATAGCGAACTCGTCCTGCTCGAGGAGGAGGATTACCAGCTGACCAGTGCGTGGGAGCAACTCGAATTACTCGACGCCTACGAGCCACTCATGCATTTCGGCTGGACCCAGGCAGCCTGGCCCCAGGAACAAACCGAGGCCATCCCGCTCGCATTGTTCGCCGTGCCGCCCGAGGATCTCGACGGCACGTTGATGCTGTATCTCAGCCGCTACCTGCACCTCGTCGTTGATCTGCAGTTGCGTGCCCCGGACGCGGCAATCGACGAAGCACCGGAGCCGCAGCGCGCATACGGGTACAACGGGAGCGGCACCGACTTCGGCTACGAGGAACAAGAGCAGGGCCTGCCGCAGCCGGTCTATTACCGTATCCAGGAAAATCGCATTCTCAGGAACGGCGAGTTGCGCTATTACGACCACCCGAAATTCGGTGTCCTCGCCCGGGTGTCGCGATTCGAAGAGGCAGACGAGCCTGAAGACGGGGAACTACTGGGCTATCCGCTCCAGTAGCGCGTCAAGATACTCGCTAGCACCCTGGTTTTCATTGGCCGGATCGGCGACGACCACCTCGAAACTCACGGTGACGAATTTCGAAGACTTCGCCCGCGGGTGATGCAGGCCCAGCTCGCGCACGGCCGTTGCGATACGCCCGGCGAACTCCCTGACCCCGGTTTCCTCCGAGGCGTGCGAAAGAGCTACGAAGACAGCCCCCCGTGGCCGCGCAACCACGTCGCTCGCGCGCCGCAGGCACCGCCGGATCGCCCGGCCAACGCGCCGCAGGCACGAGTCCGCGGCGTGCCGCCCGAAAACGTCGACATAAGCGTCAAATTCGTCGAGGACGAAAGCCACGAGCGAGAGCCGGCTCTGTTCGCGGGCCGCAACAGCCCAGTCGTGCCCGAACACCTCGCGAAACGCATGCCCGTTCAGCAACCCGGTAACAGCGTCATCTCTCGACAGGTCACGAATGCGACGTTTCGCCTTGAGCAAGGCGTGGTGCATCGCGGCACTCCCGGCCGATACCGAGGCATTGCTGTCACGCCAGTAGGCAGCGTAGAACGCCGGCGTCTCATCGCCGTCCGCCCACAGCGGCTTGAGAACCAGCAGGTACTCCCTGCTACCGGACTCCATCGGGAAACTGGTTTCGTCGGCCGAACGCACTGACTCGCTGACCTCGAGTGCCAGGTCGCGCCCGCCCAGTTCTTCGATGACGTCGGCAAACGGCCTGGCAAGCACCTCGGCGTCGCTGATCCCGCCGAACGCCGGGTTGGCGAATGCCACCGGCCAGTCCGGCTGGTCCACGCGGACTACCAGCAGCGGCTCGACCGACCCGGTCAGGACCTGCTCGAGGATTTGGCGATCTACACCGGACATAGCGCAGCCATCATAACGCTGCGAAGAAGGCTTCGAGTGTCGACATCGTCGCATTTCGGGCATCCAGCGTGAATTTCTCCACGGCATCGTGGATCGGAACGTTGCTTCGCCCGGCTGCCGGATTCACAGCCAGGGCAATACACGCGTAATCCACGGCGGCCTCGCGGGCGATTGCCGCCTCCGGCATGGCCGTCATCCCGATGAAATCCGCGCCGTCGCGCTCGAGCCGCATCACTTCTGCAGCAGTCTCGAGCCTCGGCCCCTGCGTGACGGCATAGACCCCGCCGTCGTGGCACGCGACGCCGGCTCTTGCCGCAGCTGCAAGTAGTCCCGTGCGCAGGTCCGCGGTGAAGGGCTCGGTGAAATCGATATGCTCGACACCGGCTCGCGGACTGTCGTACAGGGTGTGTGCCCGCCCCCACGTGTAGTCGATCAGCTGATCAGGTATGGCGATCGTTCCCGGCGCGACGAGGTCCGTAATCACGCCAACCGTGTTGAGACCGATGATCGTCTCGGCGCCCATCTTCTTTAGCGCAAGAATATTGGCGCGATAGTTGATTGCATGCGGCGCGAGCGTGTGACCGGCGCCATGCCGGACGATCGAGAGCACCTGCTGTCCGCTGATCCGTATCTGATGTACACGCGCCGACGGTGTCCCGTATGCAGTCTCAACCAGAGTCCCGCGGTCATCGCCCGCAAGCGTTTCCCAACCGCTACCGATCAGCAGTCCGTAGGTGCCGGCCATATTCTCTCCTCAGGAATCCAGGTGAAACTCGGGTCGATCGCTCCAGTGGCGAAATCGTTCGTTGACAGCCTGCCATTCATCGCTCGCAAGCAACGTCTCTCGCAGCTGCTGGCCGGTGCCGTGCAGGCGCGCGAGGCGCACGAGTGACAGCGGGTTTGTATAGGCATTGAGCGCCTCAACAACCTCGTGTGCCGCGCCGCGATCATTGCACACAAGGATCATGTCGCACCCAGCCTCGAGCGACCGGCGCGCACGCTCGGCCATCGTTCCATAGGCCGCGGCCGCCTTCATGCTCAGATCGTCGCTGAACACGGCACCACCGAACCCGATGCGCGCGCGCAGCTCGCGCTGAATCCAGTAGGCGGAGAAGCCCGCGGGCAGCGGATCGATCTGCTCATACACGATATGCGCGAGCATGACGCCGGCAATCGAGCCATTGCTGACGAGCCGCTCATACGGACGCATATCGTCGAGAATGACGCTGTACTCGCGGCGATCGACTGGCAGCGCCAGGTGCGAGTCCAGGAGAACGGCTCCATGGCCCGGGAAATGCTTGGCTACGGCTGCCATGCCGGCGCTGCGCAAGCCGCGTGCAAATGCATTTGCGAGATCGGCAACCACATCGGCCTGGCGATGAAACGCGCGATTACCGATAACGTCGCTGATGCCCCAATCGAGGTCGACGCAGGGCGCGAAGCAGAGGTCGATACCAACGGCCCGGAGTTCCGACGCGATGAGCCAGCCTGCTTCGCGAGCCGCGGTAATGCCCGCATCAGCATCATGATCGTACTCGCGCCCGATGCGGCGCATCGGCGGTATTACCGTAAAGCCCTCACGGAAGCGCTGCACGCGCCCACCTTCATGATCGACTGCGATGAGTAGCGGTGGCCTGCGCAGGGCCCGGATCTCGGCGACGAGGTCCGCGACCTGCTCTACCGATTTGAAATTGCGGGCGAACAGAATGACCCCGCCTACCGCGGGCTCCCGCAGCAGTTCACGGTCGGCCGGACTCAGCGAGAGCCCTTCAATGTCGAGCATTACGGGTCCCAGCGACATCCGTTGCTCCTGTCACGCTTTCGTGAATAACGCGATTGATTCTACATGTGCCGTATGCGGGAACATATCGATGATGCCCGCGGATTCCAGTCGATAGCCCTGCTCGTGCACGAGAATTCCCGCGTCGCGCGCCAGGGTGCCGGGGTGGCAGGACACGTACACGATGCGCTGCGGCCGAAACAGGTTCATCCGGCTGACAACTTCCTGTGCGCCGCTGCGTGCCGGATCGAGGAGCATGCGATCACAGCCGGCGCGCACCCATTGCTCGGTACCATCGATCTTGCTGAGGTCCGCTACGCGAAACGAGACGTTGTCGAGTCCGTTACTGGCGGCGTTTGCCGATGCCCGTGCGGTCAGGATATCGAGTCCTTCGACGCCGAGTACGCTGCCCGAATTCCGCGCCAGCGGTAACGAGAAGTTGCCGATGCCGCAGAACAGATCGTACACCCTGTCACCCGGTCCGACCGCCAACTGCTCGACAGCGAAGTGCACCATGCGCTGGTTGATTGCAGCATTGACCTGGATGAAATCGACCGGCTCGAAGTCGATGCGTATGTCGAATTCCGGCAACGTGTAATACAGCGACTCGTCCACGCTGTCGGGATACAGCATCGCCACCGTATCGAGGCCGCCCGGCTGCAGGTACACGCGCAGGCCGTGCTCCTCACCAAAGGCCCGGAACGCTTTGTTGTCCGCCTCTGTCGGCGGGTCCAGTACGCGGAACACCAGCGCGATGGCGTTCTCGGCGACAGCTACTTCGACCTGCGGCAAACGCGCTCGAATAGACAGACCCCCGATGAGATCACTGAGAGCAGCGAGCATCGCGTCGAGCGGCTCAACCAGCACTTCACACCGATGCATGTCAGCAATGAGTGGTGCATGACGCTCGCGAAACCCGACGAGCACCCTGCCCTTGCCCTTGACATCCTTGACGGCGAGCCGGGCACGTCGCCGATAGTGCCACTCCGGCCCTGTCATTGGCGCGAGCCATTCGTCGGGCGCAACCCGCCCGATACGCTCCATGTTGTCGCGCAGTGTCTGTTCCCTGATGCCTCGCTGGTGATCGATGCTGACATGCTGAAGTGAACACCCGCCGCATCGCCCATAGGCTTCGCAGCGTGCTTCGATCCGGTCGGGCGAGGCTTCGTGAATCTCCAGGAGTTCGGCTTCGTCGAAATTGCGGCGCGACTTGCGCCGCAGGTAAGTCACCGTCTCGCCCTCCAGTGCGCCCGCCACGAAGACTTTCTTGCCTGTAGTCGTGACAATGCCACGCCCGTCGTGGGTGACGCCCGCGACCTGCCCGGTCTCCGGCTCACGCCGCTTGCGTCTCGCCACTGCTACGACTCCTGGAACTTCCAGGCTGCGAGGAATTCGTCGAGATGCGCCGACTCCATCTTCTGCAGCGTATCGCGAACGAGTGTGTACTCGCGCCGCAGGTCGGCATCATCAAGGTTGCCGCGCATGTACTCGAAACGCAGGTAGACCAGCCAGGTGTTGAGCACGTCCGTCTCGCAGTAATTGCGAATCTCGCTAATCTTGCCTTCCCGGAACTTGTCCCACACTTGCGCACCGCTCATGCCGAGCTTGCCCGGGAAGCCGAGCATGACGGCAATCTCGTCGAGCTTGGCAAACGCGCGATTGTTGAAGTTGGCCAGCACGTCCATGAGATCGACATGACGCCAGTGGTAACGGCTCAGGTAATTGTTCCACTTGAAGTCCCGGTCCGAGTCCCCGTGCTCCCAGTAGCGCGGTGCGCGGATCCCGTGCAAGAGTGCACGATAGTGCAGGACCGGAAGATCGAAGCCGCCACCGTTCCAGGAGACCAGATCGGGTGTGTACTTTTCGATACCGTCAAAGAACCGTTGTACGAGTTCGGGTTCGTCCGACGAATCCTCGCCGAGACTCCAGACACGAAACGAACTGCCGCTGCGAAATGTCGCGGAGATAGCGACCACGCGATGCAGATGCAGCGGCAGGAAATCATGGCCCACCGACTGCTGGCGCTTGAAGGTCATTGCCGTCGCCACGTCTTCGTCCGACAGGCCGTCGAGTTCGAGTAACTGCCGACCGGACTCGACGTCCGGTACGGTCTCAATGTCGAAAGTGAAACAATGCATGTAGTGCTTCCGTTAGTCCTGCCTGGCGTGTTCAACGACCGCAAACGCCATGACGAGGCCTCCATCGTCGGTCAGGCTCACGTGACCACTGCCGATGCCGAGTCGTGCGCATACGCGGCTGCCGCGCTCCGACCAGACGATCACCGGGCGTCCCCAGTCGTTGTTGAGGATGCCGACGTCACGTAACCATACGCCATGGGCGAACCCGGTCCCCATCGCTTTGACCGTCGCCTCTTTTCCGGCAAAGCGCATCGCCAGGAAGCGCGCCGGGTCGGTCGCGCGGTGGTAGAGCTCCAGCTCCTCGTCCATGAGAATGCGGCGTGCAAAATGTTCGCCGAAACGATCGAAGATGCCCTGCACGCGACTGAGTTCGACGATGTCAGTTCCGATACCGTAGATCACTGCAGGGCTTCCTGACGTGCGTCGATCATGCGTCGCTTCATCTCCTGGACCGCGACCTCCAGGCCGTCGAACACGGCTCGGGCCACGATCGCGTGCCCGATATTGAGTTCGACCACTTCGGGAATCGCCGCGATCCTGTCAACGTTCTGGTAATGCAGGCCGTGGCCCGCATTGATGACGAGGCCCTGCGCGTGCCCGTACCTTGCTGCGGCGACGATGCGGTGGAGTTCGGCTGCCTGCGCGTCGCCCTCGGTGTCCGCATACGCCCCGGTGTGCAGCTCGACCACCGGCGCGCCGACGGCCACGGCGGCATCGAGCTGCTCCGCATCGGGGTCGATGAACAGCGACACCCGGATCCCGGCCTCCCCGAGCTGCTCGCAGGCGGACCGCACCTTGTCGGGCTGCCCCGCCACGTCGAGTCCACCTTCGGTCGTGAGCTCTGCGCGTTTCTCCGGAACGAGACAGACGTCACGCGGCCGGACGCGCTTCGCGATGGCAATCATCTCGTCGGTCACGGCCATTTCGAGGTTCATATGCGTACGCATGACCTCTTTGATTTCGTCGAGATCGTGATCCCGGATATGGCGGCGATCCTCGCGCAGATGGACCGTGATGCTGTCCGCGCCGCCGCGTTCCGCAATAAACGCGGCCTCGGCCGGACGCGGGTATGTCGTGCCGCGCGCCTGGCGCAGGGTGGCAACATGATCGATGTTGACCCCGAGAAAAATCGGGTTGGCTGTCATCCGGAAATTCTACCGCGATGCACTTCCCGCAGCACCTTGCGGCTCTGCAGTTCTTTGCCGCCAAGATGATAGTCGATGACCTCGCGCAGCAGTCTACCGGCCGCGCGCACTACGTCCGCGTCGTCGAACCGCCGCGCCGCGATTTCCAGCAGCACCGATCCCGGGAACACGAGTGGACCGTCGTCGCGGTCGACTGGAACGGGGCCCTGTTCCAACCGGTAGTCGTAAGACTGGTCGGGATCGAGCGTGTCGTGGCTGCCCGCCTCGTGGTCGAGGCTGATGGCATAGCCAAGCAGGCCGAGCAGTTCCAGTTCAAAGCCCCTGAGCGTTGCGGCCATGTCCTTGTCCCGGGCGAGCGCAGTGATTACCTCGTCATACAGCGCAAAGATCTCCGGCTGCGAATCGTCGCGATGCAGGAAATTCAGCATCAGCTCGTTGACATAGTAGGCAGACAGCAACGCATCGCCGTGTAGCTGACCCGGTGCGCCGGCCGCCTCCGCCCCGGTCAGCGTCCCGAGGTCCGACTTCGCGACCCAGGAGACCCGGAGCGGCAGGAACGGCCGGAGTACGCCGGCAAGACGGGACTTCGAACCACGGCTGCCGCGAGCAACCACGGCGATCTTCCCATGGTCGCGCGTCAGGATATCGAGAATCTGGCTCGTGTCGCGAAACGGCCGGTGGTGCAGGACGAATCCGGGTTGCTGCTGGACGCGCTTGCTCATGGCAGGCGTCAGCGCGTCTCGTAGCCGAGGTTCATGAGGTCCTTTTCGTTATCCGCCCAGTTGGCCTTGACCTTGACCCACAATTCGAGGTGGACCTTCTGCCCCAGGGCATCCCTGAGTTCGACTCGCGCTGCGCGGCCCACGCGTTTCAGGACAGATCCGCCCTTGCCAACCACGATGCCCTTCTGACTGTCACGTTCGACCCAGATGACCGCATTGATGGTCACGCCAGTATCGTCTTCGACATAGTGTTCGACCTGGACAGTCAGCCCGTAGGGCAACTCCTGGTGCAGATTCAGCGTCAGCTTCTCACGAATCACTTCAGCCGCATGAAACTCCTTGCTGCGGTCCGTGTGCATGCCCTCGGGGAACAACGGCGGCGCCTCGGGCAGGAACGATGGCAGCAGCGCCAGCAGCGCGTCAAGATTGTCCTGCTTGAGTGCGGAGACGGGAACGATATCGGCAAAGTCGCCGCGCGTGTCCATCCGAGCGATGCCGTCGAGCAGCTTCTCTTTCGGGCGCATCAGATCGACCTTGTTGAGCACGGCGACGACCGGTGCCGTGGCACGTTGCAGCCGCTTCAGCACATCGTCATCTGCCGCTGTCCACTGCGTCGCATCCGTGACAAACAGGATGACGTCGGCATCGGCAAGCGCATTGGCCGCTGTACGATTCATCAGCCTGTTCATCGCCTTGCCCGCCTTGCGGTGCAGACCGGGCGTGTCCACGAACACGATCTGCGCGTCCGGCGTGGAGTGCACGGCCAGGATCCGGTGACGCGTCGTCTGCGGCTTGGCTGTGACAATGCTCACCTTGCGTCCCATGATGGCATTGATCAACGTCGACTTGCCGACATTGGGGCGGCCAATGACAGCAACCAGGCCGCAGCGATGGGTGCTCATGGCCGTCCCCCCGACAGGATTTCGAGCATGTCTTGTGCCGCTTGCTGCTCCGCCTCGCGTCGCGACGACGCCGCTCCCTCGGTCGTCTGGGACAGTTCGGAAACCGTGCACGAAACCGTGAACTTCTGTTCGTGATCCTTGCCGGTCACCTCGCGCAGTTCGTAGAGTGGCAGCGCCAGCTTGCGCCCCTGCAACCATTCCTGCAGCTGCGTCTTGGGGTCACGCAGTTCACTGGCATCGGGAAGGCTCTCGAGGCGCGCGGCAAAGACGCGCTCGATCATGTCGCTTACAGCTGCGAATCCCGCGTCCAGGAATACCGCGCCGAAGATTGCCTCGAGTGCATCCGCGAGAATCGACTCACGGCGGTGGCCGCCCGTCTTTTTCTCACCACTACCGAGAATCAGGTGCTCGCCGAGACCGAGTTCGGCGGCGATCTCGGCCAGCGACGTGTCTTTGACGAGCGCTGCACGGAGCCGGCTCAGGTCCCCCTCGTCGGCATCGGAGCGCAGGTCGAATACGGCTTCGGAGATGACAAAGTCGAGGACTGCGTCGCCAAGGAATTCGAGTCGCTCATTATTGCGACCGTTGGCGCTTCTGTGGGTCAGGGCCTGCGCGAACAGGCTGGGGTCATCGAACCGGTAATGCAGCGTCTTTTCGAGCCAGTTCTCGGCCTTGTTCAATGCGGTGCTCTTTTCATGCCATGCCGCCCGGCGGCGAGTCTAACGGCGGACCAGTACTCGCTTGTCGAAGTCCACCACGAATGAGACGTTGGCAATGAACGGAGCCTTGTGCGCATAGGTCGCTACAACCTCGTGGCCACCATCGACCTTCAGAACCTTGACATCCGTGGCCGTAATGATGCCGACACTTTCGATGTCAAAGCGGCGCGAAATGGAGCTGCGTATCGCGGAACGGCTGGCGTTGGCGCCGTCGAATTCCGTTCGAACGCCCTCAACGACACCAACCACCTTGAAGTAGTTCAGGTAGATCGGCGTCAGGCGCAGACCGGCGAAGGCAAACAACGCGATGAAGGCAACGAGGATGATCAGGCCCAGCGTGGTCATGCCGGCCTGGCGCTTTCTCATCCGCCGTTTTTCCAAGGTATTCAATAACATACCGCAATCTCCGTCCAGCCGCGCGCACCTTGCGCTTCGCTACATTGCATAACGTACAGCGATTCTAGCGGTCAAATCAGTGACTGACACCACATTATTGGATTTTTGTGCCGATTCGGCCCCATTCCGGCATGTTCCAGGGCACGAAGTGCATCCATACGCGCACGGCTTCACCGACGAGGTATTCCTCGGGAATTGCACCTATGAAGCGGCTGTCCTTGCTGCGGTCACGGTTATCGCCCATGACAAAGTAGTGACCTTCGGGTACACGGTACGTATTGTCGCGCGTCGAGTACTCGGGACTCATCACGAGAATGTCGTGGACGCGGCCATCGAGGTCCTCGACGTAGACGGGGCCGCCCCACGCGCCATCATCCTCGTCGTTCGACTTCAGGCTGACGGGCTGGCCATTGATGGTCAGCCGGTGACGCTCATAGACCACGGTGTCGCCGGGCAGACCAATGACGCGCTTGATGTAGTTGATACTGGGGTCGCTCGGCAATCGAAAGACGAGGACATCGCCACGCTGCGGATTACCGGTCTCGATAATCTTGGTCTCTGTAACCGGGAGTCGCAGCCCGTATGCGTACTTTTTGACGAAGATGAAGTCGCCCTCGATCAACGTCGGCATCATCGACCCTGAAGGGATCCGGAACGGCTCAAAAACAAATGAGCGGATGACGAGCACGAACAGCAACACGGGGAAAAACGAGCGCGAATACTCGACCAGTGTGTGTTTGCCGCTCGGCGCCTGGCGGTCGTCTTCCTCCGACGTCTTCCAGACGAGCTTGTCAAGCGCGACGACGACACCCGTGAACAGTGTCAGTACCGTAAGAATCAATGCCAGGTTAACGATCAACTCACTTCTCACTTATCAACTCGCAGGACGGCCAGGAATGCTTCCTGGGGAATCTCGACCGACCCCACCTGCTTCATACGCTTCTTGCCGGCTTTTTGCTTCTCGAGCAGCTTGCGTTTGCGCGAAACATCACCGCCATAACACTTGGCAGTCACATTCTTGCGCAACGCCTTGACGTTACTGCGCGAGATTATCTGGCTGCCCACGGCCGCCTGGATCGCCACGTCGAACATCTGACGAGGAATCAATTGTCTCATTTTTTCGACCAGTTCGCGGCCTCGTGTCCTTACATTTTCGCCATGCACGATGACCGACAGCGCATCCACCCGATCGCCGTTGATCAAAATATCGAGGCGTACGAGCTTTGCCGGTTCAAAGCGCAGAAAATGATAATCGAAGGAAGCAAAGCCGCGGCTGACCGATTTCAGGCGATCAAAGAAATCGAGTACGACTTCGGCCATCGGCAATTCGTATTCGAGTGACACCTGGCCACCAAGATAACGCATGTGCTTCTGTACACCACGCTTTTCTACGCACAGCTTGATGACATTGCCGACGTATTCCTCGGGCACGAGAATGTTGGCCGCGATGAACGGCTCGCGGAACTCTTCAATGTCATTGCTCGGCGGCAGTTTCGACGGATTATCGACATGCAGCACCTCCCCACTGGTGTTGACGATCTCGAAGATCACGGTTGGCGCCGTCGTGATCAGCTCCAGGTTGTACTCGCGCTCGAGTCGTTCCTGAACGATTTCCATGTGCAGCATGCCGAGGAAACCGCAGCGAAAACCGAATCCGAGCGCGGCAGACGTCTCAGGCTCGAAGTGCAGTGCCGCATCGTTAAGGCGCAGCTTTTGCAGGGCCTCGCGAAAGCTCTCGTATTCCTCGGAATTGATCGGGAACAGCCCCGCAAATACCCGCGGCTGAACCTGCTTGAAACCCGGCAGGGGTTTGTCGCAGGGGTTACGCGTCGTGGTCAGCGTGTCGCCGACAGGTGCACCGTAGATGTCCTTGATGCCTGCAATGACGAAACCGACTTCCCCGGTCTCGAGCACGTCGCGATCCTTCATCTTCGGCGTGAAGACGCCAACCCGGTCAACCCCGTAGGAATGCCCCGTGGACATCACCGTGATCTTGTCGCGCTTCTTCAGCGATCCGTTGACGACTCGCACGAGCGACACCACGCCCACGTAGTTGTCGAACCACGAGTCGATGATCAGCGCCTGCAGCGCGCCGTCCGGGCTTCCCTCGGGCGGCGGAACAAGGTCAATCAGCTGCTCGAGCAAGTCGTCGACGCCCTTGCCGGTCTTGGCACTGACGTGGATTGCGTCCTGCGCATCGATGCCGATGATGTCCTCGATTTCGGCGACGACCTTTTCAGGATCGGCCGCCGGCAGGTCGATCTTGTTGAGGACCGGCAGTACCTCGAGCCCCTGGTCGATAGCCGTAACGCAGTTGGCCACGCTCTGGGCCTCCACGCCCTGGGCAGCATCGACGACGAGCAAGGCGCCCTCGCAGGCCGCCAGCGACCGCGAGACTTCGTAGGAGAAATCCACGTGCCCCGGAGTGTCGATAAAGTTCAGCTGATAGATTTCGCCGCTCTTCGCCTGATAGTCCAGCGATACGCTTTGCGCCTTGATCGTGATACCGCGCTCGCGCTCGAGATCCATCGAATCGAGCACCTGCTCGGCCATCTCACGTTCCGACAGCCCCCCACACATCTGGATGAAACGGTCAGCCAGCGTCGACTTGCCGTGATCGATGTGCGCGATGATCGAGAAGTTGCGAATGTGCTTCATGGAAGGGAGATGCGGGCGCCACGGGCCTGCCGGCGAAAATCAGCGGCGAAGTATACCTGTAATCGCGTCCCGATCGAGAAAATGGCGGCAGATCACCCGACCCTCGAACTCGACCACGGGAATGTCTTCCCAGAAGCGCTCGTGCCACGCGGGGTTCGTGTCGATATCGCGAATCTCGAGCTCCAGCCTGCCCCGAATCATGGGCAGCAGCTCCTCGAGCAACTGGTCGCACAGGTGACAACCCTGCCTGCTGTAAACGGCCAGGCCGTCCATCAATCGCTGCCGAGCCGGGCAACCACGACCGGCGTGAACCCGTGCAGACATCGCCGACGCCCCAGGTATGCGCGCGCGGCCGCAATACCGGTCGCCATGGCACCGAGCGCGGCTGCGACGGTAGCCAGTTCGCTCCAGCCCGCAAACCAGGCTAGCGCGGCCGCAACGACGATCGCCAGCAAAGGGATCCCGTAAGCGACAAAAGCGCCTTGCAGCAATTCTGCGGGGTCGAGAGCTATTTGCACGCGGTCCCCCGCGCCCACTTCCAGGCTGTCCCTGATCGTCGCGTCGACCCGACGCACGCGCGTTTCGCCACCAAGCAATCCTGCACCGCAGCCCTTGCCCGCTGCACAGCGAGCGCAGCGCAGCGAACTCTCGACTTCCACAACCGCACGCGGCGGGTCTGCGTTGTCGTGCAGTTCGATGATTCGACCCTCGGGCATCTCCATGGCCGCAGTTTAGCAGCCTGATGCACAGGACTACCGCGAGGTCATGGTCGTGGCGATCTGCCGCACCGTCATGGCAGGCACCTCACCCACCGCGGTCACGCGGTGGGCACCGACGATGGTGCTGTAGGAGTTCGAGCCACCCACGTTCGAGGTGCCGCCGGCAACCCCGGACTCGGCCTCCACGATAAACACCGAGACGTTCGCGAGACCATCGCTATACAAGATATGCGTCGTCATGTCGTCGCTGCCTGGAAGCTTCTCGCCATGGGTCGCAATGGCACGGAAGCCGCTTGGCAATTCGCTCGACGCCCAGCTGGTTTCGATGTTCTGGCTGACGTGCCGCGGCGGCTGGTTGACCCAGCGAAACGCGGCAATATCGATGGACGGCGCAAGCACGTCCAGGTCGATCGGCACATTGAGGCTGATATCGACAAACTTCACCTGTTCGATGGGCTCGCCGTCGCCACCGATAAGCTGCGCCCGGAGCGGGAACGCGGTCTCGAGATCGAGCCAGATTCGATGCCCGTAGCGATACTCGTCATGCGGCCGGATCGCGACGACTATCGTGCGGCGCCCCGCCACGCGATCCTCGCGCATCAACACGACATCATATTCGCTGCCGAAGCGCACCTTGCTCGTCGGCAACGTGGAAAACAGCGTCGACTGGTCATCCCATTCCTCGACCAGGACCGACTTGAGATCCGGCAGGATGCAATGCACCTCGTTGCCGTTGCGTATGATCTCGAGGCCGTTGCCTTCCTGCGCTACGACCTTTTCACGAATGACGCCGTCGCTGACCGTATGCACAACCTTGAGTGCTTCAGCTTTGCCGTTGCTAATGCGGATCACCGTGCCGGAATAGCTCGTTTGCTGGACGGCCGCGGCCATGCGATTGAGCCAGTCACCAGGATCGGGACGTTCGCCGGCAGCCGCCGTCGAACACGCAAACAGGCTCGCTGCCAGCGCGGACATTAGCAGTGAGCTTGCCGAACGGAATCGCATCAGGGCTGCGGCGCAGCTGCCTCGGCGGCTTCTTCTTCAGCCAGCGCGTCTTCTTCCGGCACGTCCCCCTCGACCAGGGCCTCGTCACTGATGCGCAGGGTCACGAACCGCGTATTCACACCGTTGGCGCCGAATTCCGACGATGAGTCGCCATGGCTCAGGTAGTACTGGCGCAGTTGCTCGTCTATTTGCTGAGGAACCGTGTAGCCCGGGTCTGCTTCGACTTCCGCGACCGTGGAATCGGCCACATCGCCCTGGCCGATGCCCTGTGTGAACTGCAGTCCTATCAACGCCACGAACGCGACCGAAGCGGCCACCGCCACGCGCACCAGCGGCTTCAGTGACCGCTCGGGAGGCGCCTGGATCGACACCTCGTCATTCTCAAGCGCCTTGTCGTCGAGCGCCGCAGCGACGCGCTCGCGCAGCCGCTTGATACCGGGCACGCTGGCTTCACCGCGCAGGGCCCTGCCCAGCTCCAGAAACTCGGCTGCCTCGCGCCGCAACTCGGCATCCTGACATATGCGTCGCAGTAACAGTTCCGCCTCGCTGTCCGGCAATTCGCCATCCACGTACGCGGAAATCTGCATTCTTATAGCTTCATTCATACTCCACCCGCCGGGCACTCCAGCCCTCGACTACCGGGTCATCGGACCGACCTTCTTAGCGATCGCGTCGCGCGCCCTGAAAATTCTCGATCGCACAGTACCGACAGGACATTCCATCGTCTGGGCGATTTCTTCGTAACTCATGCCTTCCAGCTCTCGCAGGATGATCGCAGTCCGGAGGTCTTCCGGCAAAGCCGCGATGGCACGTTCTACGGTCTCCTTCAATTCGTTGCCGAGGGTCACACCCTCGGGCGTATCCGTTTCCCTGAGCTTGGCGTGCAGGTCGTATTGCTCCGGATCCTGCAAGTCGAGCTCGACGTCCATTGGCCTGCGCCGCTGGGCCGCCAGGTGATTCTTGGCCGTGTTCACCGCAATGCGATACATCCACGTGTAAAAGGCGCTGTCGCCGCGAAACCGGGGAATCGCCCGATACGCCTTGATGAACGCCTCCTGGGTTATATCGAGCGCCAGCTCGGGGTCGCGCACATAGCGCATGACCAGGTTGACGATCTTGTGCTGATACTTGAGCACCAGCATGTCAAACGCACCCTTGTCACCCTTCTGGACCCGTTTGACCAGTTTCTCGTCCGATGCCTGATTGGACATTACCGGCAACCGACACCCGGATAGACCGGGATGAGAGGGATAAGTTCTCGAATTTCCGCCTTATTCATCTTAATTCTGAGACGCAATTCCGGGCCATTCTTTCCATGCCACCCCCTGATGCCCGAATTATCGAATTTTCCCTGACCAATGAGTATGTTAGCAGCTTCGACCCGAGTCTCCAACGTGCCGCCAGATAACCTGCAGCCGCCGCCAGTCGTCGCCTTCCCGACACGATCCCCTCAGCAACTCGGCGCCAACCGGCCCATCCTCCCGGTGAATACGAATCCAGGCCCAATGGCGCAGCAGCAGGCTGCCGGACAGAAGCCGCGCCCGGACCCACTCGCCATTCCTGCCGAGCACCCGGACCTCTCCCTCGGCACTGATTCTGAGGGACTGGCAATCCGCCCATGCGACCACGATGCGCCGCAGCTCCCAGCCGCACACCAGGCACCAGGTCAAGGCTGCCGCAAACCGTGCCGAGAGTGGCCACGGCAGTGTGGCCAATGTTGCAACACCGACGAGGACCAGCGCGGCGCCGGACCAGGCTACACCTCGACGCAGGCAAGGGTCAGGACTCAACTCGGTGAAGTATGCGTTCGATGGCACGCGCAATCGGTTCCGACGATGGGACTTGTCGCTGCAACAGGTACGCATTCAGGTCGGGATCGGCAAGGTCCAGAACTGCGCGAAATGCCGCCTTATCCTCATCGCTGTCCTGCGCGTAGCGCGTCTCGAGATAGCCGAGCAGAAGCTCGTCGAGCTCCCGCATGCCGCGCCGACATTGCCAGCGGAGACGGGCGTCCCCGCTCAGTATTTCCGCTCCGCCAGCATCCTCTTGGTCGCGGCAATGGCTTGCGCCGGGTTGAGGCCCTTCGGGCATGTCTGCGTGCAGTTCATGATCGTGTGACAGCGATAGAGCCGGAACGGATCCTCGAGCGCGTCGAGACGCTCGCCGGTGGCCTCGTCACGCGTGTCGACGAGCCAGCGGTAGGCGGCCAGTAACGCGGCCGGACCCAGGTACCGGTCCGAGTTCCACCAGTAACTCGGGCAGCTCGTCGAGCAGCACGCACACAGGATGCAGGCCGACGGCTCGTTGATGAGTTCCTGGTCCTCTTTCGACTGCAGCCGCTCCGAATCGGGCGGCGGTGGCGTGCGCGCCTGCAGCCACGGCTTGATCGACGCGTACTGGGCATAAAAATTGGTCAGGTCCGTCACGAGGTCCTTTACGACCGGCATGTGTGGCAACGGGTAGATCCTTACGTCGCCTTTGACTTCGTCATTGGCGAGCGTGCAGGCCAGCGTATTGCTGCCATCGATGTTCATCGCGCAGGAACCACAAATGCCTTCCCGGCATGAGCGCCGGAAGGTCAGCGTCGGATCGATTTCGTTCTTGATCTTGATCAGCGCGTCGAGAACCATCGGCCCGCAGCTGTTCATGTCGATCTCGTAGGTATCGACACGCGGGTTCTCGCCTGTCGACGGATCGTAGCGATAAACTGCAAAGGTCCGCGTATTGTCCGACCCGTTGGCCGCATTGAAATGCGCGCCCTTGATGATGCGCGAGTTCTGCGGGAGCCTGAACTCAGCCATCAGTACACCCTCGCCTTGGGAGCCACGTAATCGACTTCGTCGGTCAGGGTGTGATTGTGCACGGGGCGGTAGTCGATGCACACTTCACCGGGTCCACCGACCCAGGTCAGCGTGTGCTGCATCCAGTTGTCGTCGTCGCGATCCGGGTAGTCCTCGCGAGCATGCGCTCCGCGACTCTCGAGACGATTTGCCGCCGACTCGATCGTCGCCGTGGCGTTGAGCAGCAGGTTCTCGAGCTCCATCGTCTCGACGAGATCCGTGTTCCACACCAGCGAGCGATCGCTGACGCCTACATCGGCAAGTGAACCGTAAGTACTGCGCAACAAGTGAACGCCTTCGTCGAGCACCTCGCCTGTGCGGAACACGGCTGCGTGACCCTGCATGATTTTCTGCATCTCGAGACGAATCTCGGCCGTCGGGCGAGGCCCGGCCGCATGGCGCAGCTTATCGATGCGCGCAACCGAGTTCTGGCCCGCGTCCCCGGGCAACGGCTTGTGCCGCATACCGGGCTCCATCGTTTCTTTGCAGAAATGCGCGGCGGCGCGGCCGAAGACGACGAGGTCAAGCAGGGAGTTCGAACCGAGGCGGTTGGCGCCATGCACCGATACGCATGCGGCCTCGCCCACGGCCATCAGGCCGGCGACGACGCTTTCCGCGTCGTCGCCCTGTTTGGTCACGACCTGGCCGTTGAAATTGGCCGGGATACCGCCCATGTTGTAGTGCACGGTCGGCAGGACCGGGATCGGTTCCTTGTTGATGTCGACGCCGGCAAAAATACGTGCCGACTCCGCGATACCCGGCAGACGCTCCTCGATGACCTCGGGTCCGAGGTGCTCGAGGTGCAGGTGAATGTGGTCCTGCTCCGCGCCCACCCCACGCCCTTCGCGAATTTCGATCGTCATCGAGCGCGACACGACGTCGCGCGAGGCGAGATCCTTGGCGTTCGGCGCGTACCGCTCCATGAAGCGCTCGCCTTCCGAGTTTGTGAGGTAGCCGCCTTCGCCGCGGGAGCCTTCCGTGATCAGGCAGCCCGAGCCGTAAATGCCGGTCGGGTGGAACTGGACGAACTCCATGTCCTGCACGGGCAGGCCCGCGCGCAGCACCATCGCATTGCCATCACCGGTGCAGGTGTGAGCCGAGGTGCAGGAGAAATAGGCGCGGCCGTAACCGCCCGTCGCGAGGATGACCTGGTGCGAGCGGAAGCGATGCAGCCGACCCGTGGCGAGATCGATGGCAACCACGCCGCGGCATGCCCCGTCTGCCATGATCAGGTCGACGGCGAAATACTCGATGTAGAACTCGGCGTCGTACTTGAGCGACTGCTGGTAGAGCGTGTGCAGCATGGCATGGCCGGTGCGATCGGCGGCGGCACAGGTGCGCTGCGCCGTCCCTTCACCATAGTGCGTCGTCATACCGCCGAACGGCCGCTGGTAGATCTTGCCTTCCTCGGTGCGCGAAAACGGTACACCGTAGTGCTCGAGTTCGATGATCGCATCGGGCGCTTCCTTGCACATGTACTCGATCGCATCCTGGTCGCCAAGCCAGTCGGAGCCCTTGACCGTGTCGTACATATGCCAGCGCCAGTCGTCCTCGCCCATGTTGCCAAGCGCCGCGGAGATCCCGCCCTGCGCCGCCACCGTATGGCTGCGCGTCGGGAAGACCTTCGTAATGCAGGCCGTGTTGAAGCCGGCGTTCGCCAGTCCGAATGTGGCACGCAGGCCGGCGCCGCCCGCGCCAATGACGACGACGTCGTAACTGTGATCGATGAATTCGTAGTCGCTCATGCGCCGATTCCGAGGCGCAATACGGAAAACAGCCCCAATACCGCAAAAAAGATGTGGGCAAAACGGGACAGGATGAGGCTGGCCACCTTGAGGCCATGGCCATGCACATAGTCTTCAATGACGACCTGGACCCCGAGGTAGGAGTGGTACGCCATCGTGACGCACAACAGGATGAGCAAGACGGGATTCGGTAATTCACGGATGAACGCGACAACGTCCTCGTAGGCCAGGCTCGGCAATGTGGCGAACGACACTGCAAACCACAAGCCGAGCAAAACCAACGCAACGCCCGAGACTCGCTGACCCCACCAATGGGACGTGCCGTCCTTTGCGGTGCCGAGGCCGAGCACGCGTCCAAGAGGTGACCCCAAACTCATGACGCCACCACCCAGAAGCAGGCGGTCGCCACAACCGACAGCACGATGACCACCCAGGCCGAAGCATTCGCAGTACTCTTCTCGAAACCGTAGCCCGCGTCCCACACGAGGTGCCGGATGCCGTTGGAGAGATGGTAGAAGAACGCCCAACTCCAGCCGATGAGCAGGACGCGCCCGATGCTCGAATCCATGGCGCCCATAAACGCGGCGTATGCGTCCGGTCCGACAGCCATATCGGCCAGCCAGAACACGAACAGGATGAAACCGACCGACATCGCGACGCCGGTGGCGCGGTGCAGGATCGACGACACCATGGTAACCGGCCAGCGGTAAATCGAGAGATGAGGCGACAGCGGCCTGTCGTTGTCAGTCATGTGGGTTATTCTTGCCGTCAAAAATCGATGCAGCGTCCGGCTTTTTCCCAGTCGCCGTAGCGCGTGGGATCGAGGCCGCCGCGACCACCGATTTCCCGAGGTCGATCGGCGACTTCAGGCGATTTATTGTCGCCTGCCGAAGCGGCTTCCGGTGTATCCTCGGAAAGGCGGTCTTCCGCCCTGGTTTCGGGGTCTGGAGTGTTCATGGCGCGAGTATGCCAGAGCCCTGCGAAGGCTGCATTATCGGTGCCGGGATTGATACAAGATGTTTAAAATAGCGACTCTCAAAGTGACTGGCGACGACGCCTTCGACTTCCTGCAGGGACAGCTGACGAACGACCTGGGCGCGCTCGAGACGGATGCCGAGATACTCGCCGCCTGGTGTAATCCGAAGGGTCGCGTCATCTGGTTTGGGACGGTCTGGAAAACAGACGGCGGCTTCGCATTGTCCGTCTTCCCCGAGATGGCCGACAGTCTCGTCAGGCAGCTCACGCTGTTCCGGTTTCGCTCCAAAGTCGATTTCGACATCGTCGACGAGGGCCAGACGGTCGAGGAAGCGTTCCTCATCGAGAGTGGCTTTCCATGGGTTGGCACGGCCCAGTCCGAACAATTCACGCCGCACATGTTGAACCTCGACCTGCTTGGCGCCGTGAGTTTCGACAAAGGCTGCTACACCGGCCAGGAAATCGTCGCGCGGACCCATTACAAGGGAGCAACCAAGCGCCGTACAATGAGATTCGAGGCTTCGGGACCAGTCGCCGAGGGCGACAAGGTGCAATTGGATGGCCGCGACGTTGGCGAGGTGCTCAACGTTGCAGGCAACCAGCTGCTGGCCGTTGTGCCGGTGGACAAGGCCGACGGGCCGCTCCAGGTCCAGGGGTCGGAACTGGAGCGGCAACCGCTGCCCTACCTGTAACTCGAAGTAGCGACCGTCAGGGCGCCGGCAACTCTTCGACGATATTGATCCAGCTCGGCCTCGGCACGATGAAGTCGCCGAGCCATTCGTATAGCGGCACGCCGTCGGCAGACTCGTAGAAATCCAATGTCTGCAATGCGGTGTGAGAGAACCGGGCGGCACGAATGAAGGTCTTGTAGCGTTCAGGAAACAGCGCATGGATGGCGCTATGCTCGCCGATGATCAGGTTACGATACAGCAACCCGGTGAGTAAGAACTGCAGCGGATATTGTGGGTCTTCAGGCCCTACAGTCGGCAGCAACCCCATGAAGAAGCGATTCGTCAGATCGAAATCCGTCGAATAGAAGGCCTCTCGGATCGTGCTGTCATTGGCCAGGCGCCACTTGATGAGTTCCGTGCCCTGGCCATACTCATCGCAGTCGGAGCAACTGGCAGGGTAGAACTGACCAAAATTCCAGTCCGCCGCACGCGCCGCGATGGCGCCGGTATCGGCCAGGTTGATCGCCACCGGACCGGCATCGTTGAATACCATCAGTTTCTTGTTATTGCCGTAAGCCATGCGCGCAAGGAACGGGGCGAAGGCAGAGGCGCCAACGCCACCGGCACTCGAGCCGGCGACCACGACGCGGCCGGCATGCGGGAACATTTTCCTGGCAAGGTCGATACCCGCCGTGACGTTGCGCAATCCGCGGTGGAAACGCACGAATGGACCGGTTCCGGGAGGGAGTCCAAGCTCGCCCTCGATATAGGCCTGCCACCCGAAATCGACGACGTCATTGTCGCCCGAAAACACGGAACCGTCACAGTACGGCATATAGACAACTGACCAGTCGTCGATAGGATTCAGCCCGGACTGCTCGTCCCATATGCCCACCTGCGCCGGTGGCGGCGGCTCCTGGTCTTCCGAGCGGATGTTGCAGTTGTAGAAGCCCTGCCAGCAGGCACCGCCGCCCTGCAGCATGATAAGAAGTTTCGCCGGATTGCCTTGCCTGGTAAACACCGAGTATGGCGTCCCCGCAACACACAGGGGCCCATCGAATGCCAGACCGGGATCAAAGGTATGTTTGGTCCATCCCTGTCCGACATCTTCCGAGAACGCGGGATGGAAATCTCCAACATACTTGTCGACCTGTGCGTCACGAAGTTCCTGCTCTGCCTGCGGATTCAGCCCGTATGGCGGCACGCCACCGGGTTTCGCAAGCACTGTTCCAGAAAGGCACACAAGGCACAGGCAGGAGATCAGGTATACGAACGGTTTCATGAGTCGTCCCCTCTTACGTTGTTTTTATTCTTCAGACCTCGACCAAGATAACACACCTGTATCTGGCCGTACGGCCCGGGAAGCCACATCAACGCCTCGCAAAATTCGAAAGTCAATTCGAGAAAAAAACTGGATACTATTGTAATTAATGGTTTTTTTAGGAAATAACAATCAACTGAAGGTCTCGGGACGCAGGTGCGGGAACAGCAGCACGTCGCGGATCGAGGCCGAGTCCGTCAGCAGCATCACGAGGCGATCGACGCCGATACCGATACCTGTCGTCGGCGGCAGACCGTACTCGAGCGCACGAATATAGTCGTGGTCGTACGACATGGCTTCGTCGTCGCCGGCTTGCGCCTGTTCGACCTGCTGGCGGAACCGCTCGGCCTGCTCCTCGGGATCGTTGAGCTCCGAGAAACCATTGGCGATCTCGCGCCCGGCTATGAACAGTTCGAAGCGGTCAGTGACGAACGGATCGTCATCGTTCTGGCGTGCCAGCGGTGACACCTCGGCCGGATACTGTGTAATGAACGTCGGCTGGCGCAGTTGCGCCTCGCATGTTTCATCGAAGATTTCGGTCTGCAGTTTGCCGGCCCCGTAATTATCCTTGACGGGGGCCCCGAGCTTCTCGCAGTACCCCGCGAGATAATCGCGATCGCGAATTTTCGCCGTCTCGAAGTCAGGATTGAACCGGGCAATGGCCTCCTCCACGGTCATCCGGGGAAACTTCTTGCCGAAATCGAACGCCTCGCCCTGGTACTGAACGATGGTCGAGCCGTTCACGGCCTCTGCCATGCCATGCAGCATCGCCTCGGTCGTGTCCATCCAGTCATTGTAGTCGGCGTAGGCACGGTAGGCCTCGAGCATCGTGAACTCGGGATTGTGCTGCGTCGAGACGCCCTCGTTACGGAAGTTGCGGTTGATCTCGTAGACGCGATCGAAGCCGCCGACGACGAGACGTTTGAGGTTCAGCTCCGGCGCAATCCTGAGGTACAGCGGCATATCGAGTGCATTGTGATGGGTCGTAAACGGCCGCGCGAGAGCACCACCGGGCGTTACCTGCATCATCGGCGTCTCTACTTCGAGGAAGTCGAGCGACTCTAGGAAGCCCCGCATGTACGTGATGATCTCGGAACGCTTGCGAAACGTTGCGCGACTCTCTTCATTGATGATCAGGTCAACGTAACGTTGCCGATAGCGCGTCTCCTGATCCGACAGGCCTGCCCATTTCTCGGGCAACGGCCGCAGTGACTTTGTCAGGAGCCGCACCTGGTCCGCCATCACGGTCAATTCGCCCGTATTCGTTCGGAACAGCGTACCCGAAGCACCAACGATGTCACCTACATCCCACTTCTTGAAGGCCTGGTAGATGCCCTCGGGAAGCCGGTCGCGTTCGAGGCGCACCTGGATCTGCCCCGACCGATCCTGCAACTTGATGAAACTGGCCTTGCCCATGACACGCTTTGCCATCATGCGCCCGCATACAGCTACCTCGACCTTCTCTTGCTCGAGCGCTTCCTTGTCGTGCTCGTGGAAGGTCTGGTGCAACTCCCCGGAGATGGCATTACGGCGAAAGTCGTTGGGGAACGGGTTGCCGTGCCGGCGCAAGCCATTGAGCTTGGCACGCCGTTCGGCAACCAGCTTGTTCTCATCGGGCCTGTCTTCGTCCGGCTTGTTGTTCTGGTCGGTCATCTCATTTGCGAGCAGGCTCGCTCCTACAGTCCCTGTTTGAGGCTCGCTTCGATGAAGGCATCGAGGCCTCCGTCGAGCACCGCCTGAGTGTTACCGGTTTCGATGCCGGTACGCAAATCCTTGATGCGGCTCTGGTCGAGCACGTAATTGCGAATCTGGCTGCCCCAGCCGACATCAGCCTTGCCTTCCTCGACTTCGGCGGCAGTTGCACGGCGTTCCTGTAACTCCATTTCGTAGAGCTTGGCCTTGAGCTGGTTCATTGCCGTCGCCTTGTTCTTGTGCTGTGAGCGATCGTTCTGGCACTGCACCACGATGTTGGTCGGCAGGTGCGTTATGCGCACCGCCGACTCGGTGCGATTGACATGCTGCCCGCCGGCCCCGCTTGCCCGGTAAACATCGATGCGCAGGTCCGACGGGTCGATCTCGATATCGATATTGTCGTCTACTTCGGGCGATACGAACACCGCTGCAAACGACGTATGCCTGCGATTGCCCGAGTCGAACGGCGACTTACGCACAAGGCGGTGGACGCCGGTCTCGGTGCGCAGCCAGCCGTAGGCATAGTCGCCAACGATGTAGATCGTCGCGCTCTTGACGCCGGCGACTTCACCGGCCGACGCTTCGATCACCTCGGCCTTGAATCCGTGCGCCTCCGCCCAGCGCAGGTACATGCGCAGGATCATCTCCGCCCAGTCCTGGGCCTCGGTTCCGCCCGCGCCCGACTGGATGTCGAGGTAAGCGTTGTTGCTGTCCATCTCGCCAGAGAACATGCGCCTGAACTCGAGCCCTGCGACCCGCTGCTCGAACTTTTCGAGGTCGCGGACGACTTCCTGCACCGTAGCGGCATCGTCTTCTTCGATCGCCATATCGAGGAGTTCGCCGGCATCACCAAGCCCGGTCTTCAGGTTATTGAGGCCGGCGACGATGTCTTCGAGTTGCGCACGTTCCTTGCCGAGCGCCTGGGCCCGCTCAGGTTCATTCCAGACATCGGGTTCTTCGAGTTCGCGCTGGACCTCGGTCAGGCGCTCCGCCTTGCCATCGTAGTCAAAGATACCTCCTCAACGCATCGGTGCGTTCTGTCAGGTCGACTATCGTTTGTTTGATCTGGCTCGTTTCCATCTTGCGGGGCCTGAAAAAGCGGCGATCTTATCACGCCGAAACATTTGATAAAGCGGCAATTTGCTCGACAACGAGTTGTGGGCGCTCTGTCCCACGATACTCGTTCACATCGAGCCGAAAAGCGAGTTGCACATTACCACGATAACTCGGCCCGCCCTGATTGAACGCGATGGCATCGACGACACCTTTGCTACCGGCGGGACGGACGCGCAGCTTGAGATGATTCTCCCCGACAATCCGCTGTTCGAGGACCGCAAAGTCACCACTCCACATCGGCTCGGGAAATCCGGAGCCCCAGGGCCCGGCATCGCGTAACGAACGCGCGAAACCGAGATTGATCGCGTCACCCGGCAATGACCCGTCGGTAACGATTGCACCGCTGAAGTCGGCATCCGGATACAGTCGACCCATCTGCTCGGCTGCAACCACCCGGAACTCCTCGAGGTGTGCTGCGGCGATCGTGAGACCTGCGGCCATCGCATGGCCGCCGAATTTGACGATCAGTTCGGGCCGCACCGCGTGCACGGCCTCGAGCAGGTCTCGAATGTGCACGCCCTGAATCGAGCGTGCGGACCCCTTGAGCAGCAGGTCGCTCGCGCGCGCAAACGCGATCACCGGACGGTGGCAACGCTCCCGCACGCGTGCTGCGATCAGGCCGACGACACCCTGGTGCCACTCGGTGTCATACACACACACGCACGCAGGCCAGCGTTGCGCGCCGAGTGAATCGACATAGGCGAAGGCCTGTTCCCGCATCGTCGACTCGATGTCACGACGCTCACTATTGATCCGATCGAGCAAATGCGCATGCTGCATGGCGATGTCGGCATCATCTGTGAGCAGGCACTCGATGCCGACCGAAATGTCTTCGAGCCTGCCCGCCGCATTGATGCGGGGCCCCACAGTGAAGCCGAGATCCGTGCTGACGCAGCGCGCGGGTTGCCTGCCTGCCTGCTGCAGGATTGCATTGATACCCGGGACCGCACGCCCGGCCCGGATGCGCATCAGTCCCTGCTGCACGAGAACCCGGTTGTTATGATCGAGCGGCACGACGTCGGCCACGGTACCGAGCGCAACGAGGTCCAGGTATTTCGCCGGTATCTTCGCGGCATTGTCGACGCCCTGCTCCTGCAGCAGGCGACCGACCCGTGCCAACAGGTAGAACGCGACGCCAACACCCGCGAGGTATCTGCTCCCGAACCTGCTGCCCGGGAGATTCGGGTTCACGATCACGGCCGCATCGGGCACCTGTGCGCCGGGCAGGTGATGATCGGTAACAAGTACCGGGATGCCGAGCCGCGTTGCCTCGTCGACACCCGTATTACTGGAGATGCCGTTGTCGACCGTGATCAGCAACGACGGCTCTCGCTCCGCCGCGACCCGCACGATTTCGGGAGTCAGCCCATAGCCGTACTCAAAACGATTGGGGACCAGGTAGTCGACGTCGGCGAATCCATACTCGCGCAGGCACCGCAGCATAAGCGCCGTGCTCGTCGCCCCATCCACGTCGAAATCACCGACAACGATGATCCTGCGGTCGCGATGCGCTATGACCAGCTCCGCCGCGGCGTCGATGTTCTCAAGCGAACCGACAGGCAGCAATCGCGCCAGACCGTAGTCCAGCTGCGCGGCATCGGTCAGTCCACGCATCGCGAACAGTCGCGCATGCAACGGGTCGATATCGCCAAGTGCCGCGATGGCTTCGGGAGCCGGCATTGGCCGGGCAACAATCGGGCGAACACCCATCAGTTCAGCAACTCATTGTCGCGTCGCCAGAACATCAGGGTCCGCGCCCGGCGCACGTCGGCACGCAGGCCGTCTCGAAACAGCAGGACCAAACGACCCAGCCTTCCCGAGCGCAACAGGGCCCGCAGTTCATGCAGATAGGTCTCCAGGGTCGCCGACCGCTGGTCACTCTCCGGCGTAACGGCCACAAACCCATGCAGCGAGGCCTCGGCACAGGCCGCAAAATCACCGGGCCACATTTCTCCGACTGCCGTCGCGCTTTCCCAGTAGCCGGCCAGCAGCGGGTCGTCGGCGAACAACGGTGGTTGGGGTCTCGTGACTTTTTCCGGTGCGCTACCACCACCCCACAACCACAGCGAGTTGACGGGATGCCAGCCATCCTCGCTGCGACGCAGGTTGACCTCGTGGTCATGCAACGCCATTTCAATTTCGCTGAGGATGGTGCGGTGCAACGCCGTGTGTTCGCCACCCGGCAGGAACATCCCCGGGTCGCGCCCGTCAACGACGTAGGACGGCACGGTCGACGTCGATATCGGATGCGTCGCGCGCAGATAGCCATTCGAGCCCAGGCGCGCAAAACCATAACCCTGATCCTCGGCCAGCGTCTGCTGCAGGTGTTCGAACAGCGCCCGCAGATCCGACGCCGGGATACCGCTGCCGCGCAGGGCATGCAGGCACAGGCGATCCAGGCGCGGCTCTAGATAGACCGGGTCAGCCGCGGCAATCCAGACCGTCGGCCGGTCGCCCGTCTGGCCCCACATCCGCAGCGCCGCCAGCCCCTGTTCGGGATACGGCAGCCCGAGTTCGCCGGTCAGCCGCTGCAGGAGTTCGCGGGGTTCGGGATCGAGCGAGAGATCCGACTGCGCCAGCCACGCCCGCAGGGATTTGTCGTCGAGGCGCCCTCCGCGCACTGGTGGCAGAACGACGACAGCCGCGCTTTTGTCATATGATCCGTTCACTTGTCGCGAGATGTTAAGGGATGCGAGTGTGAAATTCACAAGAGAATTGACGGCACGACTCGTGATCCGCAGCGTCTCTGCGAATGGCATTCGCGTCAACGAGGAGACCTACAGCGAAGGCGTCGCGCTGACGGCGGATGAACTCATCGGGATCTGGCCGGGAACGCCGGTTGCAGATCTTGTGAGTGAGGACTTCGACGCGGTGTTCGCAACCGGACCGGAAGTCGTGTTGCTGGGCACCGGACTGACCAACCTTTTCCCGCCGCGCGAACTGACGTTCGCCTTCGCGCGCATGGGCATCGGCCTCGAAGTCATGGACAGTGCAGCGGCGGCGCGCACCTTCAACGTACTGGCAAACGAAGGTCGCAGGGTGGCGGCAGTCCTCTACCTGTAGGAGCCCGCCTTTGCGGGCGACGCGCCTCAGCGCGACCGGTCGCGCGCATGGCGCGCTCCTGCAAGCTTGGGTCAGTCCAGCACCGCATCCCCGTTTATCCCGTGGCTCTCCAGGAGTTCCCGCAGGCGCTGTAACGCATCGATCTGGATCTGGCGCACGCGCTCCCGGGTGACCCCGATGTCCTGACCGATCTGTTCGAGGGTCGCACGGCGATAGCCGTGCAGGCCGAAACGACGTTCCACCACGGCGCGTTGTGTGTCCCCCAGTTCCCACACCCAGTGCTCGACGATATCGTGCACATCGCTCGCCTGGGCACGCCTGAGCGGCTCTGCTGACCGCCGGGCGCGCAAACAGTCGACCGCGCTCAGGCCACCATCGTCGCGACTGCCGCTGCGCAACGTGACGCGTTCATGCAACGCCATCAGGCGCGCTACATCGGCCACATCGCGATCGAGATGCACGGCGATTTCCTCCATCGTCGGCGCACGGCTGCTTTCCTGCCGCAGGACCCGTGCCGTGCGCAGGCAGGCATTGATCTCCTTGATGATGTGAATCGGCAGACGCACAGTTCGCGACTGGTTCATGATCCCGCGCTCGATGGTCTGGCGAATCCACCAGGTCGCATAAGTGGAGAAACGGAACCCACGTTCCGGATCGAACTTCTCCACGGCGTGAATCAGCCCGAGGTTGCCCTCCTCGATCAGGTCGAGCAGGGGCAGGCCACGATTGATGTAGCGGCGGGCAATCTTGACGACGAGCCGCAGGTTGCTCTCGATCATGCGATGCCGGGCCGCTTCATCGCCCGCCTGAGCGCGACGCGCGAATTCTTTTTCTTCTTGCGCAGTCAGGAGCGGCGAGACGCCGATCTCATCGAGATACTGTCTTGTCGAATCCTGCAAGCAACCCCCCTGTCGCAAGGAGCGGCTGGTTTCGAGACGGTTACTTCGCAGGCAAATATTGTCGCGGGTTAACCGGTTCTCCGTTGAGCCTGATCTCGAAATGCAGTCGCGGCTTGCGTTCCGGCCCCTCACCCATGGTCGCTATACGCTGTCCTTTTTTAACTTCTTGTCCTTCTTTGACGAGCAGCGACGCTGTGTACCCGTAGGCACTTAGGTAGGTCTCGTTGTGTTTCAAAATAATAAGCTGGCCGTATCCGATCAGTCCACTGCCCGCGTAAACCACGCGCCCTGAAGCCGCGGCCATTATGGGCTGGCCCGCCTTCCCATTGATGAGCACGCCGGTTCCCGGGCCGGGTTTTGCGCCGAATTGGACATTGATCCTCCCCGAAGTCGGCCATGCCCATTTGGGTGACGGCTGGGCCGGGATCTTCGGCAAGGGCCTGGCTGCTGGCCGACTCGATGGACGCGTCGACGTAGAGGTTCTGGCGCCCGCAGGCGGTTTCAGGCGCAGCACCTGCCCCGGATGAATCAGGGACCCGTCGCCCAGGCGATTCCAGCGCGACAACTCGGACGGCGATTTCCCGTAGCGAAACGCGATCGAATAGAGCGTCTCACCCTTGCGTACGATGTGTGTATCCGGATCGTCATACCACTTCGGCTGGCTGCTACAGGACGTGAACAGCAGGGTAAGACCGATGATGATGAATACGCGGGAGACCATCACCCCCGCATCATAAGGTATGTGATCACGGCCGCCGTGATGACGACCATAGCCCAACCGACACGTTCGACGTGGGTCCGCAACGTATCCTCGAAGCGTTGCCCACCCGCGCGCACGAGACCGGCGACGAGGAAGAAACGTGCAGCACGCCCGACCAGCGAACCGATAAAAAAGCCCGGCAGGTTCAGTGCCGCAACGCCGGCCGCGATCGTGAACACCTTGTAGGGAATCGGCGAGAAGCCAGCAACAAATACGACCCAGACACCATAGTTGTCAAACCATTGGCGCGCTGTCAGGTACGCATCCCAGTAATGTGATGCGCTGAGCCACGGGCGGATCGCCTCGAACATACCCCAGCCGATCAGGTAGCCGCCCAGCCCGCCCAGAACGGAAAACACGGTGGCGATGAACGCCAACCGAACCCATTTGCTGCGGTCGGCCAGCACCATCGGCGCGAGCATGACATCAACCGGAATCGGAAAGAACGACGACTCTGCAAAACTCATCACGCCGAGATAGCGCTCCGCATGCGGATGGCGGGACCATGTCAGAACCCGGTCATACAGCGGCCGGAACAGCTTCATGCCTCACCCTTGACGAGCGGCACGAAACTCACCGCTCCCAGTGACACCTGCTCGAAGTGATCGTTGCGGCGCGTGATCATCACGAGGTCCTGAATGCCCTGCGGCCCGACCGGGAGGATCATGCGCCCGCCAGGCGCAAGCTGCTCCAGAAGTTTCTCGGGCACGTGATCCGGCGCCGCGGTGACGATAATGCCATCGTAAGGCCCGTACTTCGGCCAGCCCGTCCAGCCGTCACCGGGCTTGAACTGCACGTTGTAAATATCGAGTTCCCGCAGGCGCTGCTTGGCCCGGCGCTGAAGTTCTGCGATGCGTTCGATGGTCCAGATGCGCTTCACAAGCGGTGATAACACGGCAGTCTGGTAACCGCACCCGGTGCCCACCTCGAGCACTTTCTCGCCTTCAAAGCCGTCCAGCAACGCCTCGGTCATGCGCGCCACGACATACGGCTGGCTGATTGTCTGTCCAAGTCCGATGGGCAGCGCCGTGTCTTCATAGGCACGACTTGCAAGCGCCTCGTCCACAAACAGGTGCCTGGGCACGGTGCGGATCTGCTCGAGCACAGCTTCATTGTGAATTCCCTGGTCTCGCAGACGCTGCACGAGACGGTCGCGCGTACGCGCCGACGTCATGCCGATACCCTTGCGAACGTCGATCACTTGTCGAGCCACTCCGCGATATCGTCAACGGCTTCGTAGCGCGTCAGATCCACCTTGAGCGGCGTCACCGAGACAGCGCCCTTTGATATGGCGTGGAAGTCCGTCCCTGCACCCGAGTCCTGCCCTTCGCCGGCTGGTCCGACCCAGTAGATCGTGCGGCCATAGGGGTCAAAGTCTTTCAGGACCTGTTCGGACTTGTGCCTGAAGCCCAGTCGCGTCGCCTGGATGCCGGATAATTCATCGTATGGCAGGTCAGGCACGTTGACGTTGAGTACTGTGTCCGGCGCCAGCGAGGCCCGCTCCAGTTTCTGCACGAGTTCGACGGCAATGCGCGCCGCCGTCTCGAAGTAGGTCAGCTTTGCCCCGACGAGCGTCTTGCCGACCAGGGATACGGCAATCGTTGGCAGGCCAAGGAAACGCCCCTCCATCGCCGCCGCCACCGTGCCCGAATAGATCGTGTCGTCGCCGAGATTCGCGCCATGATTGATGCCCGACACCACCAGGTCCGGCTCCTCGTCGAGCAACCCGGTAACGGCCAGATGGACGCAGTCGGACGGCGTTCCATCCACCTTGTAACGTCGTTCGCCGTACTGAGACACACGCAGCGGTCGCGACAGTGTCAGGGAATTACTCGCTGCCGAACGATTTCGGTCCGGCGCGACGACCGTGACGTCCGCCACCTGTTCGAGGGCGTCCGTCAACGCATTGATACCCGTGGCCAGGTAACCGTCATCGTTACTTACGAGGATTTTCATGCTGGTATGCGGCGCGCAAAGTCTTGATTGGCGTGTGAGACGCGCACACTATACCGGCTGTGAGCGAGAAAGACATCGACGAGTTTCGGCGCGCGATGCGGGGGACGAAGCCCCTGCAGCACGAGGAACGCGTGTCGCCGGCGAAGGCGAAACCGAAACCCAAAGCACGTTTCTCAAGGGCCGATGAAAAGGCGGTTCTGGCCGAGACCCTCGCAGACGATATTGACAGGCTCGAGCATGAGTCAGGCGGCGCCTTGCGTTTTCGTCGGCAGCACGTGGGCAAACGCACGATGCGTAAATTGCAGCGCGGCGGCTACAGCGTCCAGGCCGAAATCGACCTGCACGGCATGACGCTCGACGAGGCAAGACCGCGACTCGCTGACTTCATCCAGTATTGCGCCTCGCAAGGCAAACTCTGCGTCCGCGTCGTGCACGGCAAGGGCCTCGGTTCCGGCGAGCGCGGCCCCGTGCTCAAGAACGCCGTAAACCGCTGGCTGCGAAAATGGGACTGTGTGCTGGCATTCGTGTCGACGCGGCAGGTCGATGGCGGCACGGGCGCGGTCTACGTGTTACTGCAAAGAACCTAGGCTCAGCGGGCGTCAACTTCCTGCTGGATTTGCGCGGCAAGACGCGATGCGTCGTCGATCATCCGTTCCGCATAGAAGACGCCGATCAGGTGGATTTGTGCCGCCCACAGCAGAGACGAGCGCATCACCCGCCACTCTTCGGAATCTGACGCCAGATTCCAGAAAGGGTCGGATGGATGCGCAAAGTCGGGCCCGAGTCGCTCTTTGAGAAGTTCGCCCAAGTTGTTAACAAAAGGCTGGTGCCACTCCCGTCCATAACGAGGAATCAGAAGTCCCTTGGCGAAGTAGTTGTTACCGACCATGCCGTCGAGCACCCAGTCGTTGTTCTTCTGAATTACGCGTTCCATGCGTGCAGCCGACTCGTAGAACCGGATGAGTTCGTCTCGCAGGACACGATCTTTGATGACACGCAGGTTACCGGTGCTCAACAGGTCAGTATAGGCAGCCCTCGGGATGACCACGGTGCGCCGGTCGACGAGCAGCATATCGTCGCGAATGACCTCGGCATCGTAGGGTCCGGGGCCGGTTATGGCGCCATAGGCATCTATCGCCGCATGGGCACCGACTTCGGCAAAATCACGATAACCGGCCAGTTGCTCGACGGTGTCTGTCAGGTCACGATGGATCAGGCCAAGTGACTCTATCTCCTCGACGATTCTGCCCTGCTCTTCCCACCATGCATCGATCGCGAACGCCAGCAGGATTCCGGCCACAATCGCGATCGACTCAGCCGCGAGCCGTTGCCAGGGAATGCTGGTCATGATCCTGTCCCCTACCAGATATGGAAGATTGCCGTGCCGACAAACGTGCCGACGGCATAGCCAAGTACGCCGACCAGGACACCCGGCGTGACGAGATCGTGCCAGCCACGCGCCGCGGCCAGGGCTGGCGCAGTCGTGGCCCCGAGGATCGCCGCATTTGATGCGGTGACAAGCTCCGGCAGAGTCAGTTTGAAGAGACTGCCAACACCGAGCAGGACCGCGAGATGCACGCTGAGCAGGATGACGACAAGTACAACCAGCATCGGCGCGATTCGCACCATGGCTTCCAGGTCCGCGCCGGCCGCGATGGCGGCAAAAAATACGAAGGCCAATCCAACGCCGAGTTCGAATGCGCCGCGCAGCTTCTCCATCCAGTTCGGGAACGCCGTGGCGGCCGTGACGACCAGCAAGGTGAGCACGGCATAGCGCGCGCTGGGCGCATCGAACGCACTTGTGATCGCATCACCAATGGCTACAAACGTAATCGCCGTCGCCAGGGCCAGCGTCAGGCTGGTCGACGTAATGACTTCCTCCGACTGGGCTGCCGCAATCTCTTCGCCGTGATCATGTGTCGGGAAACGACGCGCCAGCCACTGCCAGCCGGGAAGTAACGCGAGCACGCTGAGGAACAGAGCGCTGAACAGGTTGTCGGTCGCCGTCGCGGCCGAGAAGAACGACGCATCGCTGCTGAGTTCGGTTATATCGCCGAGCGCCGCGTAGTTCACCGAACCGCCGATATATGTGGACGCGAACAGGCCGGCGATGCCCGCCTCGCGCAATTCGGGTTCGGTGGTAGCGGCTGACGCCAGCGATCCGAGATCCAGCAGGCTGGCAGCAATGACGACGCCGGCCACCGTACCGAGAGCGGCGATCAGGAACGCACCGGTCATGCGCGTCGTCTCGAAGATCATCGTGCGCAGATTGGCCTTGAACAGAAACAGCGGTATCAGGACCGGCACGAAGTAGGTGAATACGAAACTGAATGCCGGGGCCGCATGCGGGATAATGCGCAGGTTGGCTGCAGCAATGGCCGCAAGAATGGCTATGACGGCGCCAGTTAGATGTGAGCCGATACGTGTGCGCTCGGCGAGAAAGGCGCCGCCGGCAATCACGAAGAGCACGGCCATGATGGCAAAATCGTTGTCAGGACTTACCAGGGTCATGTCGTGCAAATCTCCCTCAGGACCGAAGTGGCGAACGCGCCGCGCCCGAGCGTGAAGGACACAGTAGCAGCGTCGCTGCCAGGCGTACACTCGATATCAGGCACCTTTAGCCGGAGGGCGCGTGTCCCTTCTGCGACGCGCGCCTTGCTCAATGCAGCCTGCCAAGCTTCCGGACCAAGTCCCGACTCCTGACCGGCCAACGTGCCCGCAGGATGGATGTCCTGGTCGTGGCAGCGGCGCATCAGCTCGTCATCGAGCGACTCAACGTCGAAGATACTACCCGTGCCATCAAGATTTGCTCGGTCACCAACCTGAAGCTGATTCCAGGTTCCTGCGCGCACACGCCTGTCGAGTTGCTCATTAAACAAAAACGAACGAATCGTCGAAATCGCGATGCTGCGTTTGTGCCGCGGCATGCGTTTGCCAACCGCAAGTTCGTCGGCGAGTCGCAGATTGGCACCATCGCGCCCAAAGCGTTGCGTGCCGAAGTAATTGGGGACGCCCTGCTCGCTGATGAGGGCGGCCCGCTCTTGCAGGGTATCAGCATGTGCCTCCAGTCCCTCGCCACTCAGGACGATACGGAACGCATTCGCACGGTGAGCACCGCGACGAAGTTTCTTCTGGTGGCGCTGCACCTCGAGCACCTCGACACCCTCAGCATCGAGCAGACGCCAGTCGGGCGTATGCCAGCGCGGCACGCTGAACCACTGGCGCGTTACGGCGTGGCGATCCTTCAGCCCGGCGTAGCCAACGTCCTTGTTGGGAACGCCGGCATGGCGCGCGAGCTGCCGCGCCACCCACTCGGTATTGGCGCCGATTTTCTCGATCCAGAGATAGTCATGCTCGCCATCGCCCGAAAGATCCCAGCCCAGCAGCTCGGTGACATGAAAATCTTCCGGTATCGTGCGGATTGTCGCCGCGAACAATGGGCGACCGTGCGCCCGGGCCCAGTCGGGCAATGCCACAGGAGATCCTACCGAGAGGTACTGGCGACGGGCACGACCTGGTAGAAGGTCTCCCGTTTGCCAATCATGCCGAGGTCGGTACGCGCGCGTTCCTCGGCCGCGTCGCGACCCTGCTTGAGATTGACGACTTCGGCCTCGAGCGCCGCATTCCGTGCGCGCAGTGAATCGTTGAGGCCACGCTGCCCGGCAACAGCGCCGCGCAGCTTCAGAGTCTTGCGATAACCGTCGTCGGACAGCCAGAGCTCCGCCTGCAAGCCGAGCCCGGCCATCGCCAACAGTATTATCAACCAGCGGGAACCGCTCATTTCTTCCCCAAGCCGGCCCTGGCCGCGTCTTCCTACCCGGCTTTCACCGAGAACGCGTCACGAGCCGCATACCCTGCCTCATCGCCCAATTCCTCTTCGATGCGCAGCAGCTGGTTGTACTTGGCGATGCGATCCGACCGGGACAGGGAGCCGGTCTTGATCTGCGTCGCCGAGGTGCCTACCGCGATGTCAGCAATCGTCGCGTCCGATGTTTCACCGGACCGATGCGAGATCACCGCGGAGTAGCCCGCCTCTTCTGCCATAGTAATTGCATCAAGAGTTTCGCTTAAGGTACCGATTTGGTTGGGTTTTATCAAGATCGAATTGGCAATTTTCTCGCTGATGCCGCGATCGAGGATCTGACAGTTCGTGACGAACAGGTCATCGCCGACGAGCTGGACACGATCGCCGAGTTTATCGGTCAGCAGACGCCAGCCATCCCAGTCGCTCTCGTCCATGCCATCCTCGATCGTGATGATCGGGTAGCTGGCGGCAAGACCCGCCAGGAAGTCACTGAAACCCGCGGCGTCGAACTGGCGACCTTCGGACTCGAGGTCGTAGACCCCATCCTTGTAAAACTCCGAGCTTGCTACGTCGAGGCCAAGCAGGATGTCGTCACCAGGTCGGTATCCCGCCTGCTCGATCGCGGTCATGATCGTGTCGAGTGCAGCCTGGTTTGAGGGCAGGTTCGGCGCGAATCCGCCCTCATCGCCCACGGCCGTGTTCATGCCCATACCCTTGAGCACACTCTTCAGGCTGTGGAAAATCTCGACGCCGTGGCGCAGCGCCTCGGCAAAATTCGGTGCGCCGACCGGCAGGATCATGAATTCCTGGATGTCGACGCTGTTATCGGCGTGTGCGCCACCGTTGATGATGTTCATCATCGGGACCGGCATCATCGTGCTGCTGCCAAGGTGACGGAACAGCGACATGCGCTTCGACGCGGCCTCGGCCTTGGCAACCGCCAGCGAGATCGCGAGCAGCGCATTGGCGCCCAGGTTGCCCTTGTTGTCGGTACCGTCGAGTTCAATCATGCAGGTGTCGACAGCGCGCTGGTCAGCAAACTCCTTGCCGAGGAGCGCGTCGCGCAGGATGCCGTTGACGTTGGCAACCGCCCTTTGTGTTCCCTTGCCGAGATAGCGCGACTTGTCGCCGTCACGCAGCTCGACGGCCTCGCGCGTACCGGTCGAGGCACCCGAAGGGACACCAGCCCGCGCGGTGCTGCCATCATCCAGCATGACATCGGCCTCGAGCGTAGGATTGCCGCGTGAGTCGAGAATTTCCCGACCACGAATATCCGAAATCTTGATCATGCTTACTCCGTGTTGGACACCCCGAGGCCGTAAGCAGCCTCCTGGTAACCGTGTTGTTTGATGCTCGCGTCGATCGACTTGAGCGTTTCCAGCAATTCTTTCATCTTGTCGAGTGGCCAGGCATTAGGGCCATCACTCAGTGCATTGGCCGGGTCGGGATGGGTTTCCATGAAGAACCCGGCGACTCCGGCCGCCGCGGCTGCGCGCGCCAGCACCGGGATGAATTCGCGGGCACCACCTGATGCGTTGCCGAGACCGCCAGGCTGCTGCACCGAGTGCGTCGCATCGAACACGACCGGCGCGCCCGTCCCACGCATGACTGCGAGGCTGCGCATGTCCGAGACAAGGTTGTTGTAGCCGAAAGAAAATCCGCGCTCACAGACCATGATGCTCTCGTTACCCGTCGACCTGGCTTTGTCGATGACATTCTGCATTTCCCACGGCGAGAGAAACTGGCCTTTCTTGATGTTGACGGGCAGACCTGCGGCCGCGGCCCGCAGGATGAAGTTCGTCTGCCGGCACAGGAATGCCGGCGTCTGCAGGACGTCGACGACGTCAGCCACCTCGTCCATCGGGGTGTCTTCGTGCACGTCGGTCAGGACGGGCAGGTCGAGCTGCTTCCGGACCTCGCCGAGAATGCGCAGTCCCTCTTCCATACCGGGGCCGCGGAAGCTGTCGCGCGACGAACGGTTGGCCTTGTCAAACGACGACTTGTAGATGAACGGAATGCCGAGATCGGCCGTCATTTCCTTGAGCGCGCCGGCAGTGTCGAGCGACATCTGCTCGCTCTCGACGACGCAAGTGCCAGCGATCAGGAAGATCGGCTGGTCGTTGCCGGCTTCGAACCCGCAGAGTTTCACGCCTGGCGCACCTCCGGCAATTCACCTTCCATGCGTCTGCGGACGGCCGCGATGTAGCTCTTGAACAGCGGGTGACCGTCTCGCGGGTTGGAGGTGAACTCGGGATGGAACTGGCTGGCGAGAAAGAACGGGTGGTCCTCGATCTCGACCATCTCGACGAGATCGTCTACCGACAGACCCGAGAAAACCAGGCCGGCCTGCGCCAGGCACTCCCGGTAATTGTTGTTGACTTCGTAGCGATGCCGGTGGCGCTCCACGATTTCGGTCGCGCCATAGGAACGCGCGGCCAGCGAATCCTCGACCAGGGTGACCTCCTGTCCGCCCAGGCGCATCGTACCGCCCATGTCGGAAGCTTCACTGCGCTCCACGGTCGTGCCACTCGCATCCTGCCACTCGGTAATGAGGCCGACGACCGGGTGCGGTGTCTCCGCATCGAACTCGGTGCTCATCGCACCATCGAGGCCCGCCATGTTCCTGGCCGCCTCGATGACGGCGACCTGCATGCCGAGGCAGATGCCGAGATAGGGGATGCCGTTCTCGCGGGCAAGCTGCACAGCCTTGATCTTACCCTCGATGCCGCGATCGCCGAAACCACCCGGCACCACGATGCCGTCCATGTTTTCCAGGACAGCGAGTCCGTCCTCCTCGAGATCCGTAGACTCGACGAAGTGAAGATTGACGCGGGTGCGCGTGTGAATACCGCCATGTTGCAGCGCTTCCACCAGCGAAATATAGGAGTCTTTCAGATCCATGTATTTACCGACCATGGCTACGTCCACTGCCGCGGTCGGGTTTTGCTTGGCCTCGACAACCGTATCCCATTCACTGAGGTCTGCCGGCGGCAGGTCAAGCCCGAGCTGGCGGGCAACGATTTCGTCGAGCCCCTGCTCATTCATCATCTTGGGAATCTTGTACAGATCGTCCGCATCGTAGGCAGAAATTACCGCCCTTTCAGGAACATTTGTAAATAACGCGATCTTCTTTCTCTCGTCGGACGGCAGGGGATTTTCCGAACGCGTCACGAGAATATCGGGCTGGATTCCGATCGAGCGCAGTTCCTTCACAGAGTGCTGCGTCGGCTTGGTCTTGATCTCGGACGAGGTCGGGATATACGGCACCAGTGTGAGGTGGACGTACACGACTCGATCATGTCCGAGTTCGATGCCCATCTGGCGAATCGCCTCGAGAAACGGCAGCGATTCGATATCACCGACCGTGCCGCCAATCTCGACAAGACAGATATCCGCATCGCCGGCGCCTTTCTGCACGCTCTCCTTGATCTCGTTGGTGATGTGCGGAATAACCTGGACCGTGGCGCCGAGATAGTCGCCCCGGCGTTCCCTGGCGATAACACTCTCGTAGATGCGGCCCGTCGTGTAGTTCGAATGACGCCCACACTTGGCAGTGCGCACGAAGCGTTCGTAATGACCCAGATCGAGGTCGGTCTCGGTGCCGTCGTGGGTAACGAATACCTCGCCGTGCTGGAACGGACTCATCGTACCCGGATCCACATTGATGTAGGGATCGAGCTTGATCATGCTGATCGTCAGCCCGCGGGCCTCGAGAATCGCGCCGAGGCAAGCGGACGTGATGCCCTTCCCCAGAGAAGAGACCACGCCACCGGTAATAAATACGTAGGATGTCATCAGTAGTAATCAGGTCCTGCAACGAAAAAGGGCTGGAACAAAGCACCGCTCTGCTGTGCTTTTTCCAACCCTGAATGTTGCGCCGTCGTTGGATAAAGGACGGTATTCAAGTCTACCCAAACACCCCCGGGTAAACAACGGCCGCGCGAACTAATGCAGTGCAGGACGGTCACTCCAGCGAATGGCGACGCCTGGCGACGACGCCGCATCGGCGGCAACCCACAGATCCCCGACGGCGACCAGCTGGTCGCCCGAGTACAGAAGCGGCACGCGATCGCGCATCCAGGGCACGACTCCCTCTTGCTGAAGCAGTTTCTTGAGTTTCTTCGTATGTCCTTGACCATCCACGTGAATCTTCTCGCCACCCTTGCGTGATTCGAGGTGGAGCTTCGGCCCAACGAGGCGCTCGTCGAGTCCGCGCTCGACGCCGGGCTCGAAGTGCAACGTGCCGAGGCCGACGCCGAGATCGACCTTGCTGCCGGGGATGGGCCCCTCCGGCAGCGCATCTGCCAGTTCGTCGGGCAACAGGTACAAATGGTCGCGGTAGCGCCGTGCCGAGCCACCCGGCCAGCGCACCTGTGGCTGAGCATCCCGCCGTGCAGGCAGTAACTGGTCGAGGATCGTGTCGAGTTGCAGCGCTGTTGGTACCGTCAGCCCGCAAACGCGCAAGACATGGCGGACCAGGTTTTTCTGCCGGTAACGCGGCAGGTCCAGCAACTCCGGGACCGGCAGCCGATCGGTGCGGCCGCCGAGTGCTGCGAGATCGATATTGGCAAGATCGACGAGCAGGCTCGTCGCCTCGCTCGCGTGCGACGCAGACCGCTGCAGGCGTGAAGCGATATCAGGCCAGCGCGTCTTCAGGCGTGGCAGGATCTCCTGGCGCAGGAAGTTGCGGTCGAAACGCTTGTCCTGGTTGGAGGGATCATCGAGCCAGTTGACGCCCTCTGCCTCGGCGTAGGCGCGCAGATCAGAGCGGTCGAAACAAAGCATCGGGCGCACGAGCCAGCCTGGCCCGAAGCGACGCACCGGCCCGATCCCGGCGATTCCGGCCGGGCCGCTGCCGCGAACGAGATTAAGGAGCAGCGTCTCCGCCTGGTCCTCACGATGATGGGCGCTCAACAGCCAGTCGCCCTGGCCGAGTTCCCCGTGCAGCGCTGCGTAACGCGCATCGCGCGCCGACGCTTCGGGCCCTTTGCCGGACTCCAGTTGTACGGCAACCTTGCGATAACGAAACTCGAGCCCGAGTGATAAGGCAAATGCCTCGCAATGGCGGCCCCACTCCGCAGACTGCTCCTGGAGGCCATGGTCGATATGCACGGCAATGACCGGAACGTCCGCACCTGCAAGCGCATGGGCGAGAACGGACGAGTCGAGACCGCCGCTGAACGCAATGACGTATCGGGAAGGCTTCCCGGCCCGGTACTCCAGCACCGCGAGCTGTTCAAATAACTGCTCGCGCGTAAAGTTCACGCTTCTTTGAACTGTCCGAAGCTGGCGAGCCGCTGCTGCCGCTGCTCGAGAAGCTGCTCGGTCGACAGTCCGTCGAGCTCGTCGATGCTCTTGAGAATCCCGTTGCGGATGACCTCGGCAGCTTCGCGGGGCTTGCGATGTGCCCCGCCCAGGGGCTCCTCGAGCACCTGGTCGACAAGGCCGAATTCATTGAGGCTCGACGCCGTGATACGCATGGCCTCGGCAGCATCCTCGGCCTTTTCCGCACTCTTCCAGAGGATCGAGGCGCAGCCTTCGGGCGATATCACCGAGTAGATGCTGTACTGCAGCATGAGCAGGCGATCGGCCACGCCGATGGCGAGAGCACCGCCGGATCCCCCCTCGCCGATGACGACGCTGATGATCGGCGTCTTCAGGCAGGCCATCAGGTAGAGACTGGACGCGATTGCTTCGCTTTGCCCGCGTTCTTCGGCACCGACGCCCGGATAGGCTCCCGGCGTATCGATAAACGTCACTACCGGCATGCCGAACTTCTCCGCCATGCGCATGAGTCGTTGCGCCTTGCGATAGCCCTCGGGCTTGGGCATGCCGTAGTTGCGCCGCACGCGTTCCTTGGTGTCCCGACCTTTCTGATGGCCGATGAACATGCACACCCGGCCGTCGATGCGCCCGGTGCCACCGATGATGGCGGGGTCATCCGCATACATGCGATCGCCATGCAGCTCCTGGAAGTCCGACACGATGTATGACAGGTAATCGAGCGTGTAGGGCCGGGACTCATGGCGCGCGACGCGTGCGATCTGCCACGGGGTCAACTTGGTAAAAATGCTCTTGGTCAGCGACTCGGATTTGGCTTTGAGCCGGGCCACCTCTTCATTGATGTTGATTTCGGAGTCATCGCCGACATAACGCAGCTCTTCGATCTTCGCCTCGAGCTCGGCGATCGGCTGCTCGAAATCCAGGAATTTCATGTCCATATAACTGCCCTGTAGGAGCGGGCCATGCCCGCGAGAGGTCGCCCGCAGCGCAGGGCGAGCTCCTACATCACATCAGGTCCCGTTGTGGGGTGTAAAGTAAGCGCACATTATTGTTCCCGAGCAATTCCGTCAACTTATCACGCAATTCTCGACTTGGCCGCACCGCCCATTCGGGGCCCAGCGACAGGCGCGCCGAGGCATTATCACCAATATAGCGCACCGAGACGTCACAGGACCCTTCACGGAACGGCAGCAGCAGGTCGTGCAGCTTGACGAGCAGGTTTTCGCCCTGCCCGTTTGGCGCAATGCTCAGCACGAGGCCGCTGGCACGCGATTCGATGACCCGGTCAATGTGCAGGACGTTCCTGGCATTCACGGTCCAGCTGCCGACAAAATCGTCGTAGCGTAGCCCTCCCCTGATGACCACGATCTCGTCTTTGACGAGCAGGTGGCGGAATTCCTGGAACGCCTCGCTGAAGAAGCTGATCTCCATCCGCCCGGTGTCGTCGTCGAGCACCACGCTGATGCGATTGCCGCGCTTGCGTACGTCGACAATGAGTCCGGCAACTGTGGCTTCGCGACGCGCTCCGTACTCGCGATCGCCCTTGTTGCCCTGCGGGGGCGGTTCGGCCGCAATGTCACCGAGATTGCCGTCCGAAAAGTGTCGCGCGTCCTCGCGCACAGCATCGAACGGGTGCCCGGTGAGATACAGGCCGAGCGCCTCTTTCTCATTGCTCAGGAACAGGCGTTCCGTCCATTCCGCAAGTCGCGAAGGCTCGTGGCTGGTCTCTTCGACGGCCGGTTCCTCGTGGCCGAACATGTCGTTTTGGCCAGCCGCAGCGGCCTTCGCCTGCTGGTCTGCGGCGCGCAGCGCATCATCCAGCTCCGCCATCATGCCGCGTCGTGTTTCGCCAAAGCCGCCCATGGCACCCGACTTGATCATGGCCTCGATCGCCCGCCGGTTGATCTTGTCGTGATCCGCCCGACGACAGAACTCGGTCAGATTGTTGAACGGGCCATTAGCCTCACGATCACGAATCAGCGCCTCGACGGCGCCGCGCCCGACGCCCTTTATCGCGCCCAGCCCGTAGAGGATCGTCCGCTCGGCCGGCACGCTGAAGTGATACGAAGACTGGTTGATATCCGGGGCGCGCAGCTGCAGTCCGAGCTTCCTGCAGTCGTCCTTGAGCACGACGAGGCGATCGGTGTTCTGCAGATCGGCACTCATGACCGCGGCCATGAACGCGGCCGGGTAATGTGCCTTGAGATATGCCGTCTGGTAGGACAACACCGCATATGCGGCCGAGTGCGACTTGTTGAAACCGTAGCCGGCGAACTTCTCCATCAAATCGAAGATGTGTGTCGCGGTGTTCTTCGCGACGCCTCGCTCGGTCGCGCCGGTAACGAAGATCTCGCGCTGCTTGGCCATCTCCTCGGGCTTTTTCTTACCCATGGCGCGGCGCAGCAGATCGGCACCACCCAGCGTATACCCGGCCAGTACCTGCGCGATCTGCATGACCTGCTCCTGGTAGAGGATCACGCCATAGGTTTCTTCGAGAACCGGTTTGAGATCCGGATGCAGGTAATCGATATCCGCCTTGTTGGATGAGTGCTTGCGCGTGATGAAGTCGTCGACCATCCCGGATTGCAGTGGGCCGGGACGGAACAGCGCGACCAGCGCCACAAGATCATCAAACTGGTCCGGGCGCATGCGCTTGATCAGGTCGCGCATGCCGCTTGACTCGAGCTGAAACACGGCTGCCGTCTGCGTACTCTGCAGGAGTTCAAAGGTCTGCTTATCGCGTTCCGGGATGCCGGTGATGTCGAAATCGAGACCCGGATTGCTCGCGTTTACGATGCGCGCTGCCCAGTCGATGATTGTGAGAGTCTTCAAACCCAGGAAGTCGAACTTGATGAGCCCGACGGCCTCGACATCGTCCTTGTCGAGCTGAGTGACGACGTTGGCACCGCCCTCTTCGCAGTACAGCGGAGCAAAGTCGGTCAGCGGCCCTGGCGAGATGACGACACCGCCGGCGTGTTTACCCGCATTGCGCACCAGGCCCTCGAGCGACCTGGCGAGATCGATAATGGCCGCGACCTCCTCATCGTCGCGATACATCGTGGCAAGCTCGTCCGATTCCTCCAGCGCCTTGTCGAGTGTCATGCCGATCTCGAATGGGACCTGTTTCGCAATGCGATCGACGAAACCGTATGGCTGGCCAAGCACTCGTCCGCAATCGCGGATCACAGCCCTCGCGGCCATGGTGCCGAACGTGATGATCTGCGAGACCCGTTCCCGCCCGTAGCGCTCGGCGACGTAATCGATAACGCGGTCGCGCCCCTCCATGCAGAAGTCAATGTCGAAGTCAGGCATCGATACGCGTTCGGGATTGAGGAAGCGCTCGAACAGCAAGTCGTGCTGCAGCGGATCGAGATCGGTAATGCCGAGGACCCATGCGACCAGTGAGCCCGCCCCCGAACCGCGTCCCGGTCCGACGGGAACGTGGTTCTCGCGCGCCCACCGAATGAAGTCGGCAACGATCAGGAAGTAGCCCGGGAAGCCCATGGACTGGATCACGCCAAGTTCGACGTCAAGCCGTTCACGGTAAGGGGCAGAGAAAACCGCCTGCTCATTGGCAGGAATATCGCGCACCGTGCAAATGCGCTCGAGCGCCGCCTCCAGGCCACGTTTCGCCTCAGCCTCGAGGAACGCGGCCTCGTCCTGCCCCTCGGGCACCGGAAACGCCGGCAGGACGCTAGCGCCGAGTTTGAGGTCGAGGCTGCAGCGGCGCGCTATCTCGACCGAATTGACGAGCGCCTCGGGCACATCCGCAAACAGGTCGGCCATTTCCTCTGGCGTACGCAGGTATTGCTGTGGACTGTACTGACGCGGTCTGTCGACATCGGCCAGAACGCGGCTCTCGTGAATACAGACGCGCGCCTCGTGCGCAGCGAAATCGTCAGGACTCAGGAAGCGCACGTCATTGGTCGCAACGACGGGCGTGCCGGTATCGCTCGCGAGCTGCACCGTCGCCTCGACGCAATCGTCTTCGCCGCTGCGGCCCGTGCGGATCAGCTCGAGATAGAAACGCTCGGGAAAGACCTCGCGCCATCCCTCGAGCAGTTCGCCGGCATGGTCCACATGCTTCGCATGCAAGGCATGCCCGATGTCACCGTGCAGGCCGCCAGACAGCGCGATGAGCCCTTCGCAGCTGGCCGCTGAAAACCACTCCCGTCTCACCATCGGGCCGCCACGATACTGCCCCTCGATGTAGCTGCGCGTGATGAGCTCGGACAATTTGCGGTAGCCGTCGTTGTTCTGCACAAGCAGCAACAACGTGAACGGACGCGCCGGATCATCGTCGTTATAGATACGCAGGTCGGCACCAATGATTGGCTTGATGCCGGCCGCGATCGATTTGCGGTAGAACTTGACGAGACCGAACACATTGCTCTGATCTGTCATTGCGACGGCCGGCATGCCGTGCTGCGCACACTGCTCCATGAGCGCGGAGAGCCGTACCGTGCTGTCCACTATCGAGTACTCGGTGTGCACGTGCAGGTGAACGAACGTCGGCGCGGTCACGAAGCTGCCCTCACCGGTGCGAAGCTGTTGCGATGCTGTACGCAGGGACCGTGTCGTTGCAGTCGCTCGAGGTGGACGCTCGTACCGTAACCCTTGTGACGCGCGAATTCGTAGTCCGGATACACGCGATCGAGGAATCGCATGATGCCGTCGCGCGTCGTCTTGGCAATGATTGAGGCAGCGCTGATCGCAGCGACCTTGCCGTCACCGCCGACGATCGCCTCGCCTTCCAGCCGGAGCTCCCCGAACGCGAGGTTGGGCAACCGGTTACCGTCGACCTGCACGCCGTCCGGCATAACCGACAGGTGCTCGATGGCGCGCCGCATGGCCAGCATCGTCGCGGCCAGGATGTTGATATCGTCGATCTCGGTGGGATTGGCCCAGCCGACTGACCACGACAGGGCGCGACTGCGAATCTCTGCCGCGAGCCGCTCGCGATGCTCTTCCGACAGTTTCTTGGAATCGGCAAGACCCTCGATAGGATTGTCAGCATCGAGGATCACGGCAGCCGCCACCACCGGGCCCGCCAGCGGTCCGCGACCGGCTTCGTCGATCCCGGCGACGAGTCCATCCAGTTGGAACAGTCTTGCCTGCTGCATAAGTGGTGAGTTGCCGCCCCTGATTACTGCCGCGCGAGCCGCAAAACGGCAGCGGCGGCACGCTGGTCCGCGTCGAGCGCCAGCTCCTCGCGCAGTCTAGCAAATCTCGCGCTGATCAAGGCACGGCGTTCCGGGTCATCAAGCAGAGAAATAACGGCCTCGGCAATTGCCTCAGGCTGCGCGTCATGCTGGAGGAATTCGGGCACGAGCGGCTCTTCCGTGAGCAGGTTGGGGAGCGTGACGTGCGACAGCCGGATACGGAACAGGTGCCTGGCCATGAAATAGGTCAACGGGGCCAGGCGATACGCGGCAACAGCGGGCTTGCACAACAAGGCAGCCTCGAGAACGGCCGTACCCGATGCCTGCAGCACAACGTCGGCTGCCGACATGGCCTGCTGCGCTCTGCCGTTGATCACCATCACGTGTCGCGGGTCTACCTTCGCATCGCGCAGCTGATCGGTAATCACCTTGAACAGATCTTCGCGAGCCGCCGGGATCACGAATTGCAAATCCGGGCGTGACTCGAGAAGTCGCCGCATCGCTTGGGCGAATACCGGACCCAGGCGACCGACTTCGCCACTGCGACTGCCTGGCATGACGGCGATGACGTCTTTTCCCTCGATCCCGAGGCCCCGGCGAGCGCGCTGCACGTCGACGTTTTCTGGCGCCTCGTCCGCCCTGGGGTGGCCGACAAACACGGCATCCACACCTTGTTCGGCATAGATTGACGGCTCGAAAGGCAGGATGCAAAGAACCGTGTCTGCCGCCTTCCTGACCTTCTTGACGCGCCCTGCCCGCCACGCCCAGATTGTCGGACTCACGTAGTGAGCCGTTCGGACGCCTGCGCGCCGCAGCTTCTTCTCGAGGCCGAGGTTGAAGTCAGGCGCGTCAATACCGATGAATACATCGGGCGGCGAATCCGTCCAACGCCGCACCAGTTCGCGGCGCAGTCGCAACAGGCGCGGGACATGTTTCAGCGGCTCGATCAGGCCCATGACGGCAAGCGATTCGGCCGGTTCCCATTGCTCGCAGCCTGCTTCGAGCATCGCAGGGCCGGCGACGCCTTCGAACTTGGCATCGGGAACCGCAGCGCGAAGCGCACGAATCAGCCCGGCACCGAGCGCGTCGCCCGATGCCTCACCTGCAACAAGTCCGAATTTCATGCAGGGAGTTTAGCCCGGAACAGGCGCTAACGCGTCAGGCCGCGTTCCGAACTGCGCAATGACTCGAGGAACAAATCGAGCTCGGGTTGCTCGGCAGCGAGCGCTGCGATCTCCTCGATCGCCTCTTCCTTGCGTTTGCCCTTGCGAAACGTGATGCGATACGCATTCTTGATATTGCTGATCTGCCCGGCTGTGAACCCTCGGCGCTTGAGCCCCTCGCTGTTGATGCCACGGGTGACGGCCGGCTGTCCGGAAACCATGGTATAGGCGGCGACGTCGCGATTGATGCCGCTGTACATCCCGAGAAAAGCATGCGCCCCGATCTTGCAGAACTGGTGCGCGCCCGAGAATCCACCCATGATGACCCAGTCCCCCACGCGCACATGACCAGCCAGCGTCGTGTTGTTCGCCAAGATCGTCTGGCTGCCAATGACGCAATCGTGCGCCACGTGAACGTAGGCCATGATCCAGTTGTCATCGCCCATGATCGTTTCGCCCCTGTCCTGCACCGTACCCCGGCTGAACGTGCAGAACTCACGAATCGTGTTGCGGTCGCCTATTCTCAGTTTCGTCGGTTCGCCCGCATACTTCTTGTCCTGCGGGTCGTCGCCAATCGATGCGAACTGATAGATATGATTATCCTCGCCGATCGTCGTTGGACCGTTAATGACCACATGACTGTGGATACGTGTACGCGCGCCGATTTCGACATCGTCACCGATTACCGAGTATGGGCCGATCTCTACGTCGTCGGCGATGCTCGCCTTGTCGGAAACGATAGCTGTCCCGTGAATCATTTGCCTTCCAGTTTCTTGACGCGGTTCTGCAGTGACTCGAGGCGTCGCACACGACCCACCTGCCTCGCCCACGTCTTGGCCGGTTGGGCCCCGAACATGCCGCTGTAGGCGCCGGGCTCGGTGATGTCCTTGGTTACCATGGCCTTGCCCAGCACCACGACGTCGTCGCAGATTGTTATGTGGCCCACGCAGCCCGTGTTGCCGGCGAACATGCAGCGCTTGCCGATCCTCGTGCTTCCCGAAATCCCGGTTTGCGCTGCCATCGCCGTATGCGCACCCACGTGCACGTTGTGGGCAATCATGCAGAGGTTATCGATCCGTACGCCGTCTTCGATGATCGTATCGTCGATCGCGCCGCAGTCGACCGTCGTATTTGCCCCTATCTCGACGTCGTCCCCGATGATGACGCCGCCGACCTGGGGCACCTTGACCCACCCTTCGGGCGTCATCGCATTGCCGAAGCCGTCAGCACCGAGTACCGCTCCCGGGTGGACTATGCCGCGCTTGCCGATGCGCACGGCGCGCACCAATGTGACGTTGGCCAGCAGGCGGCAATCATCGCCTAATACGCAATCCGGACCGATAACGGTACCCGGACCCAGGTAGGCGTTTGCGCCGATCGCAACACGCTCACCAACAACGACGTTGGGACCGAGATGCGCACTGCTCGCAACCGTCGCGCTTGCAGCGACAACGGCCGAGGCATGGACGCCTGCTTCAAACGACGGCAGTGGATGAACCAGTGACGCCATGCGCGCATAACACGCATAGGGGTCATCGTGCAGAATCGCGGCGACCGGGCAGTCATCTGCATCGGCCGGGCGCAAGATGACGGCAGCCGCCTTCGTCGCAGGCAGCTGCGTCCTGTAGGAGGGATTCGAAAGAAAGCTCAGCGATGTCGACGTTGCGTTCGGCAACGATGCAACATCGCTGATCTCGATGCTGGGATCGCCGATCAGCTCACAGCCAAACCGCGTGGCGAGTTCTCCGAGGCTGATCGGCATTGGCGACGAACTTAGCGCGCGCCGGTTGCCTGGTAGCTGGACTCTACGACACGCAGCACGTCATCGGTGATGTTGACCGCGCTCGTAACATACAGCACGCCATCGCCGACGATCAGGTCGTAACCCTCTGCCTGGGCGTAGGTCTGAACTTCCCCCAGCATTTCGCGCTGCAGGCGACCGTACTCTTCGTTCTGTCGGAGATTCAGGTCTTCCTGGAACTCGGTCTGCAGGCGCGTCAGCTCACGCTGCAATTCGCGCAGGTCCTTCTCCATATTGCGGCGCTCGGTCTCACCCATGACGGCAAGATCCGTCTGCGCTTTCTGGGCCTTGTCTTCAAACTCTTTCTGCTTCGCCTGGATCTCACGCTGACGCGGCGCAAACTCCTCCTGCAGCGCGTCCATTGCAGCCTTGGTCTGCGGCGCCCGTTCGATCAATGCCGGCAGGCTGACGACGCCAATCTTCAATTCCTGTGCGGCTGCCGGCAACGCAAAAGCGCCGAGCATGACAATGGCCAGAACAGCCTTGACCACATGTTGCTTTACAAACTTCATAAAACCATCCATTCCATCTAAAACGCTTGTCCAATAGAGAACTGGAACCGCTCCAGTTCGTCTCCGTAATACCTGTCGTTACCGCTGTAGGAATTCAGCGGGTACGCGTAACTGAACCGGAACAGCCCCAGCGGAGCGAGCCACTGGACACCGATGCCGACCGACGAACGCAACTCGTCGAATTCAGGCTTGTATTCGATCGGCGAGCCGAGCTTATCCGTAAACGAGACTTCACCCGTGTTAAACACGTTGCCGACGTCGTAGAACAGGCTGGCACGAGCCTGGCTGGCCCACTTGTCCGGCAGTGGAAGTATAAGCTCTAGCTGACTCGCAACCAACATATTGCCGCCGTACGGCCGGCCATAGCTGTCGCGTGGTCCGAGGTAGGACTCCTTGAAACCGCGTACCGACTGGGGTCCACCGCCGTAGAACTGCTTGTAGGGCGGCAGTGCCGTGGTCTCGCCCATGGCCTCGCCGAGACCCAGTTCCGCGTTGAACCGGAGGGTCCACTTGTTGCTCCACAGTGGGAAGTACTTGGTAAAGCTGTAACGGGCCTGGAAGTACTCGACCTCGCTGCCCGGCACGGCCATCGACAGGAACAACTGCTGGCGCGTGCCGCGATTCGCGAACAGCGCCCGGTTACGACTGTCGTAGCTCCATCCCGCCACCAATTCCACGGTGTCGAATTCCGTACCGTAGATCGTGTTGAACTGGTCCTGGCTCTGGATGAACGGGTTGCCGTTGTTGAGCACCCACTCCTGCGCCTGCAGCGTACTGCTCGTCGAGGCCACAAGTTCCGAGTGCTGAAATGTCAGGCCCAGGGACAATCTCTGGTATTCGGAGATCGGAAACCCGTACTCGAGTGTCGCGCCCGCACTCGTTGTCGAGAAATCCGACGCGGCCGACGTGAATTGCGTGATGTCGCGGTAGTTCAGGGCGATGGTTCGACTAACGCCATCCATTGTGCGGTAGGGATCCGAGTGTGAGACGCTATAGAGCTTCTGGAAACGGCCGGAGTTCAACTGGACTGCCACACGCTCACCGGATCCCAGGAAGTTGGTGTGCACGATGCTGCCGTTGAGCATCACCTTCTGGAGTTCGGAATAGCCGATACCACCGGAGAACTGGCCCGGCATGCGGTACTCGATGTCGAAGTCCACATCGACAAGATCGGGGCTCCCCGGGACCGGCGTGTTGTCGACGACGACATTCTCGACGAACGGCAGGCGCTGCAGGCGAATCTTCGAGCGATCGACCTGCGAATTCGACAGATAAGCGCCTTCCATCTGGCGCATTTCGCGACGGAAGACCTCGTCGTCGACCTGGTTGACGCCATTGAAGTTGATCTTGCGAACGTAGACGCGGCTTTTCGGGTCGATGTAGAACGTGATGGATGCTTCGCGAGATTCGTGGTCGAGTTCGGGCACCGGCTCGATCTCCGCATTGGCGTAGCCTTCCTCGCCAAGGCGATAGGACATCAGTTCCGACGTTTGTGTCAGCAGGTTCTGGTTGAAGACAGAACCCGGTTGCGCCAGAACCAAGCGCTGCAAGTACTCCTCCGGGATGACCATGTCGCCGACGAGTTTAATCTCGGAGATCGTGTAGACATCGCCCTCCTCGACATTGATCGTGACGAAAATGTCCTTCCTGTTCGGGGAAATGGCAACCTGCGTGGATGTAACCGCGAAGTCGGCGTAACCGCGGTCCATGTAGAACGAGCGCAGAGTTTCGAGATCGCCCTCGAGCGCTTCCTTCGAGTAACGATCGTCCTGGCGTATCCACGACAGCCAGTTGGCCGTATCGAGTTCGAAGTTTTCGCGGACGTCTTCGTCGTCAAACGTTTCGTTACCCACGATGTTGACCTGGCGGATTTTCGCCCGGTCACCTTCCTTGACGTTGACGTCAATGCGTACCGTGTTGTTCGGGCGCTCCTGGATGGTCGACTCGATGACGACTCCGTACTTGCCGCGATCGTAATACTGCTCGCGCAGGAACATCTCGACATTGTCGAGTACCGACCGGTTCAAGGTCCGGCCACGCGCAAGACCAACCGACCGCAGCGAATCCGTAAGATCCTCGGTCTTGATGTCCTTGTTGCCGTCGATATTGAAGCTTTCGATCGACGGGCGTTCCTTCACGACGATGATCAGTGTGTCGCCATCGCGGCGCATCTCGATATCGTCAAACAGTTCCTGTCCGTACAACGCGCGAATGGCTTCGCCGATGCGCTGCTTGTCGACCGTATCCCCGACGTTAACCGGCAGGTAGTTGAATACCGTACCCTCGGAGATGCGTTGCAGCCCCTCGACACGCATGTCCCGGACGACGAACTCGCCCGCCGCCATGGACGTCAGCGGCAACAGGGCCAGCAATACTAGTACGGTGTGTCTCATCAGTAATTCTTTCCGTCAGCCCCGGTCAGCCCAGGATCCTCGCAATATCGTTATAGAAAGCGAAGCTCATCAGGAGGAGCAGCGCGAGTATGCCAATTTGTTGGCCGAGAATCTGCGCCCTTTCGGTCAGCGGGCTGCCTTTTACGCCCTCGGCGAGCTGGTAGACGATCTGTCCACCATCCAGCACCGGGATTGGCAGCAGGTTCAGGACGCCGAGACTGATGCTGATAATCGCCAGGAAGCCAAGAAAATAGCTGAAGCCGCGTTCGGCCGATTCACCGGCGAACTGGGCGATGTTGATGGGCCCGCTGATATTCTTGATCGAGACATCCCCGGTCACCATGCGGCCGAGCATACGGACCGTGAATAACGTCGAGGACCAGGTCTTATTGATGGCGGCCGACAGGGACTCGAACGGTGAGTAGGTGCGCCGCGCGTAGAACTCGTCGACGAACGGGGCAATCCCAACGCCAATGACACCGACGGCTGCTTCAGCCTCGCCACTGCTGCCGAGCGTCAGGTCGAGTGTCCCAGGCGACCCGTAGCGCTCGTATTCGACGGTCACCGCTTTGCCAGGGTTTGCCTGCACGAACTCCTGCAGGTCGTACCAAGATCCTATCGTCACTTCGTTGAGAGCCGTGATCCGGTCACCGACTCTCAGACCGGCGCCGGCGGCGGCCTCTCCTTCGGTCAGCGTGTGCACGACAGCACGCGGCTCCCACACCTCGAATCCCAGGCCTTCGAACAACAGGCCGGGCTCGGTCAGGCGTGTCCGGTCGTCGCCGACGTTTATGGTGGCGCGGCGCTGCCCGCCGCTCTCATCCTCCAGTGCCAGCGGCACCTGGCCCGTCGACACCATGGTGTCGAGGATTGCGACGAGCGCTCCCTCCCAGTCATGGACATGCTCATCGTCGACGGCCACGATTTTATCACCATAGCGAAGGCCCGCCTGGTCCGCATACGAACCGGGCGTGACTTCACCGACTGCGGGTTTCAGGACCATGACACCGGGCATGAACAGCACCCAGTACGCCAGAATCGCAAACAGGAAATTGAACAGGGGACCGGCAAACAGCACGGCAATTCGATGCGGGATCGGTCGATGATTGAACGCCCGTCCTTCGTCCTCCACATCGACCGGCCCCTCGCGACTGTCAAGGAACTTCACGTAGCCACCGAGGGGGATACTGGCGATGCAATATTCGGTGTCATCCTTGCCGGCACGCCGCGACCATATTGGTTTGCCAAAGCCGATCGAGAAGCGCAGGACCTTCATGCCGGCCCAACGACCCACGATGTAGTGCCCGAACTCGTGGATCGCAACCAGCACGCTGATCGCGACCACGAAAGACAACAGATTGGTCAGGGCACTACCCATGATTTTCCAATAGACTCATATGCTTAGCCACAGTTCCCGCAGTATTGCATGGAAACCTACCACGCACACGATGAACGCACTCTGAACGCATGCTCACGCGATGCCCAGCCAGGTCACGCCGAGAGCGAACAAAGGCGCCGCCGCGGACAACGAATCGATACGATCCAGCACCCCGCCATGGCCGGGAAACAGTGAGCCGCTGTCCTTGAGACCGACCGTCCGCTTGAACATGCTGACCGTCAGGTCACCCACGACCGACAGCGCGCCGACCGCCAGGCAAAACGGCAGCAGGACTGCAATGCTGGCATCCATGTAGACGGCCCCGGCTAACGCGAGCACCACCACGAGCAGCATCCCGCCGACAACCCCTTCCCACGTCTTGCCCGGACTGATCCCGGGCGCGAGCTTCACACGCCCGAAAGCCTTGCCGGCAAAGTACGCGCCGCCGTCCGCAAGCCACACAATCAGCAAGGTGAAGAGCAGGTACTCGACGCCGAGGCGCAGTAACATAACGAGCGCAACGAACAGCGGCACGAGAATCACGACTCCACAGATCCAGCGCACGATCGCCGGAATTGGTGTCGGGAAACGCAGGTTCCAGAAAAACGCGATGAACCACCACGCACACGCCACCTGCAGAACCAGGGTGCCCCGCGTTGGAATCGACACGTGCGCGAGCGCGATGCAGATGCCGACCAGCATGGTGTAACCGAATCGCTGCTTGTTGCTCGTCGTGCCGAGAAAACCGGACCACTCCCAGGCGCCGCCCAGCACGAGAATGCCGATGATGAACTCGGCATAGACCACTGGCAGCACGAACAGCACAAGGCCGACGATCAGCAGGGACGCGATCGAGGTGACGATTCTCTGTTTCAGCATTGCGCCGCCTCGACCTGATCACCTGTATGCCCGTAACGACGCTGTTTGCCGGCGAATGCCGCAAGCGCCTTGTCGAATTCATCCTTGTCGAAGTCCGGCCAGAGCACCTCCGTGAACCAGAGTTCGGCATAGGCGAGATTCCAGAGCAGGAAATTGCTGATGCGTTGCTCACCACCGGTCCTGATCAGGAGGTCCGGATCCGGCACGCCACCCAGCTGCAATTCGTCGGCAATCGCCTGCTCATCCACCTCACCTTCACTGATCTCCCCCGCCTGCGCCCGTGAAACCAGGGCCCGCACTGCCGTGGTTATGTCCCAGCGGCCGCCATAAGCAACCGCGACGTACAATGTCAGGCCCGTGTTGCCAGCCGTCTTTTGTTCGGCTGCCGCGATATTGTGGCGCAGACCATCACTCAGCTGTTCGAGGGCCCCGACAAATTTCAGCTTTACATTATTGCGATGCAGCTCGCTGACTTCCCGTCGCAACGCTTCGACGAACAAGCTCATCAGGTTGCTGACTTCCTGTTCCGGACGTTTCCAGTTTTCGCTGCTGAAGGCAAACAGCGTCAGGTATTGCACGCCCCGCTCGGCAGCTGCTTCGACGGTCGCACGTACGGCACCGACCCCGGCGCGATGCCCGCTGCGACGCGGCTTGCCGCGCTGCTTGGCCCAGCGACCATTGCCATCCATGATGACGGCAACGTGCGTTGGGACGTTGGCAGGATCGATCGACACGAGACAGGCTGACGGACGTCCGTCAGATCTCCATGAGCTCTGCTTCTTTGGCGGCGAGCACTTCGTCGATCTCGGCAACATATTTGTCCGTGATCGTCTGGATCTCGCCTTCGGCGCGACGCTCTTCGTCCTCACCGATCATCTTTTCTTTAAGAAGCTCCTTGACGTCGTGCATCGCGTCACGGCGGATGTTGCGAACAGCGATGCGGCCGCCTTCGGCTTCATGTCGGACCACACGGATCATGTCCTTGCGACGCTCCTCGGTCAGCGGTGGCAGCGGGACCCGGATCACGGTACCGGCCGTGGCCGGATTGAGGCCGAGGTCGGATCCCATGATGGCCTTTTCGATGACCTGCACCATGTCCTTTTCCCACGGCGTTACGGTCAGCGTACGGGAGTCCTCGACGCCAACGTTCGACACCTGGTTCAGGGGCACCTGGCTGCCGTAGTACTCCACCGTGATGTGATCGAGCAGGCTCGTGTGTGCACGGCCGGTGCGAATCTTGGTCAGTTCAGTTTGCAGCGCGGCGACGCTTTTGGACATGCGACTGCCGGCATCTTTCATGATTTCGTCCAACACGATTCTTGCCCTCTATTGTCAAAATAGCCTGCCGGAACGAGGTTCAGGCAGAAACGAGTGTGCCAATTTCGTCACCCGTCATCGCCTGCACGAGCGCGTTGGCTCTCGTCAGGTCGAAGACGCGCAGAGGCAGGTGATTATCCCGGCACATGACGATGGCCGTTGCATCCATGACACCGAGCTTGTCCGAGATAACCTGATCATAGGAAACCGATTCGAAGCGACTGGCAGCCGGGTCCTTGGCCGGGTCCGCATCATAAACTCCATCGACCTTGGTTGCCTTGAGCAGCACGTCTGCCCCGATCTCGATCGCGCGCAGGGCGGCGGCAGTGTCCGTGGTGAAAAATGGATTGCCGGTGCCCGCCGCCATGATGACCACGCGTCCCTTCTCGAGGTGACGGATGGCCCGCCGCCGAATGTAGTCCTCGCAGACGGCGTTGATCTCGAGCGCCGACATCACCCGCGCATGCACGTCGAGCGACTCGAGGGCGTCCTGGATGGCAAGCGCGTTCATGACCGTCGCCAGCATCCCCATGTAGTCACCGGTGACCCGGTCCATGCCGGCGCGCGCGAGTCCGGCGCCGCGGAAGATATTGCCGCCGCCGACCACGATCGCGATTTCAACGCCCGCCTTGCGGGCCGTGGCGATCTCGGCTGCGATGCGTTGAATGACCTGCGGCTCGATACCGTAATCCAGTTCTCCCATCAGCGCTTCGCCGCTGAGTTTCAGCAGTACGCGGCGGTATGGAACCGGACTGTCATTCATACATATTCCTCTCGGCTGGAATCGCCGTTGATTCTAACGCAATGCTCGAAAGCTCACACTAAAATCAACGGCTTAAACGCCCTATCTAACCGGCACCCTGAACCTGGGACATAACTTCTTCGACGAAGTTGTCCGCTTTCTTCTCGATGCCCTCACCCACTTCGAAGCGAACGAAGCCGACGACCGAGGCACCTGCGCCGTCGAGCAGCTTGCCGACAGAAACATCCGGGTCCTTCACAAATGGCTGACCGACAAGCGTGATTTCCTTCAGGAACTTGGCAATCCTGCCCGTTACCATCTTTGCGACGATCTCGGCCGGCTTGCCCGATGCTTCCGCCTGCTCCGTGAAGATGCGCTTCTCGGTCTCGAGCGTCTCGGCCGGCACACCAGCTTCGTCGACGCAAACCGGGTTGATCGCGGCAACGTGCATCGCGATGTCCCGTGCCAGTTCCTCGTCGCCACCCCTGAGTGCGACGATCGATCCTATCCTGGCACCGTGCGTGTAGGCGCCGATCGGGCCGTCGTTCTCGACGATCTCTGCGCGACGAACCGAGATGTTCTCGCCGACCTTCTGGACGAGTTCGGTCCTGGCCTCCTCGACCGCACGTCCGTCGCTGAGCGACTGCGACGCCAGGACCTCGACATCGGTCTCAGCACTGGCGAGTACCACGTCAGCAACGGCGTCAGAAAAGCTGATGAAGTTCTCGTCCTTGGCAACGAAATCCGTCTCCGAGTTGACTTCGACGATGGCGGCCTTGCCACCATCCTGCCTGATGACGATACGACCGTCTGCCGCAACGCGCCCGGCTTTCTTGTCGGCCTTCGCAGCGCCAGCCTTGCGCAGCGCTTCGGCTGCAGCATCGAGGTCGCCATCGGCTTCGACCAGTGCCTTCTTGCACTCCATCATGCCAGCGCCGGTGCGTTCGCGAAGTTCTTTTACCATGGATGCAGTGATTGCCATTACTTGTCCTCCGCCTCGGCTTTATCGGCAGCCTTGGCTGCTTTCTTGTCCTCCACCTTGGCTTTATCGGCAGCCTTGGCGTCTTTCTTGTCCTCGGCCTCGGCTTTATCCGCAGCCTTGGCGTCTTTCTTGTCCTCCGCCTCGGCTTTATCCGCAGCCTTGGCGTCTTTCTTGTCCTCCGCCTCGACTTTATCGGCAGCCTTGGCGTCTTTCTTGTCCTCGGCCTCGACTTTATCGGCAGCCTTGGCGTCTTTCTTGTCCTCGGCCTTGTCGGCAGAGGCTTTCGTGTCAGCTTTCTTCGCTGTCTTCTTCGCCGTCTTCTTCGCCGTCTTCTTGGCGGGCTTGGCCTCCGCCTCAGCCTTCTCCTCGGCTTTCTCCCCCGAGGGGGCCTTGTCCTCGGCCTTGGCTGCCGCCTTCTCTTCGGCCTTCTCTATTGCCTGTGCCTCGGCCTTGTCGCCAACGTCGGCCTTCTTCGCCGCCGTCTTCGTGGTAGCCGCTTTCCTGGTTGTCGCTTTTTTGGCAGTTTTCTTCCTGCCAGTCGGCTTCTTGGCAGCCTTCTTTCTGGCCGCCTTCTTCGGCTTGCCTTCCTCGTCAAGCTCGACGAATTCGTCCTCACCGAGCGCGACCTCGGGCAGCGACGACTTGCCGTCAATAACCGCATCGGCGATCAGCCCCGTGTAGAGCTCGATAGCGCGCATGGCGTCGTCGTTGCCCGGGATGACATAGTCGACGCCGTCCGGCGAGCAGTTGGTATCGACAACGGCCACCACGGGAATGCCCAGCTTGCGTGCTTCGCGAATTGCAATGTCTTCGTGGTCCACATCGACGACGAACAGAACGTCCGGCAGCGAACGCATGTTCTTGATGCCGCCCAGGCTGCGTTCGAGCTTTTCCTGCTCGCGACTTAGGCCGAGGACCTCTTTCTTCGTGAGACCATCGAAGCCACCTTCTTCCGCCATCTGTTCCAGCACCATAAGACGCTTCACTGACTGGCGAATGGTCTTGTAGTTGGTCAGCATGCCGCCGAGCCAGCGCTGGCTGACGAACGGCATCTCGGAGCGAACCGCGTGGGTGCGGATCGCCTCGCGAGCAGCGCGCTTGGTGCCAACGAACAGCACGGTTCCTCCATCAGCAACGGTTGCCTTCACGAATGCGGAGGCTTCCCGTGCCATGGGGAGGCTCTTTTCGAGATCGATGATGTGGATCTTGTTACGTTCGCCGAAGATGAAAGGTGCCATCTTCGGGTTCCAGTAACGGGTCTGATGACCGAAATGCACGCCAGCCTCAAGCATCTGGCGCATGGTTACGTCTGCCATGAGAATATCTCCGGGTTAGGCCTCCGCATACCCCGGCTCGCAACCCCTTTTTCAGGCAGGGCACCCAGCGAGCAGTGTCGATATGCGTGTGAATTAGTCGCACCTGCGGCAACAGTTGCCCCCGGCGCGCGCGCTTTATACCATAGCGCGCGCCTTTTCGGTAACCTTTTTACGGGACATTCTTCCAGGGACAGTGACCCTAACTCTGGCGCGCTGCGGTGAGTTGAGGTCACTGTCCCCGTCTGACATATGACTGTAATTGTTAAAACGCCTGAGCAGCAGGAAAAGATGCGCGTGGCCGGACGCCTGGCCGCCGACGTCCTCGACATGATCGGTGATTATGTACAACCCGGAATCACGACGGGCGAGCTCGACCGCATCTGCCACGAGTACATTACGAATGAGCAGGATGCCGTGCCTGCCCCACTGAATTACCGCGGGTTCCCCAAGTCGATTTGCACCTCCGTGAACAACGTGGTCTGCCATGGCATCCCTGGCGACAAGAAGCTCAAATCGGGCGACGCCGTGAATATCGATATTACGGTCATCAAGGACGGCTACCACGGCGACACGAGTCGTATGTTCATGGTTGGCAAGGAAAATATTCTTGCGAAACGACTCTCGACAATCGCCAGGGAGGCCATGTGGCTCGGTATCCAGGAGCTTGGCCCCGGCAAACACCTCGGCGACATCGGCGCTGCAATCCAGCAGCACGTCGAGTCGCACCAGTACTCGGTCGTGCGGGAGTACTGCGGCCACGGTATCGGTGAGGTTTTCCATGAAGACCCCCAGGTCCTGCATTACGGCAAGCGCGGCACGGGGATGGAACTCAAGGAAGGCATGACGCTGACGGTCGAACCCATGATCAACGCCGGCAAGGCCGCCGTACGGCTGCTGCCCGACGGCTGGACGGTCGTGACCCGGGACCGCAGCCTGTCGGCCCAGTGGGAGCACACCTGCCTCGTTACCGCCGACGGCTTCGAAGTCCTCACACTTGGCTCAGATGATCGATGATTTATCAATGAGTTATGAGGATATTCGAGAATCGTTGGTAGCTTCTGGAGAGGATCTGCGACAGCGCTTTGCCGGCGGGGAGTCCGTGGTCGACCTGGTTCACGCGCGCGCCAGCTTTATCGACGAGATTCTCATCGGTCTCTGGAAGGAGCATATCGAGGCAACGGGCACAGCCCTGGTGGCTGTCGGCGGCTATGGCCGCGGCGAGCTGCACCCGTTTTCGGACGTCGACGTCATGCTGCTGCTGCCCGATGCGCTGCCTGACGGCGCCGAGAACGCTCTATCGAGTTTCATCACGGCGCTCTGGGACATCGGGCTCGAAATCGGCCACAGCGCGCGGACGCTCGCGCAATGCCGTGATGAGGCCGCCGCCGACCTGACCGTCGTTACGACCCTGATGGAAGCCCGTCTGCTGGCCGGGCCTGCGGAGCTTTTCGACGCAATGCAGGACATCATCGCGCCAGACGCGATGTGGCCTTCAGGCCGTTTCTTCGAAGAAAAACACAAAGAACAGATCGAGCGCCACCATCGCTACCACGACACCGCCTACAACCTCGAACCCAACGTCAAAGGCAGCCCGGGAGGGCTGCGCGACATCCAGATGATCGGCTGGGTGGCCAAGCGGCATTTCGGGGCCGCGACGCTGGCCGAACTCGTCGACCACAAGTTCCTGACACCGGGCCAGCTGCAGCGCCTGGAAGACGGCCAGGCCTTTCTCTGGCGCATCCGTTTCGCCCTGCACGCGCTGACCGGCAGGCGTGAAGACCGGTTGCTGTTCGATTACCAGAAGAAACTGGCCGAAATGCTGGGTTACGAAGACGCGGCTTATACGCTGGCCGTCGAACAACTCATGCAGCGCTATTACCGGACCGTTATGGAACTGAGTCGCCTCAACGAAATGCTGCTGCAGCTCTTTGAAGAGGCGATCCTGATGGATCCGTCCGCGCCGGCGGCAGCACTGAACGAGCTCTTCCAGGTCAAGAACGGCTACCTGCAGACCGTCGACGACGAGGTTTTTCGCCGTGACCCGTCCGCCCTGCTCGAGTTGTTTCTGCTGCTCCAGCAGCACCCGGATATCCGCGGGGTCAGCGCCTACACCGTCGGTCTCATCAAGCGCAACCTCCACCTGATCGACGACGAGTTTCGCCAGAACCCGCGCAATCACCGGCTGTTTCTCGCCATACTGCGGGCGCCTGAAGGCGTTACACACGAACTCCGGCGCATGAACCTGTATGGCGTGCTGGGGCTCTATATTCCGGCTTTCGGCCGGATCGTCGGTCGCATGCAGTACGACCTGTTTCACCAGTACACGGTCGACGAGCACACACTGTTCGTCGTCAGCAACCTGCGACGCTTCGCCCTCGCCCGCTTCGACCACGAGTTCCCGGTCTGCAGCGAAATCATGCAGTCGATCGAACTCCCCGAGATCGCCTATCTCGCCGGGCTGTTCCACGATATCGCGAAAGGACGCGGCGGCGATCATTCGGAGCTGGGAGCGGTCGATGCCGAATCCTTCTGCCTCGAACATGGCCTGACCCGATACGAAGCGGGTCTCGTCGCCTGGCTCGTGCGTCACCACCTCGTGCTGTCGACGACGGCACAAAAGAAGGACATCGGCGACCCGGACGTGATCAACGAGTTTGCGACGCTGGTCGGCGACCCGCTGCATCTCGATTACCTCTACCTGCTCACGGTGGCGGACGTGCGCGGCACCGATCCGAAACTCTGGAACTCGTGGAAAGCACAGTTATTCCGCGATCTTTACTTCCAGACGCGGCGCGCCCTCCGGCGCGGCCTCGAGAACCCGATCGATCGCGAACAACTGCTGGCGGAGAGAAGGGAGCAGGCGCGCGCCATCCTGCTTGAACGCGGCATTGCAGGGGATCGCATTGACGCCGTCTGGGCTTTGTTCAATGAGAACTACTTTCTGCGGCACCGGGTCAAGGAAATCACCTGGCACACGGAGTGGCTGACAGACTCCGACCCGGAGTCGGAAATCGGGCTCATCGACGTGCGCCGTCGCAAGACCGGCGACGGTATCGAAGCCGTTCTCTACACACCCCGGGAAAAGCGCACCTTTGCGTACGCGACGGCCACACTCGATGAACTTGGCATGACCATTATGGACGCCCGCATCGTCACCCTCGACAACAATCACAGCATCGTAACGCTCGTGTTCATGGAGCAGGACGCCCGCCTCGACAGCGACGAAGCGCGCATCAACAAGGTGCGTCGCGGCCTGACAAGAATCCTCACTGCGCCGGACGACCATGTGCTTGACGTCACGCGGACGCTGCCGCGCCAGGCGCGCATGTTCACAACCAACACGACCGTCGACTTCAGTTCGACCGCGGCCGGGGACCAGACGATGCTCGAACTGACAGCCGCCGACCGGCCAGGGCTGCTCAGCACGATCGGTCAGGTGTTCATCGAACGGGGCATCGAAATCGAGGCTGCCAAAATCGTGACTATTGGCGAGAAGGCAGAAGACGTATTCTATGTCTGCTGCGAGTCCGGCGGTGCCCTGAACCAGGAACAGGAACAGGAACTGGGCAAGGCATTGCTCGAGCGACTCGGCAGCGTCTCGAACAACTGAGAGCGAATCACATGCAGGATCTGGCAGGAATCATCGAGAGCGCGTTCGACAACCGTGCTCAAGGCTTTGACAACCGTAAGGAAGTCGAAGAGGCCGTTGAAGCGGCGCTTGCCCTCCTCGACGCGGGCAAGGAGCGGGTGGCCGAAAAGAACGACGCAGGCTGGCACGTCAACCAGTGGCTCAAAAAGGCCGTGCTCCTGAGTTTCGGCCTGGCAGACAACGAGGTCATCGAGAGCGGGCACAGTCGTTTTTACGACAAGGTGCCGATGAAGTACGCCGACTACACGGAGGAGCAGTTCCGTGCCGATGGTGTGCGCGTCGTGCCGGATGCCATCGTCCGCCGCGGTGCCTACGTGGCGTCGGACGTCGTGCTGATGCCGAGCTACGTCAACATCGGCGCCTACGTTGACAGCGGCACGATGGTCGACACCTGGGCGACGGTGGGCAGCTGCGCGCAGATCGGCAAAAACGTGCATCTTTCAGGCGGCGTAGGCATCGGTGGCGTACTCGAGCCTGTCCAGGCCGGCCCGACGATCATCGAAGACGATTGCTTTATCGGGGCCCGCTCGGAGGTTGTCGAGGGCTTTGTCGTCGAGCAGGGATCGGTAATCTCGATGGGCGTGTATCTCGGGCAGAGCACCCGTGTCTACGATCGCGAGACCGGCGAGATCACCTATGGCCGCGTGCCGGCCGGCTCGGTCGTCGTGCCCGGCAACCTGCCCTCGGCCGACGGCAAGTACTCGCTGTATTGCGCCGTCATCGTCAAACGGGTCGATGCGAAGACCCGCGCGAAGACGGGACTCAATGACCTGCTGAGAAATATCGACTGATGCTGACGGTCTACGGAATCAAGAGCTGCGACACCTGCCGCACGGCGCGCAAGTATCTCGCAGAGAACGACATCGAGTTTCGCTTTCACGACGTGCGCGACGACGGTCTCGATATCCAGATGCTCGAGCGCTGGTCGGGGCGCATCGACTGGACCAAGCTCGTCAATCGCAAGAGCCTGACGTGGCGCAGGATCCCGGAGGTGGATCGCGCCGATATGTCCAAGGACAAGGCGTTCGCGTTGTTACTCGACCAGCCGACACTGCTCAAGCGCCCCGTGCTCGAGTCGCCGCAGTTCATCGCGGTAGGTTTTTCGGAGAAGCGGTTTACGGAGTTCCTGGAAACCCACTCGTAATCAGCCGATTCGGCCCGTGATGTAGTCTTCCGTGAGCTTGTGCTGCGGATTGGTAAAGATCTTGTCGGTCTCGTCCACCTCGACAAGCAACCCAAGGTGGAAGTACGCCACACGCCTTGATACGCGCGCCGCCTGTTGCATCGAGTGGGTCACGATGACGATCGCGTAGTCCTCACACAACTCGTCCATGAGGTCCTCGATACGCGCCGTCGCAATCGGGTCGAGCGCGGAACAAGGCTCATCCATCAGGATGACCTCGGGATTAACCGCAATGGTGCGCGCGATGCAAAGGCGCTGCTGCTGGCCGCCTGAGAGGCTCGTACCAGGCTCGTCCATGCGGTCCTTGACCTCCTTTAAAAGACCGGCGCGGTCGAGGCTGGTATGCACGATGCTGTCGAGTTCCGCCCTGTCCGCAGCCAGGCCATGGATGCGCGGACCGTAAGCGACGTTATCGTAGATGCTTTTGGGGAACGGGTTCGGCTTCTGGAACACCATACCGACGCGCGCGCGCAGCGCCACCGGGTCCTGTTCCTTGCGGTAGATGTCCTGGCCATCCAGCGTGATCTTCCCCGTTACGCGCGCAGACTCAATGGAGTCGTTCATACGATTAAGGCAGCGCAAAAAGGTCGATTTGCCGCAACCGGACGGGCCGATCAGGGCGATGACCTCCTTCTTGCCAATTTCGAGTGAGACGTTCTGGATGGCATGGTTGTCGCCGTAATAGACATTGACGTCTTCGGCCACCATGAACGGATGCTCGGACCGAATATCGCCAACCGTCTTGCCGCCAAGCTCGGTCTTCTGCTCCCGAATTTCGGGCAGCGGCAACTCGATCTCCGGCAGATCGGAATCCTGCCCTGGAGGCAAAGGTGCCGGGTTATCGGTCGGGGCTTCAGTCATTGCATTCATTCTCATACAGCTTTCCCAGTAGCTCAATTGGCAGCCTTACCATTTACGCTCCATCCTTCTGCGCAGGATTACCGCAGCGAGATTCATGACGATCAGGAACCCGAGCAGCACGATGATTGCGGCCGACGTGCGCTCGGCGAACGCGCGCTCCGGGCTGTCTGCCCAGAGGTAGATTTGCACGGGTAACGCCGTCGCGGGATCCGTGAACCCGCCCGGTACATCGACGATGAAGGCCACCATGCCGATCATCAGGAGCGGCGCAGATTCGCCGAGCGCACGGCTCATACCGATAATGGTGCCCGTCAGCATGCCCGGCAGCGCCAGCGGCAGTACATGATGGAGCACCACCTGTGTCTGCGAGGCGCCGACGCCGAGCGCCGCCTCGCGAATCGACGGCGGCACAGCTTTGATGGCAGCACGTGAGGCGATGATAATGACAGGTAGCGTCAGCAGCGTCAGAACCAGCCCACCAACCAGCGGCGCCGACCTGGGCAAGGCGGCCCAGTTGATGAATACGGCCAGACCGAGCAGGCCGAAGACGATCGACGGCACGGCGGCGAGGTTGTTGATGTTGACTTCGATCAGGTCCGACCAGCGATTGCGCGGGGCAAATTCCTCAAGATAGATTGCCGCGGCCACGCCGATCGGAAATGAAAGCATGATCGTGACGATCAGCATGTACAGCGAGCCCATTACCGCACCCTTGATGCCGGCCAGCTCGGGCTCGCGAGAGTCACCGTTGGTGAACAGCGCCGTATTGAAACGGGTCTCGAGGCGACCGGCTTCATCGAGCTGACGAACCCAGCCGATCTGCTTATCGGAAATCGGTCGCAGCGCCTCATCGATCCCGGCGTCGATATTGCCCTTGATCAGCATGTCGACATTGGATGATGCAGGGACCCACATGGTCTGTGTGGTGCCGAGCAGATCAGGGTCTGCGACGATCATGTCGCGGACCTGGTAGCCGGCACCAACGCTGACAAGCCGGTATAGCTGGCGCCGATCGCTTCTGCCGCTCACACCAGGTACGGCCTCCCGCAGCGCAGCGCGCACTATGCCTTCGAAATCACCGTACTCGAGGTCGAGTTCGCCACCGGGTGCCAGCACGTCTTCCGAGAACTCGATGTCGAGTTTCAGAACCGTCTGCTTGAACGCCGACGAGCCTTCGCCAATCAGCGTCGCGAAAAAGATGCCAAGGAACAGTACGCCCACCGTCGTCGCCAGCATGCCGAGCATCCGGAACATGAATTCCCGGCGGCGCCGGCGCGGCAGTCCTGCTTCCACCCTCTGTCTCGTGAGATCGCCTTTGTTCATGGTGCCGGCCTAGTCATATTGCTCGCGGTACTTGCGCACGACATTGAGCCCGATAACGTTCAGGAATAGCGTGACGACAAACAGCATCAGGCCCAGGGCAAACGCCGCCAGTGTCTTCGCGCTGTCAAATTCCTGGTCGCCGACGAGTAGCGTGACGATCTGGACCGTCACGGTGGTCACCGCTTCAAACGGGTTTGCCGTCAGGTTGGCCGCAAGCCCGGCGGCCATGACGACGATCATCGTTTCGCCGATGGCGCGGGACACAGCCAGCAGGATGCCACCCACGATGCCGGGCAGTGCGGCCGGCAGGATAACCTTGGTCATTGTCTCCGAGCGCGTTGAGCCGAGGCCGAGTGCCCCATCGCGCATCGCGGTTGGCACGGCATTGATGGCATCGTCCGAGAGCGACGAGACCAGCGGGATGATCATGATGCCCATGACGATGCCCGCCGCGAGCGCACTTTCCGACGCGACCTCGAGGCCGACCGACTCACCCGCATGGCGGACCCAGGGCGCTACCGTCAGCGCCGCAAAGAAACCGTAGACGACGGTCGGGATACCGGCCAGGACTTCTAGCAATGGCTTGGCGATCCCGCGAATCCGTGCACTCGAGTATTCGGCCAGGTAAATCGCCGTCATCAGGCCTACCGGAACTGCAACGACCATCGCGATCACCGTGATCAGCATCGTTCCAGTGAACAGGGGCACGGCACCAAAACTTCCCGACGATCCAACCTGGTCTGCGCGGATGGCTGTCTGGGGGCTCCAGTTGAGTCCGAACAGAAAATCCGTTACCGGCACCTTCTGGAAAAAGCGCAATGCCTCGAACAGCACTGACAGCACGATACCGATCGTCGTGAAAATCGCGATGCTCGACGCCGCAATCAGGAACCAGCGAATGACGCGCTCTACCCGGTTGCGCGCACGCAGGTCGGGATGCACGAGGCGCCATGCACGTGCCCCGCCCAGTCCGGCGATCCCGATGGCAAACACGGCCAGCAGCTTGCGGCTCTTTTCCTGGTACATCGTGAACTGAGCAGCCGCGTCGCGGATCACATCGTTGACGTCGACAGACACCACGTCGCCCGCCGCGAAATTCTGGATGTTATTGACGAGCAGATTGAGCTCGCCTGGGGGAAGGTCTCGGTATGCGTCGGGCAATCCATTGATGACCAGAGCCACGATGAGTCGCGGTTCGATCAGGACCCAGCCGAGCAGCAGAGCCAGTGCCGGCAGGGCTACCCAGATGGCGACGTAATAGCCATAGTAACCGGGCAGAGAGTGCAATGCCGGTCCGTGACCCGGTCCCCCAACAAGCGCCAGCGACCGGCTGCGCCCAAAATAGAACGCAGCGATCGCCATGAAGCCAAGCAGCAGGATGAGCGTGGTGCTTTGCATTAGTGCTGTAATAACGAACGGCGGCGACCCGGAGTGGATCGCCGCCTGAGCCGTATTCTCCTACCTATTTCGCTGCCAGCGACAAGGGCGTCAGGTCACGGACGGCTGCCGCCACCTCACGACGCTCCTCGTCGGGCATCGGAATCAGGCCGCGGTCGGAGAGGTAACCTTCCTCGCCCCAGGCGCGTTCGCTCGTAAACTCGCGCAGGTAACCGCGCAGCCCCGGAATGACCTCCACGTGTGCCTTCTTGACATAGAAGTACAGCGGACGCGATACGGGGTAGTCACCTTCCGCGATTGCATCGAAGGTCGGCGCCACGCCGTCAATCAGGGAGCCCTTGACCTTTTCCATGTTCTGGTCGAGAAAACTGAACCCGAAGATCCCGAAAGCATCCGGGTTGGCCTGCAGCTTCTGGACGATCAGGTTGTCGTTTTCGCCGGCTTCAACAAATGCGCCATCTTCGCGGATCGTATGGCAGACGGCCTTGTAACGATTGCCGTTACTCGTCTTGAGGGCAGCGATCCACGGCGTTGCCTTGCAGCCACCCTCCATCGCCAGCTCCACGAACGCATCACGCGTTCCGGAGGTCGGCGGCGGACCGAGAACCTCGATCTTCGTTGCCGGCAGGGTCGGGTTCACGTCCTGCCAGGACTTGTAAGGGTTCTCCATGAGTTCACCTTCATTCTCACCGGGAACCTCCTTCGCCAGTGCAAGAAAGATATCCTGGCGGGTCAGCGTCATGCTGTCGGCGCCAATCGCATTGGCAAACACGATGCCGTCATACCCGATCTTGACCTCGATGATCTCGGTAACGCCGTTGGCAGCGCAGGTATCGACTTCGGAGGATTTGATGGCACGCGATGAATTCGTGACGTCGGGGTAATCGACGCCTACGCCGTCACAGAACAGTTTCAGACCACCGCCGGAACCCGTCGATTCGATCTTCGGTGTTTTGAATTCACTGCCACGACCGAAGCGCTCGGCAACAACCGTCGCAAACGGATAGACTGTCGACGAACCGACGACGTAAACATAGTCCCGACCGGACTGCGCAAGTGCGCTGGTCGCGGCTGTCAGTGCAATTGTAACGGCCAGGGCCAGTGCTGTACGCTGAATACTCACTTTGAGTTCTCCGTGTATCCTGTATTGATGCGCAAAGCTTACGGGGCAATTGTTACCGAATTGTTGCAGAATCCCGGCGATGGCCATTGAAGAACCCGTTATAGACCTCCTCTGCGACCTGATCAGGCGCCCGTCCGTGACGCCTGACGACGCCGGCTGCCAGGAGCTTATGCAGGCTCGTCTGGAGCCCCTTGGATTCACCTGCGAAACGCTGCAATTCAACGATGTAACGAATCTCTGGGCGAGGCGTGGAGACGCTGCGCCCGTCTTGTGCTTCGCCGGCCACACCGACGTCGTCCCGCCCGGTGACGAGGCGGCGTGGAGCTCGGACCCGTTCCAGCCGACCTTCCGCGACGGGATGATTTACGCGCGCGGCGCGGCCGACATGAAGAGCGGCCTGGCGGCGATGATCGTCGCCATCGAGGAGTTTCTCGAAGAGCACCCGGATCATCCGGGCAGCATCGCCCTCCTGATCACGAGCGACGAGGAAGGGCTCGCGCGCGACGGCACGCTCAAGGTCATGGAAGTACTCAACGAGCGCGAAGAACACATCGACTGGTGCGTACTCGGTGAACCATCAAGCCAGACGAAGCTCGGCGATATCGTGCGCATCGGCCGTCGCGGCTCGCTGAGCGGCATGCTGACCGTACGCGGCGTGCAGGGACACGTTGCCTACCCCCAGCTCGCCGACAACCCGATCCGGCGCTTTGCTCCCGTGCTGGCCGAATTGCACGAGATTGCCTGGGACAACGGCAACGACTATTTCCCGCCAACAAGCTTCCAGGTCGTCGACGTGCGCGCCGGCATCGGCGCACCGAATGTCACGCCCGGCGAACTCACGGCGCGCTTCAATTTCCGCTATTCGACCGAATGGACCCGCGAGTCATTGCAGGAGAAGGTCCACGCCGTGTTTGACGGCCACGACATTAACTATGATCTCGACTGGCACCTGTCGGGCGAGCCGTTCCTCACCGAGCCCGGCAAACTGATCAACGCCGCGCATCGGGCCGTCCTGGAGTTGACAGGGGATCCGCCGGAACTCTCCACGGGTGGCGGTACCTCGGACGGTCGCTTCATCTCCCCTGCCGGGGTCGATGTCGTCGAACTCGGGCCTGTAAATGCGTCAATTCACAAGGTGGACGAACACGTCAGCGTGGAGGACGTGGTTACTCTGACATCGATGTACAAGCGAATTATGGAGCTGATGCTGCTCTGAAGTTGTTCCACACGCCGGCAATCAGCAGCCCGCCCAGCCCGATCAGCACCCACGTCGGCATCGACAAGCCCAGCAGGCGCCACACGACATCGGCGCATTCGCCAGAACCCTCGAAGATCATCGACAACGCGTCGAACAGAGCGAAGTTGTCCATGATGTACTCGAGGCCGGGACCGCAACCCGGAACTTCATCGGCCGGCATGTTCTGCAGGCGGACGTGCCAGGCAGCGACGCCGACACCGAAACCGGCTGTCAGAACGAGCAAGGCGGCGTAAACCCGCGACCCGACTCGCCCGGGGTTGTGCAGCGCAGCCGCGAGGAACACGAGCCCGGTCAGGATCGTTGCGATCCGCTGAAGAATGCACAGCGGACAGGGATCGAGCAGCATCACGTGCTGTGCGTAGAGCGCGAAGCCCATCATGCCTGTACAGGCCAGGAAGCCTGCGATATTCAGCAGGCGCCGGTTGGGAAGAGTCATTACTTACGCTTTGTGTTCGGTTGCTTGGGGGACGCCAGTATGACGCACATCACGACCCTGAACCATATAGATGACGTACTCGCAGATATTCTTGGCGTGGTCGCCAATACGCTCCAGCGAGCGCGCGCACCAGGTGACGTTCATGACGCGCTTGATGGAGCGCGGGTCTTCCATCATGTGAGTAATACCCTGCCGCTGGATCGCCTCGTACTCCTCGTCGACGCGTTCGTCCTCCCGCACAACCTCCCAGGCTTCCTCGACGTCCAGACGCGCAAACGCATTCATCGCATCGCGCAACATATGAGCGACGTGTTGGCCGAGCGTCTTCAGTTCCCGGTAGGAGTCAGCCGGCCGGTCCATGACCGCCAGTTTCGAGGCGAGAAAGCCGATCTTCTCGGCTTCGTCGCCTATCCGTTCCAGATCCGTAATGGTCTTGATGATCGCGACAATCAGGCGGAGATCGCTGGCCGCCGGCGCGCGTGTTGCCAGTATTCGGCCACACTCTTCATCAATAGTGACCTCGAGGCTGTTGACCTTGTAGTCGTCCCTCGCGACCTGCAGGCCCAGCTCGCTGTCGCCGCTGACGATCGCGACGATTGCCTGCGACAACTGTGATTCAACGAGGCCGCCCATCGTCAGGACGCTGTTCCTCAGGTCCTCGATGTCCTTGTTAAAGCGTCGCGAAATATGTTCTGTCAATCCAGATGCGCTCATGGGGCCCTCCGGCCTGCGTCATCAGTCAAACTTGAATTCTATGTCAAGCTGCAGGCGGTTGTAATCGTGTTTAGTGCCGCGCACGACATCTACATCATTCAGAAACAACGTTCCACCCACGAAGATCCTGTTCGAGACAGCGTACTTGGCCTTGAGCATGTGCCCCTTGGAATCCGTATTGCCGCCCCCGAAGTCAGAATCGTTAAAGGTACCGATGACGGCGTCAGCTTCGGTGTCCATATAGGTCCAGCTGAACTCCTTCTGACCGTCGCTCTTGGCAGACCCGATCTTCGCGCCGACAGCAAAACCGGCATCGTCCGCGCTGACTGCATTGTTCTGCACAAAGTGCGCATAGACGTTCAGCGGCCAGTCGTTAACCTTGGTGCCAAGCTCCGCAAATACCTCGGTGTTCTCGTACTCATAAATGTAGTTGCCGTCGATGTCCACGGAGTTGCCCCTGGAGCGGCCGTTGTAGAACGGCTCGTTGCCCACCGTATTCGTATAGGCAAAGTAGCCGGCACCTGCCGTCAGCGACAGGTTGTCGCCGAGCGGGAACTTGTAGCCCGCCTGGACGACGTACAACAGCGAATCGTCCGAACTGCTGCGTTCTTCCACCGAGAAACCGCCGGCTGTGCCGAAGAATCCTCCCGACGTGAACGTCGCGGCAATACCCTCAGGATTGAGATCGCCATCCCAGATCAGCGGTACGCCACCGGCCTTGAAGAGCGGGTTTTTCATCTTGCCTGCATAGAGATGCAGATCCTCACGGACCGCCCAGTCGACGTACGCAAGATCGACGCCAATGTCCTTGGTCGAAAACCCGTCGTCAAACGACTGGTTCGTCGATACCGGGTTATCGCCACCGGTTGCGAGCTGGAAGACAATCTTGACATCGTTCGAAACCTCGGCCGAAAGACCGAAACGTACGCGAAAACGCATACGACGCCTGTCCTCCTCGCCTTCCTCGTCGATGGATTCGTGACGCAAGCGAACATCGCCTTTCATGCTGATGCGATCGGACCAGCTGTCCTGC
>JBFFOM010000003.1:0-90463 GCA_041574455.1 Woeseiaceae bacterium | reverse complement strand
TCGTCATAGCCGAGCAGTGGAAAGACCTGGAGAATCAGGTAGCCGATCGGCACCATGAGCACCGCGCTCAGCAGATATCCGAGAAGAAATCTTCGCCAGACTTTGTCCATTGATTACATCGTGTAGTACAGGGGCGAAATTTAAGTTGGGTGCCGATAATTTGCCACTTTCGGCCAATGCCGGCAAATTCCTCAATGGGAGCAATGGGTCAATAGCTGTCATTGTCGCTGAAACGAGGCGACAGGCTGCTTCCGGCCAATCCCGGTCATTCAATTCCTTTCGCCGGCTTTGTCTTCCTTAGAACCCATATCAAGTAGATGCTGATCGCCAGGACGATCAGAATAAATACCGGACTAATGCTCATCGAGATAGTCAAGAGTGGGGCGGTCACGGCGGCAAGCCAGACCATCGGTCGACCCCGACCCTGTTCCCCACAAAACATCAAACCACCGATGATGATACCCAGGACGATGGCGACAACGGGAAGGGGGATGCTGATCCCAGACGGTGCACCACCTGACATCACACCGGACAGGAAGACCATTTGTTGGCCAAATGCCAACCCAAAAAGCCCCATAAGAAGGCCAAGAAGTACCGTAAGAACACCAGCCCAAATGCGATGCTTGCGCCATAGCTGGTTCTGTTCCTCAGCGGCGTGCGGCGGCTTGCCTTGACTACCCGTGGCCATGACCGGCGTTGCCAACTTCAACCACCGGAAGAAAAAATACGCTGCAAACACCAACGAGGCGATAGATGTCGCCGAATAAACGAGAAATCCAAGCGACAGCTCAGAGACAAGCTGCCAAGGTATTACATCTGCAATCGGAAAAACAAAGAAACTGCCAACGAGTATGAAGATGTTATAAAGACCGGGCTGAAGAAACTTGATGATCACAATTATTACAGCAACGCCGTTGATCGACAGCTGCAGCGTACGAACCCAGTTCTCGCCGACTCTCCTTATTGACCAAAGCGCAAACACGAACAGCCCTGTTTGTGCAAAGGCCCCAACTGACGCACCTACGAGCGTACTGCCCGAAAACTGGTCGGAAATATTTACTATGTGTTTTGCGGCCCCGATTACACTGAAAGCAACTGCGGCCATAAGGTAATATTTGTATATGGTCAGCCAGCGTTCGTTCGCTGGCCCATTATCGACTACGTCGTTCGCGCTCTGTGAATCCAAATCTCTTGCTCCTGTTTCGGTAAGCCGATGATACTAGGTGGGTAATGGATGTTTGCCAATCGTGATCAGGCTCTGTACTGGAGAGGATTCGCAGTGGTCAGCGACGGCGTGAGATTCTAGCGAAACGTCCGCTTTGGGTCAGTAGCCGACAGTTCACCTAAGATCGCCTGGGCGGCGGCTTTTGGCCATAAGCGGCCGCTCGATTGCATACCACGCTGTGGCGCCTTCTCGTCAGGAATTCGGCTCGAAACTCTTACTTTCGAGGTATGACTCAATTTCCAGAATAAGTGAGTCAAGCGTCAGCTGGTACTGATCAAGCAGGTCGAGATACCAGATGTTCCATGAGATGTGTAAATACCGGAGCTGATTTCGGAATTTCACAAGTTCATCGACGTCAGTTGTCAGTAGCCGGCCGTTCGCGCCATCCCAGTATTCCGGGGCCGAGTTTCGCGCAATGTCATTCAGATTGTCGTCATAGTCATCGCCGTTATCGACAACCCGGGCATTGAGGCTTTCATAGAAATCGCCCAGCCGTAATACAAGCCCAGGTGAATCAAGTTCGGCCAACTGCCCGGCCGCGAGCATGGTGGTCCATGCCGAACGCCGCGGATACAACGTGCGGTTAGAGAAGAAAACCAAATCCAGCGTTTCTGCCATCGAGTCAAGCGGCACTGAATCAGGTTTTGCCAGCCACTCGTCCAGATCCTTGTACTGTTTAATTCGAGTGAGCTGTTCTTCACGAATCTCCTCAACGTCCGCGGAGTCTTCTCTCATCTCGCCGAGCATCTGAACAAGAGCGAGATGGGCCGATGTCCTCGCCTCCCGTTCCTGCGACATACCTTCAAGGAGAATCGCGACATATACCGAGACGATTATCAGCGCTCCTTCACCAAGAATTCTGCTCCAGGGGGGCTTTGGCATCGTCATCACCACTGATGGCTGCTTTGCGTCAATAGCGGAAATTATAGCGCGAACGACACGACCGGCCGGTCTGCGAGGTAAGCCGGCCGGCCCGAGACATTATCGCGGTCTACGTGCCCTCGAGGTAAACGTTATCGGCGGTTTCAGAACTCGACCCATGGTGACACCCTCAACTGACAGTGACGCGGTGATCTCGGTTGCCTTGTCCCTGCAGATCTCAATGGCGTTTACCGGTCCCTCCTGCATGCCCTGAATGAGCGCCCTTTTGAGGCTCGCTTTGAACGGCGCCAGCAGCGCGGCACCCTTCTCCGCCGGACCCGGCGAACCCACCAGCGCTGCAATCGCAATGAAGACAAAAGACGCAATGAGTGTTCTGACAGTAGTCATCGACTTTCCCGGAGTAGGTTTTGAATGAGTGCCTGCGCCCGACCGAGATAAGCGCTCCCGAACAGGTTCAGGTGATTGAGTACGTGGTAGAGCTGGTAGAGGTCGCTGCGCTGGCGGTGTCCGGGGGCGAGCGGCGCGTTGTTCTCGTAGGCCTCGTAGAACGCCCGGCCAAAACCGCCAAAGAGACGCGTCATGGCAAGATCACTCTCGCGGTCGCCGAAGTAAACGGCCGGGTCGAAGATCACGGGCTCGCCGTCGCAGCTGCCCCAGTTGCCGCCCCACAGGTCGCCATGCAGCAATGACGCCGCGGGCGAATAGCCGTCAAAGAAGGCCGGTATGCGCTGCATCAGCCGGGCGGCCGGCTCGCCCAGCGAAAAGCCGTTGTCGGCCGCAAGCTGCAACTGGAAGCCGAGACGATGATCACGGTAGAACGCCACCCAGTCATCCGACCAGTCATTAACCTGGGGCGTCAGCCCGATCGTGTTGTTGCGATGCCAGCCGAAACGCTCCGCCGTCACAGCGTGCAGGGCCGCGAGCTGCTCGCCGAGTTTCGTCTCGGTTGCACGCGTCGCACGAGCGAACGCGATCCAGCGTGTAGCAAGCCAGGCGGTTTCGTGCACGAGACCGTAGCCGACGACCTCGGGCACACGGATGACAGCCGGTCGCGCGAGCTCGGACAGGCCTTCGGCTTCGGCCGCGAACATCTCTGCGGACTGCGGCGGACCGGTCTTTACGAACAGGTCGCCAACCCGCCAGGCAGCACTGATGTCGCCCCCGCCAACTGCCCGGGGCGCAGTCTGCACGGGCATGTCGGCGCCGGTTTCGCGCAGTGCGTCGAGGATCGCTGACCAGTCCGGCATACCCTCACTATCGTATTACTGACTCCCGTCTTCAACCTCGACCACGACGACCCTCTCGTACCGGCGCGCGAGTTCGACGAACAACGGCTGGCCCTCCAGGCCCGACGGCGCGATCAGCACGTCGCATTCGACCGTTACGAGACTGTGGATCTGCGTTTCATCATCTTCAGGAAGCGTCTCGAACACGAGTTGCAGCTTCGTGGCGCCCGCCAGCTGCTCGAGTTGCCGCCGCACCCTGTCGGCCGCATGCAGCCCGACCTCGCGCGCACGGTTTCTCGTGAACGCAGCCTGCAGTCCGCTGATGCGCGAGATCTCCCGCGTAAATGGCAAGCTCGCGGCTCGCCGCCAGGCGTCATCCCTGACAAAGACGGCAATGACTTCGACCCGGGTATCGGCCACGTGCTCGGTCAGTGATTCCCAGAGCCGCTCCAGCGGGCTGGTCTCCGTGACGGCAAGCAACACCCGACGAATGTCGTCAGTCACGCGCGGCCGCTCCTTCCGCGAACTGCCTGCGACTCTGCGCGTAGTGAATCAGCTGGTCTTCGACCTTGCGATTGACGGTTCCCTCGGGGAACTGGCCGCCGTCATCGCGATCCCCGGCCAGGCGGCCGGTCAGGATCGTCAACGCTTCGTCGACATGGCTGATCGCATAGACCGTAAATTCCTTGCGGCGCACCGCGGCGACGACGTCTTCCCGGAGCATCAGGTGCTTGACGTTGTCCGCGGGAATGACGACGCCATGCGAGCCATCGAGGCCGCGCCGCCTGCAGATCTCGAAGAAGCCCTCGATCTTCTCATTGACGCCGCCGACGGCTTGCACTCGCCCGAGCTGGTTGACCGATCCGGTGCAGGCGATGCTCTGCCGGATCGGTACGCCGGCAATCGATGACAGGAGGGCACACAATTCGGCGACCGACGCGCTATCGCCATCGACACCGCCGTAGGACTGTTCGAAAACGATGCTGCCAGCCAACGACAGGGGTACTTCAGGCGCATAGCGGGCCGAGAGTGCCGACGACAGGATCATGACGCCCTTGGAATGGATCGCGCCACCGAGTTCGACTTCGCGCTCGATGTCGACGACGTCACCCGTGCCGATACGCGTCGTCGCAGTGATGCGCACGGGGTGTCCGAACCGGTAGTCGGCGAGATCGAGGACGGACAGGCCATTGACCTGGCCAATGCGCTCGCCGCTCGTATCGATAAGCAGCGTCTCCCGCTCGATGGCTTCGTAGATGCGTCCCTGGACCCTGCCCAGCCGTCTTTTCTTGTGATCGATTGCCGCGATGACGTCTTTGGGCGCGACGCGCTTGGCGTGGCGTTGGCGCGCCCAGTAGTCGGCCTCCATCAGGAGATCGTCGAGCGAACGGATGTTCATGGACAGTCGCTCGCTGTCGTCAGCCTGCCGGGCGCGCTGTTCGATGACACGCTTGACGGCGGACACATCGAACGGCAACAGCTCGTGAGCCTGCACGCGACTCGTCACGAGTCCCGCATAGGCCGCGACATTATCGGGCGATCGCCTGACGTCGTCGGCGAGGTCCACCGCCACCTTGAAGAGGCCGCCGAACTCCTTGTCATACATCGACAGCAGGTAATAGAGCCAGCGTTCGCCGACGAGAATGGTCTTGACGTCGAGCGGGATCGGCTCGGGTTTCAGCGTCGTCGTGGTCGCGAAACCGAGTGTCTCCGCCGGCGATTCGATGCGTACCTGCTTCGTGAACAGCGCCTGCTTCAGGGACTCCCATGCGAACGGCCTCGAAAGAACGCGGTGAATGTCGAGCACCAGGTAACCGCCGTTCGCCTGCAGCAGCGCGCCGCCGCGGACCATACGGAAGTCGGTAAGGAGCGCGCCCATCTCCGCACGGTGTTCGATCTTGCCGACAAGGTTCGGATAGCTCGGATTAGACTCATAGATGACCGGCGCCGCCTTGTCGGGTTCGTTGCTTACGAGCAGATTGATCTCGTAACTCAGCAACAGGGACGACAGGTCGTTGCGCAGGAAAGGCAGCACCGGCTCGTCCTGCTGACGAAACTCCTGCGCGTTGTCGATGATGTCCTGCCGCGCTGCCTCGAGGTATCCGGCCACATCAGCCACCGCGGCGTATTTCGTCTTGAGGTCCTGGAACAGCGCGGTCACCGCGTGCGCCGTGACTTCCTTGTCGAGCGCCCTGACCCGCTCATGCTGCTTCCTGCGAAGCTTCGGCAATGACTCGATGCGGCGCTGCAGTTCTTCGCTGAGCTTCTCGATGGCGTCCTGGATGGCCGCGCGTTTGTCATCGGGGAGCTGCTCGAAATCCTTGTCATCGAGGACCTTGCCATCCAGGACCGGCGCCAGGACGTAGCCGGTCGGCGTCTGCATCACGGCGATATCCTGCTTGGCAGCTTTCTGCCGGATCTGCTGCCACTGCTCCTTGATCTCTTCCTGCAGATCGGCTTCGAACGACTTCAGCTGGTTGCGGTAGTCGTCGTCCTCGAAGACGGCCGGGATCGCGATGCGGATCTCATCAATCAGGGCATGCATGTCCTCGCGGAACTCTGCGCCTTTGCCGGCCGGCAGCCGCAACGCCCGCGGCCGTTCCGGGTTTGCGAAATTGTTCGCATAACACCAGTCATCGGGGGCCGCCCTGCCGCGCGCCTCGATCCCCGTGAGCTCGTTCACCAGCGCATGGCGATTGCTGCCCGGGGGGCCGAGCACGAATACGTTGAAGCCTTCGTGGTCGAGGCCGATACCGAAACGCAGGGACTCGATCGCTCGCTGCTGGCCGAGATCGGAGATCGAGGAGGGCTTTTTGCCGAGGGACCTGCAAGTCGTACGAAGGCGTGCCGCGGGAACGGCCAGCTTGGCGCTGTGTTCGAAGACTTCCGGCACGCACAGTCACCAGACACAATCCTCGGGACTTTATATCAACACAGCAGGATGCCGCAGCGTAACTAGGGATATCCCGAATTGCGCTGAGAATACTCGCTAATGCCGGTAAATATCCGAGATGCGCTCGGCCTGACGCCGCAGCGCGACGCCGATACCGGCCTCGTCGAAGAGTGCATTGATGTCCCCGAGACTGGGCGCTCCCGGCTGTAACAGCTCTTCGGCGCCGTCGATGGGTGCATCGCACGCAATCCCCGTGAGACGACGCGCGAGCATCGCATCTTCGCGATGCGCATCCAGTTTCGTTCCGAGCGTCCTTGCGCCGCGCACGTTGACTTCGTGTATGCGGTGCAGGTTTTCGTAGATCTTGTCGAGACTGCCGAAGTGTTCCAACAGCTTCTCAGCGGTCTTTTTACCAACGCCCGGCACGCCCTTGATGTTATCGACGGCATCGCCGGCCAGCGCGAGGAAGTCGGCAATCTGTTCCGGGTGCACGCCGAATGATCCCCGGATTTCCTCGTAGCCCAGCTTGCCCTTGCCCGCGAAATCCCAGAACACGTCGTCCTTGCCAAGCAATTGAGTCAGGTCTTTATCGCGACTCACGATCGTCGACGGGCGCCCGCAACAACGTCCATGCTCGACCAGCGCACCGATCAGGTCATCGGCTTCGTAACGCGGGCTCGCGATTTCCATGACGCCGAGCGCGCGCACGTAGCGGCGGCATTGCTGGAACTGGCGCTTCAGGTCCTCGGGCGCCGGGTCACGATTGGCCTTGTACTCGGGATAGATTTCAGTGCGGAATGACTTCGACAGGCTCTCGTCAAACGCGACCGCGACAAACTCTGGTGTGACCTGCTCCATGAAATCGCCGAGGAAACGGCAGAAACCATAAAGAGCGTTTATCGGGTTGCCCGCATCGTCAACCATGTCGTCGGGCATTGAATAGTACGCCCGGAAGACATAGACCGAAGCATCGATGAGGTATTGCATCCGGCAATTATGCCTGCAGTAGCGCGCGATTAATCGTGGTAATGCACTTCCACGATCTCCTCACCGTTTTCGAGATGATCCGAGAGCCGCGCATGTAGCGGGCTCGAGCGTGGAATGTGCGCCAGCAGGTACTGCATCTGGTCGGCGAGAACGCGTCGGCCCTTGAGGTAGATGTACTCGGCGTAATTCGGCGTGAACGGCACGGCAATCAGCTGCATCGCTGCCTCTTCGGGCGTGCGGCCACCCTTGTAGTTGTTACACCGGCGGCAGGCCGTTGCGACGTTCGTCCAGGAGTCGAGACCGCCACGCGAGACCGGCGTGATGTGATCGCGCGTCAGGTCACGCGTCATAAAGCGCATGCCGCAATAGAGGCACAGATTTGCATCCCGCTTGAACAGCGTGCGGTTGTTGAGCGGCGGTACGTACTGGTCGCGATTCGCGGAGAGGCTCTTGCTCGTTCCATGTGTCGCGATGATCGAGTTGACGTGGATACGGCTGCGGTCGCCGGTCAGAGCGCTGAAACCACCGAATACCGTATAGAGTCTCGTGCCACAGTCATACGCTACCTGCTCGGTGTGATACAGACGCACGGCTTCGCGGTAGTCGATCCACTCGAGCGGCATTCCGGCAACGTCGGTTCTCAGAACCTGTTGCGAGATGTCCGTTGCAAGTCCTGCGAGCATTGGTGGCTCTCCAGCCTATGGCCGCATTATTACAGCATTTGTGCTGCGGCTTCTAGAGTGCCTTGAAGACCGCGTCGAGACTGTCCTTCGCATCGCCGAACAGCATGCGCGTGTTGTCGAGGAAGAACAGCGGATTCTGCACACCGGCGTAACCGGTCGCCATACTTCGCTTGAGTACGATCGAGACCTTGCCCTTCCAGCATTCGAGCACCGGCATGCCGGCGATCGGGCTGTCGGGATCGGTCAGTGCCGACGGATTGACGATGTCGTTCGCACCGATGATCACCGAGACGTCGACGTCAGGGAAATCCTCATTGATCTCGTCCATCTCGAACACGATGTCGTACGGCACCTTCGCCTCGGCCAGCAGCACGTTCATGTGGCCGGGCATGCGGCCCGCAACCGGGTGGATGCCGAAGCGCACGTTGACGCCTCTCTCGCGCAGCACCTGCGTGATCTCGTGCACGATGTGCTGCGCCTGGGCAACGGCCATGCCGTATCCCGGGATGATCATGACTTCCTTGGCATTCGCCAGCAGCGACGCCGCTTCCGACGAATCGACCGGGACGACCTCGCCCTGCTCCTCACCGCCCTTGGCTGTCGCGCCTCCGCCCGTGCCGAAGCCGCCCGCGATCACCGCGAGGAACCTGCGGTTCATCGCGCGGCACATGATGTACGACAGGATGGCGCCCGACGAACCGACCAGCGCACCCGTAACGATGAGCAGGTTGTTTTCGAGCATGAACCCCGTTGCCGACGCAGCCCATCCCGAGTAGCTGTTTAGCATCGAGACGACGACCGGCATGTCGGCACCACCGATCGCCATCACCATGTGGATGCCAAACAGCAGGGCCAGCACGGTCATGATGATGAGCGGCGTGAGGCCACCACCTTCGACGGACTGCGCGACAAACGCATAGCCATGCCAGATTGCGCCGAGCAGCAGCAGCAGGTTGAGCCAGTGACGTAGCGGGAGAATAAGTGGGTTACCGCTGATCTTGCCCGAGAGCTTGCCGAATGCGATGACCGAGCCCGAGAACGTTACGGCGCCGATGAGTACGCCGATATAGGTCTCGATGTCATGGATGGTCAGCTCGACACCCGCGTAATGCGCGAGGCGTTCCGGGTCCATGAAATTTGCGAAGCCGACCGCGACGGCCGCAAGGCCGACGAGGCTGTGCAGGATGGCGACGAGTTCCGGCATCTGCGTCATCTGCACGCGGCGCGCCAGAATGAGGCCCACGCTGCCGCCGACGAGCAGCGCGATGACCAGCTTGTCGAAATTCGCCGTTACATCTTCGCTGGTAACGGTCGCGAGCAGCGCGATCGCCATGCCGATGATGCCGTACCAGTTACCGCGCCGTGCCGTTTCCTGGTTGGACAGGCCGCCGAGCGCGAGGATGAACAGGATGGTCGCGATAATATACGAAACGTCTACGATTCCTTCGTTGATCATGCCGGCCTCACTTCCTGAACATTTCGAGCATGCGGCGCGTGACGGCGAAGCCACCCGCGATGTTTACCGCGGTTATTCCTGCGGTAGCAACAGCGATCCACATGATGACCCTGACATCCGAACTGATCTGCAGCAGCGCACCGATGATGATGATGCTCGAGATCGCGTTGGTCACACTCATGAGCGGCGTGTGCAGGGCCGGCGTCACGTTCCAGATCACCATGTAACCGACGAAACACGCCAGCACGAACACGGTAAAGTGTTCCATGAACGACGGTGGCGCGACGGCACCGAGCCCGAGCAGCGCAAGACCGCCGACAAGCATGCCGATGATCGGCCCCATGACTGATGGCTGCTGTTCTTCCACCGGCACGACCGGCGCGGGCTCCGGCTTCGCCGCGGCCGGCGCAGCCGAGAGTTTGGGTGCAGGTGGCGGCCACGTTGTTTCACCGTCCCTGCACACGGTCGTGCCGCGGATAACCTCGTCTTCGAAGTCGACAACAAGATTGCCGTCTTTCGCGGGCGTCATGTCGGTCAGCAGGTGCCGCAGGTTCGTTGCGTACAGCTGTGACGATTGCGCCGCGAGGCGGCTTGGCAGGTCGGTGTAACCGATGATCGTGACACCACTGTCGACGGTCACTTCATTGGGTACGGTAAGTTCGCAGTTACCACCTTGTTCGGCGGCGAGGTCGACGATGACGCTGCCGTCCTTCATCGAGCGTGCCGTCTCCGCCGTAATCAGTCGCGGCGCCGGCTTGCCCGGGATCAGAGCGGTCGTGATGATGATGTCGACGTCTTTGGCCTGCTCGGCAAACAGCTCCATCTCGGCCTTGATGAATTCGTCGCTCATGACCTTGGCGTAACCGCCTTCGCCAGCACCGTCCTCGTCGTCCTCGAAATCGAGCATCAGGAATTCGGCGTCCATCGACTCAATCTGTTCCTTGACCTCGGGACGCGTGTCGAAGGAGCGAACGATCGCACCCATGCTCTTGGCGGCACCGATCGCGGCCAGGCCCGCGACACCGGCACCAATCACGAGCACCTTGGCCGGCGGGACCTTGCCCGCCGCCGTGATCTGCCCCGTGAAGAAGCGCCCGAAATGCTGGGCCGCTTCGACAACGGCGCGGTAGCCGGCAATGTTGGCCATCGAGCTCAGGGCGTCGACTTTCTGTGCTCGCGAAATCCGCGGCACGCTATCCATGGCCAGGACAGTCCCGCCCGTTGCCGTGAGCTTGCGGAGAAGCTCGGGGTTCTGGGCCGGCCACAGGAAACTGATCAGGGTCTGGTCCGACCGCATGCGAGAGGCTTCTTCCTCGTCGGGTCCACGCACTTTCATGACGATATCCGACTGCGACCACAGCGCCGCAGCCTGGTCGACGACCTCACATCCGGCGTCTCGGTAAGCGTTGTCCGAGAAGCTTGCCTCCATGCCGGCACCGGATTCAATGGCGACGTCATAGCCGAGCTCGATCAGCTGTGAAGCCACCTCGGGCGTCGTCGCGACGCGACGTTCACCCGGGAAATTCTCTCTGGGCACACCGATTTTCATTGCGTCACTCCCTCAGGGACTGCGGGAGTGTAACGGAGGGGTTCCACCGGCACAAAGAGAAAAGGCCGTAATGCTGCGGCCTTTTCATAAGAACTTTCCGCAGGTGTTTTTCAGCGCCTGTGCGGCCTCGCCGGCGGCCTGCGCTGCATCTCGCGACGCTCGCGGAGGCGTTGCTCGAACTCGCGACGTTGCTCGGGCGTCATGTTTTCCCAGCGCTCGCGCAACTGCTTGCGCCGCTCGTGCTGCATCTCGCGGTAGCGGTGATAATTTTCACGGATGCGCTGCTGCTCTTCGGGCGACAGGCTGTGGAAGAACTCGGCACGCTCCCGGATCAGGTCGCGGCGAGCAGGCGGCAGATCGCGCCATTTCGAGAACCGCTGCTGGGCCTGGCGCCGCTCCCTGGCCGACATGCCGCCCCAGCGCTCGGCGCCTTTGGCCAGGCGCATCCGCCGCTCACCGGGCAGCTGGTCCCAGGCGCCCTGGAACTGACTCAGCACGGTGCGCTGCTCGTCGCTGAGCTCGTCCCAGGTCGGGCTCTCGGCAAATGCACTTCCACACAGCAGTGCCGCAACCATCATGACGATCAATCTAGCTCTCATCTTCCGTCTCCGCCGATTCTTCGCCCTCGGGCGCGGGATCGGTCCGTTGTTCGGCCGCGGCGTCCGCCATCTCCTCGTGCAGCAGCCACTCTTCATCCGATTCTTCCCACATGCCGAGGTATTCGAGGAGCTCGCTGTCCGGCGCCTCGTCATCCCCGGCGAACGCGGCTGCGCCCAGGCACAGTCCGCATACCAGCATCACTAATCGCTTAACCGACATCACCATTCTGCATATCGAGCCATGCGTAAAACTCGAGATCCTCCAGCATCTCGATGCTGTCCTCGCCGAGCAGGATGTCCATATCGCTCGCGGGCAGCGTGGCGTCGACCGTCGTTTGCGGCACAGCCAGCATGACGGCGACGACAACAGCGGCTGCGACGCCGGCCGCCGGTGCCCAGCGCATCCACAACGGCCGCTCCGTCTGCAGCTCGGCCAGCGCAGCATGCCGTCCGCGATTCAGTTTCGACAGCGTCTCTGCATCCAGTGCGTCGACCGACTCGTCGAACAGTTTTTTCGGGTCTTTCATGGTTCGAAATCTCCCAACGTGTCCCGGAGCGAGTGTATCGCCCGGGAATAGTGCGTTTTGACGCTGCCCTCGCTGCAGCCCATGGCCACAGCGGTCCCCGCAACGTCCAGCCCTTCAAACGTCCGCAGCATGAATGCCTCGCGCTGGCGCATCGGCAAAGCATGTACGGCATTCTCCAGCATGGCCATGGCTTCGCTGTTTGACACCTCTTCCTCAGGTGCCCGGCCCGCCGGATCCGGCGCCGCTGCGACGGGATCATAGATGTCCCCGTCATCGGCACTCCTGCCGAACCAGACCATGACACGGTTGCGCACGACCTGCCGCCGGTGCCAGTCCCGCACGCCATTTTGCAGGATCCTGTAAAACAGCGGCGACCACTCGTCGCTCGAACGGTCCGCGTACTTGCGCACGAGCTTGATCATGGCGTCCTGCACCAGGTCCAGCGCCTCGTCGCGGTCGCGCACGCCGATTTCCGCGATACGCAGTGCGCGTCGCTCCACCTCGGCCAGAAACCGGTTGAGTTGCTGTTCTTTCTGCAGTGCTCGCGTCCCTGTCGATGGTTCGCTGACCCACGATACCGCAAAACTTAGCTGTTCGAAGCTCATATCCCTTGACTCCGTCGCCCTGTCTTCCGGAAGCTATGTTCTTATCTAACGTCCGAACGAGCATCCGGTTGACACCCCAGAAGCAGCCAGTCCTCAAGGTGGCCGTCAGTGTCCCGTTGTCGCGGGCCTTCGACTACCTGCCGCCGGCCGGCGGTCCCGTCCCGTCGCCCGGCTGCCGGGTGCGGGTGCCGTTTGGTCCGCGCCGGCAGGTGGGCCTCGTGCTGGGCCACAGCACCGAATCAGGTCTCGCGCCCGGCAAGATTCGCCGCTGCACGGCCGTTCTCGACGAAGAGCCCCTGTTGCGGGAGGCTGATCTCCGGCTATTGCGGTTCACGAGCGACTACTACCATCACCCGGTCGGCGAGGTAGTCGCTGCAGCCCTGCCGGCCATGTTGCGCCAGGGCAGGTCTCTGCACCCTGTCGTCGAGACCATCGTAGCCACGGAGCTTGCCGGATCGACCGACGTCGAGACCCTCGCGAGACGGGCGCCCAGACAGGCCGAGCTTTTGGAAACCGTGACTGACGCCGGCGGCAACGGCATCGAGGCCGACCAGCTGACCGAGTTGCTGCCACAGTGGCGTCGCGCCGCGCACGCGCTGTTCGGCAAGGGCCTGATCGAGCGTATCGAGATGCGCGCGCCGGATTTCGACGAAGCGGTTGCGCCCGAGGCTCGGCCGGGCCCGACGCTCAACCAGGATCAGCAGGAAGCGCTTGCCGCGCTGCGCCGCAGCGACGGTTTCGCCGCGTTCCTGGTCGAGGGCGTGACCGGCAGCGGCAAGACCGAGGTCTACCTGCAGCGGATGCAGGACGTGATCGACACGGGCCGCCAGGTCCTGGTGCTCGTTCCCGAGATCGGGCTCACGCCACAGCTAGTAGCGCGGCTGCGCAAGCGGCTGGGGGTCGAGCCGGCCCTGCTGCACTCGGCGCTCCCGGACAGCGCGCGGCTGGCCGCCTGGCGTGCGGCACGCACCGGGGCAGCCCGCCTCGTGGTCGGCACACGCTCGGCGATCTTCACACCACTCGCGAATCCGGGCCTGATCATCGTGGACGAGGAGCACGACCAGTCGTTCAAGCAACAGGAAGGACTGCGCTATTCGGCGCGCGACCTCGCTATCGTGCGCGCCAAGCAGCTCGACGTCCCGGTCGTCCTCGGCACCGCGACCCCAACCCTCGAGATGCTGCACCATTGCGACAAGGGGAATTACACGCACCTGCACCTGCCACAGCGGGCCGGTGGCGCGCAGCCGCCGACGATCCGGCTGATCGATACGGTGCGTGCACCGGCCACCGACGGCATCAGCGAACCGTTCGCCACAGCCATCGGCACGCATCTTGACGCAGGTGGGCAGGTGCTCGTGTTTCTGAACCGGCGCGGGTTCGCGCCGACACTGATCTGTTCGAGCTGCGGCCATGTCGCCGAATGCGATCGGTGCGACTCGCGGTTGACGGTCCACGCGCGCCAGCGGCAGCTGCGCTGCCACCATTGCGGCCATGCGCGGCCACTCGATGACCAGTGCAGCGAATGCGGCGAGGTCGTCAGGCCGCTCGGCGAAGGCACGCAGCGCCTCGAAGAGGCGTTGCAACAGCGCTTTCCCGGGCGTCGCATTACGCGCATCGACAGCGACAGCACCCGGCTGCGCGGCGCAATGACCGACGCCCTCGACGAGGCCCGCGAGGGTGCGGCCGATATCCTGGTCGGCACACAGATGTTGTCGAAAGGGCACCACTTTCCGGGACTGTCGCTCGTCGGCATCGTCAACGCCGACCAGGGCCTGTTCGGCACCGACTTCCGCAGCGCCGAGCGCATGGCGCAGTCGATCGTGCAGGTGGCAGGGAGGGCCGGTCGCGCCGAGCGCGCCGGTGAGGTGCTGATCCAGACCGCGTTTCCCGAAAACCCGTTCTGGGCCACGCTGATCGGCAGCGGTTACCCGGGCGTCGCGGCACAGGCGCTCGCCGAGCGCGAAATCACGCGCTGGCCACCGTTCACGCGTCTCGCCCTGATCCGCTCGGCGGCGCACCGGCAGGCCGACGCCCGCGAGTTCCTCGAGCACGCGCGGCAAAGTATGGAAGGCCACTGCGGCGATACCCTGCGGGTGCTGGGCCCGGTCGATGCGCCCATGGCCCGCAAGGCCGGCCGCTACCGCGCACAACTGCTGCTGCAGTCGAGCGATCGCAACGCGCTACACACCGTACTGCGTGACTTACGCCCCGCGCTGGAGCAGGACCCGTTCGCCCGCAAGGTCCGCTGGTCAATCGACGTGGACCCGATCGAATTGTTCTGATTCAATGGCGCGCCATGAAAAGCATCGTTGCCAATCTCGTCGCCGGTGCGCTCGCCGGCCTTCCCGAACTCGCGGAGGCGGCTGGTGATCTTGCGCTCGAAAGCACGGTCGAGCGTACGCGCGATCCTAGCCATGGCGATTTCGCAAGCAACATTGCCATGCGCCTGGCCAAACCGGCGCGCAGGAATCCTCGCGAGGTCGCGGCGCAGATCGTCGCGGCGCTCGGTGACAGCGATGCGGTAAGCAAAGTCGAAATCGCAGGCCCCGGCTTCATCAACTTCCACCTGAGTCCCGGCGCATTCCATGCCGAGCTCGAGTCCATACTCGAACAGGGCGAAGATTACGGCCGGCAGGCATCCAGGGACGCTCCGAAGATAAATCTCGAGTTCGTCTCCGCGAACCCGACGGGCCCGCTGCATGTCGGGCATGGCCGGGGCGCGTCCTACGGCGCAACCGTCGGCAACCTGCTCGAGGCCGCCGGCTACCCGGTCCATCGGGAGTACTACGTCAACGACGCCGGCCGCCAGATGGACATTCTCGGCGCCAGCGTGTGGCTGCGGTGGCTCGAGGCCTGCGGTGTGGACGTCGGTTTCCCCAGGGGCGGCTACCGGGGCGACTACATCCGGCAGATCGCGGGTGATATCGATACAGGCGGGATCGAGCCCGTCAGTGCCGAGGCGGTGGCTGCGGGCCTGCCGGAGAACTCCGACGAAAACGCAGATGCTTATGTCGATGCCCTCGTTGCACGCTGCAAGGAATTGCATGGCGAAGATGCGTTCGACCGCATCCGCCAGCAATCACTTGAGTCGATTCGCGACGAAATCCGCGAGGATCTCGAAGAGTTCGGCGTCCACTTCGACGAGTGGTTCTCCGAACAGAACCTGACGAAAAGCAGCCGCGTCGATGACGCACTCGCGGTGCTCGAAGAACGCGGCATGCTCTACGAAAAAGACGGGGCGACCTGGTTCCCATCCACGCAGTTCGGCGATGACAAGGACCGCGTCGTCGTGCGCGACAATGGCGCGAAAACCTATTTTGCCTCCGACATCGCCTATCACTTCGATAAGCGTGAGCGCGGCTACGATCATCTGATCGACGTCCTCGGCGCCGACCACCACGGTTACGTGACCCGGGTGCGCGGTGGCCTCGAGGCGATGGGCTACGCAAAGGATGACCTCGAGGTCCAGCTCATCCAGTTCGTGACGCTCTACCGCAGTGGCGAGCGCGTGCAAATGGGGACCCGCAGCGGCCAGTTCGACACCTTGCGCCAGCTGCGCGAGGAAGTCGGCAACGATGCGGCGCGCTTCTATTACGTCATGCGTTCCAACGACCAGCACCTCGATTTCGACCTCGATGTCGCCAGGTCGCAGTCGAATGACAACCCCGTCTACTACATCCAGTACGCGCACGCGCGCGTCGCCAGCGTGTTCCGCCAGCTCGCGGAGAAGTCGCTCGAATGGGACCAGGACAACGGGCGCGCATCGCTCGACCTGCTCGTCGAGCCGCAGGAAAAGGCACTGATGACGTCGCTGAGTCGCTACCCTGAAACCGTCGAGCTCGCGGCCACCAACCGTGCGCCGCAGACGCTCGTACATTACCTCCGGGACCTCGCCAACGACTTCCACACCTATTACAACGCGCACCCATTCATCGTTGACGAGGCCGACCTGCGCGACGCGCGCCTGTACCTGGTTGCGGCGGCGCGCAATGTCATTGCCAATGGCCTCGGAATTCTCGGCGTCTCCGCACCGGAGAAGATGTAATGGCGAAACGCCGCCGCCGTTCCACTAAGAAGCAGGGCATCTCGCCGCTCATCTCGATGCTATTCGGCCTGGCTGTCGGCCTGTCGGTCGCAGTAGCGGTATATGTCAAGGATCGACGGCCCGACCCGGCCATCGACCAGCCGGAACCTGCCAGCCTGCAGAACGCGCTCGATGACAATAACGAACGACCCGGTACTGCCGCAGGCGCTGCAGCTGCTCCTGCCGAGGACAACGCGGCCAAGCGGTTCACCTTCTACGACATTCTGCCGAACTTCGAGATGGTGACGCCGGACGAGGAACCCGAAACCGAGGCTGACAATACACCGCAGGCTATCGTCGAACCCGGTGTCTACGTGCTGCAGGCCGGCTCGTTCTCGACTCACAATGACGCGGACCGCCGACGCGCCGAGCTCGCCCTGCACGGCATCGAGTCCCATATCCAGCGGGTCAAGGTCAACGACCGCAATTACCACCGGGTCTACATCGGGCCGACCGAGGACCTCGATGAGCTCAATATGCTGCGTAGCCGCCTGCGGGCTGCACAGATCGACGTACTGCGCATTCGCCTCGGTGACTGAAATGCGCCGCATCGCACCACTGCTCGCGGCATTGCTGCTGGCCGGGTGTGCGACAGCACCGCCACCTGAACCTGAACCGATGCCGGAGCCCGAACCGGCCAGCGCGCCGGAACCGGTGCCCGAGCCGGCACCTCCACCGCCGGCACCCGACAAGAGCGCGCTGCGTATCAGCATCGCGGCCGTCGGCGACATGATGATCGGCACCGATTACCCGCAGAACCATCTGCCCGACGATGACGGCGTCAGTTTCCTGGCCGACGTTACGCCGGTCCTCGCCAGTGCCGTCATCACGTTCGGTAATCTCGAGGGCGTGCTGATGGCAGGTGGCGAACCCGCCAAGAAATGCAGGGACATGAATGCCTGCTACCTGTTCCGCTCACCGCCGCGATACGCGCAGCACTATCGCAATGCCGGCTTCGACGTCGTGAGCCTTGCCAACAATCACGCCCGTGACTTCGGCGAGGAAGGTCGTGACTCGAGTGCCGCGGCAATGCGCGCGGTCGGCATTGCCGCTTCGGGGCGTGAGGGGACGTGGTCGTCGATCACGGTTGGCGATCTCTCGGTGGTCTTTCTCAACTATGCGGTGACGAAGAACTCCAACATGCTGCTCGACTACGATGCCGCGTTCGAGTGGATCGCGTCGTTCGATGAGAAATACGACATCGTCGTCGTGACGTTTCACGGCGGCGCCGAGGGTGTCGACACGACGCATGTGCCGTTCGCCGAGGAAGAGTATTACGGGGAACCGCGGGGCGATGTCGTCCGGTTCGCCCGCGGCGCCGTCGATGTGGGCGCCGACCTCGTCATCGGGCACGGCCCACATGTCGTACGAGGGGTGGAGCGTTACAGGGACCGGTTGATCGCCTACAGCCTGGGCAACTTCGCGACCTACTACGGCATCAGCGTGGCGGGCATCAAGGGTATTGCACCGATCCTGACGAGCACCCTCGATGGTGAGGGACGCTTCGTCGAGGGCGAGATTGTCTCCACGATTCAGCTTCGTCCCGCCGGCCCGAGCATCGATCCCGAGAACCGCGCGCTCAACCTGATGCGCGGGTTGTCGATCGAGGACTTCGGTGAACCGGGCCTGACTTTTCAGTCCGACGGCACGATCGTTCCGGCGGAGCGTCCTGTTGTCGCGCCGTACCATCTCGCGGGAACCGCGTGGCGGCTCGTCGCGTTCCAGTCGATGGACGATGCGATCGGGACGGTCCGCCCTACCGATCCGTCGGCTTTCACGATGCGCCTGGACAAGGATGGCCGGGTCAGCATGCACCTCGACTGCAATCGCGCAACAGGCAGCTGGTCGGCCGAGCCGGCTGGCGACGGGACCAGTGGCCGCTTCGAATTCGGTCAGCTGGCCGGCACGCGGGCACTCTGCCCACCGCCGCATCTCGACGAGCGCATTCTCAGGGACGCACAGTATGTCCGCGGTTTCCTGCTGCGCGATGGGCGCCTTTACCTGAACCTGATGGCCGACGCAGGTGTCTACGTCTGGGCACCCGCGCCACAACACACGGAAGAGAAATGAACAAGCGCAACCCGATCGTTACGAATCTCAGGAGACGTGAAGTACTGAAGACTGCTGTGCTCGCCGGGATGGGCACGACGCTGAGCGGTTCGGCGCTCGGGCTGGCGATCGGCGCCGACGAATATCCCGCCATACGCAAGGCGGCAAAGAGCGGTCGCGAAGCGTCGATAAAACGCATACAGGACTGGATCGCGTTGCCGTCCATCGCCGCCGAGAATCTCAACATGCCCGAAGGTGCCGAGTACATGGCGGATCTTGCCAGGGATGCCGGCTTTGACACCGTGTCTATAGTGCCGACGGACGGACATCCCGGCGTCTACGCGACCATGGACAACGGAGCCGCGCGCACCCTGGCGATTTACTTTATGTACGACGTGAAGCAGTTCGATCCGTCGGAATGGTCGTCGCCGCCGCTCGAGGGAAGGCTCGTAGATCGTCCAGGTTTTGGCAAGGCCATCATGGGGAGGGGTGCCGTCAACCAGAAGGGCCCGGAAGCAACGCTGCTTGCTGGTCTGCACGCGATGCGAGCCGTTGGCATCAAGCCACCGGTCAATCTCGTGCTGATCGCCGAGGGTGAGGAAGAAATCGGCTCACCGCATTTCCACCAGATAGTGAGCCGTCCCGACATCATGGCAACCCTCAAGCGTTCGGAAGGCATCTTTATTCCTATCGGTTGGCAGGACATCAATGGCAACGTCGGCGTAAACCTCGGAGCGAAGGGCATCGTCGAGCTGGAACTGGTTGCAAGCGGCGAGAACTGGGGCCGCGGCCCCAGGAAGGACATCCATTCCAGCCTCAAAGCGATGGTCGACTCGCCGGCGTGGCGGCTCGTGCAGGCTTTGCAGACCCTGGTCACGCCAGATGGGAATACACCGGCCATCGACGGCTGGTTCGACAATGTGCGACCACTGACGGCTCGCGAGAAAGAGCTGATTGCCTCCGTCGCAGCCAGCACAGATGAAGCGACGCGCAAGAAACTGCTTGGCGTAGAGCATTGGATAGATGATCTGCCGTATCTGGCCGCCCTGGAAAGGCTCGCGTCGCAGCCGACGGTGAACATCGAAGGCCTCGTGTCCGGCTATACCGGTCCGGGAGGGAAGACGATACTGCCGGGAAGGGCGGTCGCGAAGCTGGATCTTCGACTCGTACCCAACCAGACCCGCGCGGAGGCGGAGGCAAAGTTGCGGGCGCACCTGGACAAACGCGGATTCGACGATGTTGAAATGATTGTCGGTGGTGGCTACGACCCAACGGAAACGCCGGAAGACAGCCGGATCATCCAGGCTGAACTGGAAACGTACCGGCGCGCCGGCGTTAACGCGACACTGAATCCGAGGCTTGCCGGTTCGTGGCCGGGCGCGATGTTCACGGCACCGCCGCTGTCATTGCCGGCAGGTCAGTTCGGCCTCGGTCATGGTTCAGGGGCGCACGCTCCGGATGAGTACTTCGTTGTGGAGTCAAGCAATCCGAATGTGGCCGGCATCGTCGATGCGGCTATGGGTTACGTCGATCTTCTCTACCAGGTGGCTACGCTACGCTGATGCCCCCACGGGCTTGCGGACTACGAGTCGTCCGAACCAACAGACTTGAAGTCGATGCCGAGTGATCTGAGCTTGCGATAGAGGTGCGTCCGCTCCATGCCGACCCGCTTGGCGAGTTGTCCGACCTTACCCTGGCAGAGCACGAGCTGTTGCTGCAGGTAGGCGCGCTCAAACTGTTCGCGCGCTTCGCGCAATGGCAGGGCCAGGAGGTCCTGCTTGACCAGCGGCTGGTCGAGCGGCGCAGCGTCGCTGATTTCAGCTTCAACCTCCTCGAGCGAAATGTCATCGTCACTGCCCGAAAGCAACAGTCGCCGCACGAGATTCTTGAGCTCGTGCACATTGTCCGGCCATGGGTAGTTGCGCAGCCGGTTCTGCGCCGCGACGCTGAAGCGGCGGAACGTCAGTCCCTCACCGTCGACGAGTTTGTCGACGTAGTAGGTCAGCAGTTCAGGTATGTCTTCGGCGTAATCCCTGAGCGGGGGCACGCGGAGTTTCAGTTCGGCCAGGCGTGAGACGAGATCGCGGCGCAGTTCACCAGATTCAATTTTCGCTTCGTAGTTGGCACTGACGGTGGCGACGACACGTGCGTCGACTTTTTCGGGTTGCGTACTGCCAATCCGCTTGAAGGTGCCGCTCTCGAGAATCCCGAACAGGACCTTTTGTGCCTTGTCGCCGAGGTCGCCCAGCTCGTCGATGACAAGCGTACCGCCTGTTGCCCTTTCGAAAACGCCCGCTGTAACCTCACCGTCCCGCTCGGACCCGAGCAGCTGCTCCTCGCAGTTGGTGTCAGTGATCGATGCGGCAGTCACGATGGTCAGCAGCTCGTCACCACGCCGGCTCAGCCCGTGCATGTAGCGCGCAAACGCGCTGCGCCCGGTTCCAGGCTCCCCGCTGATCAGCACCGTGCCCTCGTGTTGCGCGTACTGTTGCACGCGCTCGCGCAGTCCCTGCATCAGTGCGCTGCGCCCGACGGGCGCCAGCAGCGCCGGCAACAGCTTGCGCGCAGCGCGCGATTGCTTCCCGGCCGATTCGAGCGCGGCTTCCACCGTGCGCAGTAGCTTGGCCAGCGACAAGGGCTTCTCGACGAAATCGAAGGCCCCGAGGCGCGTCGCTTCCACAGCCGTGTCGACGGTGCCATGGCCTGACATGATGACGACGGGACAATTGAGCTCGCCGCTGTCGGACCATTCCCTGAGCAGGGTAATGCCGTCCGTGTCCGGCATCCAGATGTCCAGCAGTATCAGTTCGAAACGACGGTCGGCACGAGCTTGCCGCGCTGCCGCTGCGTCTGCTGCACCGGTCACAGCGTATCCCTCGTCGGTCAGGATGTCCTTTATCAATGCGCGGATGTCCGCCTCGTCATCCACGACGAGCACTTGAGGATTACTCACGCCTGTTCTCTCCTTTTCTCGGCACGTCCCGGCGCCTTGGCAATTATCAGCTCGCGCGCCGCCTCATTGAGCGGCAGCCGGATACTGATCATCGCTCCCCCTTCCGTCCGATTTCGTGCACGAATGGTGCCGACGTGCTCCTCGACCAGTTTCTTGACGATTGCCAGTCCGAGGCCCGTGCCTTTCGGTTTCGTCGTCACGTAGGGATCGAAGATCTGGCTCACGGACCCTGGCTTGAAGCCCGGGCCATTGTCTTCGACCTTGATCTGTACGATATCGACGTCGTCGATCTCCGCTGCGCTCACGTGCACATCGATACGGCCGTCGTCGGTGTTCTCGAGCGCCTCGACCGCGTTACGCAGCAGGTTATGCAGGATCTGGCGCACCCGGCCCATGTCGGCCTCGACCATTTGCATGGTCGGATCTGATGTCAGGACAATCTTCACCTCGCGCTCCTGCGCCCGGTACAGGTCGACAACTTCGTGCGCCAGTTTGTCGAGATCGAAGCGCGCGATCTCGATGTCCGGCGCACGCGCGTAATCGCTGAACGCGTTCACCATTTCCTTCATGGCCTCGACCTGCTGCACGATCGTATGCGTTGCACGATCGAGAACCTGTGCCTCCTCCTCGGGCAACGTGTGCAGGTATCTGTGGCGCATCCGCTCGGCCGACAGCTGAATCGGCGTCAGCGGATTCTTGATCTCGTGGGCAAGGCGTCTCGCAACTTCGCCCCAGGCGGCATCACGCTGCGCCTGCAGCAGTGCCGTGATGTCATCGAATACGACAACGTAACCGGCAGCATGATCTTCGTCACCGGGAAGGGCGGTGCACGCGCAGGTAAGCACGCGGCGCCCGACTTCACCGCGCAACACGATCTGTTCGCGCCATTCGGTTTCGCCGGCGTCGAGATGCACCCGCGCAACGTCGACGAACTGATCGAGCAGCGCGTTCTCTTTCGCGACGTCGACGAGCTTCTCACCGCTGCGATGCTCGAGGTCGACGCCGAGAATCGACCCTGCCGCCTGGTTTGCATTGCGTATGGTCAGGTCCGCCTCGAGTGCGAGTACGCCAGTCGACAGGCGCGCAAGGATGACTTCGAGATTCGTGCGCTCGGCTTCGACGAGCGCTGCGCTCAGTGATGCCTCGCGCCGGGCCGCGGCGAGTCGTTGTGTCATGTCGTTGAACGAGGAAACCAGGAAACCGATTTCGTCACGCGTCGTCGCGGGCACCCGCGTATCGAAGTCGCCCATGGCAACGGCGCGGGTACCGGCAACGAGGTCCTGAATGGGTGCAACCAGTCGGCGTGACAGCACGAACGCGCCGTAGATCGCGGCAAGCAGGCTGAGCAACAGCACGAACAGCAGCGTGACGGTCAGGAGGTCCTTGAGATCCTCGCGGAAGAACACGAGTTGCTGGTATTCCTGGAACGAGCGCTCGACGCTGCCGACCATCGCAGCGAGCCGGTCGTCGACCGGATAGTAACCCTGCACGACGCGCGCTTCCTGGACGCGACCGGCACGGTGGGTGAATACCACCGCCGTGCGCACTTCGACGCCACCTTCACCAAGCGACTCTAGACTGACGAACGGTCGCGCCTGCTGCATCTGCAGCACGACTTCCTCGGTCAGCGGTTTGGGAAGACTTGCCGTGGCGCTGTTCGAGCTCGTCGCGAGCACCGTATTGTTCTGGCCGTAAAGCGTCATCTCGCTGGCGCCCGACTCACGCCGAAGCATGCTGAGCTCGAACACAACCTGCCGATCGGTGACCATGGCGAGTCGTTGCGCCACGGCCTCGGTCGAGCGCAGATTGCGACGCTTCTGAATTTCGAGGGCGGCGCGGCTGAGTTCGAGCGCATTGTCGAGCCCTTCCTCGACCTCGACGTCGAACCAGCTGTCGATGCCGCGATTGATGAACTGCAGGGAGAAGTAGAAAACAACGAGCAGGGGCAGGACGGCGAGGCCGACGAACATGCCCACCATGCGCGCCTTGAGCTTGGCGCCCGGCACGTTCTGACGATAATCACGCGCCAGCCTTGTGAGGTTGCCGATCAGCATCGCCAGCAGGAGCACGCCACCCGCGATGTTGATCGCGAGAATCAGGTCCTGCAGGCGGCCGAAGTCATCGGATTTCTGGACGGTCTGAGTCAGCAGGAACAGCGCGGCAATCACGAGCCCGACACCGGACGTCGCGACGATCAGGTAAAAGGCGCGCTTCAGTGTTCGAGCAACCATTCAAACCACTCGCTTTCAAGCTGCCACTGGCCGCGCCAGAAGAACAGGATGCGAAGCGCGGCCGGATACTGCTGCATGTTGAGCCTCACGCGGGCACGAATGCGATACGTCGCATCCGGCGCCAGCACGGCGGCATCAATCACGGGCAGTCCCTGGATGCGCCCCAGGCTGTTCAGGGCGGAGTAGAGCGTCGCGAAGGAATCCTGGTCACCGATATTGAGGTTCCTGACAATGTATCGCTGGCTGACCGGCAGGTACTCCAGCTCATAGCGCACGGCAAGCTCGGCTTCGACGTCGTCGGGCAACAGGCTACGCTGGCGAATGACCTGCAGCTGCAGTTCGATCGTCAGCGTCACACCGCTTTCGAGTGCGCGCAGCGCATCGGACGAGAGCACGAGTTGCAGGCGGGAATCGAGCGTATGTACACCGTCGACAATTTCCGTGGACGCCGAGCGCACTTCGAAATAGCCTTCGCGCTCGATCTCGTCCTGCGCAAGACCCGTACCCAAAGCGAGCACGGTCAGCAACACGCCACACGCGCGCCACAGTGTCCTGGCTTCGAATTCTGCGCCCCTCATGCTCATCGTCTTCTTCAGGAGACCTTCTTGACGAGGCTTGCGTAATAGAAACCGTCCATTCCTGCTGTTCCGGGCAGAATCTGGTATCCGCACGCCTTCCTCCGCATTAGATCGCGGATGTTGTTATTTGGCAACACGGTGTCCTCAACCGCGTCGCTGCTGGTCTCCAGAAACCGGCCCACAACGATGTCGTTCTCCGCTGCCAGCACCGAGCAAGTGACATACAGGAGCCGCCCCCCGGGGGCCAGCAGCGGCCACAATGCCCCGAGAATGCGCTCCTGCAGGGCACTGAGCTCCTCGATGTCGCTCGCCCGTCGCAGCAGCTTGATATCGGGATGGCGCCGGATGACGCCCGTTGCAGAACAGGGCGCATCGAGCAGAATCGCATCGAACGGCGTTTGATCCCACCACTCCTGTGGTTTCGATGCGTCGCCGCGGATAATCGTTGCATCGACCCCGAGGCGCGTGAGGTTCTCGCCCACCCGCCCGAGCCGCTCGGCATCGCTATCCACGGCGGTGAGATCGGCGACACCGATCTCGAGAATGTGTCCGGTCTTGCCGCCGGGCGCCGCACAGGCATCGAGGACACGAAGGGGTTTTGCGGCCATCAGCCAGCGCGCCGCAAGCTGCGCAGCAGCATCCTGCACCGACGCATCGCCCGCCGCGAATCCGGGCAGATCCTCGACGTGTTGCGGCTCTGCCAGGCACAGCGCATCGGGCAGGCCTGCCAGCAGCTCTGAGGCAATGCCATCGGCTGCGAGACGCCCGCGATACTCCGTCGCTGACTGGCGTGACGCGTTGACCCTCAGCCACATCGGGGCACGCTCGTTGTTGGCGGTGAGAATGGCGTCGGCATCTTCCGGCCAGTCCTGGCGCAGGGCTGCAAGCAACCACTCGGGATGGTTCCAGGCCGTCACGTCGCCGGCCGCAGGTTGCGCCGCAAGATCCTCGCGCTGGAAACGCCGCAGGCAGGCATTGACGACGCCGGCCAGCTTGGGCCGTCGCAGTTGCCGCGTAGCTTCGACAGTCTGCGACACGGCCGCATGGTCGGGTATGCGCGTGTCACAGAGCTGGAAGAGCCCCACGGCCAGCAGCGCATTGACAACGCTGTCGCGCTTGCGGAACGGCCGGCTCAATAGCTGGTCGACCCACTCCTGCAATCGGAAATGGTTCCTCACTACCCCGTAAGACAGCATGCGGAGCAGAGATCGGTCGGCGGGCGGTACCTGCGTCTCGTGCGTCGCGATGGCCGTGTCCAGAGACTGGCCGTTCACCACGGCGTCGACGACCTCGGCGGCCACCGCGCGTGTTTTTGCCCCCGCACTTTTCATGTTAGTCCAGTCGCTGGCTCCCGAGATCGAGCTGACCGACGAATTCGTGTACCGGTGCCCGGCGCTTGCCCGGCAGTTGCAGCTCCTCGACGCGCAGCGCCCCAATACCGCAGGCGATGAGGACTGCGTCGCAATCGTACTGCAGGATGGTGCCGGGACTGCCGACGCCGTCAATAGGGGATGCCCGCCAGATCTTGATGCGAACGGTATCGCCCGCAAGGCGGGCTCCTACGGTGGGTGCGAAACAGAACGCCCCGGGGAACGGGTTATACGCCCTGATGCGCCGTGCAACTTCGTGCGCCGGCAACGACCAGTCGATGCGCGCGTCCTCTGTGGCGATCTTCGGTGCGTAGGTTGCAAGCGCCTCATCCTGCTCGACCGCCTCGATGTCCCCGGCAATGATGGCGTCGAGATTCCGGACCAGCATCTCGCCCCCCAGTGCTGCCAGGCGATCGTGCAGTTCGCCGGCAGTCTCGTGCTCGCCGATCGCGGTTTCCTCGACGTGAAACACCGGTCCGCAGTCGAGGCCGGCCGTCATCGACATCAGGCTCACGCCTGTGATTTCGTCGCCCGCGAGAATGGCCGCCTGGACTGGCGCGGCACCTCGCCAGCGCGGCAACACCGACGCGTGCACATTGACGCAGCCGTGCGTCGGAATGTCGAGAACATCCTGCGGCAGGATCAGTCCGTACGCGGCAACGATGAGCAGGCCGGGCTCCAGCGCCGCGAGCGCCGCCACCGCCGCCTCCTCGCGAAGCGATGCGGGTTGCAGTACCGGAATGCCCTGTTCGAATGCGTAGCGCTTCACCGGGCTGGCCGTCAGTTTCTTGCCGCGGCCGGCAGGACGATCCGGCTGAGTCAGCACCGCCACCGGCACACGGCCGGCCGCGACGAGCGCCCGCAACGACGCCAGCGCGAAGTCCGGCGTTCCTGCAAAAACCAGTCGCGTCACATCACGACCGCCGCATGGCGGCGATTCTTTTCGAGTTTCTTGCGAATGCGCTGCCGCTTGGTCTCGGAGAGGTAGTCGACGAACAGCTTGCCCTCGAGATGATCCATTTCGTGCTGGATGCAGACGGCCAACAATCCTTTGGCCTCCATTTCCTGTTCATTGCCGTCGCGATCGAGGAATCGCACACGGATATGCTCGGCACGTTCGACCTCTTCGTAGTATCCGGGCACGGACAGGCAGCCCTCATCCGTGGCCGTTACCCCGTCTTTCTCGAGAATCTCCGGATTGATCAGCACATAGGGCTCGGTTTTGTCCGGGGACACGTCGGTCACCAGCAGGCGCTTGTGCACATCGACCTGGGTGGCGGCCAGGCCGATGCCGGGCGCATCGTACATCGTCTCGAACATGTCGTCGATCAGGCTACGCAGCGCATCGTCCACGGAAGCGACCTCCGTGGCCTTCTTCCGGAGCCTTGGATCAGGAAATTCAAGAATCTTCAGTTTTGCCATAATTTCGGACACTCACTGGAGTGCCATTTTCGTGTAAATTGCTTAAAAAGCGACCTAAATGATTGACTTTATTGAATAAGATGTCAGACTAGGCCGCGTGAAATCGTCCATGCCGGACCATATTCGGAGCCGGAAATGTGACGTAATTAGCAGCCTCGGCAGTACCGGGAAGACATAGTATAGCAACGCCTTGAAAGTACAGGCCTAAATCGATTTGTATCCAGGGAGTCCTCGCGACATGTCATTCAGCAAGATTAGCCCGAAATGCAGCCTTCGGCTGACCGCTGCTTCACTGGCCCTGACGCTGGCCGCCTGCGGCGGCAACCCGCCGGCCTATGAGTCTTCGGTTGCACAGCCGACATCGGCACCGGCATACCAGCCCGCACCGTCGACGTCGGACCCGACTCCCTATGAGCCCGTTCTCGAACGCATCAACAAGCCGGTTCCGCTGGCCGAGGGCGCACCGAGCGAGTACGTCGTCCAGGTCGGCGACACGCTGTGGGACATTTCCTCGACGTTCCTCAAGGATCCCTGGTTCTGGCCGGAGATCTGGTACGTCAACCCCGACATTGAGAACCCACACCTTATATATCCCGGCGACGTGCTCGCGCTCGTCTATATCGACGGCCAGCCACGCATCACCAACGTGCGGGCTTCGACCTACCGCATGTCGCCCCAGGCGCGCGTAACCCCGATCAACGAATCGATCACGAGCATCCCCTACGAAGACGTCGCCGCATTCCTGAGTTCTGGTGTCATTCTCGAGAAGGGCCAGGCCGATGCGCTGCCGTACCTGCTGTCGACACGCGGCGATCACCTGATCGCCTCGGCCGGTAACGAGATTTACGTTCGCGGCATCTCTGCAAATAACCCGGGCGCTCGCTACACCGTCGTCCAGATCGGTGATCCGCTCTACGACCCCGACGACAACCGCCTGATCGGCTACCAGGGCATTGCGGTCGGTGACGGCACGCTGCGGCGCGTCGGAGACCCGGCCACGGTCGCGCTGACCGACACGTCCCAGGAAGCAAAAGCCGGCGACCGCCTGCTTCCTGAAGCGGTCGATATACCGCTTAACTTCTTCCCACGGTCTCCGAGCACGCAGGTCGACGGTCGCATCGTCGCGGTTGTCGGCGGTGTCACACAGATCGGCCAGTACCAGGTCGTCGTGCTGAACCGAGGTTCCAACAATGGTGTGTCGATCGGCGATGTCCTGACCGTCTGGCAGACCGGTGAAGTTATTGACGACCGTTTCGGTGGCGGCTCGGTCAAGCTGCCCGACGAACAGGCCGGCACGGTCATGGTGTTCAAGACTTACGATCGCATCAGCTACGGTCTCGTCATGGAAGCCACGCAAGCGATTCACATCTACGATACGGTTCGTAACCCGACCTGATTTGACTGGTTTCACCTTGATACGCCCGCAGCGCGCAAGCCCTGCGGGCGTTATCATTGGCGCATGTCTTCCCCGCTCGATCAATGGCTCGAGGACGACGCGCATAAGGTTATCGCCCTTGGCGACGACGACTACCCACCGATGCTCGCCGAAATCGCCGGCCCGCCGAAGCTTTTATACGTCAAAGGCGACGTCGGGGCGCTGCACCTGCCGGCGCTTGCGATCATTGGCAGCCGCAACCCGACCCGCGGGGGCGAGCGCAATGCGCGAGAATTCGCACGGCATCTCGCGGGCCAGGGCTTCACCATAGTCAGCGGCATGGCCCAGGGCATCGACGCAGCTGCCCACCGCGGTGCGCTCGACGCCGGCGGCAAGACTGTCGCCTTCCTCGGCACAGGCATCGATCGCGTCTACCCGGCTGTCAATCGCGATCTCGCGCACGAGATCGCGGCAACCGGCGCCCTCGTCACCGAATATCCACTCGGTGCCCCGCCCGAGCGCTGGCATTTTCCCGAGCGCAACCGGCTGATCAGCGGCCTGGGGCTGGGCACGCTTGTAGTCGAAGCCGCGCGCCGGAGTGGCTCGCTGATCACGGCGCGCCTGGCCGGTGAACAGGGACGCGAAATTTTTGCGCTGCCCGGCTCGATACATAATCCCCTGTCGCGCGGCTGCCACGAGCTGATCCGCCAGGGCGCCAAACTGGTCGAATCGGCCGGCGACATCCTTGCCGAACTCGGCCCGCTGGCAGGCCACTTGCTCGAGGTGGCCGAAGATGCTCGGCTGCCGCCCGCGGCCGCCAAGCCGGACGACGACTACGCCGACCTGCGCAGATTCCTCAGTCACGACCCCGTTACGATCGATGAGCTCGAAAAACAATCCGGATTGACGATCGAGCAGCTTTCCTCCATGCTTCTGATCCTGGAGCTCCATGGAGAAGTGGAGTCTCTGTCCGGCGGACGATACGTCAAAAAGGAGCCGCTCCAGGCATGAAAGAAAACGTTCTTGACGTACTCATGTATCTCTTCGAAACGTACGTCGACGCTGAGGACGAACCCGAACCCGACCAAAACGAGCTGCGTGTAGAGTTAGCGCGCGCCGGCTTTGGCGACGTGGAGATCGACCGCGCACTCGACTGGCTGGATGGCCTGACGGACCAGCAGGGTAGCCTCTTGTACGGCGGCCAGACTGCGCATGGCACGCGCATCTACAACGATTTCGAGCATGAGCGCCTCGACGTCAGATGCCGCGGCTACATAACGTATCTCGAACAGATCGGCATCCTCTCGCCGCCGCAACGCGAGATTCTGATCGACCGCCTGCTGGCGCTCGAAAGCCCCGATGTCGACGTCGAACAGATCAAGTGGGTCGTACTCATGGTACTGTTCAGCCAGCCCGGCCAGGAGCTCGCCTACGCACGCATGGAAGACCTCGTATTCGAGGATACTTCGGACCTGATGCATTGACGGCGACAGGCCATTTTCTTGACACATCGCTGTCAAGCATGTAATTCAACCGCGGCACCAACCGCGGTTTTTTCGTTTTTCGGTAGCAGATGTCAAAAAATCTCGTCATTGTAGAATCGCCCGCCAAGGCAAAGACGATCAGCAAATACCTTGGCGAGGATTTCGAAGTCATGGCCTCTTATGGTCATGTCCGCGATCTCGTGCCCAAAGAAGGCGCAGTTGATCCCGGCAATGACTTCGAGATGAAGTACCAGGTCATCGAGCGCAATGAGAAGCACGTCAACGCCATCATCAAGGCGCTCAAGAAGGCCGAGGCGCTGTACCTGGCAACTGACCCGGATCGCGAGGGCGAGGCCATTTCCTGGCACCTGATCGAATTGCTCCGGGAGCGCGACGCGCTCGACGGCAAGGATATCCGCCGCGTCGTATTCCACGAAATCACCAAGCACGCCGTCCAGGAAGCCGTAGCGCATCCGCGCGACCTGTCGGGCGATCTCGTTGGTGCGCAACAGGCACGCCGCGCACTCGACTATCTCGTCGGCTTCAATCTCTCGCCGCTGTTGTGGAAGAAGGTGCAGCGCGGCCTGTCGGCGGGCCGCGTCCAGAGCCCTGCGCTCCGCATGATCGTCGAGCGCGAACTCGAGATTGAAGCCTTCAAGGCCCGCGAATACTGGACCATCGAAGCCAACGTCAGCAAGAGCGATCAACCGTTCGACGCTCGCCTGGTCAGCTACAAGGGTGACAAGGTCGAGCAGTTCAGTTTCGAAACCGAAGAGTCTGCGCGTGACGTGGAGAAAACGATCAACGCTGCAGCTTCCGGCGAGCTGAAAACCGTCAGCGTGACCAAGCGGCAGCGTCGCCGCAACCCGGCCGCGCCTTTTACGACCTCGACACTGCAGCAGGAAGCCAGCCGCAAGCTCGGCTTCAATACGCAGCGCACGATGCGGGTCGCGCAAAAACTCTACGAAGGTATCGAGCTGCCGGGCGAAGGCCAGGTCGGCCTGATCACGTATATGCGCACCGATTCGGTCACACTGGCCAACGTTGCGGTCGACGAAATTCGTGAAGTCATCGCCGAGCGCTACGGCAAGGAAAACGTGCCCGATGCGTTGCGCACGTTCAAGAACAAGTCAAAAAACGCACAGGAAGCGCACGAAGCTGTCCGTCCGACGACCGTGCGGCACGTTCCCGAAGAGATCCGGGGCTCGCTCGACGAAGACCAGTTCAAGCTGTACTCGCTGATCTGGCAGCGCACCATGGCCTGCCAGATGGTCCCGGCCGTGTTCGACACGGTCGCCGTCGAGATGGCGGCAGGACCCGAGGACGACGGCCATCGTTTCCGCGCCAACGGCTCGGTGCTGGTCGAGGCCGGTTTCATGGCTGTGTACCAGGAAGGCAAGGATGACGCCAAGGACGATGATGGTGATCGCCTGCTCCCCGAAATAGCCGAGGGCGACGTTATCAGGCTGGATGAACTGCGTCCCGAGCAGCATTTCACGGAGCCGCCGCCGCGGTACTCGGAAGCGAGCCTCGTCAAGGCCCTCGAGGAATACGGCATCGGTCGCCCGTCGACCTACGCAAACATCATTGCCACGCTCAAGAACCGCGAGTACGTCGAGATGGACGGCAAGCGTTTCATTCCGACTGACATCGGCCGCATCGTCACCGGCTTCCTGACCGAGCACTTCACGCAGTACGTCGACTACGACTTCACGGCCAAGCTCGAAGACGATCTCGATGAGGTATCGCTCGGCCACAAGGACTGGGTACCGCTGCTCGACGAGTTCTGGAAGCCCTTCAAGGAGCTGTGCGACGAGAAGGAAGCCTCGGTGACGCGAGAGCAGGTTGCGCAGGCTCGCGAACTCGGCGCAGACCCGAAGAGCGGCAAACCCGTAACAGTACGCATGGGCCGCTACGGACCGTTCGTACAGATAGGCACCAAGGACGACGAGGAGAAACCGAAATTCGCCGGACTCCGGCCCGGGCAAAAGATGAACGACATCGACCTCGAGACCGCGCTCGAGTTGTTCAAGCTGCCCCGTAAGCTCGGCGAGACGCCCGATGGCCTGGCCGTATCTGCCAGCGTCGGCCGCTTCGGCCCCTACGTGCGGTACGGCGACAAGTACGTGTCGATCCGCGGCGACGACGACCCGTACACGATCGAATTGCCGCGAGCCCTCGAACTGATCGAGGAGAAAAAGATCGCCGATGCCAATCGCATCATCCTCGACTTCGAGGAAGATGGTATCCAGGTCCTGAACGGCCGTTACGGTCCGTACATCACGGACAAAACGAAGAACGCACGCGTTCCCAAGGACCGTGAGCCCAGGTCACTGACGCTCGAAGAGTGCCAGGAGTTGCTCGCCGCCGCACCCGAACGCGGCCGCCGCGGCAAGAAGACGGCGAAGAAGAAGTCGAGCAAGAAGAAAGCCAAGAAAAAAACCAAGAAAAAGGCGGCCGGGAAAAAGTCATGAAGGGTCTGACTGTCGCGGCGGACGCGCTGCTGCGCGGCGGCGTGATCGCATACCCGACTGAGGGTGTCTTTGGCCTGGGCTGCATGCCCGACGACCCTCTCGCGGTTGCCCGCGTCGTCGCGATCAAGGAACGCGACGCGACCAAGGGCCTGATCCTGATTGCGGCAAAGCAGGGCCAGCTCGAAGGCTGGGCCGACCTCGGCAACAGGACGTTGCCCGACCCCGATCCTGCGCACCCCGTTACGTGGATTGTCCCGCCTGGCCCCAGGGTATCGCCGCTGCTGCGCGGAAAGCATTCGACGATCGCCGTGCGCATCACGACCAATCCGGTCGCAAAGGCACTGTGCGAGATCGTGGATTCGCCGCTCGTGTCGACGAGTGCCAACCGCAGCGGCAAACCCGTGGCGCGCAATCGATTCGTCCTGAGGCGGCAATTTGCAGGCCTTGTAGACTACATCGTGCCCGGCGACTGCGGTCCCGCGAGCGGCCCATCCGAGATCCGCGACTACGTGAGCGGCAAGATACTGAGGCCCCGCACATCATGAGCAACATTGATGACGTCAGGCAGTACCTGACGACCCTGCAGAACCGCATCTGCGCGGAACTGGAAACCCTCGATGGCAAGGCCGCATTCGTGCGGGACAGCTGGGAGCGGCCCGGCGGCGGCGGTGGTGAGAGTCGCGTCATTGCCGGCGGTGACGTCTTCGAGCAGGGCGGCGTCAACTTTTCGCACGTGTTCGGTAAGGAAATGCCGCCATCGGCGACCAGGGACCGTCCCGAGCTCACGGGCAAGTCGTTCGAAGCCGTCGGCGTGTCTCTGGTACTTCACCCACGCAATCCTTACGTGCCGACGACCCACGCCAACTTTCGCTTCTTCACGGCGGGCCGGCGCAACCCCGTATGGTGGTTCGGCGGCGGCTACGATCTCACGCCGTATTACCCCTTTCGCGAAGACGTCCTGCACTGGCACTCCGTCGCGAAAGCGGCCTGCGACCCGTTCGGGGACGACCTGTACCCTCGTTTCAAGCAATGGTGTGACGAGTACTTTTATCTCAAGCATCGTGGTGAATCACGTGGCGTCGGCGGCCTGTTCTTCGACGACGTCTTTGAGCCCGGGTTCGACGAGTGCTTCGGGTTCGTGCGCTCGGTCGCGGGAAGTTTCCTCGAGGGTTACAAGCCCATCGTAAAGAAGCGCGTACCCCACCGTTACGGCGACCGCCAGCGGGAGTTTCAGCAGTACCGGCGTGGTCGTTACGTCGAGTTTAACCTTCTGTACGACCGCGGCACGCTGTTCGGGCTGCAGTCCGGGGGTCGCACGGAGTCCATTCTGATGTCGCTGCCGCCGACTGTCCGCTGGCGCTATAACTGGTCGCCCGAGCCGGGCTCACCCGAGGAGAAGCTATACGCAGACTACCTGCGCCCGCGCGACTGGCTCGGCGAACGCGAGGGCTGACCCGGGTATTCGTCACCCTGTATCCGTGGTAACGTCCACGCATGTCCTGGATCGAAGAAATCGAGGTCAGCGAGGCAGAGGGCAGGCTGGCAGAAATCTACGCCGAACTCATCGCAAAGCGCGGCAAGATCTCCAACATCCTCCAGGTCCACAGCCTCAACCCGCAGGCGATGGACGATCATCTCAGTCTGTACATGACGCTGATGTTCGGCAAGTCGGGCCTGAGCCGGCTCGAGCGCGAAGCCATCGCGGTCGTCGTCTCGGCGAGCAACGAGTGCGAATACTGCGTCAACCACCATGTCGAGTCCCTGCGGCATTTCCTCAAAGACGAAGACACGTTGAGCCGGCTCGCGACGGCAGACGGTCTCGAGACCCTCGAGCCGCGCCTCTCCAACATCGTGCGCCATGCCGAGCGGCTGACTACTGCTCCCATCGCCATGACGGAAAGCGATCTCGGCGAGCTGCGCGCCGAAGGCCTGTCCGATGGGGACATTCTCGACCTGACGTTGATCGTCGGCTACTTCAATTTCGTCAACCGCATTGCCATGGGACTCGGCGTCGCGTTCACCGACGACGAGAAAAGCGGCTACCTTAACGACTGAGCCATGAGCCGCGTCCGCCTCCTGTTGCTATGCAGCCTGTTGTCGGCGTTCTCCGGCGCGCTCGCGGATTCCGTATTGCGCGATGCAGGCAACGTCCTCGTGCGGCTCGCCGGCGATACCGACCCGTCGCAGACGAAGGTCTACATCGTCCAGCTCAAGGCTCCCTCGGTTGCCGAAACTCAGGCGCCGGGCGTCAGGGTCAACAAGGAAAGTCCCGATGTGCGGGCTTACGCGGCACAGATCGCTGACGACCAGGACCGGGTGCTGCACAGAGCCGGCTCCGGCACGGAGAAGATCTACAGCTATCGCTACGGCCTCAACGGGTTCGCGGCACGCATGACCGAAGGGCAGGCACACAAGCTCAGGCACCTGCCCGAGGTGCTCAATGTCTGGGAGGACGAAGTCCGGCCGCTTGCAACGCGTCACAGCCCGACGTTTCTTGGCCTGTTCGACGCCGACAACGGCCTGCGCAGCGTCGAGGGACTCGACGGCGAGGACGTGGTCATCGGCATCATCGACAGCGGCATCACGCCCGAGCATCCGGGGCTCAGCGACTCGCGCGAGGCCGACATGCCGCGCGCCTGTCGCAGCAGCTGGGGAGAGACGACCCTGCTCGGCCGCTGGCTCTGCAGGCGCTACCACACGCTGCCGGAAGTCGTGGCATTCGAGCCTCCGGAGGACTGGAATGGCGCTTGTGAAAGCGGCGATCGCTTCACCAGTGACGACTGCAACAACAAGCTGATCGGTGCGCGCTGGTTCGTCGAAGGCGCGCTCGCTACCGGTTTTATTCATGAGGATGAGATTCGCTCACCGCGTGACGCCGACGGCCACGGCACGCACACGGCGACCACGGCGGCCGGGGTCCGCACCGACGCATCGATCTTCGGCACGCTGATCGGCGGCATCGAGGGCATCGCGCCGCGCGCGCGCGTTGCCGCGTACAAAGCCTGCTGGTTGCGTCCCGGTGATACGCGCGCCAGCTGCAATACGTCGGACCTCGCCAACGCGATCGACGCTGCCGTCGCCGACGGCGTCGACGTGATCAGCTACTCGGTCGGCAGTTCGCTCACGCGCACGACCGCGCCTGACGACCTCGCGCTACTGGCCGCAGCGCGGGCAGGGGTCATCCCGGTCGTGTCCGCCGGTAACGAAGGTCCCGTTTTTGGTTCGATCGGATCCCCCGCCGGCAGCCCGGCGGTCATCACCGTGGCCGCATCGACACGCGATGGCGAATCGAATGCCGAAGCGATGGAGATCTCCGCGCCGACAAACCTGGCCGGTCGTTACGCGGTCAAGGAGGCGTTCTTTACGCCGCCGCTCGAAGACGTCGACCCGATCGAGGCGTCGCTCATACTCGTCGACGACGAGACGGACACCGTAAATGACGCCTGTGAGCCGCTCGTCAATGGTGACACCGTAAGCGGGAACATTGCGTTTATTCAGCGCGGCGGCTGCGACTTCGACGTCAAGGTGCGTCACGCCGAAGACGCCGGGGCTGTCGCGGCGCTGGTCTATAACATCGCCGGCGATCCCATTGTCATGTACAGCGATGCCGACCCGCCAGGCATCCCGGCACTGATGATCGGCCAGGCGGACGGCAACCTGATTCTCGCCGAGATCGACGCCGAAATCGACGTACAGGTCATCCTCGAGAAAGGACTGCTGCTGACGTCTGACGACACCGGCAACCAGATGGCGCGCTTCTCGGCGCGGGGGCCTGCGCCGATCCCCGACGTCCTCAAGCCTGACGTCACGGCACCTGGTGTAAACATCCTCGCCGGCTTCTCGCCGGATTCGGCCTACTCGACCCCGGGCGAGAACTTCGCTTACCTGAGTGGCACGTCGATGGCCACACCGCATGTGGCCGGCCTCGCCGCGCTTTTGCGCCAGGCCCACCCCGAGTGGAGCCCGGCAGCCATCAAGTCAGCCATCGTGACAAGCGCGAGACAGAACGTCACCAATTCGGCGGGCCTGACGAGTGCCGGGCCGTTCGACTTTGGCGCCGGGCACATCGTGCCCAATGACGCACTGAACCCCGGCCTCGTCTACGACGTGATGCCGGACGAGTACGATGCCTTCGCCGAGGCCATCACGACCATGGATGCGGCACAGCTCAACCTGCCGTCCATAGCGATGTCGCAACTCACGAACTCGCAGACCGTGACACGGCGCGTAACCAATGCGAGCGACGAGGCAGGCGTTTACACCGTCGCGGTAACGCCACCACCGGGCATGAGCGTCGACGTCGTCCCCAACAGCCTCTCTATCGGACCGGGCCAGTCGGCGACCTTTGACGTCACCGCAACCTACCTGTCCGGTAACCTCGACCTGTGGCGTTACGGATCGCTGAACTGGGTGTCCGAGAATCACGAAGTGTACTCGCCGCTGGCCATCAGACCGACGTCGATCGTGGCGCCCGAAGAAATCACGACACTCGGTGGGACCGGCTCGGTGAGCTTCGACGTCGTGTTCGGATACTCGGGTGGCTACGCGCCGCAGGCGCACGGCCTGGTATTGCCGTTGATCCGCGATGGCTTCGTCGAAGACGATCCCGACAAGGCGTTCGAGTTCGTCGGGTCGAGCGTGCCCGGTACGACGCTGCATGCGATCAGCGTGCCTGCCGGCCAGCTTTATGCGCGCTTTGCGCTGTTCGACGCATTGACCGACGGCGACGACGATCTCGATATGTACGTGTATTACTGCGGGGCGGACGGCAATAGCTGCATCGAGGTCGGCAAGAGCGGCGAAGAGACGTCAGAAGAACGTGTCGACCTGTTCCGGCCTGCGGCCGGCATTTACGCTGTCTTTGTGCATGGGTTCAGGACCGATCCGGTACAGGGCGGACTCGGCGCAAACTACCAGCTCCTGGGATGGGCATTCGACGAGGTGGGTAACGAACGCAACATGACGGTGAACGGACCCGCCTTCGTCAGCGCCGGGACGACCGGGACGGTGACCATCGACTGGGCGGGCCTGCTGTCGAATACGATCTACTTCGGCGCGGTCTCACACAACACGCCACAGGGCCTGTCGGCCCTGACGCTGGTGACGATCGGTAACTAGGTCAGCCAGCCTTTGTTTTTCGCCCTGAGCGAATACCAGATCTCGAAGATGCAGATCACGATCACCGTAATCGGCAACACCAGCCACGCAGGGTGAAAGTAGTCGAGGGCCCCACGCAACAGGTAAGCGTCGATATCCTGTACGAGGGCCCCAACCAGCGACAGGATGAACATAGGCACGGCCCAGGCCTTCCTCAACAACAGGAAAATGACGCCGAGCACGCCCGCGTTAACGGCAATTGCATAGCCCGAGTGAGCCCAGGCAGGTGTGGCCATAATGTAGGCGACCTGCTCGATCGTATACCCGGCATCCTCGAACTGGTCCGCGGTCATCCGCGACTGCAGGAAGTACTGGTACAGCCCCGACAGGTTCCACACCGCGAGCAGTCCAGCCGCGATCCAGAAACCGGTTCCTGGTTTAGTTGTTGCTTCTTCTGACATTGACTTCCCCTCTAGCAAGATTGTCGTCAACCTATATACTAGATTGTAATCGGTAATCTCGCCGGGAACGCAAAAACCACCCTTGGGGGGAAACAATAATGAAGAAGATCATTGTAGCGACAATTGCCCTGCCACTCGCATGGTCGGCGGCGCTCGCCCAGGAGGAAGAGCAGCCGCGTTACGTCGTACCGGTCGACACCTTCACGTGTAGCTATAACGAAGGCAAGGACGCCGGTGACATGGACAAGGCGACCGCAGCGTGGAATGCCTGGATGGACGAACGGGGTGTCGATAGCTACGGCGCGATGATCCTGACGCCGTACTACTATGGTGCCGACACGTTTGAGGTCGGTTGGCTTGGATACTGGACCAGCCAGGAAGCCATGGGTGCCGGAATCGACACGTACCTTGCCGAGGGCGGCAAGGCAGCGAAGGGTTTCGACGAAGCCGTGACCTGCCAGTCACATGAACACTGGGCGACCATCGAAGTGAGGAGCCCGCCCGAAGGCGAAATGCCTGACGACGTCGTGGTCATGTTCTCCAACTGCACCAGGAACGATGACGTCGAGTGGGACGCCCTGTTAGACAGGATCGGGGAAGCAAATGCATACCTCGAAAGCATTGGGGACGAGAGTGGCGCCTACATGATGTGGCCTGTATTCGGCGGCGAGGGTGAGCCCGACTGGGATTTCAAGTGGGTGACCAGCTTCGCCAACTTCACGGCATTCGGCAAGGCTTACCAGCACAGCGCCAACGGCGGTGGTCGCCAGAAGATGAACGAGATCATGGACGACGCCCTGGATTGCGACCGAACCCGCGTCTACAACGGCAAGGTGGTACGCAGAGCCACGTGGGAGGCGGACGAATAGCGCTCATTTAAGCTTTGCACATGCGTTGAAGCGAAAGCAGCCGGTCACGTGATCATTCACGAGACCGGTTGCCTGCATGTGCGCGTACACGATCGTACTGCCGACAAATCTGAAGCCGCGCTTTCTGAGGTCCTTGCTGAGCGCATCGGACTCGGGTGACGTCGCCGGGATGTCGCGGTCGCGTTTGAAGCGATTCTCGATCGGCTTGCCATCGACGAAGCCCCAGATGTAATCGCTGAACGTCCCGTACTCCTCCTGCACCGCGAGGAATGCTTTCGCGTTCGTCACAGTGGATTCGACCTTGAGGCGATTACGCACGATCGAGGGATCGGTCAGGAGCTTCTCGACGCGTTTCTTCGTGAAGCGCGCCACTTTCTCCGGGTCGAAGTCGGCAAAAGCCTTACGATAGCCGGCGCGTTTGTTGAGGATCGTCGACCAGCTCAGGCCCGCCTGTGCACCCTCGAGGATCAGGAACTCGAACTGCGTGCGATCGTCATAAACGGGCACACCCCACTCCTCGTCGTGATAGCGGATGTAGTCCAGGCTGACGCTGGTCGCCCATTTGCAGCGTGTCATTTCCCTGGCCATACGCGTCAATCTAGCAAAAAAAAGCCCGCGCCTGGCGCGGGCTTTCTCATACGAACATGAAGATTCGTCAGGCGGATCCGCCGCAGCTACCTTCACCCTCGTCTTTGTCGCCGCCGCAGGAGCCTTCGCCGCAGCTGCCTTCACCTTCCTTCTCGCCACAGGCGCCTTCACCTTCTTTGTCCTTGTCGTGACCTTCACCGCAGGCGCCTTCACCTTCCTTGTCCTTGTCGTGACCTTCACCGCAGGAGCCTTCGCCGCAGCTGCCTTCGTGTTCACCGAGCATGTAGCCGACCTCGAGGCTCGACATCTTGAACGGACTCTCGGCCGTTTCGGCCGCATTGACCGCACCAGCAATGGCGAACGAACCCGCGAGGGCGGCACCCACAGCCAAAGCGACAGGCTTCACTATTTTCTTCTCTGACATCTTCTCTCTCTCCTACCTAGGTAATGCCCGGACGGGCGTTCTCGCGTGGACTCAAGTTGTCCACGTGACTGATTCGAGCATGTCTGCCCGAATTGATTCAAGCGCTTCTTCGCGCGGGCCAACAATAGCGATACTGCCATCGCCAGCCGGGATGATCACGCCGTGCACGTTGTCGCCGTCAAAAGGCATCGCTACAGCGACTTTTTCTTCAGGCATCAACAGGATCGTAATCGGACCATGTTGCCCCTGGATGACCAGGTGCGGAGCCGTGCGTCCATTGATCTTGCAGGGCATGGCGTAAGTCACGAGGGCATCACCGCGGCTGAACGTCGCGAGTCTTGCGGGTACGGCCCGGGCCAGCTGTTCGTCCGACACTGCAATGTCGGTTACCTGCAATGCCCCGGGCTCGTGATCGAGGTGCGCCAGCACTTCCCCGGTGAGCGAGCCGTCGGTCGTGAATACGCCGGACATGCGCAGCGCAATCGACGACGCGAGAACCACGCTTGCCGCGACGGCAAACCACAGGGGCCTGGTCGAACGCCTGCGCACGGGCAGAATGGTGACGTTGGTGTCGTCGATCTCGGGCAGCTCCGGCATGACGAGCGGCGGCACGTCGATCTGCAACGCTTTCGCGATCTTCAGATCGAGTTCCTGGAACTTGTTGTCTTCGCCGTTACTCATTCGTCAGCCATGCTGTCCATCAACTTGTGCCTGGCCCGGTGCAGCCGCGTCAGCACGGCACCCTGCTTCAGCCCCATCATTGCGGCAATCTCGTTGGTGCTGTAGCCCATCAGGACCTGCAGAACCAGCGGTTCGCGGTAGTCGTCGTCGAGTTCGAAGATTGCTTCCCGCATATCCGCGAGTTCCTCGTTCGGCGCCTCCGCGAGCATTGCCGCCTGCGCCGCCGACAGGTTGTCGATATCGACCGTTTCCAGGCGGCGACGCTCAAAGTAGCGGGCGTTCTCCCGGCGCACGATCGTCAGCAGCCATTGCTTGGCAGCCGCACCGTCGCGCAGGGAGTCGAGAGCTTTCCAGGCGCGCAACAGCGCTTCCTGGACGACATCTTCAGCGATTGCCCTGTCCCGGCAGAGCCAGGCGGCGTAGCGGAACATGTCCGGGTAATAGACGGCTACAAGGCCGTCAAACCTCTTCCGGCGCCCTCCCTCTGTGCTGCTACTTGTCATTCGAGATGACCCGCCCCCCGGGGCATTTATTACCGGATCCGGTCAAAATGGCCCGCAACCGTGGAAACCCTACCTAAATACAGGGAAAATAAGTACTTCTCTGGTTTATTCTGATTAGCTATGAGTGCACCGTCCCCCGGACAGTTCCCCTGGATTCGCATGCGCCGCAACCGCCGCACGCCGGCGCTCAGGCGCCTGGTCGCTGAAACCACGTTGTCGAGCGCCGACTTCATCTACCCGGTCTTCGTTCTCGAGGGCAAGGGCCGCGAGGAGGCCGTCGCGTCGATGCCGGGCGTCACGCGCAAGAGCATCGACCTGCTGCTCGAGGAGCTCGTCGAAGTGCGCGATCTCGGTATTCCTGCCGTCGCGCTGTTCCCGGTCATCGACCAGGAGAAGAAAAGCCTCGATGGCGCCGAGTGCGCGCATCCCGACGGGCTCGTGCAGCGCGCGGTCAAGGCCATCAAGGAAGCTCTTCCCGAACTCGCCGTCATCACGGATGTCGCACTCGATCCCTACACCACGCACGGCCAGGACGGCATCATCGACGACGACGGCTACGTGTTGAACGATGTCACGGTCGAGATGCTCACCAGGCAAGCGCTGTCGCACGCCGCAGCCGGAGCCGACGCCGTTGCGCCATCCGACATGATGGATGGGCGTATCGGCACGATTCGGGCGGCGCTCGAAGAAGCCGGACATATCAATACCGTCATCATTGCCTACTCAGCCAAGTTCTCGTCCAGCTTTTACGGCCCGTTCCGCGACGCGTGCGGCTCTGCCGACAACATCAAGGGCGGGGACAAGCACACCTACCAGGTTGCGGCATCGAATACCGACGAAGCCGTACGCGAAGCGGGCCTCGATCTCGACGAGGGCGCCGACATGATCATGGTCAAGCCGGCCATGCCTTATCTCGATATCGTGCGCCGGGTAAAGGACGCCTTTGGTGCGCCGACCCTGGCGTACCAGGTGAGCGGCGAATACGCGATGCTCAGGGCCGCGTCCATGAACGGGTGGCTCGACGAGCGCGCGGTCGTGCTAGAGTCGTTGCTCGGCATCAAGCGTGCTGGCGCGGTCGCGATACTCACGTACTTCGCGAAAGACGCTGCGCGCTGGCTTGCGGAGAGCGAATGACGACGATTGACCGTTACGGAGTGATGGGCTACCCGGTTTCCCATAGCCGCTCGCCCGTCATCCATCGGTTATTCGCCCTCCAGACCGGCGAAAACATCCAGTACGAACTGCTCCAGGTTACGCCCGAAAAGCTCGAGACGGCCGTACGCCAGTTTCAGCGCACCGGTGGCAAGGGACTCAATGTCACCGTTCCGCACAAGGCAGAAGTCGCAAAGCTGTGCGACCAGCTCTCCGAGCGCGCCGCCACGGCGGGTGCGGTCAACACGATGTCGTTTCGTGACGGCGAGATTCACGGCGAAAACACCGACGGCATCGGCCTTCTGCGCGACCTCGCAATCAACCACAATTTCACCATTGAAGGATCCAACATCCTGATCCTCGGTGCCGGCGGCGCGACCCGTGGCATTGTCGGTCCGTTGCTCGAGATGCAGCCGGCATCACTGCGCATCGCGAATCGCACGATCGACAAAGCAGAAGCGCTGGCGCGGCACTTTGCACGCTCCGGACCAGTGTCGGCCTGTCGCTTCAACGTCATCCCGGTGACCGAGACCTACGATCTGATCATCAACGCGACGTCCGCGGGCATCAAAGGTGACGCGCCGCCCTATCCGACGGCCGCGGTCACTGCCGCAACGTTTTGCTACGACCTGTCTTACGGGCTCAGCCCGACACCGTTCAGCTTGTGGGCTCGCGAGCACGGTGCGGAGTGCTCCGTCATGGGCTGGGGCATGCTGGTCGAACAGGCGGCCGAATCCTTCCACATCTGGCGCGGCGTGCGCCCGGACACGGCGCCCGTGCTCAAGCAGATGAAGATCACTGCATAGAGCGGCAATGATCCTCAGGCGTTTCATGTCCCATGTCTCGGACCAGAACTGGTTCGCCGTCGGGCTGGACCTCGTCGTCGTTATCGTCGGCATTTTCCTGGGCCTCCAGTTTACGCAGTGGAACGACGATCGTCAGGACAGGCTCTGGGAACAACAGTTCTACCGGGAACTGCTCGCCGACCTGGAGCGCGATGCCGAGCATCTCGACTCCATCATCGAAACGCAGACCGGCAAGGGTAACCGCATGCGCGCGGTGGTCACGAAGCTTCAGCGCAATGAAGACTTTTCGGTTGATGAATACTGGGCTGCACGCTACGAAAGCCCGACATTTTTCCCTGCCGTCGGCGTATTCGAGTCTGCGTTATCGTCCGGCAAGATAGAGCTGATACGAGACAAGTCGCTGCGTTACCGAATAATGAACCTCTATGGTCATCACTACACGCGGGTCGACTACAACGGCACAATCTATGACGAGCGCATCGTGATTTCCGCGTGGGAGTCGCGGCGGTATTTTGACAGCTACAACCGGGAGTTCATCCGTTGGGACGATGACGTCAGGCAGATTCTCCGCGCAGAGTTCACATTCCTGATCAGGGAAAACGAAATCTACCTGGAAGTGGCAAATGGTCTTGAGGAGGAGCTCGCGGAGATCATCCTGCTCCTCGCCGGGAAGAAGTAGATACTGTCACTCCTTCTTAGCCATCAACAGCCCGATCAACGCTGCGCAGCCGCCAAGCAGCGCGATCGCGGCGATCATCTTGATAAAGCTCCCACCGGCACTCTCGAAAGTTATAACGCCAAAGATCAGCAGGCAGCCGAAGATGGCTATTGCCAGCACGATCAGGAAGCCTGCTATTGTCATAATCTGTTTCATAACGATGCCCTGTAAGCCAGACTGAAGATCAGTATACGGCAGGGCTAGCGCAGCGTGACGAGCTCTTCGGCGCTCGTCGGGTGAATTGCCACCGTGTCGTCGAAGTCTCGTTTGGTCGCGCCCATGCGCATCGCGACAGCGAAGCCCTGCATCATCTCGTCGGCACCTTCGCCAATGACGTGACAGCCGACGACCTTCTCATCTTCCCCGGCCGTGATCAGCTTCATGCTTGAGCGCTTCTTGTTCGTGCCGAGCGCGTAGTACATGCCGACAAATCCACTCGTGTAGACCCTGACCCCATCGCCGTATTGCTCGCGCGCCTGTGCCTCTGTGAGGCCCACCGTGCCGATCGTCGGATGTGAGAATACGACGGTCGGAATCAGCTCGTACTCAAGATGTCGGCCTTCCATGCCGCCATACAACCGGTCTGCCAGGCGCCGCCCCGCGGCAATGGCGACCGGCGTAAGCTGCGCGCGGCCGGTTACGTCGCCAAGCGCAAAGACGCTCTCGACATTGGTCTGCTGAAACTTGTCCGTGGGAATGAAGCCATCAGCATCCTGCTCGACGCCGGCGTTGGCCAGCTCGAGGCCATCCGTGTTTGGCGATCGTCCAATGGCCCAGACCAGCGTGTCGACAGGACCAAAGGTCCGGCCGTCTGCAGCATGCAGTACGATACCGTCGTCCGTGCGTTCAACCGACTTCGGTACGACCCTCGTGACCAGGTCGATATCCTCGCGATCCATCGCTTCCATCAGCTTCGCACCAAGCATCTCGTCGAAGTCGCGCAGCACCGCATCCTTGCGAACAACCAGCTGCACGTCCGAACCGAGCGCGTCGAACACGCCGGCGAGCTCCACGGCAACATAGCCACTGCCGGCGATAAGCACCCGCTGCGGGCGCTCCTCGAGCGCGAAGAACCCGTCGGATGTGATGCCGAGTTGCGCACCCGGAATGTCCGGCACCAGCGGTCGGCCGCCCGTGGCGACAACAATTCGCTCTGCCTCGACCTGGCGGCCGTCGACATCAACCGTGTGTGCGTCGACAAACCGGGCGGTGCCGGCCAGGTAGGTCACACCACGCTTGTCGAGGTTATCCCTGTAAATGCCGTTCAGGCGTTCGATGTACGCATCGCGTCGCGCCTTGAGGCCGTTCCAGTCGTGCCCCCTGACGGCGACGTCGAAACCGTAATCGGCGACGTGACGAAACTGGTGCGCGTGATGCGCGGCATACCACATGACCTTCTTCGGTACGCAGCCGACGTTGACACAGGTACCGCCCAGCGGACCCTTTTCGACAACCGCTGCACGTGCACCGTACTCAGCTGCTCTCTGCGCATGTGCCAACCCGCCGCTACCGCCGCCAATAACCAGTAAGTCGTATCGTTCCGTCACTTTATGTTGCCCTGTTGTCGTTTTTTGCCCACGCGGTTCGTCCACATGCCTGTGCTAATATGCGGCGCCAGAAAAGGATATCAATCACCCGATGAGCAATCCCTTACTCGATACATCGTCGCTGCCCCGCTTCGACGAGATCAGGCCCGAGCATGTGCTGCCCGCGATCCGCCAGGTCATCGCCGATCAGCGCAGCGAGCTTGAACGCCTGTTGCACGCAGGCGCGACGCCGGGCATCGACAGCCTCGTCGCCCCGGTCGAGCACATGGGGCACGAGCTGGGCCGCATCTGGTCACCCGTCAGTCACCTGCAAAGCGTACTCGGGTCCACGGACTGGCGCGAGGCATACAAGGAGGCGCTGCCTCTGCTGACCGAGTTCGGCACCGAATTATCACAGAATACCGACTTGCAGCGCGCCTATGCCGAGGTTGAGCGCAGCCTGCCCGAAGACGCATCGGCCGAAAGTCGCCGCGCCATCGAGAACGCCCTGCGCGATTTTCACCTTGCGGGCGTCGATCTCGAAAAAGAAGCAAAGGATCGTTTCAAGGCCATCATGCAGGAACTCGCCGAGGCGCAGGCCAGTTTCGAACACAATGTTCAGGACGCTTCCGATGCATGGTCGCTGAACATCACCGCAGAAGAGAACCTGCGCGGACTTCCCAGGGCATTGCTGGACCGGGCAGCCGAGGACGCGCGGAATGCGGGGCTCGATGGATGGCTCTTTTCGCTTAACTTCCCGACCTACGATGCCGTGATGCGTCAGGCTGACTCGCGTGACGTTCGTGAGGCCCTGTATCGCGCCTGGGTTACACGCGGTTCCGACCAGGTACACGACCCCAAATGGGACAACAGCGAGATCATCGAACGGATTCTCGCTTTGCGCCACGAGGCGGCGAATCTCGTCGGCTTTGGCAACTACTCCGAGTATTCTCTGGCGACCAAGATGGCGGATACGCCGGAGCAGGTCATCGGGTTCCTGCGCGAGCTGTCTGCGCACTCTCGTGAGGCCGCCGAACGGGAGCTCGCGGAACTGACCGAGTTTGCCGGCATGCCGCTCGCGGCCTGGGACGTCACGTACTGGCTCGAGAAATACAAACAGGAGAAATTCTCGGTTTCGATCGAGGCGTTGCGCGCGTATTTTCCGGCCGGAACCGTGAAGGAAGGTCTGTTCGCGCTGGCGTCGCAACTCTACGGCGTCGAATTGCATGCAGACGACAGTATTACGGCCTGGCACGACGATGTGCGCTATTACGACGTCAGCCAGGACGGCGTCGTGCTCGGCAGCTTCTACACCGACCTGTTTGCGCGCAACGGCAAACGCACGGGCGCGTGGATCGACGAGTGTGTCACGCGCGAGTCGCTCAACGGTCACTCGGCGCTGCCGGTTGGCTATCTCGTCTGCAACTTCCCACCGCCGAACGACAAGGGTGTATCCCTGCTGACACACGACGATGTCGTCACGCTCTTTCATGAATTCGGCCACATGCTGCACCACCTGCTCACGCGCGTTGGTTTCCCGAGCGTGTCGGGCATCAATGGCGTGCCCTGGGATGCGGTCGAACTGCCGAGCCAGTTCATGGAAAACTTCGCGTGGAGCTACGACGTACTCACGCGGTGCTCGAACCACCACGAATTCAACAGGCCGCTGCCCCGCGAGCTCTTCGACAAGCTCGAGGCCAGTCGCCATGCGGGCGCCGCACTTGCTATGTTGCGCCAGCTCGAGCTGGGGCTCTTCGACCTCCGGGTGCACACCGACTACAACCCCGAAGCGCCTGTCCCGGTTCTGGACACCCTGGCCGAGGTTCGTGACGAAGTGGCGCTGATCCGGCATCCGGATATCAACCGCCTGCCGCACGCCTTCTCGCATATCTTTGCCGGCGGTTACGCTGCCGGCTACTACAGCTACAAGTGGGCCGAGGTACTGGCCGCCGATGCCTACAGCGCATTCGAGGAAGCCGGGATTTTCGACCAGCAAACGGCGGCGCGCTTCCGCAGTGAGATTCTCGAGGTCGGCGGCAGCCGCGACATCATGGAAGCCTACAAGGCGTTCCGCGGCCGCGAACCGACGGTCGACGCGCTCCTCAGGCAGACTGGCATCGAAGTCTAGAGCCTGGTCGAGAATGTCATGAAGATAGCGACCTGGAATGTCAACTCGATGAACGTGCGCCTGCCGCATGTGCTCGAGTGGCTGCAGAGTCATGAGCCCGACGTGCTCGTCCTCCAGGAGATCAAGCAACTCACGGAGAAATTCCCGGCCGCGGCGTTGCAGGAGATCGGCTACCACTCGATCGCAAGCGGGCAGAAAACCTACAACGGTGTCGCCGTCGTCAGTAAAGACCCGGCGAACGATCCAGTGACCGACTTCCCCGGTTTCGAGGACCCGCAGCGCCGCGTCCTTGCGACGACGGTCGATGAGGTGCGCATCGTCAATCTGTACGTGCCGAACGGGTCCGAGGTCGGGTCCGAAAAGTATGCATACAAGCTCGGCTGGCTCGGCGCGCTGAGAGGCTTTCTCGAAGCCGAGCTTGCGCAACATGACAATCTCGTCGTGCTCGGTGATTTCAACATCGCGCCAGCTGACGCTGATGTTTTCGATCCCGAGAAGTGGGGCGACGCGATTCTCTGCAGCCCTAAAGAGCGCGAGGCGCTCGGCAAACTCATCGACCTCGGGCTGACCGATGTCTTTCGCAAGTTCGAACAGGCGGAGGGCACATTCAGCTGGTGGGATTACCGCGCTGCAGGGTTCCGTCGCAATGCCGGGCTGCGTATCGACCTGATTCTGACGAGCGACAGCATGACAAAGCGCTGCAGCGCGAGCTATGTCGACAAGGAGCCGCGCGCCTGGGAACGACCGTCGGACCACGCCCCTGTCGTCGCGGAGTTTGCAAAATAGTCCGACACCATCTTACATATTCCCGGGATTTGTCCTGTGGCATGAAAGCGGCGCATGTAGAATGACAAACAAAAAAGCGCCTCGCATCATGTCCCAGGATCGCCGTAACGATTACGACGTCACGAATACCGTACAGGTCAGCAACCCTGCGTCGGTACGGCGGGCTGTGCATGACCTGTTTACCAAGACGTTTCCCGGCACGTCCTTCGACAAGCTGTGGCTTGCGTTCTACGATTTCGAGCGCCTGTTCACGGGCCGCTTCCCCGGGTACATGGGTTGCGACACGACCTATCACGACATGCAGCACACGCTCGATATGACGCTGGCACTCGCGCGCCTCGTTGCGGGTTACGAGCGCAGCGTGGAGCCACCCGATCGCCTCGGCCCGGCGCGGGCGCAAATGGCGATCATCACGTCGCTGTTCCATGACGCCGGCTACATCCGTCACAAGACGCGCGACAAGGACTTCGTCAACGGCGCCGAGTTCACGCTGTACCACGTATCACGCAGCGCCGACTTCCTGAGACGCTACCTGCCCGAGCTCGGGCTGGCAGGCGACGTCGGCGTCGCCAGCATGATCGTGCACTTCACGGGCTACGAACTCGACCTCGACGACATCGAGCTCGATGATCCGCGCGATATTATCTGCGGGCACCTGATCGGAACTGCAGACCTCATCGCCCAGATGGCCGATCGCTGCTACCTCGAAAAATGTCGCGACCGCCTTTATAACGAATTCGTCGTCGGGGGCGTCGCCGTTGAACACGCCAAGCCCGGCGAATACATGGTCCGATATGAATCCGGTACGGATCTTCTGAAGAAGACGCCGACGTTCTACCAGCAGGTCATGCGCGACCGACTGAACTCGAAATTCACGCGCGTGTATCGCTACATCGAGGTTCTGTACAACGGCCAGAACCCTTACATCGACGCGATTCGCAGCAACATCACGCACCTCGTGCGCATTATCGAGACTGGTGACTGGTCATTGCTGCGCAGAAAGCCCGCCGTATTCCTCGGGATCGCACAGGCCGTACAGGATATCGAGAGACTCGTAGCGGACCAGCTCGCGGCGTTCAAAGGCGCGACCATTCGCGCCGAAGAATCCTTACTGATGCCGATCTGACGCTTCGTTCCACAAACGCAGCGCATAGCGTTGCCGGCGCGTTAGCCTGCGCGAAGCAAGGAACGCAGCGAACCCGGCGGCCAGGACGGCGAAGAAACTGTCCGCGATGCTCCATACCTCGGCGAAAAACACTGGCCAGGTCATGTCGGTCACATTCTGCAGTATCGCGAGCGTCCCGGTGCCGAACTCCGCGGCCGTCGTGGCTGCGGCCAGGACAACGTTACTGAGGACGGCACCAACGAGGGTCATGCCTGCGGCCAGCACAGGGAACCGCCAGTCGACGCCACGGCCGGCAATGCGGATGGCCAGGCCCAGCAGCCAGCCAAGCACTACCGTCATCCACGGAAAGACGCGGCCCATAAGTCCGGTCAGGGCAATCCACGCGATAGTGAAGACAATCAGCGCAATCAGGCTGGCGACGATCGCATTACGAAACGACTGCGTGCGCACGAGGCGCGCGCCATCCGCAGCAGTCGCGTCGATCCCCTTACCTTCACCATGCTTCTTGCGCAGCCGCAGCGGATGCGGGTTTGGCTCCCTGCTCACGCTTCGCCCTGTACTTTCTTCATCAGCGTCTCGCCGAATTCGCCTTTGGCGGTCATGCGAATCGGCGGTTCTCCATAGAGCTGAAACAGGTACTGATCGTCGTGGCGCGCCTCGTAGCGCACGTGCGTGCCGGGAATCTTGATTGCGCTCGGAATCTCCTGCTGGTCGTTGTTCCTGAACAGGATCCACAGGCCGAAATCGTCGATCGTCGTATCGAAACGCGCAAAGTCGTTGACGGGTTTGACCCGCTTCTCGCCAAACATCAGTACCTGGTTGGTGAACTGGACCACCGTCGGTCGGCGGTCGGTCTGGTAACGCTGTGCGAGCTTGAGCCAGGCGCCATAAGGCGCCGCGGGGGTGTAGCTGACCGCCGCGATGGCAACGATGATCAGGATCGCAAAAACGATGAAGGTGGGGCCGAGGAAATCCATGGGGCGAAGTCTACCATCGCCGTAATTCTACGTATGGCGGGCGGCCTGGCGCGGGACTATGTTAGGCGACGAAGGCCACTCTAGGCGTCCGCCATAGAGGGATGAAATGCCACTGGTGTGCTCGTGGTGTTTCCTTCCAGTCCAGACACCACCAGCAGCAATTCCGGACATTCTGGAGGTGCAGTGATGCGACAACATTCATGGGCCGAGCCTTACAAGATCAAGGCCGTAGAGCTTCTCAAGATGACCACCCAGGGGCAGCGCGACGAGGCGATTCGCGAAGCCGGGTACAACACGTTCCTGTTGCGCTCGGAGGACGTCTATATCGACCTGCTGACCGATTCGGGCGTCGGCGCGATGAGCGATCGCCAGTGGGCCGGCCTGATGCGCGGCGACGAAGCTTACGCCGGCAGCGCCAATTTCTATCACCTCAGAGACACGATCGAGGAGTACTACTCATACAGGTACACGGTGCCAACACACCAGGGTCGGGGTGCCGAAAACATCCTGAGCCAGCTGCTGATTTCCGACGGCGACTACGTGCCCGGGAACATGTACTTCACGACGACGCGCCTGCACCAGGAGCTGGCCGGTGGCACCTTCGTCGATGTCATCATTGACGAGGCGCATGACGCCGAATCCGAGCATCCGTTCAAGGGCAATGTTGACATTGCGAAGCTCGATGCGCTGCGCGAAGAAGTCGGTGCGGAACACATCCCGTACGTGTGCATCGCAACCTGCGTCAATATGGCCGGCGGGCAGCCGATATCGCTCGAGAATCTCAAACTGGTTCGCGCATGGTGCGACCAACACGACGTAACGCTCGTCCATGACATGACCCGCGTCGCCGAAAACGCCCACTTCATTCAGCGTCGCGAGGACGGCTACCGGGACAAGCCGATCCGGGAGATCGTCTACGAGATCTGCGACCTTACCGATATCGCAACCATGTCCTCGAAGAAGGACGCCATGGTCAACATCGGCGGCTTCCTCGCGATGAACGACGCCGACCTGTACGAGCGCGCCTGCGCGCTGGTCGTGGTCTACGAAGGCCTGCACACCTACGGCGGCATGGCGGGTCGCGACATGGAGGCGCTCGCCATCGGTATCACCGAAAGTGTGGACGACAATCACATCCACGCGCGCGTCGGGCAGGTCGAGTACCTCGGCAACAAGCTGCGCGACGCCGGTATTCCGATCGTGCTGCCCATTGGCGGCCACGCGGTGTTCCTCGACGCGACCCGTATCCTGCCGCACATCCCGCAGGAACAGTTCCCGGCGCAGGCACTGGCGGCCGAGCTGTATCGAATCTCCGGGGTGCGCTCGATGGAGCGCGGCATTGTGTCAGCAGGCCGCGATTCCGTAACAGGTGAGAACCACAAGCCGAAGCTGGAACTCGTCAGGCTGACGATTCCGCGCCGCGTCTATACGCAGGCGCACATGGACGTCACCGCCGAGGCCGTGGTCGACCTGGCCGAGGCTGCGGACCGGCTTCATGGATTACGCTTCACCTACGAACCGAAGATGCTCCGATTCTTCCAGGCGCGGTTCGAGACGGTCTGACAAGGAAGCCGGTTCAGCCGAGAACTATGTTGAACTCGGCGCTGACGCCGCCGTCATGCGGACGGAAGGTACTGGTCAGGAGCTGACGCTCCTCTAGTGTGTGGCGCTTGTAGAGTACATCACGGTCGTTCTGGGCGGCGTCCTCGGCCACGTAGAGCTGGGTGGTCAGGTGATCAAACCCTGGCGCACTGACGCGAAAGTGGATGTGCGGGGTGCGCCCCGGGTAAGGCACGGGCCGCAGCGCGCGAAAATGGTATTCCCCTCCCCGGTTCGTCACCATGGCGCCGAAGCCCTGGAAGCGTGAGTCGGGGTCGCCGCTGTCGCCCGGGTGATGGTAGACACCGCCATGGTCACATTGCCAGATTTCCACGCGTGCGCCGTCGATCGGCGTGCCATGCCGATCCACCACGTTGCCATGCACATAGGCCAGCACCCCGGGTGACGTGCCCTGTTCGCCGAAGACGCGCAGCAGGTCATTGTCCGTGTCATCGGGGAACTCCACAGGATAAAAAGGTCCCTCGGCATCGGCCGGCGTTACCGGCAGCAGCTTGTCGCTCGCCAGCAGGCTGCGCCATGGCGTGATACCCGTCGCGAGCATGGCCGCAATCAAATGGCGACGTTGGTTCTGACGTGACTTCATGATCAACCCCCCAGGTTTTGGATCATAGTGACGCTGGCGCGGCTCGAACGCAACTTGACGCGACCGCCCCTGATGTCGCCAGTTTCCTTTGTGGCCGCTTACTCAACCGTGACGCTTTTGGCGAGGTTGCGCGGCTGGTCGATGTCCGTGCCTCGCAGCACGGCCACGTGATACGACAGGAGCTGCAGGGGCACCGTGTAGACGATCGGTGCGATCAGCCTGTCCGCGTGTGGCATGGGAATGACCGTGACGCCATCTTCGTCCTCGATGCCGGTCTCCCGGTCGGCGAATACGTAGAGCTGGCCGCCGCGCGCCCGCACAACCTGCATGTTGGATTTCAGTTTGTCGAGCAGCTCGTTGTTTGGCGCGACAACGACGACGGGCATGTCCTCGTCTATCAGCGCCAGCGGGCCATGTTTGAGTTCACCGGCGGCGTAGGCCTCGGCGTGGATATACGAGATCTCCTTGAGCTTGAGCGCCCCTTCCATCGCGATCGGCCACATCGGGCCGCGGCCCAGGAACAGGGTGTGCTGCTTGTCCGCGAACTGTTCGGCCAGCTCCTTTAGTTCGTCGCTCATCTGCAGGGCCTGCTCGGCCGCGGTGGCCGCGTGGTACAGGTGCCTGACGAACTCGCGTTCCCGTTCCTCGTCCATGCCGCGGTGACGTGCGAGCATCAGGGTGACGAGCAGGATGGAAAGGAGCTGTGTCGTGAACGCCTTGGTGCTGGCGACGCCGATCTCGGGACCTGCCTGCGTCATCATGACCAGGTCGGACCCACGCACCATCGAGCTGTGCGCGCTGTTGCAGATCGTCAGCGAACCGATGTAGCCGGAGCGCCTCGCGATGCGCAGCGCCTCGAGCGTATCGGCGGTCTCGCCGGACTGGGACAGCGTCACGAACAACGTGTTGTCGGGCACGACGATGTGCCGGTAGCGATACTCGCTCGCGATTTCGACCTGGCAGGGGACGCCTGCCAGCGCCTCGATCCAGTACTTGCCGACGCAGCCCGCATGGTAGCTCGTGCCACAGGCCACGATGTGGATGTGCTCGACCTGGTCGAGCAGCTCGGCCGCCCGCGGCCCGAGTGACTCCGGCATCACCCGGTGATTGCTGATGCGCCCGTACAGCGTGTCGGCGAGCGCACTCGGCTGCTCGAAGATCTCCTTGAGCATGAAGTGCCGGTACGGACCCTTCTCCGCCGATTCGGCGTCCCAGTTGGTTTCATGCACTTCGCGATCGGCCGCGTTGCCCTGGTCATCGAAGATGCGGACCTCCTCGCGCGTGATTTCGGCAATGTCGCCCTGCTCGAGGTAGATGAAACGCTGCGTAACCGGCAGCAGTGCCGGGGCGCCGCTGGCGACGAAGTTCTCGCCAATACCCAGCCCGATAACGAGCGGACTGGCGACGCGGCTTACGACGATGCGCTCCGGGTCTTCGGCGTCAATCACGAGTAGCGCATACGCACCCCTGAAGCGCGCGACGGACTTGCTGACTGCACCGAGCAGGTCCTCGCCCTGCTGCAGGTAGTCATAGACGAGGTGCGCGGCGACTTCCGTATCGGTCTCCGATTTGAACTCGTAGCCCTTCCCGAGCAGCTCATCCTTGATCTCCTGGAAGTTCTCGATGATGCCGTTGTGAATGACTGCAACTCGGTCGCCCGACAGGTGCGGGTGAGCATTGCTTTCTGTAACACCACCATGCGTCGCCCAGCGAGTGTGCGCGACGCCAATGCGACCGCTCAGCGAACTGGTCTCGAGCTTCTCCTCGAGTTTGTCGACCTTGCCGGTCGTCCGGCACAGGCCAATGTCACCTTCGCTGTCGATGACGGCCACCCCGGCCGAATCATAGCCGCGGTACTCGAGACGGTGCAGTCCCTCGACGAGAATCGGAACGATGTTTCTTTCGGCAACAGCGCCGACGATACCGCACATGCGTTAACTCCCTTTCTTCCTCGGCCGCTGCCATCCTGGCACGGTCTTTTGCCGCGAGCGCTCGAGGACCAGCTGATCCTCGGGCACGTCTTTGCTGATCGTGGACCCGGCGCCAATGGTCGAGCCGGCACCCACCTTGACCGGCGCCACGAGCTCGACGCCCGAGCCGATGAACGCGCCGTCACCGATCGTCGTCCGGAACTTGTTGGCGCCGTCGTAGTTGCAGGTGATGGTGCCGGCACCGACGTTGACGCCCTTGCCGATCGTGGCGTCGCCGATGTAGGTCAGGTGATTGACCTTGCTGCCATCGGCGATCGTGCTTTTCTTGACCTCGACGAAATTGCCGATCTTGACGTCGTTGGCAAGTTCCGCGCCGGGACGCAGCCGCGCAAACGGGCCGATTTCACAATTGTTGCCGGTCGTCGCGCCCTCGATGTGGCAATTCGAATGCACGAGCGTACCGGGGCCGAGCCTGCTGTCGCGGACGAGGTTGTTCGACTCGATCGTCGTGCCGTCACCGAGCTCGACGACGCCTTCGAAGACGGCGTTGACGTCGATGAACACATCCTTGCCGCATTTGAGCTGGCCGCGTATGTCGACGCGCGCTGGGTCCGCAAACCCGACGCCCTGCTCCATGAGTTCGTCCACGAGCCGCGCCTGCAGCGCACGCTCGGCTTCGGCCAGTTGCTTCTTGTCGTTGATGCCCATTACTTCGGTCCAGTTGTCGGCCTTGATGCCGTGCACGGTGACGCCGTCGCTCACTGCCATCGCGATGACGTCGGTCAGATAATACTCGCCTTGCGCGTTGTCGTTGCCGAGATTGTCGAGCCAGCTCCTCAGCTTGTCGGCGGGGCACACGAGTACGCCCGTGTTGATCTCGACGACGGCCCGTTCTTCGGGTGTCGCGTCTTTCTGCTCGACGATGCGACTGACGTTGTCGCCGTCGCGGATGAGCCTGCCATAACCCGTCGGATCGTCCATGTCGACGGTCAGCACCGCGACATCCTCTGCCGGCGTGTCGTCCAAGAGTCGCTGACAGGTGGCCGGCGTCAACAACGGTACATCGCCGAACAGCACGAGCACCCGGTTGCCGTCGGGTGTCCCCGGCATGGCCTGCTGCACGGCATGGCCCGTCCCGTACTGCTCGGCCTGCAGCACCCAGCGCAGCGCGTCACCGGGAAACGCGTTCTTTACGGTCTCGCCGCCATGCCCGTAGACGACGCACACGTCATCGGCCGACAGCGCCGCGGCGCAGTCGATCACGTGCCCCAGCAGCGGCCGCCCGGCCAATGGCTGGAGCACTTTCGGCAGGGCGGACCGCATGCGCTTTCCCTGGCCTGCCGCGAGGATGATCGTGGAGAGTCCCAAGACAGCTAACTCTTTGATTCTTAGCCTGCGAATGATACATGAAGTCCAGTTTTGCGTAGTGCTTCAGGTCTCGTTAAGCGCTGTGAGGTAGGCTGGAACCATGCGAATTCTGCTGCTTCTGGCATGGTTGCCGCTGGCCGCGCTCGGCGGCGAGATCTTCACGCGTGACGGCGTCACGGACGGCGATACGTTCTACCTTGCGCCGCACGCCATCACCGATGACGACCCCGTGCTGCAAAGCTGGGTGTCCTACAGCCTGACGCGGAGTGCCTGCCAGCTTCAGCTGGGCGGCGACAACCCGGCGCGCAACAGCGATTACGGCTGCGAGTACACGGCGCGTCAGCACCTGGTCGAGACCTGGGAGGCGCAGCGCGCCGAACATACCGGTGTGTCGGACCCGTATCTCGACGACCTGCTGCGCGTACGCAGCGCCGGATTCCTCGACGAGTACACGGTGCGCTACTTCGGCAAGAAGCACTGGAGCGTACCGGCCGAGGTCGACGTCCCGGCCTTTCGCCGCTGGCAACGCGAGCATTTGCCCGGCCATAAGCCGCGCACGCGCATCATCGGGTCATGGAACTACCGACCGGCCCAGCCGATCTGGAGCAAGTAGAGCGGGCCGTCAAGCTCGCCGGCATCCGCGCCAAACAGCGGCTGGAAGAGAACATCTTCGTCCTGGACCGCGCCAAAGTCGACGAAATGGACCTTGAGTGACAGCGACAATCCGCTGGTCTTGCCGGCGCGCCCCGCGCCGATATCCCAGGTGCCACCGACGAACGCGCCGACACGCGACGCCTCCCAGGCCTCGTGCTCGATACCGATATACTCGGTACTGACCTCGGCCATGTCCGCGAGGTGGAAACCCAGGCCTGCGTCCAGCTGGACGTTGCGCGCATCCCCGAGCGCCCATTTGACCGAGGTGCCGAGGAACCCATGCCGCGCGAGCACGTCGTCGATCACGCCACTGATATTGCTGCCCGTGGCCGCGATGAAGCCGTCGATGCCAATGAGTAGCTCGCTGTTCTTCAATGCAAGCACCGGCCAGTGCATGGCCCCGCCGATACCGAACCCCGCAGCATCGAACCCCCCGCTCGTTACCGGTTGCAGGTCACCGAGGGCCGGCCAGCTGGTCACGGCCAGCCAGACTTCCGAGCGGGCGCCTGTGGGCCGGGGTCCTGTTTCGCTGGCGTAGCCCGGTGCCGCCAGCAGCGACAGCCCCAGAATGACGATAAATTGTGCTCTCATGATTACACCTCCCGGGACCCGTTATCCCGAGCTTATCGTCGCGCCACGGCCCCGCAGGTAACTGACGAATCCCTGAGGATTCCCTGATCTTCGCCCGCTTGCGCGCTGCGTTTGGTGGTACGCTCGGCGCGGGGGCCCAACAAGAACAACACCATGTCCACTCAGGCAGTCATTCTGACCGGCGTAGGGATCTACATCGTGATCATGATCGCGGTGGGCGTCTACTCGTCGAAAAAAACGCACTCGGTCGCCGAGTTCGCGGTGGCCGGTCGCAGCCTGCCACTGTGGCTGTGCACGACGACGATCGTGGCGACCTGGTTCGGCGGCGGCATGATGATCGGGGGCGCCGGTGCCGCCTATGACAACGGCATGCTCGGCGTCATTGCCGACCCCTTCGGCGGCGCGCTCTGCCTCGTGCTGATCGGGCTGTTCTTCGTACGATTGATCCGGCGCCTGCGCGCCTACTCATTCATCGAGTTCCTCGAGCAGCGTTTCGGCACGACGGCTGGCGGGATCGCCGGGTTCATCTCCGCGACCTCGAGCCTGATGTGGGTCGCCGGCATGCTCGTGGCATTCGGCGTCATCTTCGAAACGTTGACGGGGATTCCGCTGGCCATAGGCATCATCGGCGGATCGATCGTAGTCATCGTATACACGTCGCTTGGCGGCATGCTCGCCGTGGCGCTGACAGACTTCATCCAGATGGTCGTCATCGTGCTCGGGCTCGTGATGCTGCTCGTCGTCGTCCTGATAGACGTCGGCGGCTGGTCGACGATCGCGGCGCAGCTACCGGAACATACCTTCCGCATGGTGCCACTGGAGCACACGCTGGAACGCTGGCTCGTCTACCTGCGCATGTGGCTGATCTTCGGCATCGGCGACATTGTTTCGCAGTCCCTGCTGCAGCGCGCCATGTCTGCGAAGTCGGAGCGCGTCGCCCAGCATTCTTTCTACATCGGCGCGGTCGCCTACATTGGCATCGCGATGATCCCGGTAACGCTGGGCATCATCGGCAGCGTCACGATGCCCGGCCTCGAGAACCCCGAGTCGGTGATCCCGATGCTGGCACTCGAGCACCTGCACCCCGTCGCGATCGCGATCTTCGTCGGCGCGCTGCTCGCCGCGATCATGAGTTCCTGCGACAGCGCCATCCTGGCTGCCGCCACCATCATCAGTACGAACCTGCTGCCGCTGGTCAAGCGCGAGCCGTCGGAGCGACTGCGGCTCATCGTCATCCGGGCAGCGATCCCCGGTGGTGGCATTCTCGCCGTCGCAGCGGCCCTGAACGCCCAGGTTGTGTTCAACACGATCCTCGACGCGAACATCTTCATCCTCGCCGCCGTCATCGGGCCATTCGTTCTTGGCGTATGGTGGAAGAAAGCGAACCGCACCGGCGCACTCGCGGGAATGTGGTCCGGCCTCGGCGTCTGGTTCATGGTGTCGACGATCTGGCCCCAGCTGCCGGCCGATCTGCTCGGCTGCGCCGCCTGCTTCGTGACGATGTTCATCGTGACGCCGCTGACCCAGGCCTACGATCCGCCACGCGGCCTCGTCGATCATGACGGCAACCCGGTCGAACTCACAGACAGGCTCGGTATCCTGAAATAGAAAAGGCCGCCTGTGCGGCGGCCTCCTTTCTCGGGCCCGGAGCCCGATTGTGGCTATTGCGTCACCTTTTTCCCTTGAGTTTCTGGGCGGCGCGATAGCGCGCGCGTGCTTCTTCGAGCTCCGCCTGCGCGCGCGCCAGATCGGTCTCTTCGGAGGCACCTTCCAGGGCCTTTTCGGCTTCCTGCTGGGCCACCAGTGCCGCGGCCTCGTCGAGCTCGTCGCCACGCAGCGCCGTGTCGGCCAGCACCATGACACGGTTGGGCTGTATCTCCATGATGCCGCCCGTGATGTAGAAGGCCTCTTCCTTGCCGTCTTCATCCCGGATACGCACTTCGCCCGGCTTGAGCGTCGTCAGCATCGGTGCGTGACGCGGCGCGATACCGACTTCGCCCATGGACGCCGGCGCGAAGACCATCGCGGCGGTGCCGGTGTGGATTTCGCCTTCGGCTGAAACGATGTCGACTTGAATGGTTGCCATGTTATCGGTCCCCTGTGGGAGCGCAGCGCCCGTAAGGCGGGCTCCTACATGAAGTTCTTCGCGTTCTCGACCGCCTCGTCAATCGTGCCGACCATGTAGAAGGCCTGCTCCGGAATGTGGTCGTAGTCACCATTGACGATGCCGCTGAAGCCGCGGATGGTCTCGGCGAGCGTAACGTACTTGCCCGGAGAGTTCGTGAAAACCTCGGCCACGAAGAACGGCTGCGACAGGAAGCGCTGGATCTTGCGTGCGCGGTTGACCTGCAGCTTGTCGTCTTCGGACAGTTCGTCCATACCCAGGATCGCAATGATGTCCTGCAGCTCCTTGTAGCGCTGCAGCACGGCCTGCACGCCACGCGCGCAGTCATAGTGTTCCTGGCCGATGATGTTCGGATCGAGAATACGTGATGTGGAATCGAGCGGGTCTACCGCCGGGTAGATACCGAGTTCGGCAATCTGGCGCGACAGCACGAGCGTCGCGTCGAGGTGCGCAAAGGTCGTGGCCGGCGACGGGTCGGTGAGGTCGTCGGCAGGGACATAGACAGCCTGGAACGAAGTAATCGAACCCGTCTTCGTCGAAGCAATGCGCTCCTGCAGTACGCCCATTTCCTCGGCAAGCGTCGGCTGGTAGCCCACGGCAGAGGGCATGCGGCCGAGCAGTGCGGATACTTCCGTGCCGGCGAGTGTGTAACGGTAGATGTTGTCGATGAACATCAGGACGTCACGGCCCTCGTCGCGGAAGGCTTCTGCCATCGTCAGGCCCGTCAGCGCCACGCGGAGACGGTTGCCCGGCGGCTCGTTCATCTGGCCGTAGACCAGCGACACCTTGTCGATAACGCCCGATTCGGTCATCTCGTGGTAGAAGTCGTTACCCTCACGGGTGCGCTCACCGACGCCTGCGAATACCGAATAACCCGAGTGCTCGTGAGCGATGTTGCGAATCAGCTCCATGAGCGTGACGGTCTTGCCTACGCCGGCGCCGCCAAACAGGCCGACCTTGCCGCCCTTGGCGATCGGCATGATGAGGTCGATGACCTTGATGCCCGTCTCGAGCAGCTCGGTCGTCGCCGCCTGGTCCTCGTAGCTCGGGGCAGCTCGGTGAATCGGCATGCTCGTCTCTGCGCCAATGTCACCCGCGTTGTCGATCGGGTTGCCGAGCACGTCCATGATGCGACCCAGCGTCTTTTCGCCGACCGGCACCGAAATCGGTGCGCCCGTGTCGGTGACGTTCATGCCGCGCTTCAGGCCTTCCGACGAACCCATCGCAATCGTACGTACGACGCCGTCGCCCAGCTGCTGCTGAACTTCGAGCGTTACCCCCGCGTCGTCGATGACGAGTGCGTCATATATCTTCGGGATCTGGCCCGCCGGGAACTCCACGTCCACGACAGCGCCGATAACCTGCACAGTAGTTCCAGTGCTCATTTCTTGGGTCCTCTAACCTGATACGGCAGCAGCGCCGCCGACAATTTCTGAAAGTTCTTGCGTGATCGCAGCCTGGCGAGCCTTGTTGTATTCGAGCTGCAGGCCTTCGATGATCTCCCCGGCGTTATCGGTCGCGGATTTCATCGCCACCATCTTGGCGGCCATTTCACAGGCGAAGTTCTCGACCGCCCCGCGGTATACCTGCGACTCGATGTAACGGCTCAGGACGTCATCGAGCAGGTCGCGCGCGCCGGGCTCGTAGATGTAGTCCCAATGCGCCTGCAGTTCGCCTTCCTCGAGCTCGACGGCAGCCGGCAGCAGCTGTGCAACGACCGGCTTCTGGCTCATGGCCGAAACGAACACGTTGTGCACGAGGTACAGGCGATCGATCTTCCCTTCCTCGTATGAATTGAGCATGATCGTCATCGCGCCGATCAGGTCGTTGACGCTCGGCGCATCGCCGAGGTGCGTCGCTGTGCCGACGACGTTGCCGCCCATACGGCGGAAGAACTGCACGGCCTTGGCGCCAACCAGCACCATATCGACCTCGACGTTCTGTTCCTTCCAGTCGGCAAGCTCACCGATCACGGACTTGAACAGGTTGGCGTTCAGCCCGCCGCACAGGCCGCGGTCCGTCGAGATGACGATCAGCCCCACACGTTTGACCTCGCGCTCCGTCAGGTACGGGTGCATGTACTCCGGGTTGGCCTTCGTCAGGTGCCCGACGACGCGACGAATACGTTGCGCATAAGGCCGCGACGCTTCCATCTGCTGCTGCGCCTTGCGGATCTTGCTTGCCGCGACTTTTTCCATCGCACTCGTGATCTTCTGCATGTTTTTTACAGAAGCGATCTTCGAGCGGATTTCTTTTTCGCCTGCCATCTATTTGCCCCGTAGGCGCGCGCCATGCGCGCGATTAATAAGCGCCCTTCTCGGCAAAACCCTCGCAAATCGCCTTCAGGCCTGCCTCGATCTCGTCGTTGTAATCGCCGGTTTCGTTGATCCGGTCCAGCTCCCCCGCATAGCTGGACTTCGCAAAGTCATGCAGCTCCGCTTCGTAGTCGACGATATGCGCAACGGCGATCTTGTCGAGGTATCCCTCGTTCACGGCGTACAGCGACAGCGCCATCTCGGCCACCGACAGCGGTGAGTACTGCTTCTGCTTCATCAGCTCCATGACACGCTCACCGCGCTCGAGCTGCGCGCGGGTAGCCGCATCGAGGTCGGAAGCGAACTGGGCGAAGGCCGCAAGCTCGCGGTACTGCGCGAGTGCGAGGCGGACACCACCGCCGAGCTTCTTGATGATCTTCGTCTGGGCCGCACCACCCACACGAGATACCGACAGGCCGGCGTTGATGGCCGGACGGAAGCCGGCATTGAAAAGATCCGTCTCGAGGAAGATCTGGCCGTCCGTAATCGAGATGACGTTCGTTGGCACGAATGCGGATACGTCACCGGCCTGCGTTTCGATGATCGGCAGCGCCGTGAGCGAGCCGGTCTTGCCCTTCACCTTGCCACCCGACACTGCCTCGACGTGTGCCGCGTTGACGCGGGCAGCTCGCTCCAGGAGGCGCGAGTGCAGGTAGAAAACGTCGCCCGGATAGGCTTCACGGCCCGGCGGACGCCTGAGGAGCAGCGACACCTGGCGATAGGCCCAGGCCTGCTTCGTGAGATCGTCGTAAATAATGAGTGCGTCTTGACCCTTGTCCATGAAGTACTCACCCATCGACGCACCGGAGTACGGTGCGATGTACTGCATGGCGGGGCTGTCGGCGGCAGCGGCAGCAACGACGATCGTATGTTCCATCGCGCCCTCTTCCTCGAGCTTTCTTACGACGCCCGCGATCGAGGAGGCCTTCTGGCCGATAGCAACGTAGATGCATTTGATGCCCGTGCCGACCTGGTTGATGATCGTGTCGATCGCGAGAGCCGTCTTGCCCGTCTGGCGGTCACCGATGATCAGCTCGCGCTGGCCACGGCCGATCGGCACCATCGAGTCAATCGACTTAAGTCCCGTCTGGACCGGCTGCGAAACCGATTGGCGCTCGATGACGCCCGGCGCAACCTTCTCGATCGGCGCCGTGGCCTCGGCCTTGATCGGGCCCTTGCCATCGATCGGGTTGCCGAGCGAGTCGACGACGCGGCCCAGCAGGGCGTCACCAATGGGCACCTCGAGAATCCGGCCCGTTGTCTTGACGGTCGCGCCTTCCGAGATGTGCTTGTAGTCACCCAGGACAACCGCACCCACCGAGTCCTGCTCGAGGTTGAGTGCCATACCGAAGGTGTTGCCCGGGAACTCCAGCATCTCGCCGTAGCGAGCGTCAGCCAGGCCGTGGATGCGAACAATGCCGTCGGTAACCGCGATAACGGTGCCGACGTCACGCGCTTCCGCGGATGCCTCGAAGTTCTCGATGCGTTCTTTAATCAGCGTGCTGATTTCAGAAGCTTTGAGTGCCATTTCCTTTTCCTCTTTACTTGATCAGCGCGTTCGCGAGGCCGTGGAGCCTGGCACGCAGTGATCCATCAATTACGACATCGCCGGCGCGAATCACGGCGCCACCGATGAGATTTTCGTCAATTTCCGTGGTGACGTTTACGTTCCGTCCGAGCTTGTCCTTCAGCGACTTCGCCATGGCCTGCTGCTGTGCTGCGCTGAGCGGTGCGGCCGACGTGATGACTGCGTCGACAGTGTTCTCGACCCTGGCCTTGAGGGCCTCGAACCGGTCCGCGATCTCCGGCAACGCGGCGACGCGGCCGTTCTCGAGCAACAGCCTGAAGAAGTTCGTGCCGTGCTCGCTTCCGCCGGCAAAGACCGAGTCCTTGCCCACGACTTCTGCAAACAGTCCCTGCAGGAACGTCAGCCGCTCGGCATCCGATATCGCGGGCGTCCCCAGGAACTTGACGACCTGTCCATCTTCGAGCAGGGCCTTCGCGGCCGCCAGGGATTCCGACAGCTCGGTCAGCACGCCGTTTTCCTGCGCAAATTCGAAGACGGCCCGGGCATACGGGCGAGCGACGGTGTTGTTGTCAGCCACGGCTCAAATCTCCTGCGCAAGCTTGCCCAGGATGTCCTCGTGCGCCTTGTCGTCGATCTCGCGGTTCAGGATTTTCTCGGCAGAAGCGATCGCGATAGCCGATACCTGGCCGCGCAGTTCGTCGCGCGCCTTGTTGGTTTCCTGCTCGATCTCGGCCTTGGCGGCGGCGAGCTGGCGCTCGCGTTCCTTCACCCCGGCGTCCTTGCCTTCGGCCACGATTTCGTTGGCGCGGGCGTGTGCCTGGTCGAGAATGCCGGTGGCCTGGTGGCGAGCTTCCGCGACGATCTTGTCGGCCTCGGCCGTCGCCTCGGCGAGCTTCTCCTGGCTCTTGTCGGCCGCAGCAAGACCTTCCTCGATCTGCTTCTGGCGTTCTTCGAGCGCACTGAGGATCGGCGGCCAGATGTACTTCATGCAGAACACGACGAAGACGATCATCGCGAGGGTCTGGCCTAAGAGAGTTGCATTTAATTCCACGGATTTCTCCAATACCGGTAGCAGGGCCCGCAGGAGCGGCGTGCGCCGCGAACGAACCCGCTAGCGGGGTTAAAACCCCCTACCGGCGTTTATCCAGCGACCGGCTGCAGGGCGTTGCGCAGCTGGTCAACGAACGGGTTGGCGAACGCGAAAAAGAGCGCGATACCTACACCGATCATCGCTACGGCGTCGAGCAGGGCGACGACGAGGAACATCTTCGTCTGCAGCATCGGTGCCAGCTCCGGCTGGCGGGCGGCGCCTTCCAGGAAGCGGCCGCCGAGGAGGCCCATGCCGATACCTACACCGAGGGCGCCAAGGCCGATCAGGAGTGCGACAGCGATAGCCGTGAACGCGATAACAGTTTCCATCAGTTTCTCCTAGGGAGTGTCAATCCAAACGTTGGTTTTTAAAGCAAATCGAATCAGTGCTTCTCTGATGCCAGGCTCAAATAAACTATGGTCAGCATCATGAAAATAAACGCCTGAAGCGTAACGATCAGGACGTGGAATACCGCCCAGCCGAAGTGCAGCGGCAGCTGGAACCAGCCGATCAACGCAATCAGGATGAAGATCAGTTCCCCGGCAAACATGTTGCCGAACAGCCGGAGGCTCAGTGAGATCGGCTTGGCGATCAGCGCCACAACCTCGAGAACCAGGTTGAACGCCATGATGAAGGGCGCAGCCAGGATTGCCGCGCCTTTGAACGACGGCGCGATCGGGTGCAGCATCAGGTCCTGGATCAGTGCCGTCGGCCCCTTGGCCATGTGGGTATAGATCAGGATCAGGAAGAAGACCGCGATCGACATGCCGAACGTGACGTTAACGTCCGTCGTCGGTACCACCTTCATGTACTCGATGCCAATCAGCTTCGCCAGCCCCGGGATCCAGTCAACCGGCACCAGGTCCATCAGGTTCATCAGGAACACCCAGACGAACACGGTCAGGGCCAGTGGTGCGATCAGGCGGCTATTGCCGTGGAAGGTGTCTTTGACCGAACTGTCGACCATTTCGACGATGATCTCGATGGCGGCCTGAAATTTCGTTGGCTTTTCGGTCGACGATTTCGTCGCCACGCGCCAGAACAGGTAGCAGAAGGTCAGGCCGAGGAAGATCGACCAGAACATCGAGTCGACGTTGATCGCCATCAGGTTGCCACTGCATTGATTCCAGACCCACTCGCCGGTCTCGTCCTTGCAGACCTGCAGGTTCTGCAGGTGATGGGTGATGTAATCGCCTGACGATTGAGGCCCTTGTCCGCCTTCAGCTGCCATGTCTTTACTCAGTCTTCCGTATCAGTCTCGCTGCGCATCAGGAAGCCGGAAAAGACCGTCAGCTGCGCAGCGATGAATCCTGCAAACAGTGCCGCTGCCGAGAGCGGCTTGACCTGCGTGAACACGAGCACGAACAAGAGCACGGTCAACGCAAGCTTTCCCATTTCGCCGCTCCAGGCCGCCTTCTTGAGCGCACCCGGGTCACGGCGTGGTGCCATGAGCCGCAAGCCCAGAAATCCGTTCGGGATAACGCTGGCCAGGCTGCCCAGCAGTGCCGAGTAACCAGCCACCGTCCCGAAAACGGCCCAGAGGATTGCGGCCAGGGCCGCCCCGACCACGAATTGCCACATCAGCACGCGGGGGATAGTGAGATCCATTTCTCCAGTCCTCCGGCACTAAAAACGCCACTTCCGAAGCCTTAAGCCTGCGGGTGTGGCGCTTGAGGTGTGTTCATTCCAGGCGGGCCTGCGAATTGCGTGCGCATTATAGAGGCGCTACCTGTGTGTGGCAACACGAAACGCCGCTCATTTCCAGATCGCTTCATGCCACTTTTTCCCGCGAATTTATGGGGTTTCGGCAAATTTCTCCCAATGCGACACGGCGCACATTCGAGTCCGCTTTTGCCCGGTATAAATAGGGGGTGAGTCACCATAATTCCGGCCGCCATGCTTTTGATTGCAAGTGAAACCATTCGCTCCAACCGCACCCTCAATGACGTTGTGCGGGAGATGAGCTTTACCTTAAGTTTCTTTGCCAGTCCGGCAACGTTCACGGAGCTCATGCGCGGGCAGTCCCGCCGCATCGTGCTCCTGACCGAGGACGACGTGTGTGCGGAGACAGTCCGTACGCTCAAGGGCGCCAAGGATCGGGCGCCGTTCGGCGTCATCATCGCAGCAGACCGCCGCGCCCTGCGCGAGGTGAAGAACGCCGAACTCGTCGACAAGCTGGCCTCGTACGACAATATCGAGTGGGTCGGCAAGGATTTTGATTTCGATCACCTCAGCGCATCGGCCCGTCGCTGCCGGCGGCGCATGTTGCGTGTCTCGCGGCGGGAGCTCGAAAGCGCCCTCGAGCACCACGAAATCGTGCTGCGCTACCAGCCCAAGGTGGAGCGGAACTCGGGCCAGGAGTGGCTGACCCGCGAGGCCGAGGCCCTGATCCGCTGGCATCACCCCGAGCACGGCCTGATCGGGCCGCTCGAGTTCCTGCCTGAGGCGGAAGCATTCGGTCTCATGGCCGACCTCAGTGAATTCGTGCTGCGTGAGGCGGCCCGGCAGCAGGTTGCCTGGCGCGACTCGGGTATCCAGCTCAACTCCTGCATTAATCTCGCATCCAGCCAGCTGCGTATCGAGAACCTCGCCGGAGCCTACCGGGACATCGTCAGGGAGGCCGGCCTCGAACCGTCGAACTTCACGTTCGAGGTCATAGAGCAGGATCTTTCGGATCCGTCGGCGCCGCATCTGGCGACGATCAAGTCGCTGCGCAATCACGGCTTTCGCATCTGTCTCGACGATTTTCGCGTGGCGGCTTCTTCGCTCAGCACATTCGAGCACCTGCCATTCGACGAGATCAAGATTCACGCCTCGGCGCTCGGGAAGGCGCAGAAGGACCCCGTGTCGATGTCGGTGCTCGCCGCCGTGACCGGCCTGGCTCACAACCTGGGCATGTCGGTCTGCGCGGAGGGTGTCGAAGACCAGGAGACCTTCCAGTTCCTGAAGACGATCGAGTGCGACAAGATGCAGGGCTTCCTGATCTCCGAAGCCGTCCTGCCGAATATCATCCGCCGCGTCTACTCGGCAAAGTCCAAGGAAGAAGACACCGCCGCTTAATACGGTACCGGACACCCTATTACTCTTAATACGGTACCGGACACCCTATTACTCGACAATTGGCGACGATTCGGTAGTTCACCGCCGCGCTTGTGCATGACATCGTTTCGATCTTCCTGATCACGAACAGCAACACGATGTCGAAGTTTCCTAGGCTGATAGTCCCAGAGTACCCGCACCACATCACTCAACGCGGCGTGCGTCGTCAACGGACTTTCTTCGATGCGCTCGACTACCAGACGTATCTGGATCTCGCACTCGAGTTAACCGAGGACTTTGCCATCCGATTTTGGGCGTATTGCCTGATGCCAAACCACATCCACGCAGTTGTGGTTCCTGAGGGGCGAGACGCATTATCCAAGTACTTCGCAATACTTCACAGGCGCTACGCATGGCGCATTAATCGTCGCTACGAGTGGACGGGCCACCTTTGGCAGAAACGATTCTTCTCGGTTGTGATGGAAGAGCCCCACGCAGTCACGGCCCTGCGTTACGCGGAACTAAACCCTGTCCGGGCCGGAATATGTACGCGCCCTGAAGAATGGGCGTGGTCGAGCGCTAGAGGCAACCTGGGCCTTCACGAGGACCCACTGATCGACCGCTCCCGGACCGAGGCCCTGGTTCCCAATTGGCAAAGGCTCTTGACGACAGAAGAAGATCCGGTCGCTGTTCAGACACTTCGGGCCGTCACGGGCACGGGACGGCCCGAAGGAAGCGACAGGTTCCTGAAGTCCATTGAGTCCCAGACGGGACGCCGTGTACGGAAGAAGAGGCCTGGACGTAAGAAGAAATAGGGTGTCCGGTACCGTATTACTTGATGTGTTTGAGGATGCCGTCGAGCTCGTCGAGGCTGTTGTATTTGATGACGAGCTGGCCGGCCCCTTTGCTACCGTGCTGCAGATCGACCTTGGCGCCCAGCTTCTCGGACACCTCGATCTCGAGGCGCCGGATATCGGCGCTCTTCGACGGTGCCCGCCTGGCCGGCTTGTTTTCGGCTCCCTCCAGTATGCGGCGTACCAGGCGTTCCGTCTCACGGACGGATAATCCCTTCTTCACGACCTGGCGTGCCGCGTCATACTGCTGCGTCGCGCTCGTGATACCAAGCAGCGCGCGTGCGTGGCCCATCTCGAGTTTGCGGTCCTCGAGCAGTGGCTTCACCTTGTCGGACAATTCCTGGAGGCGCAACAAGTTCGACACGGCCGCCCGTGACCGGCCAACCGCTTTCGCAGCCTCGGCGTGGGTCAGCTCAAACTCGCGGATGAGGCGGTCCAGGGCTCGCGCCTCCTCGAGCGGGTTCAGGTTTTCACGCTGGATATTCTCGATGAGGGCCATCGCAATCGCGGACTCGTCCGGAATCTCGCGCACCACGGCCGGGATTTCCGAGAGGCCCGCCAGCTGGGCCGCTCGCCAGCGCCGCTCACCGACGACGATCTCGTAGCGCTGCTCGCCGCCCTTGCTCGAGATCGGGCGCGCGACGATGGGCTGCACAACACCCTGCACCTTGATCGACGACGCAAGTTCTTCGAGCGTGTCCTGGCGCATGTCGACACGCGGCTGGTACTGGCCGCGCTGCAGCAGATCCACAGGAATCTTCCGCAGACCATCACCCTCCTGCCGCGCCCCACCACTGACCGCGGCCGTCTGGGCTACGGGTTTACTGAGAAGGGCATCGAGGCCCCGGCCAAGTCGTTTCTTTGGTGTCATGTGTATTCTCATGTCGCCCGCACGGCGGGCTCCTACACGGCCTCCGCCATACGCGCATCTTCGCGGCGCAGGATCTCTCCGGCGAGTGCAAGGTAGGCAATTGCGCCACGCGAATGGCGATCATGCAACAGCACCGGGCGCCCAAAGCTCGGCGCTTCGGCCAGACGAATGTTGCGCGGCACGCAGGTTCGGAAAACCTTGCGATCGAAGTGCTCGATCAGCTGCAACGATACCTCGTTCGACAGGTTGATGCGCGGGTCGAACATCGTTCGCAGGATGCCGAATACTTCGAGCTCCGGGTTCACGCTGTCGCGCACCTGCTCGATCGTGTTCAGCAATGACGACAGACCCTCCAGTGCGTAGTACTCGCACTGCATAGGAATCAGGACGCCGTTTGCCGCCGTCAGCGCGTTGACCGTCAACATGTTGATCGATGGCGGGCAATCAATGAGGATGAAATCGTAGAGCCCGGCTACCGGCGCCAGCGCTTTCTTCAGTTTCAGCTCCCGGCCGAGCTCCTGCAGGAGCTGCACCTCCGCCAGCGTCAGGTCCTCGTTGCCGGGCAGCACTGCAAAGCCGCCTTCCGGCGCCGAGACAATCGTGTCGGCCGCCGTCGCCTCGCCGAGCAGTACGTCGCACGCCGAATTCTCGAGCTCCATCTTGTTGATGCCACAGCCCATGGTGGCGTTGCCCTGCGGATCCACGTCGACGAGCAGCACGCGACGCTGCGTCGCCGCCAGGGACGCAGCCAGGTTGACGCAGGTCGTCGTCTTGCCGACCCCGCCTTTCTGGTTCGCTACAGCAACTATTCGCGTCATTGACCTGCTCGTCGCAACAGGACCGCGTGCCGTGAGCCTGGTTCCAGGCCCGGCACTTCGAGTTCCATTACTTCATGGCTCCACGGAGCCGATAGTTCTTCTAATTCTTCCGCCGGGTAGCGCCCTTTCAGCGCCACGAACACCCCGTCCTCTCCCACGTGGTGCCCGGCGATTTCCACGAGCTTCGGCACGGATGCCACTGCTCGGGCAATCACGGTATCAAAGCGGTGGCCGGGTGCATAGTCCTCTGCGCGCGCCTTGACGGCCGTCACATTATCGAGCCCGAGAAGCCCGGCCGCGTGCTGCACGAACATGATCTTCTTGTTGTTACTGTCGAGTAGCGTGAATTTTCGCTCGGGTTCGACGATGGCAAGCGGCAGCCCGGGGAAACCGGGCCCCGTACCGACGTCGAGAATGCGCCTGCCATGAAGCAACGCCCTCGCCGCGAGGCTGTCGTTGAGATGCAGCGCGACCATCTGGTCGCGGTCGCGCACGGCCGTCAGGTTGACTCTGCGATTCCAGCGTTCCAGTTCGTCGAGGAGTTGCTCGAACTTTTCGTCATTCACCCGCTATTTCTACCACGACACGGCCCGTAACCGTGCCGTCGATAAACGCCTGGAACGCTCCTGGTAACTCATCAAACGAAATCGTGCGATGACCGATGGTATCGAGGTGCCGCGGCCTGAGGTCCCCGCCGATACGCTGCCACACGGCTCGCCGCAGTTCGCCCGGTGTGTCCGCGGAGTTGATGCCAAGCAGGCAGACGGCCCGCAGTATGAACGGCATCACCGTGGTCTTGAACTCGTGACTGGCGGCCAGGCCGATGCTCGCGATATTGCCGCCATACCGCATCGTGCGCGTGAGCCATGCCAGGTAATCACCGCCCAGGTTGTCGATGGCGCCGGCCCATTCGCCCTTTTCGAGCGGTTGCGTGCCGAAATCGATGTCATCGCGCAGCAGGATGCGGCTTGCCCCGATCGTGCGCAGGTACTCTGCCGCGGATGCCTTGCCCGTAACGGCCACGACCTCGTAGCCACGGCCGGCGAGCATGTCGATCGCGATACTGCCGACACCGCCCGTGGCGCCGGTCACCGCAATCGGACCGAGGTCCGGCCTTTGCCCGTTCTGCTCCATGCGATGCACGGCGAGTCCGGCCGTGTAACCGGCCGTACCAATGCGCATGGTATCGGCACGGCTCATCCCTGCCGGCACGGCCACGAGACCCGCGCTGTCCACACGCACGTACTCCGAATAACCGCCGTCGACAGTTTCGCTGAGTCCGCAGCCGTTCATCAGCACCTCGGCACCCGGCGGGAAGTCGTTGTCCTCGGAGCTCACGACCACGCCTGCGAAATCGATCCCGCCATTCCGTGGGTAGCGCCTCAGGATCCGGCCCTTGCCGGTCGCGGCGAGCGCGTCCTTGTAATTGATCGTCGAATGCGTGACGCGCACGACGACGTTGCCCTCGGTCAGGTCGTCGAGCGACAGCTGCCGGAAGCCCGCAACGATGTTGCCGTCCTGTTCGTCGATGCGAAAAGCACGAAAGCTATCCATGGTTCTTCTCCAGCCGTTCAAGCCAGGCAACGAGCCCCTTTGCATTGAGCACGATGTCGGCATGCAGCGCTGACCGTATCGCGGCCCGATCACCCTTGAAGCCGTGCGCAATCAGCCGCGTCGACAGATAGTCGTCGAGCGCGTCCTGGATCTTGGCAGCACGATCCTTTGCGTCCTTATGTGCCAACGACAGCGCCACGTAGTCGTCGATACCACGGTGCATGGTCGCCGCCAGCTGCGCGAGGTTGTCGACCCGGCTGTAATGCGTGAGGTACACGTAATGGGGTTTGCAGGCCATGATCCTGTCGACGGACTTGTGCGCCTCATCGGGATCGAAGCTCGCCGGCGTCGTCGCGGGGAAGATGAAAGCGCCGTTCTCGGTGTCGAGCTCACGGTAGGAGACGCCAAAGTTGTCCCCGCTGAAGACGCCCCTGGACTGCGGATCGTGCAGGACGTAATGGTGGCGCGCGTGTCCTTCCGTGTGCAGCGCCTGAAAGCGCCTGCCGTTCAGCTCGAACCAGTCCTCGTCCTCGGCGACGACCACCCGCGACGCATCGATCGGCACGACGTCGCCGTACATTTCCCGGGTCCGCGCTGCGCCGTATACGCCAATCGTGCCTGCAATCAGCCGTTCGGGCTCGATCATGTGTGGCGCACCGCGTGGGTGCAATACGCAACGCGCGTTCGGCAGGTGCTGCATGAGCAGGCCGGCCCCACCCGCATGATCCAGATGGATGTGCGTCAGGAACACGTAGTCGACGTCCGCGACGTCGAGGCCCTGCTGCCCGAGCGCGTCCAGCAACAGGGGTACGGAATCATTGGTGCCGGTGTCGACGAACGCCCCGCGCCCGCCCTCGACGATCAGGTGACTCGCGTCCTGCAGCGGACGCAGGTATTCGGTGTCGATGGCGACAATGCCATCGTTGAGTGCTGTCGTTTGCGCGCGCTTATTCAGGCAGCGTCGTCTCGAGGCCCTGGAGGCGCGAGAAATAACGCGCCAGCGGTGCCACGTCCTCATCGGCGATCATTGCTGCCTGCGCTGACATGACAGGATCGCCGCGCGTACCGTCCTTGTACTGCCTGATTGCGTTCTCGAGGTAATCCTCGTGCTGGCCGGCCAGTGTCGGCCAGACCGCGTTGACGCTGATGCCGTTCTGACCGTGGCAGGCCGTGCAGGCCATCGCCCTGTCGAACGACGCTCCCTGCGTACCGCCGTCTGCGACCGTCTCGTTGCCGATACTCGCGAGATACGCCGACACGTCGGCGATCTCCTGGTCAGACAGGCTCTTTGCCTGGGCCATCATTGTCGGATGCGCGCGTGCCCCGTCACGATAGCCCCTGAGCGCCAGTTCGATGTAGCCCGCCATCTGGCCGCCAAGCTTCGGGACGCGATACGACGGGTAGGCATTGCGATAACCCTCGATGCCGTGGCATCCAAGGCAGGTGTATCCGAATTCCCTGCCGGCCACGGGATCACCCTCGGCGAGCACCGGCTGCGCGAAAAATACCGTCGCAACGAGCAGGGCAATGACCTTAGCCACGATCTTCATGTTCGTCATCACTTGGTTTTACTGTATTTGCGTTGCCCGGAGAGCGCCCGGGCATCGAGTGAGGGCGCTATGGTAGTGGCACTTGGCCGCGATTTCTAGCGCTCGCGCGCGGTGCAGACGCTTCCCCGTGCTAGCATCAGTCCATTCTCAAGCGTTTCGCAGGGGCTGATCGTGAAGAAAGGTATTGTCCTGGTTCTCGTCCTGCTGGCCGTGATCGTGCTGGTGTCGCCGGCCATCGTGGGCCGCCTGGCCGAGCAGAAAATGGATGAAAACCTGACCTGGGCCGCGACGGAGAGCGGCGAAGTGACAGTGACGTCGGAGTATTTCGAACGTGGCTGGTTTTCCTCCGCGGGCCGCCATCGTGTAGAGCTCGGCGAGGGCCAGATCATGGCGGCCCTGCGCTCGCGCGGCAGCCATGCCGATCCCGATGAGTTTCCCGCACTCATCATTAATACGCACATCGATCATGGCCTGATTCCCGTTGGCTCGGTCGACAGCGAGCAGCCATCGCTGGCGCCGGGGCTCGGCAGCGCCGAATCGACGCTGCAGCTCGAGATGCCGGGTGACCAGGTCGTCAATCTGCCCGGCAAGATTTACAGCAAGATCGGGCTCGGCGGCCAGCTGCAGTCGTCCTATTCGCTCGGCCCCGGTTCGCATGAGATCGACAATGCGACCATCGCGTGGGGCGCGACCGAGATCAATGTCGAAACAGACCCCGCCTCGGGTGAGGTCGTGTTTGATGGCTCGATCGGGTCATTCTCGATGCACGAGGCCAACGAAGGCGTCAGCCTGGGCGGTATGACGTTCGATGGTCATCAGCGACCGACAAAGTACGGCATCGCCGTTGGTGAAATCGAGCTTTCCCTCCACGATGTCGAAATGGGCGGCAACGAACCCGGGTCGGTGCGGGAGATTGCTGTGCGCACGACAACGTTTGTCAGCGACGGCAAAGCTGGCGGCGACGCGACGTTCAGGATGGCCCTCGACGATATACCCCAATACGGCCAAATCACTTTGGACATGGCCATGAAGCTCGAGGGTGCGGATGCTGAGGCGCTGGGCAACATTCAGCGACTGGCCAGTTCCCCCGAGCTCGCGGCGGACCCGACGGCCATGTGGGCGGCCCTCGATGCTGATGTGAAGACACTCCTGGCTGCGGGCCTGGATGTCAGCTTCGACAAGCTCGAGGTGACGCTGCCACAGGGCACCATCACAGCGGTCATAGAAGTTTCGATCGGCGAAGAGGATCCTGCGACCTTCGAATGGACATCCCTGATGCTGAACAGCGAGGCCTCGGTCAACCTGTCCATCCCGGCCGAGCTCTTCGAGGCCTTTGTCCAGGGCAGTCCTGAAGCGGCCATGGTCGTCGGTGGCGGTTACCTCCTCAAGCGCGGCGACGCCTACATCATGGAAGCCCAGCTCAAGAAAGGGCTGCTCACGGTCAACGGCGCACCGCTCCCGATTCCGCTCGGCCTGCTCTGAAATAAGGTGACTGGCACCCGATTTGGGTGTCGGGCTCGCTACCTGGCGAGGTGGCATGCCACGCGCGTGCCCCCGACATCCGCGAGCCGGGGTTCCTTATTGCTGCACACGGGCTCCGCAATCGGGCACCGCGGGTGAAACACGCAGCCGGGCGGCGGATTCAGCGGTGACGGGACCTCGCCACGCAGTGGGGCACGCCCGCGCCGGACAACGGGGTCCGGTACCGGGATCGACTCGAGCAGGCCTTTCGTATACGGGTGCCGCGGCGCGTCGAACAATGCCGCGCTTTCTGCCAGCTCGACCAGCCGCCCCATATACATGACCAGCACCCGGTGGCTCAGCGAGCGCACCACCGCGAGGTCGTGGGAAATGAAAATGATCGACAGCCCGCTTTCTTGCTGCACCTCGCGCAGCATTTCGAGCACCTGCTCACGTACAGAGCCGTCGAGCGCCGCGACGGCTTCGTCGCAGACCAGCACCTTCGGTTCGAGCACCAGCGCCCGCGCGATGGCGACTCGCTGAGCCTGCCCGCCGGACAGCTCATGCGGGTAGCGCCGCAGGTGCTTTTCGGCAAGGCCGACTCTCAGCAGAATCGCGAGGACGCGCTCGCGTCGCGCCGCCCGCCCGAGCGCCGGCTCGTGGACGACCAGTGGTTCCTCGACAATAGCCTGTACCCGCATCTGCGGGTTGAGTGCGCTGGTCGGGTCCTGGTAGACGAGCTGCAGGTCACGGCGCACGGCCATGGCCCGCTGTTCTACCGAGCCCTCCAGGGTCTCCCGGGCATAGACGATACGGCCGCCGCCCTGCGGCACCAGGCCGAGGACCGCGCGCACGAGGCTGGACTTGCCCGAGCCCGACTCGCCGACGATTGCCACGGTTTCGCCATAACGGACCGCGAAGCTGACGCCGTCTACTGCTCGCAGGTCGTCGTAATCGACCGCGATGTCACTCACGCTCAGGACTTGCCGCGAGCTGACCGGCCGAGGCGGCTCACCGCGATCGACCCGGGGTGCTGCCCGCAGCAGCCGGCGCGTGTGCTCATGCCGCGGCGCCGCGAACAGAGACGTGGTCGGCCCCGCTTCGACGACGCGCCCGCGCTCGAGCACGATCGTGTGTTCGCAGTGCCCGGCGACGACCCCGAGGTCGTGCGTGATCAGCAACAACGCCGTATTGTCACGGATGTCCTCGAGCATCTCGAGCACCTGCGCCTGCACGGTTACGTCGAGCGCTGTCGTCGGCTCGTCGGCGATGAGCAGGTCCGGCTCGGCGATCAGTGCGGCCGCGATCATCGTGCGCTGCCGCATGCCGCCCGACATCTGGTGCGGCCAGGCACGATACTGCCGTTCGGGGTCGGGCAGGCCGACCCGGGCCAGCATCTCGATTACCCGCGCATCGGCTGCGGCGCCTTCGGCGAGCCCGTGACTCTGCAGTACCTGCCGAAGTTGCGCGCCGATACGCAGGTACGGGTTCAGTGCCTGCATCGGGTCCTGGAACACGATGCCGATCCGTCGCGCACGAACCTGGTCGAGCCGGGAATCGTCCATGCCCAGCAACTGTTCCCCGTCGAACATCACGCTGCCACTGACCGCAGCCTGCGGCCGCAGCAGCCCGAGGATCGCCAGTGCCGACTGCGATTTTCCCGAACCCGACTCCCCGACCAGGCCAACACACTCACCGCGCTCGATGTACAGGTCGATGCCGTCTACGACGGTCTCGTCGCCGTAGCGAATGGTCAGGCCACTGACGTCGAGCAGGCTCACCGCGAGCGCCTCACGTCGAAATGGTCGCGCAGGCCGTCACCGAGGAAGTTGAAGCACAACAGGATCAACGCCAGCAGGGCGGCCGGAATCAGCAGGGCCCACGACGCCCCCTCCATATGGCCTACGCCCGCGTTGACGAGCGCGCCCAGGGACGTCTGTGGCTCCTGCACGCCGAGCCCCAGGAAACTCAGAAATGATTCGACCAGAATTGCCTGCGGGACCGTCAGCGTGATGTAGACGATGACGATGCCGATCAGGTTCGGCGCGATATGGCGCAGAATGATGCGCGCGGTACTCACGCCCGTAAGCCGTGCCGCCTCGACGAACTCTCGCTCCCGCAACGACAGCGTCTGCCCCCGAACAATGCGCGCCATGTCGAGCCAGTTGATCGCGCCGATCGCGACAAAAATCAGCAGGAAATTGCGCTCGAACGCGACCATGAGCAGGATCACGAAGAAGATGAACGGCAGCGCGTACAGCGTATCGACGAAACGCATCATGACCGCATCGACCCGGCCCCCGACGTAGCCCGCAATGGCGCCGTACGCAACACCGATGACCAGGCTGACGAGGCTCGCCACGATGGCAACAACGAGGGTGATGCGCACACCCATCATGGTGCGCACGAACAAGTCCCTGCCGAGGTCGTCGGTACCAAACAACCGAAAGTCGGCAAACGCGGGCGGCAGCAGCGTGCTGCCGAAATTGGTGGTCGCGTAGTCGTGCGGACTCAGCCACGGCGCGCACACCGCCGCGGCGCCCACGCCCAGTAACAGGATACCGGTCACCTTGATGACGCGACTCATCGGTACCGCACCCGGGGGTCGATCACCGCGTAGAGAATGTCGACGACAAGGTTCAACGCAACAATCAGGCTCGCGTAGAAAACGACGATGCCGAGCACCAGCGTGTAGTCACGGTTCAGCGCGCCGGTCACGAAAAACTGGCCGAGACCGGGAATGCCGAAGACCTCCTCCACCACGACGGAACCGGTCAGGATCGCCGCGATCGCTGGCCCCATGTAAGACAACACCGGCAACATCGCCGGTTTGAGCGCATGCACGCGGACGACGGTCGCCATGCCCAGCCCCTGGGCGCGTGCCGTACGCACGAAATCGCGGCCGAGAACATCGATCATGCTCGCGCGCGTCAGGCGCGCGATGTAGGCGATCTGCGGTAATGCCAGCGTGATGACGGGCAACACGTACTTACCGGGACCGCTCGAGCCGCTCCAGCCCGCCGGCAACCACTGCAACTTCACGGCGAACAGCAGGACGAGCACGGGGGCGATAACGAACACCGGGATCGAGATCCCGGTCATCGACAGGCCCATGAGGAAGCGATCAAAGTTCGAACCCTGGCGCAATGCCGCGGTCGTCCCGGCACTGACGCCGAGCAGAAGCGCCAGCAGCATGGCCATGGCGCCGAGTTGCAGCGACAGTGGGAACGCGCTGCCGATCAGTTCGCTGACGGTGTAGTCACGATAGCGGTACGACGGGCCGAGGTCGCCCCGGACCAGCCCGCCGAGGTAGCGCAGGAACTGTTGCGGCAAGGGTTCATCGAGGTGGTAGACGGCGGCGATATTGGCCTCGACCTCGGGTGGCAACCTGCGCTCGGCATCAAACGGCCCGCCCGGCGCAGCATGCACCATCAGGAAGGCGAGGGCTATGACCAACAGCAACGTCGGTATCGCCCCCAGGATGCGGAGCAGGGTGTAGCGCAGCATGTCCTGTTTCTTGGCGCGCCGTTATTCGGTCGCGCTGAGGCTCAGGTGCTGAGAGTAATGATAATCCAGAACATTGTCGCCCCAGCCGGCAACCTCGGGCCGCACCAGGTGCTTGCTCACATACACGTACAACGGGATCACCGGGTGATCCGACAGCATCACCCGCTCCGCTTCCTCGAGGTACAGGCGGCGGCGCGCGGGATCGACATGCGCTGCCGCCCGCTCCATGAGGTCGTCGTACTGCTCGCTGCTGTAGCGCGGCATGTTGGCGGGGCTGCCGCCCTGCAGCACGCTCAGGAACGTATGGGCGTCGTTGTAGTCGCCCATCCAGCTGGCTCGAAATACCTGCGTGATCTCGGCCTCGCGCATATTGGCCAGCAACACCTGGAACTCTTCATTGACGAGTGTTGCCTCGACACCGAGAACGTCGCGCCACATGGCCTGCACGGCAACAGCGATCTTGCGATGCAGATCACCCGTGTTATAACGAATCTCGATCTCAAGCGGCTGCGCCTCGCCGTAGCCGGCCTCCTTGTAGCGCGCCCGCGCCAGCTGTTCACGCTCCACCTTATCGAGCGCGACAAAGCCGATCTGCGACGGCGCGTAGTTGTTCACGCCCGGTGGTACCCAGCTGTATGCCGCGGTCTCGCCGCGCCCCAGCACGTTGCTCGCAAGCTCCTCCCGATCGATCGCCATCGACAAGGCCTCGCGCAGCGCGAGGTTGTCTTTGAACGGCTCCTTGCTGAGATTGAAGCCGTAGTAGTAAACGCCCAGGTACGGCGCCACGTGCAACTCGTCGCCGTACTCCTTTCGTATCTGGGCGAAGCTGTCTGCGGGTACCGTGCTCGTGATGTGCAGCTCGCCCGCGCGATAACGATTGAGCTCGGAGCGGTCCTGCACGATGACGTGATAGTTCACGGCATCAATCATCGTGCCCGCGTTATTCCAGTAATGCTCGTTCCGTCTGAGCGACACGAGCGACCCGGGAACCCAGGCGTCCAGACGATAGGCGCCATTCGACACCAGCTTGCCCGGTCGCGCGAAGGTGTCGCCATGCTCCTCGATGGCGCCACGGTTTACCGGGAACGTACTCGGGTGCGACAGCAGGCCCAGCAGGTACGGTGTCGGCTGGACGAGCCGGAGTACGAGCGTGTGATCGTCGGCCGCTTCGACGCCGAGCATCGACAACGGGATGTCGCCCGAGAGAATACCTTCCGCGTTTTCCAGCGGGATCAGCGCTTCAGCGTACACGCCGGCCGTTGCCGGGTTGACGAGTCGCCGCATGCCAGCGACGAAATCGCGTGCCGTAACCGGCTCGCCGTTCGACCAGCGGGCCTCTTCGCGCAGGTGGAACGTGTAGGTCAGGCCATCCTCGGTAATCTCCCAGCTTGTGGCTGCCGCAGGGACGAGTTCACCGGTTGCGGAGTAACCCGTCAGGCCCTCGCCCAGGTCGCGAATGACCTCGGCCGCCTGGGTGCTGCGGGCCTTGTGATGGTCGAGCGTCTCCGGGTCGGTTGGCAGGCCGCGGTCGAGTGTAGTGGCTGGCCGTTGAGGCTGTTCCGGGCCGCCGCAGGCAGCGAGTGACAGCAGCGCGAGGAGCGCGATCAGGCGTAATGGCTTCATGCGCGAAGAATACCGAACCGCAGTGTATTTCTCCCGTACAACCGCTCAACTTTGGTAAAGTTTCCGCTGCCTTAGGGTTTGGGGGGGTTTACATGCGGGGGTTCATCGAAGAACTCAGATACCGCAACGTCTTTCGGGTTGCCATTGCCTACATCGTCGTCGGCTGGCTGGTCGCGCAGGTGGCCGACCTGGTCGTGGACGCGTTCAATCTGCCGGACAATTTCCTGCAGATGATCATCGTCTTGCTCGTGCTCGGTTTCCCGATCGCCGTCGTCTTTGCGTGGGCGTTCGAACTCACGCCCGACGGCGTCAAGCGCGCGAAAGACCTTCCGGCCGACACCCCCAAGGATCCGCGCTCGGGCAGGCTTCTCAATCGCATCACGATCGTTACCCTCGTTATCGCCGTCGCCTGGCTCGGCTGGGACAAGCTGCAGCGCGGCGACACGCTGCCCGCCCCGACGGAAGAGGTCATCGTCGACAAGTCGATCGCGGTCCTGCCCTTCGCCGACTTCAGCGCAGACGCCGACCACGCGTGGTTTGCCGACGGCCTCACGGACGAGATTCTCAACGCGCTGGCGCGCATTCGCGACCTGCGGGTAGCCTCGCGCTCTTCGGCATTCCAGTACCGGGAAGCGGCACAGGACATCCCGAAAGTCGCTGCCGAGCTCGGCGTCGCCCATATCCTCGAGGGCTCGGTGCGACGCGCGGGCGATCGCATCCGGGTCACGGCGCAGCTGATTCGCGCGTCCGACGATGCGCACCTGTGGTCTGAAACCTACGATGCGAGCAGCGACGACTCGATCGCAATCCAGGAGTCGATCGCGTTCGAAATCGCCTCGGTACTCGATACGGCGATGGACCCGGAGGAGTTGCGGCGCATGGTCGAAGCCGGCACGGACTCCATCCCGGCCTGGGAGACCTATTTGCACCTGCTGGATCTCGCTAACGCGGCGCTGGGTGAACAGGATTCGTCACGTAACGAAGAGGTGTTCGCGCTCTACGACGCAACCATTGCCCTCGACCCTGCGTTTGCCGATGCTCATGTCGTCATGGCGGACACGTTGTACGCGTGGCTCAACCCGAGCGATTTCCGCACGCCGCCGCCCGGCTATTCCACCGCGGACCTGAAGGCGCGCTTTCGCGAAGCCGCCCGTCTCGCGGCTCGACATGCGCGCACCGAGCCAACGCGGCTGCGGGCAGAAATCCTGCGCGCCGTCATCGAGGTGCAGCTGGATCGGCTGGTCGAGCTGACCCGGGGTCGGCTCAGCCTGTTGCCGAACGACAACTTTGCCTGGTCCGAACACATCGAGGCGCTGATCCAGGCATCGCGATTCGACGAGGCCCGCGATGTCTCGGCCCGATTCCTCGAGGCGCGGCCCGACAACACGGAAGACCTCGGGCTGGTCGTGGTGGCGATGGCGCGCGTCCACCTGGATGGCGGCCTGATGCTTACCGACGAAATGCTGGCAACGCCGGACCCTGCCCCGGGCACCCTCTACCAGGCACACCGCGTTCTTCTCTACGCTGACCGGGTCGATGAGGCGCGCGAGCTTGCAGAACGATACCTCGGCTTGGCAACGGAGCCGACGCTGGATTTCCTTATCCGCCTGCGGCAGGCCTGCGCCGAAGGTCGTGTCGACGATGCTGAAGCCTTGTATGACGTTTTCGACTTCGAGGCCGCCGGTGACGCAACCAACACCCGCTGGCTCTCCCTCAAAACCCTGGGCCGCAACGAAGATGCGGCCGCGGCCCTCCAGCCGCTTGATTCACCGGCAACCCTTTATGCGCTCGCCGGGCACCTCACCTATGCGCACTTCGACCCACGGCCCTTCCGGAACCTCAGCACCGTGCTCGAACTGCAGGGCGTCATGCGCGACGCGCCCATACCACTGAACTTCGCCTGCAAGCGCCAGGTGCCGGACTAGGCGGACTTCTGCAGCTGCCGCTTTCTCAGGTGAACCAACAACAGCGACACCGCTGACGGCGTCATGCCCTCGAGTCGCGAGGCCTGGCCGAGCGTGGTGGGTCGCGCGGCCACGAGTTTCTGGCGCGCCTCGTTGGAGAGCCCGTCGACGATTTCGTAGTCGATGTCTTCCGGCAGGCGCAGCGATTCCTGTTTCGCGTGCTTCGCGATCTCGCGCTCCTGGCGGTCGATGTAGCCTGCGTACTTCGCCTGGACCTCGACCTGCAGCTCGACCTGCTCGCGCTGCTCATCAGAGAGTTTGTCGAGGGCGCCGTTGCGGCCGATCAGGTCAACGACTGCGTGATAGCCGAGCTCGGGGCGCTTGAGCAGCGCCGCCGCGCGCGTGCCATTCGTTGAGGTAGTGGCGAAGCGCCGCTGCTCGATCGCGACTGCCGCGCATTTTGTTTCGAACGCGGCCCAGCGCTTGTCGTCGACGAGGCCAAGCTCGCGGCCCTTCGGCGTCAGCCTGAGGTCGGCGTTGTCCTCGCGCAGCAGCAGGCGATATTCGGCCCGGCTCGTGAACATGCGGTACGGCTCCGAGACGCCCCGTGTAATCAGGTCGTCGACGAGCACGCCGAGATAGGCATCAAAGCGTTCCGGGAACCACCCTTCGAGCTCCTGTGCCCGGCGCGCGGCATTGATGCCAGCGAGCAGGCCCTGCGCACCGGCCTCCTCGTAACCCGTCGTACCATTTATCTGGCCGGCAAAGTAAAGGTTCGCGATGTGCCTGGTCTCGAGCGTGGGCCTGAGGTCACGCGGGTCGAAGTAGTCGTACTCGATCGCATAGCCCGGCTGCGTAATCTCCGCCTTCTCGAAACCAATGATCGAGTGCACGAAGCGCTCCTGTACCTCACGCGGCATGCTCGTCGAGATGCCGTTCGGATAGACCACGTCGGTGGTCAGGCCTTCGGGCTCGACGAACACCTGGTGTGAATTCCTGTCGGCGAAGCGCACGACCTTGTCCTCGATCGACGGGCAGTAGCGCGGGCCGACACCCTCGATCATTCCCGAGAACATCGGCGACGCGTCGAGCGAGGCGCGAATGATGTCGTGCGTCTCCTCGGTCGTCCTGGTGATAAAGCAGGACACCTGCGCCGGGTGCTCACGGCGCTCGCCGAGGAACGAGAATACCGGGACCGGGTCGTCGCCGGGCTGCTCCTGCATAAGCCCGTAATCGAGCGTCCTGCCGTCGAGCCGCGGTGGCGTGCCGGTCTTGAGCCGGGCAACCTTGAACGGCATTTCCCGCAGCCGCTCCGCCAGGCGAAGCGACGGCGCATCGCCGATGCGGCCCCCGGCTTTCTCGGTCTTCCCCACCAGGATGCGCCCCCCGAGGAACGTGCCCGTGGTCAGTACCACGGCGCCCGCCCGAAAACGATCGCCGGCATCGGTGACAACGCCGGCAACGCCGTCGCCCGCAACAATCAGGTCGTCGACCGACGCCTCCACGACCTCGAGGCCGGGCTGGCCGAGGATCATGCCGCGAATCGCGTCGCGGTACAGCGCCCGGTCGGCCTGGGCGCGCGTGGCGCGTACGGCCGGGCCCTTCGAGGCATTGAGCGTGCGGAACTGGATGCCGGCCCGGTCTATGGCGCGGGCCATCGCGCCGCCCAGCGCGTCGATTTCCTTGGTCAGGTGGCCCTTGCCGATGCCGCCGATCGCCGGGTTACAGCTCATCTGGCCCAGCGTGTCGATACGGTGCGTCACGAGCAGCGTCCGGGCACCGGCGCGCGCGGCAGCGAGACTCGCTTCCGTACCGGCGTGACCGCCGCCGATCACGATGACGTCATATTTAGCTGGCATTGATCAAAAAGTAACCACTTCGCGGTGGCCCGCGATTCTAGTCGCTGGCCCCCGCTGTTGCCACCGAAACTTTACTATTCACAGGGGTTTGGCCAAGATACCGCTTCCCCTGCCTGACGGACCAATAATGACAACCCGTATCGTTCGTCACAGCCTCGTCACGTTGTTTTTGTTAGCCCTGACGGCGGCAGCCGGTGCCCGGTCGCTCGAACTCGAGGACTGTCGTATCAGCGTCGGCCCGGGCTACCCGGGCACCAAGGCCCGTTGCGGCACGATGCTGCGACCCGAGAACCCGGACGATCCGGCCTCGCCCGAGATCGAGCTGCGCGTCGCAGTGGTGCCGGCCCTCAACCTCGTCCCCGAGACCGATGCCGTCGTCCCCGTTGCCGGCGGGCCGGGCCAAAGCTCCTTCGAGTTCTACCTGTCGATCGCCGGCTCGCTCGAGGGCCTGCGCCGTAATCGCGACATCCTGCTCGTCGACCAGCGGGGCACCGGCGAATCCTCGCGCATGGATTGTCCGATCGATGACGATGCACTCCTGTTCGAAACAGAATTCACGGTCGACGACTTGCTGCGGCACACCGAGGACTGCCTCGAGAGCCTGCCGCACGATCCGCGTTACTTCACGACCAGCATTGCCGTTGAGGATCTCGAGGCCGTGCGCGCGGCGCTCGGCTACACCCGGCTCAATCTCTACGGCGTCTCCTACGGTTCACGCTTCGCGCAGCATTTCGCACGCCGCTACCCGGAATCGACCCGTACCGTCATCATCGATGGCGTCGTGCCTCCACAGATCGCGCTGGGGCCCGAGATCGCCACGGAAAGCCAGAAGGCCGTCGACAAGATCCTCGCGCGCTGCCTCGAGGACCCCGGCTGCAGTGAGTCGTTCCCGGCCATCGACGCGACGTTTGCCAGGGTGGTGGCGCAGCTCCAGCGTGGCCCGGTGCCTGTTGCCGTGCCACACCCGAATACCGGCCGCATCAACGAGTTCATGTTCAGTGAGGACCAGTTCGCCGGCGCGGTGCGCCTGCTGGTCTACAACCGCAATACGATTGCGCTGCTGCCGCTCCTTGTTCACGAGGCCGGCGAGGGCAACTTCGTGCCGCTGGCCGCCCAGTACCTGCTGGCGGCCATCTCCATGCGAGACGCCCTCGCAATCGGCATGCACAACGCGGTCATGTGCACCGAGGACATACCATTCCTCGACGAGGCGACGATTGACTATGAGGCAATCGAGGACAGCTACATGGGTCCTTTTCAGCTCGAGACGCTCGAGGCCATGTGTGAAATCTGGCCGGCGGGCCCGATCGACGACGACTTCAAGACACCGCTCGACTCCGACCTGCCCTTCCTGCTGTTGTCCGGCGACGCCGACCCGATTACGCCGCCACGCTACGCCGAGATGGCTGCGGTCGATCTCGGCAATGCGACGCACCTCGTCGGCAAACACCAGGGCCACGGCCAGATCATGGTCGGCTGCATGGGCAACATCGTTGCCGATTTCGTGGCAGCCGCGAATCCCCTCGCGCTCGACACCGAATGCATGGAGCGCAGTTTCGTGACCCCCTTCTTCCTCGACTTTGCGGGGCCGGCGCCATGATAACCGTCACCGATATCCACAAGTCCTTCGGCAAGGTGCAGGCTGTTCGTGGCGTCAGCTTCGACGCGCCGGACGGCAAGATCACCGGCCTGCTCGGCCCCAATGGGGCCGGCAAGTCGACGACGATGCGCATTCTCTACACGGTGTTGCGGCCCGACGAGGGCGCGGCCACGATCGACGGCGTCAATGTCGTGGACGACAGCCTCGGCGCGCGCAAGCTGATCGGGGCGCTGCCCCACAGCGCCGGGCTCTACCCGCACCTCACGGCGCGTGAAAACATTGCTTACTTCGCGAAGCTCTGCGGCATGGACAAGCCTGAAATCGACGACCGCGTCGACGGGATCGTGAGATTGCTGGAGATCGAGGACTTTGCGGACCGGCGCACGAAAGGCTTCTCGCATGGCCAGACCACCAAGGTCGCGCTCGCCCGGGCGCTGGTCCATGACCCGCGCAACGTGATTCTCGACGAGCCGACCAGCGGTCTCGACGTCATGGCAACCCGCTCCCTCAGGGAGCTGATCCTGAAGCTCAAAGACGAGGGGCGCTGCGTCCTGTTCTCGAGCCACATCATGCAGGAGGTCGCGGCGCTGTGTGACGACATCTGCATCATCGCCCACGGTAAGGTCGCAATCGACGGTTCGATCGACGGCATTCGCGAACGCACCGGCTGCGACGACATCGAAGATGCGTTTGTCGAAGCCATCCAGATGGTGGTGCCGGAATAATGGGCACGACAATCACGGTCTTTCTCAAGGAGATCCTGGACAACGTCCGTGATCGCCGCACGCTGATATCCGCCCTGCTGATGGGCCCCATCTTCGGCCCCGTCCTGTTTTCGTTCGTTATCAACCTCTCGATCGAGCGCTCGATCGAGGATGCCGAAAAGACCCTCGAACTGCCGGTCATCGGCCAGGAGCATGCACCCAACCTCGTCGACTTCCTGGCCAGCCGCAACATCGACGCCGTCGACGGACCCGGGGAGCTCGGGGCAGCGATGGAGGCCGTCAAGCTCGGCACCAATGACGTCGTGCTGATCATCCCCGAGGCATTCGGCGAGCAGCTTGCCGACATGACCCCGGCGATGGTCCGGATCGTTTCGGACCAGGCCAACCGGGACGCCGAGCGCGACGCCCGGCGCGTAAGAAACGCGGTCCGCGAGTACGGCCAGCTGCTGGCCGGCCTGCGGGTCGTTGCCCGCGGCGTAAACCCGACGTCCCTGCAGGCGGTCACGATCGACGAAGTCGATGTATCAACCCCGAGCGGACGCTCGGCAATTCTGCTCGGCATGATGAGTTACTTCTTCATCTTCGCTGCGCTCATGGGCGGCATGTACCTCGCGATCGACTCGACCGCCGGTGAGCGCGAGCGCGGCTCGCTCGAACCACTGTTGTCGCTGCCCGTAACCCGCTCCCAGCTGATCTACGGCAAAATCGGCGCGACCTGCCTGTTCATGACGCTATCCGTGTTACTCAGCCTCATGGCGTTCTACTTCGTGCTCGATTTCATGCCGCTGGAGCAGCTCGGCATGACGCCCAATTTCGGTTTGCCGGTCGTGCTCTCCGCGCTTGCCCTGTTCCTGCCCTTCATACTGCTCGGCGGCGCCCTGATGACGCTGGTCGCATCGTTTACCAAGAGTTATCGCGAAGCGCAGACATGGCTGAGCGTCGTGCTGATCGCGCCGACGATGCCGATCCTGATCGTCAGCATCCTGATGTTGCGCCCGCAGACCGCGTTTATGTTCATCCCGTCTCTGAGCCAGCACCTGCTGCTCGTCGACATGGTCAAGAACGAACCGCTCAACCCCACGCATGTCGCCATTTCCGTTGTCAGCACGGCGATTCTCGGCGTCGTCATGACGTGGGTCTGCGCCCGCCTGTATCGCCGCGAAGGGCTGCTCGGATAGAATATCCCAATGGGTCTGTTCTCCGAGCTCAGGCGACGCAATGTCTTCAAGGTCGCCCTTCTGTACGCCGTGGCCAGCTGGTTGCTCGTCTGGATCGTCAGCCAACTGGTCGATGGCGTCGGGCTGTCGCCCTGGGTCAGCGACTATGTCCTGCTGTTGCTCGCGATCGGGTTCCCGGTCGCCCTGATTTTTGCCTGGGTCTACGAAATCACCCCTGCCGGACTGCAGAAGGCGGTCGAGGTCGACCAGACGCAGTCGGTCGTCTACAAGACAGGACAAAAGCTGAATGCGGCCGTCGCCGTGCTTGCGGTCCTTGGTTTCGCTGCCGTCATCGGCGAGAAGCTGCTTCCGGAGTTCACGCCGCCGCTTCCCGAGACGCTCGAGGAGTTTCCACTGCGACCGGTCTTCGACTTTTCGGCCCGGGCCGAGGTGCCGCGCGAAATCAAGTCGTTCAACCTCCCGAATGGCCTCAAGGTGATCGTCTGGCCGGACCACGACATCCCGAACGTCGCGCTATTCACCTTCGTACGCGCCGGCGGCCGTAACGAATATCCGGGCGTCACCGGCATCGCCCACTTCTTCGAGCACATGATGTTCAACGGCACGGACCGGCGCGCTCAGGGCGAATTCGACCAGGAGATGGAGGCGGCCGGCGGCGCCAACAATGCCTACACGAGCAACGACCTGACGGTCTACATGGACTGGTTCCCGAAGGGCGCGCTCGAGACCGTCCTCGATCTCGAGGCCGACCGTTTCATGAACCTCGCGATCGATCCCGAGGTCGTGGAAACCGAGCGCGGCGCCGTCTACTCGGAGCGCCGCCTGCGCACGGACGATAACCTGAATGGCCGGCTGTTCGAGCAGCTCAACGCCAATGCCTACGTCGCGCACCCGTACCAGAACCCGATCGTCGGGTGGCCGAGCGATATCGAAAACTGGACCCAGGACGACCTCGAACAGTTCTTCCGCACCTATTACGCGCCCAACAACCTGACCATGGTTTTCGCAGGCGATGTCACACCCGAAGAGATCTACCTGCTTGCCGACCAGTATTTCTCGCCCATTCCGCGGCAGCATCCGCCACCACCGATCACGATCGTCGAACCCGAGCAGCAGGGTGAGCGGCGTTTCGTGATCGAGGCGGAAACGCCGACACCTTTGCTGCATGTTGCCTTCCACGCCGGGGCAGCGGCCGACCCGGAGACACTGCACTTCGACCTGTTGCTCGCGATCGTCGCCGAAGGTGACGCCTCGCGCCTGCACCGGGTTCTCGTCGAAGAGGAAGGGTTGGCGCTATCGGTCGACGGGTGGCAGTCGGACGGCTTCGATCCGGGCCTTGCCAATTTCTTCCTGACGTTACCGCCGGGCAGCGATATCGCGGTCGTCGAGACACGCCTGCTCGACGAACTGGCGCGCGTGGCAGCCGAGGGCGTCAGCCCCGCCGAACTCGAAAAGGCCCGCAACCTGCGCCTCGCCGGGTTCTGGCGAAACCTGCAGACGATCCGTGGCAAGGCCCACGCGCTGGGACAGTTCGACGTGTTCACGGGGGACTACGAAAACCTGTTTGCCGTGCCCGAAGACCTGAGTAACACGACGGCCGAGCAGCTCCAGGCCGTTGCCGCGAAGGTCTTTCGTCGCGACAACATGACGATCGGGATCCTCCGGTCTCCCCCAGAGGAGGCGCAGGAATGAGACGGCTGTTCGTCCTCGTTGCCGCCCTGCTCTGCGGCCCCGTCTTCGGCCAGGGCGTAACGCTGCCCGAGTTCGAACGCGTCGCGCTCGACAATGGCGCCGTCTTGTTGCTCGCCGAGAAGCACGATGTGCCGCTCGTTGGTCTGCGGGCCGTCGTCCGTGGCGGCACGGTGGTCGACCCCGCCGATCAGGCCGGCCTCGGGGCCCTCGTGGCCACGCTGCTGCAAAAAGGCGCGGGCAAACGCGATGCGGCGGCATTTGCGGAAGCCGCGGCCGGTGTCGGCGGCACGGTTTCAGCAAGTATCTCTACGGAAGTCACCACTGTGTCTGCCGAGTTCCTGTCCCGGGATGCGGCGCTGATGGTCGCTCTCGTCGCCGACATGCTGATGCGGCCGGTGCTCGCGGAGGAGGAATTCGAAAAGGAGCGTAACCGGAACATTGCGCTGATCCAGGCAGCCAAGGGGTCCGACCTGAGCGCGCTGATGCCGGCATACGGCGACGCGTTCATTTTCAACGACCACCCGTACGGAAACCCGCGTTTTGGCACCGAAGAAGCGCTGGCGGAGATCGACCACGACGACCTGCTCGATCATTACGCCAGCCATTTTGGCGGCGACCGCCTGATCATCTCTGTCGTTGGGGACTTCGATATCAAGGCGATGAGGGCCCGGCTCACCCAGGTCTTCGGCGCCTGGGCTCCGGCCGATGCCGAACTCGCGGTGCCGGAACCGGTCACGCCGGGTCCGGGGCGCCGCGTCCTGCTCATCGACAAGCCCGGTGCCGCGCAAACGTACTTCTGGATCGGCAACGTCGGGGTGGCCCGCGACTACCGCAACCGCGCCGGGATGGATATTGCCAATACGCTGTTCGGCGGGCGCTTCACGTCAATGCTGATGACCGCGCTGCGCGTCGAATCCGGCCTGACCTATAGCGCCCGATCATCGGTGGCGCAGCACTCGGTGTCGGGGTCGACCACGATCCAGTCGTTTACCGAGACCGGCAAGACCGCAGAGGCCATCGATCTCGCGCTCGAAATGCTCGGCCGCCTGCATACCCGCGGCGTCGACGAGGCGATGATCACCTCCGCGCGCAACTACATCATGGGCCAGTTTCCCCCGACGCTCGAAACGGCGTCCTCGCTCGCTGCCACCCTGGCCGACCTCGAGGTCAATGGCCTCGGCCGCGAGTACATCGATGAGTACGGCGCTGCCCTCAATGAGGCAACGCCGGTGTCGGTCCACAACGCCATCAGCGACGTCTATCCGACCCTGGATAACCTCGTGTTCGTGCTGATCGGCGATGCCGGCGCCATTCGCGATGCCGTCGCCAGGTACGGCCCGGTGACCGAGATGTCGATCACCGAGCCGCGCTTTCGTTCGAACTACCAGTAGAGCCGGACTCCGCCGCCGTACGCTGTCGCGTCCTCATCGACGTCGATGAAAATGCCGACGGCGAAATTGTCGGTGAAGCTGTACAACAGCCCGGCACCGACCGTCGTGCCATCCGCACCGTCACCAAGGTCCGAGTAGTTAACGTGGCCGGTCAGCTCGACGTTTTCGCCGACCATGCCGCGCAGGCCGATCGTGGCGCCATACCCGTCCTCGTTCCCCGAGCCGAGCCCCGCGATCGAGACGTCGGCCCGAACCCACGACAGCGAACCGTAGAAATCAGCGTTATCGGAGATGCCGACGTGATAGCCGAAGCCCACCGACATGGTGTCGAGGTCGACGCCGGCGCCGAGATCAATCGTTCCATAGCTGGCATCAATGAACCAGTTATCGCCAACGGCGAAGGACCCGCCGATGCCGTAGCCATCAAACTCCTCGCTGGCCCCATCAAAGTCGAACCGCTGGTACCCGGCCTGCAGGTAGTTGTAGTTAAGGTCCGCCGCGAACGCGGGAACCGCGAATAACACCAGTGCTGTCCCTA
>JBFFOM010000002.1:0-120974 GCA_041574455.1 Woeseiaceae bacterium | reverse complement strand
CGTGCACAGGACCACGGGGTTATCGCGGGCGCCGCACGGGATCGTCGCCAACGTCGAGTCCTTGATCTCGGTGTCGTTGAACGCATATCCGCCGGAGATCAGCAGGTTGTCGGTCGCGAGCCACTGGAAATCGACTTCGAAACCGGTAGCCGCACCCTTGTCGGCGTTGATGACCTGGTTGATGTTGCCCGCGCCCCCGATGACCGAGAGCTGCATGTCCTCGACCTCGTAGGTGAACACGCCGAGATTGAGGCGTAGGCGATCGCCGGCGAGATCGGCCTTATAACCCATCTCATACGACTCGATCGTCTCGGGTCTGGCGACCGATGCCGCTTCGCCGAAGGCGAGGTCGCGGCCCTGGATCGTCTGGGAGCGGAAGCCCCTCGAGACGCGGCCGTACCAGCTCGACTCATCGGTCAGCGCGTAGTTAAAGCTCGCCTCCCAGCTCGTCTGGCCATCGCTTACCCTTTCCGACAAAGGCGGGATCGTGAAAAAGCCGATTCCGGCAAGGTCAGTCCAGAGCTGTGCCAGCTGCAGGACCTCGAATTCCTTCTCGTCGTCCGTGTATCTGACGCCGGCGGTCAGGTTCAGGCGGTCGGTCACGTCCCAGCTGCCCTGCCCGAACACGGCCCAGGCTGTGTTGTCGTAACGGACGATGCTGTTGGCGACGTCGACGAAACCGAAGGAGGAGAACGCCTCGGTCTCGACCTCGAGCTTCGAGTCGAAGTAGAAAGCCCCGACCTGCCAGCTGAAGGCCTCGTCGGTCGCGCTCGCGATGCGGAGCTCCTGGGTGAACTGGCTCGTATCGGCACCGTCTTCCGTGACGGACGGAATGCTGATCGTGCCGGGGAACGTAATTGCAGGTACGTAAATACCGCCATCGTTCGACAAAGCGTCGAGATCCGACGTTACGCCCGGCGGGGGCACGACTGTCAGCGTAAAGTCGACGACGCCGCCATCGATATCGCCACGACTCGAGCCGTCGGCATCCTGCATCGACGTTATCGAGTTGAGCGAGAAGTTGTCGAAATCCCAGGTGAGATTCAGCGTGGCGCCGAACGAGTCGTAACCCTGCGGGTTATTGTCGCCGCCGTCATAGTAGACCAGGTCGCGATCATAGTTGGAGTTCAGGCCGTTCAGGCCCGTCGTGAATACGTTCGCGCGGAAGATCGACGATGTGCCCTCGAGATTGCGCGTCTGCAGGCTGAGCAGGGCGCTGAAGGTGTCGGTCGGGGTCCAGTCGAGTTGTACTCGCACTGCCGTTTCGTCGTAATCGCCGAGCGACTCCTCTCCCGTCTGGCCGTTGGTGATCCAGTTGTCACGCGAGCGGTGCAGGGCGGAAACGCGCCCCGACAGGACGCCATCAATCAGGCTGCCGCCGGCGGCGCCTTCGATGTTAATGGTCGAATGCGTGGCGATGGACGCCTTGGCGTAGCCCGATGTCTCGTGGCTCGGACGACGCGTGTTGACCTTGATGATGCCCGCGATCGTATTGCGGCCAAACAGCGTGCCCTGGGGCCCGCGGATGACCTCGATGTTCTGTACGTCGAACAGCGGAAAACTTTTGAGGACCACGTTTTCCATGACGACCTCGTCCATGATGAACGAGACCGGCTGCGATGCGCCGAGGTCGAAATCGATGTTGCCAAGACCGCGCAGGTAGAAACGCGGCGCCGAGCGACCGTTGGACGACTCGGCGTACAGGCCGGGAACGCGACCCGAGAGCGCAAGTACGTCCTCGCTGCCCGAGAACATGGCGTTCAGTTTTTCACCCGAGGTCGTCGCGACCGAAATCGGCACGTCCTGGATGGCCTCTTCGCGTTTCTGCGCCGTGACAACGATTTCTTCGAGAACTCCTTCCATCTGCGCAGCTGCAGGCAGCGCCAGCGCGCCCGCCAGGGCGAGCCCGACAGAGCCTTGCAGTACGAGATGGGTCACGGAGCGCCTGTTTCTTGTTGTGTCTGAACCACACATGGGTTGTTCTCCTTATCAAGCGTCCGCAAAGTATAGCGCCGTTACTCGAGAGGCGTGTAGCATTCCTGCGAAAATCGGGGCGAGCAGACGCACAGGAACACCAGGTCGACGGACCCGGTATTGGTGATCTGCTGCGGGACCTGTTGAGGAATGGTCACCGCGGAGCCGGGCCCGACCGGGAACGGGTCTTCGTCGCCAACCTGCATCAGGCCACAACCGCTCTCGACGACGTAGACTTCGAGCACGTCGAGCGCATGCAACTGGGTCGTAACACCCGGCTCGACGCGGCATCGCGCCAGCGACACCTCGGGCCAGTCGGGCTCGTTGACGAGTTCCGCGATAAAGCAGCGCTCGCTCGTCCACACCTCGGGTTTCGCTTTTCCGGCCATAGCGAGACAATAGCGCGTATGAACATCGCAGGTGAAACCGTGCTGGTTACCGGTGCCAGCGGCAACATCGGGCAGGGCATCGCGCGACGCCTGGCGGAGGCCGGCGCCGCAGTGGTCGTGCACTGCTACAGGAACCGCGAGTCGGCGGAACGACTTGCGGGCGACATCAATGCGCGACTCGTGGTGCAGGGCGACCTCGGCAATGCGGCCGAAGTCGACGAGGTCATTACGTCGGCCGCCCCGACCATGGTCGTCAACAACGCGGCCGCCCAGCCGGTGCAATCGCTGGAGGATATGGCCATCGGCGACTGGCACGCGATGATGGCGGCCAACCTGGACGGCCCGTTCCTCGTGACGCAACGCGCGGCCGATGCCTGGGGCGACGACGGCGGTGCGATCGTGAATATCGCGTCGATCGAGGCCAGCGACCCGGCCGCCGGGCATGCCCACTACGCGACCAGCAAAGCAGGGCTCGTCATGTTCTCGCGTGCCGCTGCCCTCGAATACGGCCCACGCGGCATTCGCATCAACTGCGTTTCGCCCGGGCTCATCGAGTCGGATGGGCTCGCCGACGCCTGGCCCGAGGGCGTGGCGCGCTGGCAGGAGCGCGCGCCGCTGGGTCGCCTCGGGACTGCACAAGACGTCGCGGACGCGGTATTGTTCCTGCTCAGCCCCGCCGCCCGCTGGATCAGCGGCACCAACCTGGTCGTCGACGGGGGAATGTCGGCTCAAAGCAGGTGGTAGATACATGGCGACAGCTCATCTCAATGCAGCATCCGGCGATTACGCCGACACGGTCCTGATGCCGGGCGACCCACTGCGCGCGCAGTACATCGCCGAGGAGTTCCTCGACGACGCGCGCCGCGTCAACGACGTGCGCAACATGTGGGGATACACGGGCAGCTATAAAGGTGTCGCGGTCTCCGTGCAGGCCCATGGCATGGGCATCCCGTCGGCGTCGATCTACACCCACGAGCTGATCACGGAATACGGGGTCAGGCGCGTCATCCGCGTGGGCAGCTGCGGCACGACACATCCCGACGTCAAGCTGCGCGACCTCGTCATCGCGATGGGCGCGTCGACCGACTCGGCCGTCAATCGCATGCGTTTTGGCGGCTACGATCTTGCACCGCTCGCGAGTTTCGACCTCGTCCGGAAAGCGGTTGCCGCCGCCGAAGCGGCCGGCGTGCGCCATCACGTGGGCAACATCTTTTCCGCCGATCTCTTCTACACCCCCGATACCGAGATGTTCGAGATGATGGCGAAGTACAACGTCTACGGTATCGAGATGGAGGCTGCCGGGATCTTCCCGATCGCGGCGGAGTATGACGCCGAGGCACTCGCAATCTGCACGGTCAGTGACGACATTCCAAACGGCATACACCTGTCGTCCGAGGAGCGTGCGACAACCTTCGACGATATGATCCGGGTGGCGCTCGAGACCGTCGCCGCTGGCGCATAATGCGCTGCAGGCCACCATTTACTTAACTTTATAGAACAAAGTAAATTTCCCTGATCGGTGTTTAAAGCGCTTGACACGGGGGTGATCCGGGGCAGATACTTCGCAAAACAAAGTAAGTTCATACGTGAAGCTACAGTTCGACCAAATGATCAGCGCCCCCTGTCGTCTCGGCATCCTGGCCACCCTTATTCCCGGGCTGCCGGTGACGTTTACGGAGATGAAAGACGCCACCAGCCTGTCCGATGGCAACCTCCATGTACAAACCCGGAAACTCGCCGACGTGGGGTATATCAGCATCGACAAGACATCGAGGGGAAACCGCACGGTGACCGAATTCAGGATCACGGACCTGGGGCTGGAAAGGCTTCGACTTCATGTTATGAAGTTACAACAGATCCTGGACGCGGAATCGACGACGAAGGCGTCTGCCAGGTCGGACACGCGCCCCGATGACTCGGCTGTATGGGCATGACGGTGTCGAAACGCATTGCGATCGGCGCCGATCACGGCGGATTTGAACTCAAGGAACAGCTTCTGGCGCACCTGGCGAGCGCGGGCCATCGGGTTGAGGATGTCGGTACTTCATCTCGTGAAGCAACTGACTACCCGGTGTTCGCCCGCGCGGTCGCCAAAGCCGTATCGAGTGGCGCGGCGGATGTCGGCATCATGATCGACGGTGCCGGTATCGGCTCGTGCATGGCGGCCAACAAGGTGCCGGGGGTCCGTGCCGCGATGGCCTACGACCTGTCCAGTGCGCGGAACAGTCGTGAGCACAACGACGCCAATGTGCTGACGCTGGGCGCCGGGCTCATCGGCGCCGGCCTGGCCAAGCAGATCGTCGACGTGTGGCTCGAGACCGAGTGCACGGAAGCCCGCCACCTGCAGCGGGTGGCGATGTTCGGCGAGGAAGTCGCCGACCTCAGCCTGACCGACCAGGATATCGAGCGCGTCGTAAGTCGGCTGCACGAGATTCTCGGTCCGGTGCCGATCCCGCAGGCGAATGGTGCATCGGTCGGCGACGACCCGGAGGCGGCGCGCGAATTTGTCCGCCTCGGCGCGACGGGCCTGACCACGGTCGCCCCGGTCGAGCGGCCGGGCGATATTCCCGGCGACCTGGCCCGGTACATCGACCATACCCTGCTGAAGCCCAACGCCACCGAGGAGCAGATCCGCAATCTCTGCGCCGAGGCACTCGAATTCAATTTCCGCTCGGTCTGCGTAAACCCGACCTGGGTACCGCTTGTCGCCAGCCTGCTGCACGGCAGCGAGGTGCTGACCTGCACGGTCGTCGGTTTTCCGCTCGGCGCCAACGAACCGGCCGTCAAGGCCATGGAAGCACGGCGCGCGATCCGTAACGGCGCCCGCGAGATCGACATGGTCCTGAACATCGGCGCGCTGAAGAGCGGCAACGACGACCTCGTGTTGCGCGACATCCGCGCCGTGGTCGAGGACTGCGTCGATGGCGGCGCAGTCTGCAAGGTCATACTGGAAACCGCACTGCTGACTGACGACGAAAAGCGTCGCGCCTCGGAACTCGCGCGACAGGCCCGCGCCCACTTCGTCAAGACGTCGACAGGCTTCTCGACCGGCGGCGCGACGGTCAGCGACGTGGCCCTGATGGCGGAAGTCGTGCGCGGGGCCGGCATGGAGGTCAAGGCCTCCGGAGGAATCAGTTCGTACGACGATGCCAGGGCAATGATCGAGGCCGGCGCGACCCGACTGGGCGCGAGCGCCAGCATTGGCATCGTACGCGAAGCAAAAGCAACGAGCGTCAGCGCTTGAGGAGTTACACCCATGGTTGATTTGAGAGCCTACGTTTTCCTAGATTCACTGCAGCCGCAGTTCGCGTCTTTCCAGGCGACGATTTCAAAGGGCTACCTGCCCAAGGTGGGGCAGGCGAGCCTGTTCGTCGAGATTGCCCCTGGCATGGCGATCAACCAGTTGCTCGACGTGGCCCTCAAGGCGACCGACGTGACGGCCGGAATGCAGATCGTCGAGCGGCACTACGGCATGCTGGAGATTCATTCGGAGAGCCAGGCCGATGTAAGGCAGGCCGGGCAGGCGATCCTGGACGAACTCGGGCTCACCGAAAAGGACCGGCACAAACCCCGGGTCGTGGCCAACCAGGTCGTGCGGCACCTCGAAGACACCCAGACGATGCTCATCAACCGGTTCCGCCACGGCAACATGATTCTTGCCGGGCAGACGCTGTTCGTGCTCGAAGTCGAGCCGGCGGCCTACGCGGCACTGGCCGCCAACGAGGCGGAGAAGGCGGCCGATATCAATATCCTGGAGGTGCGCGCTGTCGGCAGCTTTGGCCGCGTCTACATCGGCGGCGAGGAGCGCGACGTGGTCGTCGCTCACGAAGCGGCAACCCAGGCCCTCAAGGCCGTCACCGGCAAGGTGAATAAGAATTAGTTTTGTAGATCACAACGGGCTCGAATGCCCGATTCGCGAGGAGTAAGGCGATGTCTGAAGCACTAGGAATGATCGAATGCCGGAGTTTCCCGGCCATGGTCGAGGCGGCTGACGCCATGGTCAAGGCGGCGAAAGTCGAACTTGTCAGTTACGAGAAGACGGGTGGCGGCTACACCACGGCCGTCGTCCGCGGCGACGTCGCGGCAGTCAGGGCGGCCTGCGACGCCGGGCGCACGGCAGGCGCGCGCGTCGGTGACGTCGTTGCCGTGCACGTGATTGCCCGTCCGCACACCGGGGTCGACGCCACGATCCCACTGGGTCGCGAACCCGGCCCGGCGAAGAAGTAATGGCGGCCCACAGGGTACTGCTGTGAAACTCGCAAAAGTACTCGGCACCGTCGTCGCAACCGAAAAGGACGACAAGCTCGGCGGCCTGAGATTCCTGATGCTCGGTGACTGGGGTCACGACAACAAGGCCTCGGGCGGCTCGGTCGTTGCGGTTGACGCGGTCGGTGCGGGTGTCGGCGAAATGGTGCTCTACGCCAGTGGTTCATCGGCGCGCCAGACCGAGCGTACCGACAAGAAACCGGTCGATGCCGTGGTCATGGCCATCGTCGACAGCTGGGAAATCGAGGGCGATGAGATTTACCGCAAGGGGGAGACTGACGCATGAGTCATGCGGGCGGTAATGCCGGAGTCTTGAGCGAACGGCAGGTCGATATCATCGCCACCCGCCTTGCCGAAAGAATGTCGGGAGCGCCTGCCCCGAGCCCGGCGCCTGCTGCGTCGCCACGTGCCCCGGTAAGCACTCCTCGCGAAGCGCTGGGGAACGGTGTCTTTGCGACAGTCGATGACGCGGTCGACGCGGCCAACGCCGCGTTCCGCGAATTCGATGGCATGACGCTCGAAGGGCGCAAGCAGATCATCGCGTCGATCCGCGACCTGATGCTCGAACACGCCGAGGAACTCGCTCGTCTCGCGCACGCGGAAACCGGTCTCGGGCGTGTCGAAGACAAGGTCGTCAAGAACCGGCTGGTGACACGCAAGACGTCGGGCACGGAGGTGCTCACGCCGCATGCGGTTACCGGTGACCACGGACTGACGCTGACCGAGTACGCGCCCTACGGCGTCATCGGTGCAATCACGCCGACGACCAACCCGACGTCGACTATCATCTGCAACACGATTGCCATGGTCTCGGCGGGCAACGCCGTCGTATTCAACGTCCACCCGAACGCGCGCGGCTGTTCGATGACTAACGTCCGCCTGATTCACGAGGCCATCACCCGCGCCGGCGGGCCCGCCAACCTGGTTACGACCGTGGCCGAGCCGACCATCGAGACGGCCCAGGAACTCATGACCCACAAGGGCGTACGTCTCCTTGCCGTCACCGGAGGCAGCGGGGTCGTGCGCCAGGCGATGACAAGCGGCAAACGCGCCATCTGCGCCGGCCCGGGCAACCCGCCGGTCGTCGTCGACGCGACAGCCGACCTCGAACACGCCGCCCGCAGCATCGTTGCAGGCGCTTCATTCGACAACAACATCGTCTGCACAGACGAGAAGGAAGTCATTGCCGTCGCAAGCGTCGTTGACGAACTCATCGAGCGCATGGGCAGCAACGGTGCCTACGTGCTGAATGAGAGCGAGCTGCACAAGGTCACGAACGCGATCTTCACGGAATACCCGGGGCGACGCCAGCGCGGGACGGTCCAGAAGGACCTGATCGGCAAGAATGCGAGTGAAATCCTCGCGCGGGCGGGGATCACGGTGAGCGGAGACCCCAGACTGGTCGTCGCGCGTGTGACGAACGGGCACCCCCTCGTCTGGACCGAACAGATGATGCCGGTGTTGCCGGTTACCTCGGTGCCCGACGTCGACACGGCCATTCAGCTTGCCAAGGAGGCCGAGCACGGCTTCGGGCACTCGGCCGGCATGTACTCGCGCGACATCGATGCACTGAGTCGCATGGCACGCACGATCAACACCAGCATCTTCACCAAGAACGGGCCGTTCTTTGCGGGGCTCGGCGAAGGCGGTGAAGGTCACAGCAGCTTCACGATCGCGAGTCCGACCGGTGAGGGCCTGACCGGGCCGGTCGCGTTCAGTCGCTTGCGACGCTGCGTCCTCGTTGACCACTTCCGCATTGTCTGAGGCCTGAGGTGCGAAAGAAAAAGCGACACGGAGCGATCGCACTACTGGAATTCGAGAGCGTTGCCGCAGGCATTCTTGCGAGCGATGTCATGGTCAAGCGATCGCCGATCGCGCTGCTGCGTTGCGGCTCCATCCACCCGGGCCGCTTCCTGGTTCTCATTGGCGGCAGCGTGGCGAGCACCGAGGAGGCGTATGCGGCCGGACTGCAGGTGGGGGAGAGCCGGGGCGCGCTGAGCGGCAGTGTGTTTCTTGGTGATGTTCACCCGTCCCTCCAGGACGCCGTGCTCGGAACCCGCCGGGATGTCGAAGGCGATGCGCTGGCAGTGGTCGAAGCGCACTCGTCTCCCGCGCTGCTCGCCGCCGTCGACGCCGCGGTCAAGAGCACCCCCGTCGTTCTGTCCGAAGTGCGTCTCGGGGACGACCTGGGCGGCCACGCCCTGGCATTGATGAGCGGTTACCTGTTTGATGTGGAGACGGCGCTCGAAATCTGCAGCGAGCGAGCCGGCGAGCAGCTTCTCGCGGGCACCCTGCTGCCGCGGCTCGATTCTGATTTGCGCTCAGTCCTCGACCAGGGTACGCGCTTCGAGTCCTGCTCTCCCCGGGAGCCGTCAGGCGCTGAGTATCCGGAGGAGGTCGTATGCTCCTGGGACGCGTAATCGGTACCGTTGTTCCCGCAATGCTCGTGGACGAATTGTCTGCCACGCCGTTGCTCTGGGTGCAGCCGCTCGACCGACAGGGCAAGCCCGAGGGACAGCCGCTGGTCTGTGCGGACGGTACGCGCATGGCAGGATGCGGCCAGATGATCTACTGGGTGGCCAGCCGGGAAGCGGCGCTCACCCTCGAGCCATCGTTTGTCCCGGTCGATGACGCCATCGTCGGTCTCGTGGACGAAGTGCGCAATTACACGAAAAAAGAGCTGGATCGATGATCCTCGGGCGCATCACGGGCAGCGTTGTATCGACGATTCACCATCCGGTCGTCGACGGACGCAGGCTGCTGCTCGCCGAGCGTCTCGATCACCAGGGCAAGCCCACCGGCGCCTATGTCATTGCCATGGATGGTATCGGGGCGGGGCGGGGAGAGACTGTGCTGATACTCGATGAGGGTAACGGTGCGCGCCAGGTCCTCGACGATGCGAGCGCGCCGGTACGATCGATCGTCGTCGGCATCGTTGACGAAATCGAGCTGGCCTCTTCCTAAGCGCTGTCGAAGTCGTCAAGCAAGCCAGGTTCGATACGGGCCCCAATCTGCTGAATGACGCGAGTGGCACAGTGCGTCCCATAGCGGGCACACTCAGCCAGTGAGCGGTGATTGACCCACCCGTAGAGAAAGCCAGCGCACCAGGCGTCGCCGGCACCGGTCGTGTCGATGACGTCTGACACGCCTGCGGCAGGTTCGACGACCTTCTCGCTGCCGCTGATGACAACCGATCCCCTGGGCCCGCGAGTCATCGCGAACAGGTTGTAATAATCGTCGAGTGCTCGCAGGGAATCGTCAAAGTTGTCCGTGCCGAGGAGCGCGTTGATCTCGTCCTCGTCCGCCACGACGATGTCCGCGCCGTCCCGCACGAAATCCTCAAAAGAATCACGATGACGTTCGACACAGAATGAATCGGACAGCGATAATGCGATTGCGGTCCCGTTTCTGCGCGCGATGTCGACGGCCTTGCGTGCGAGATCCGGTCCCTCCGCGATATCCCAGACGTAACCCTCGATCAGGATGGCATCCGGCGCACCCACCGTTTCCGGTGTGATGTCCGCGAGGCCGAGCTCGAGACACGCGCCGAGGTAGGTCTGCATCGTGCGCTGGCCGTCGCCGGTGATCAGCACGTGGCTGCGGGCCGTCGGCGCACCGTCTGCAGCGCGCGGCAGGCGGATGTCGACACCGAGCGATCTCATATCGTGGTTGAAGATGCGGCCGAGCTGGTCGTTGCGGACTTTGCCGATGTAGGCTGCAGAGCCGCCAAGATTGGCGAAGCCCGCAACCGTATTGGCCACGGAGCCACCCGACATCTCCGTCGCCGGCCCCATCATGTTATAGACCTCCTTCGCCCGTTCCTTGTCGATCAGGGTCATCGAGCCCGGTTCGGCGCCGATGGTCTCGAGGAATTCGTGGTCGACGTGAGCGAGTACGTCGACGATGGCATTGCTGATGCCGAGCAGCTGAATGTCGTGATTCATGGAACCTGTTCCGCCAAATTCGATGGCAACCAGAAGGGTGCGACGCGCATCATATTAGAAGCGGCGCTAACTTTACACGGTGTCACGGGCACTTAACACGGCGTCATAGGCACTTATAGTTGGCGTATCGCTGCGCGAGTCGGTATCTTTCTGCACGAGGCGTGGAACGGGAGTGCAGGGGGTTAAAGAATGCGTCGGTCGGCAAGTCTTCTGATTCCGCTGTCCCTGATCCTGTCGTATTACGGGTTCTGGGTGGTGGTCGTCGTGTATGCGGCCAGGCGCTACCCGGGGCTGGCCGAGTACCTGCCGCTGGGCGGCATTACCGACCTCGTCGCGCAAGACACCGAGTCTTTCGAGCCAATCTATACTTTCGCCGAACGCACGATACTGTCGCCAACGGCACCGATAAGGCTGCTGCTTGCATCCGTCGGCACGATGATCGTCACGGTGCCGATCTCGTGGGTCTATTTCATCACCAGCCGCGCACGCCGCATCGACCAGTCGTTCCTGCAGACAATCATGGTACTGCCGATCGTCGTGACCGGTATCGCGATGATCGTACTCAACAGCCTCGCGCTGGCGTTCAGCCTGGCCGGCGTAGTCGCCGCGGTGCGCTTCAGGTTCAGCCTTGACCAGCCGTCCGACGCCATGTATATCTTCGTCGCGATCGGGCTCGGCCTGGGGTCGGGTATCGGCGCACTCGGAATTTCGGCTGTCATCTCATTTACGTTCGTTATTGCAACGCTGTTCATCTGGAAGCTCGAATACGGCAAGACACTGTCCGGGCCGTTCCTCACCATGATGACGCGGCGTGACGGCGGCGAAGACCAGTACTAGGAAAGTGGGGATGTCCGAGACTGAACAACGCAGCCTGCTGTTGATTCACGGTCGTGATTTCAAGCCGGCCGCGGACGTTTATCTCGACATCGCCGTGCAGGCGATGCGTGCAGGTGTCGAGCGCGACTTCCCTGATTGCGCCGCCAGTTTCGACACGATGAACGTCGATCTTGCCTGGTACGGAGACCTCAATGCGCGCGTTCTCGAAAGTCATGGCAAGACGTACGATGAAGAACTCGACATTGGTGACCGGCGCAACGTATTGCAGGCGCTGAGTGCGATTACGCCGCGCAAGAAATTCAGCATCCGGGCCTACGACATGCTGCCGGGTAAATCGGCCTTGCCCGAGTTTTTCATGGATATCGGTGCCACCGTGGCGGGGGCGGTCAGGCTGCGTAAACCCGTTATCGCGAGACTGGCCAAGGATTTCGCCGCGTATCTCGAGGATGCGGAGTTTGCCGAGGAGGCGCGCCGACGCCTGCGCGACAAACTGTGCGCGATGATGGATCGCGGCGACCAGATCATGCTGGTAACCCATGGCACGGGCAGTGTCATTGCCTATGACGTGTTGTGGGAACTGTCGAATGACACCGAGACGTTTCCCGAATACGGCAACTTCAAGATCGAACAGTGGCTGACGCTCGGTTCGCCCCTCGGCGACACGATCGTCCAGAAACGCCTGCTCGGTGCGAGCGAGAGAGACGAGAGTCGCTTTCCCAGCAACGTCATTTCCTGGCACAACCTTGCGGCCGAGGACGACTATATGTGCCACGACACAACGCTGGCCGACGACTTCAAGAAGATGATGGTGCAGAAACGGGTCAGCGCGGTGCACGACTACCGCATCTTCAATCTCGCGGTTCGCTACGGTAAATCAAACCCGCACAGTTCGATCGGCTATTACATCCATCCGCGCCTGTCGAAGATCATTGCCGACTGGATCGGCCAGCCGGTCATTTCCCCAGGCATGCCTTGACGATTCGCCTGTCGACATCGCTCTTCGAGTCGATGATCTTGTAGAAGTCACTGACGTATCGCGCGGTCCGCTTGCGTTCGCTGTTGCTCAGGCCCTCCAGGTTGTTGATCATGTCGAAGATCGCGTCCCTCCTGTCGCGCCAGGTCTGGAACGAGCTCTCGAGGTGCTGGTTGTTCGCACAGCGCCCGCGATACAGGCGCTGCTTGACACCGCTGAGGCCAAAGCGTGGATTGGGTACCGCGTGTGCCGGCGACACGATGCCGGACACGTCAAAGTCATATGGGACCGAAATCGATGTCGTCTCATTTCCCAGCAAGATGTGATTGTGGCAACAGGCTTCCCCGGGTGGCCCCTTGATTGGCGAAAAGTCGGTATTGCCGATCAGGTACTGGTACAGCGACACGAGATTGGTGTGTGGGCCATCGATGGCGTCCACCGTGGTGCGTTCGGATTCGTCGATTTTCATGCCGATGCGCCTGGCAAGCTGCGAGTCTTCTTCGATGAGAAACGCCCAGGTCGTGACGATCTTCTTGCCGGACGTGCTCTCCACGTAGGTTACGTGAAGTAAGCGGACCCGGAAGCTCCAGTCGGTCACCTCGTTGAGGATGCGATAGGCGATATACTCCTTGAGCACGGCTTGCTCATAGCTCGACGAGTGCGTGCGGCAATGTGTGACGAGCTTCATCTTGTCAGACTTGGCCAACAGCGTGCCCTTGGTCTTGCGGAAATTGAGGCGCAATGGCGTGAACCGGCAGACTTCCTTCTGGCGCCGGAAGCGCCCGCGCGAACGGATGCCTATGTCGAGAGAGACCTCTTTGCCGGATTCGGCATCCGTGTAGACAAACGTGCCCTGCTGTTCTTCTTCGACCGAACGGGTGGACATGATTTCCTTGAACGGCGCGGTGATCGTGACCGGAACCACATCGTGGCTGGTGAACAACGGTGCCACTTTCGGGGCCGTGGCCTCTTCGTCCGCCGCCGCGGCCGTCGCAACGAGCACCAGGAGCGCAACAGTCAGGATTCTCATCGGATACCCCCTCCGTCAAAGTGGTCAAAGTCTAGCATAGTCACTACACTGGACGTCCCGCAGCCCTTAAGGATCAGACACTTCGTGCGAGCCATCAAGATACTGCTGTTGGGCTTGTTACTTGCCATCGGCGCATCCGTACAGGCGAGCGACTGGCATGTCGAAGGAGCCGATCGCGTCGTGGCCATTGCCGACGTGCACGGTGCCTATGACGCCATGGTTCGCACGCTCACGAATGTCGGCATTCTCGACGAAGCGCTCGCCTGGTCCGGCGGTACCTCACGACTCGTTATCGTCGGCGACCTGCTCGACCGGGGGCCGCGGTCGCGCGATGCCATGGATCTCCTGATGCGGCTCGAGGATGAGGCCCAGGATGCGGGCGGCTACGTTCATGTGCTGATCGGCAATCACGAGTCGATGAACATGATCGGCGACCTTCGTTACGTCAGCAAGGAGGAGTACGCTGCCTTTGCGCCTGATGAGACCGAGGAACAGCGCAGCCGCTGGTTCCGTGCCTGGCTGCGTCGGCAGCCGATGCCGGTGGATTCCGTTGAGTTCAGGAAGCGCTTTGACAGTACCTACCCGGCCGGCTACTTTGCCCTGCGCAAGGCATTCGGGCCGGACGGTAAGTACGGAAAATGGCTGCTCGAGAAGCCGATCGTCGCCGTCATCAACGGCACGGCATTCGTCCATGGAGGGTTGTCGCCCGCCGTGGCCGACTACGGTCTCGACGGCATCAATACGCGGCTCCAGGGCGAGCTTGCCGCATTCGTGACAGCCGTCTACACGCTGATGGACGCGGAGGTCCTGCTGCCGACCGATGCCTCGTATGACTTCATCAACGTTCTCGATCGCTACATGCCGAAGCTCGATGAACCGCAGGGAATCCTGAACGCGATGGAAACGGTCAGGCGGCTGGCGGATTCGGATGCGATTTCCACCGCCGGGCCACTCTGGTATCGCTCGAACGTTGCCTGCGGCGGGATCATCGAGGAACATCGACTCGACGCCGCACTTGCAGCGATCGGCGCCGAGCGCGTCGTGGTCGGCCATACGCCGACGCCAAATCGACAGGTGCTGCAACGCTTCGACGGTCGCCTGATCGAGATCGACACAGGCATGCTGAATTTCTACTACCGTGGCAGCGGCAACGCACTGGTCATCAGTAACGGCGGCCTCCTGGTGCATAACCAGGCCGGCGGCGCGCCCTATGCGCCGCTGATGCACCAGCGAAGTGTCGGTCAGCGACCGCACAACATGGCGCCCGAGGAACTCGCCGCGTTACTGCGGAACGGCGAGGTTGTCTCGCGCGAAAAAGATAGTTTGACGGGCAGGGACGTCGTCGAAATCAGCGATGGCGATCATACGGTTACTGCGCTATTCAGCCAGCGTCGCAGTCGCGGTTTCTACCCGGACCTCGCTGCCTATCGTCTGGATCGTCTGCTCGCTCTCGACATGGTACCGGTCACCGTGCGCCGCGAGGTTGACGGCAAGGACGGGACCGTCCAGTTCTTCCCGCCCAGGACCATGGACGAGGAGCAACGGGCCCTCAACAACCGTGGCTACGGTGCGACGTGCCCGCTGGTCGAGCAGCTCATGGCAATGTATGTCTTCGACACGCTCGTCTATAACGAGGGCCGGACGCGACAGCGCATGCTGTATGACACGAGCGACTGGAGCCTGGTGCTGGTCGAACACGACAGGGCGTTCAGCACGCGCAAGGGTCGGCCACGGCACCTCGTCAACGCGTCGCTCGAATTCAGTGACGGCTGGAAGAATGCGCTTGACGCGCTGGATGCTACAACGCTGCAGGAAGATCTCGGCGACGTGCTCGACAAGAAACGGCTGAATGCGCTGGTTACCCGGCGTAACGAAATCCTTGCAGAGAAAGTCGCGATGGATAGGCGCTAGGCAGTCATGGGACGCCTGACAACACATATTCTCGATACGGTGGTTGGCGGACCGGCGCCGGGTGTCGGCATTCGCCTGTTTGCGCTTGGCGAAACCCGGGAGCTTGTCGCCAGCGCGACGACCGACAGTGACGGACGCACACCCTGTCCGTTGCTCGAGAATGAACTCATGGCGAGTGGTTCATATGAGCTCGAATTCGACATCGGCAACTACTTTCGTGATTGCGGTGTAGACCTCGCCGAGCCACCGTTTCTCGACACCGTGGTCATTCGCATCAATGTGGATGCCGCCGGGGACTATCACGTGCCACTCCTGGTTTCTCCCTGGGCTTATTCGACGTACCGGGGCAGTTAAGGCGCATGCCTGCCAACACCATACGCTTCGTGCTCAACGGGGAGGTCGTCGCAGCCAGGGTGAGCGACCCGACGCGGACCGTGCTGCAATACCTCCGCGAAGACCTGCGACTCAAGGGTACGAAGGAAGGATGTGCAGAGGGTGACTGTGGCGCGTGCACGGTCGTCGTCGTCGAACAGGACGGGGACGGGCCGCAACTCAAAACGATCAATTCGTGCATCCAGTTCCTGCCGACACTGGACGGCAAGGCACTGTTCACGGTCGAGGGCCTGCGCGCTGCGGACGGTCGTTTGCATCCGGCGCAGCAGGCCATGGTCGACGAACACGGCTCGCAGTGCGGCTTCTGTACGCCGGGATTCGTCATGTCGCTGTACGCGTTGTACAACTCCTGCGACGACCCGGGCCGTCAGGACATCGATGATGCACTGGCGGGCAATCTCTGCCGTTGCACGGGATACCGGCCAATTATCGCCGCCGCGCAGACCATGTACGGGATTGGCAACAGGGTGAGCAAACCCGATGTTGCGCAACAGTTGGCCGAGGTTGCCCGCGACGAAGATCTCGTCATCGAGTCCGCGGGTCGTCGCTTCTTCGCACCGCGTGATCTCTGCGGGTTTGCGAGGACCTTCGAGCAGTATCCTGACGCGACGCTGCTCGCAGGTGGCACGGACGTTGGCCTGTGGGTGACCAAGCAGCATCGCAGGCTCGAGACAATCATCTACACGGGCCGGGTTGCGGAGATGGGCGTACTCGAGCGGACGGATACCCATCTCGAGATCGGCGGTGCCGCCACCTTGAGCGCGGCGGCAGCGGCGCTGGTTGCCGAGTACCCTGGGCTTGACGAGCTCTTCCGTCGTTTCGCATCGCCGCCAATCCGAAACGCAGGCACCCTGGGTGGCAACGTCGCGAACGGTTCGCCGATCGGCGATTCTATGCCGGCGCTGATCGTCCTTGGAGCGACGCTGGTGCTGCGCAAGGGCGAGGACGAGCGCGAGGTCGCCCTGGATGCGTTCTACCACGACTACATGGTCAACGACCTGCGGCCCGGCGAATTTGTTGCCCGTATCCGGGTACCGCGCGCAGAGAAGGGTGTCATGGTTGGCAGCCAGAAGTGGTCGAAGCGTTTCGATCAGGACATCTCGGCCGTGTGTACCGCGTACCGGCTGCGGCTCGAGGGCAGCGAGGTTGCCGAATTCCGCATGGCTTGTGGCGGACTGGCCGCGACCGTGAAGCGTGCGACGCACTGCGAGGATGCCGTCAACGGCACGCACTGGTCCGAAGACACCATTGCGCGCGCCTGCGAGGCACTGGCGCGGGACTTCGAACCCATCAGCGATATGCGCGCAAGCGCGGACATGCGTTTACTGGCGGTGCAGAACCTGCTGCGCCGCTTCCATCTCGAATCAACGGGCGAGGCACCGGAGACGGTGTACACGTATGGCCGCCAGGGCAGTCGGTAAGGCACTGCCGCACGATAGCGCGCACCTGCACGTCGCGGGCACGGCGGCCTATACGGACGACTTGCCCGAACCGCGCGATCTGCTGCACCTGGCGGTCGGCATGAGCCCGGTAGCGCACGCGCAGCTGCACGGCGTGGACCTTGCAAACGTCGTTGCCGAAGAAGGCGTCGTCGACGTCTGCACGGCTGGTGACATTCCGGGTGACAACAACTATGGCTCGATCGTCAAGGACGATCCCGTGTTTGCCGAGGACTTGTTGCAGTATGTTGGTCAGCCCGTCTTCGCGGTGGCGGCCACGACCGTGGACGCGGCCCGCAGGGCGGCGCGCAAGGCCGCGTTCGACTACGAGGAACGTGAGGCTATCCTCGATCCCCTGACCGCGGTCGCAAAAAACTCATTCGTGCTGCCCAGCGAGACGCTCGAGAGAGGAGATTCCTCGGCCGCACTCGATGGCGCTCCGCACCGGTTACAGCGACGCGTGTATCTCGGCGGCCAGGACCAGTTCTACCTCGAGGGCCATATTGCAATGGCTCTGCCGCAGGAGGATGGGGGCCTGTACGTCTACAGCTCGACCCAGCATCCCGACGAAGTGCAACGCATGATCGCGCACGCGACCAATCGCGAAGCCAAGGACATTGTCGTTACGTGCCGGCGCATGGGCGGTGCGTTCGGGGGCAAGGAAAGCCAGGCGGCATTGATCGCGGTCATTACCGCAGTGGCAACGGACAAGACCGGTCGGCCCTGCAAGCTGCGCCTCGATCGCGACGATGACATGATCATGACCGGCAAGCGCCACGACTTCGTCATCGATTACGACGTCGGCTTTGACGACACTGGCCGTATCCTCGGCATCCGCTTCGAATTTGCCTCGCGTTGCGGTATGTCGGCGGATCTGTCCGGTCCCGTCAACGACCGCGCGATGTTTCATTGCGACAATGCCTATTTCCTCGAGAACGTCGGCATCCTGTCGCATCGGTGCAAGACGAACACCGTCTCGAATACCGCGTTCCGCGGTTTCGGCGGTCCGCAGGGCATGTTCGCAATCGAGTACGTTATCGACGACATCGCGCGGGCGCTCGGCAAGGATCCATATGCGGTGCGGCGTCGCAATTTCTACGGCAAGGGCACGCGCGATGTCACCCATTATCAGCAGGTCGTCGACGACAATATACTCGACGAGTTGTTCGACCAGCTGGTCGCCAGCAGCGACTACGAGAAGCGGCGCGCCGACATTCGCGCGTTCAACGCCGGCGGTGGAATCCTGCGGAAAGGTATTGCGATTACGCCCGTGAAGTTCGGCATCTCGTTCACGTCGACCTTGCTCAACCAGGCCGGGGCACTCGTGCACGTGTACCGTGACGGCACTGTGCAGCTCAATCACGGTGGCACCGAAATGGGCCAGGGGCTTTACGTAAAGGTGGCCCAGGTCGTGGCTGACGAACTCGGCATTTCGATGGACCGTGTGCGAACGACGGCAGCCGACACGAGCAAGGTGCCTAACGCTTCGGCAACCGCCGCATCGAGCGGCTCCGACATGAACGGCAAAGCCGCGCAGAAAGCCGCGGCCAGGATTCGCAAGCGCCTGACAGCGTTCGCCGCCGCGAAATACGATGTATCCGAGGCGGAAGTCGATTTTCGCGATGGCAAGGTCCACATCGCGGAACGCGTCATCGGATTTGGCGATCTCGTGCAGGCGGCCTGGGCCGAACGCATCTCCCTGTCAGCGACCGGGTACTACAGAACGCCGAGAATCAATTACGACCGCGCAACCTTCAGTGGCCGACCGTTTTTCTATTTTGCCTATGGCGCCGCAGTCACCGAAGTCGTTGTCGATATCCTGACCGGCGAGAGTCGCGTGCTGCGTGTCGACATCCTGCATGACTGTGGCGACTCGCTGAATCCGGCAATCGATCTTGGGCAGGTCGAGGGGGGTTACGTGCAGGGAGTAGGGTGGCTCACGTCCGAAGAGCTGTGGTGGAATGAGCGTGGTGAACTCGGTACGCATGCGCCCTCGACATACAAGATCCCGACCTGCTCGGATCTGGCGCCGGACTTCAGGGTCGAGCTGCTGGCCAGTGCGCCGAACCCGGAGAAGACCATCTATCGCTCCAAGGCCGTTGGCGAACCGCCGCTGATGCTGGCGCTGTCGGCGTTTCACGCGATTCGCGACGCCATCGCCCGCAGCGACACCGATATGCCCGATCTGCGGGCCCCGGCCACGCCCGAGAACATCCTGCGAGCATTGCAGGGAGCTGCGCATGAATGAGTGGATCGGCGAACTCTGCGACCTTTGCGCCGCGGGCGAGGCTGCGGTCCTGGTCACGGTTGCCGGCATTCGGGGGTCGGCCCCGCGGGAAATCGGCGCCAAGATGATCGTCACGGATAGCGAGACGATCGGCACGATTGGCGGCGGTCAGCTCGAATACCAGGCGACACGGATTGCCGTCAGCATGCTCGGCGATGACCGGCCTGCACTGCGCAGTTTTCCGCTCGGCGCGGCGCTGGGTCAGTGTTGTGGCGGCGTCGTCGAGATCCTGTTCGAACCGCTGGCAGACGGCATGCCGGAGTGGTTGCGTGATCTGTCCGCTCTCCACGGACAGCGCGCACCTGCCGTGATCGCGACGCGCATATCGACAACGACACCCGGCAAGTTCGTCGTAACCGCAGAAGATGTCTACGGCAGTGGCGACGCAGACATGATTTCTGCGGCTCGGGCAGTACTCGACGGCGAGCGGACGGCGACACGCAACGTGCAGGAATTCTACGAGCCTGTTGTTGCACCGGATCTCAACATCGCGGTTTTCGGCGCCGGACACGTCGGCGTCGCGGTCGTAGCGGCGCTGGCGCGGCTCGAATGCAATATTCGCTGGATCGATAGTCGGCGCGGGTTCATTCGGGACGTGCTGCCCAATGTCACGGCCATTGAAACCGCCGATCCAGCGCTCGAAGTCGCTGCACTACCCGCTGGCAGCTATTTCCTGGTCATGACGCACAGCCATGCGCTCGACTTCGAGATCTGCGACCGCGTCCTGCGGCGCGGCGATGCCCGATACTGCGGGCTCATCGGGTCGCTGTCCAAGCGCCGCCGCTTCGAGAAGCGCTATCGCCAGCAGGGCATGCCGCAGGCCGTGTTCGATGCACTGGTCTGCCCGATCGGGGTCGACGGCATCACGGGCAAGAAGCCGGCCGAGATCGCGGTTGCGGTCGCGGCCGAGGTGCTGCGAGTGCGTGACGTTACGGCAGCATCCGAGGGCCAAGACTATCCTGAAAACGTACACCCGATAGGGGCCTGACGTGGAAGCGTATGTCGTCGACTGGTTGAACCTGCTGGTGCGCTGGCTGCACGTGATTGCGGGCATCGCGTGGATCGGTTCGTCGTTCTATTTCATCTGGCTGGACGACCACCTGCAAACGCCGGCCGATCAGGCCGACGACGACAAGGGTGTCGGCGGCGAAGTCTGGTCCGTGCACGGGGGCGGCTTCTATCACGCGCAGAAATACCGCGTTGCACCCAGGGTTATCCCGAGCCCCCTGTACTGGTTCAAATGGGAGGCCTACACGACCTGGGCGTCCGGCATCTTCCTGACCGCCCTCATTTACTGGTACGGTGCCGGCGTCTATCTCGTGGACCCGTCCGTGGCAGAGCTCTCGCAGGCAGGTGCCGTCGCGATAGCGATCACTTTCCTGGTCGGCGGGTGGCTGGTTTACGATCTGCTCTGCCAGTCGCCCCTCGCGCGCGACGCCAGGGTATTTGCACTGGTGCTGCTCATCGCATGCGGGGCGCTGGCCTGGGGGCTGTGCCAGCTCTATAGCGGACGCGGTGCCTATATCCACTTCGGTGCGGTACTCGGCACGATCATGGCCGCCAATGTGTTCTTCGTGATCATTCCGGGCCAGAAGAAGCTGGTTGCGGCAGCCGCGCGGGGGGAAACCCCGGATCCTGGTCCCGGCCTCCGCGCGAAGCAACGCTCCGTTCACAACACGTACTTCACCTTGCCCGTGCTGTTCGTGATGACGAGCAATCACTATGCAATGGCGTATGGGCACGACTTCAACTGGCTGATCCTTATCGGAATCTCTCTCGCAGGGGCGCTGATTCGTGTCTGGTTCGTCGCCCGCCACAAGGGCACGGCGTCGCCATTGCCGATTATTGTCGCGATCATCATCCTCGCAGGAATCGCGGTCGCGATTGCTCCGCGTGCGACGGCCGGCGTCGCCGCCGACGTATCATTCGACGCCGTGCGCAGCGTTATCCATGAGCGCTGCACGACCTGCCATGCGGCAGACCCCGCGCACCCGGGCTTTCCGGCGCCGCCACTCGGTGTCGCATTCGACACCGATGAGCAGATCGTCGCGGCTGCGGAGCAGATTTATGTGCAAACCGTCGTTACGGAGGTGATGCCGATCAGCAACCTCACGATGATGACCGACGAGGAACGCCAGCTGATCGCCGACTGGTATCACGCCCGGGGAGCAGCACCTTGAACGAGTATCCGAGAGACATGCGTGGCTATGGCAGCGAGCCGCCTGCCGCGAACTGGCCGGGCGGCGCGCGCACGGCCGTGCAGTTCGTCATCAACTACGAAGAAGGCAGTGAGAACTGCGTCCTGCACGGGGACGCAGCGTCAGAGGCGTTTCTCTCGGACATCGTCGGGGCGCAGCCAATCGCAGGCCGGCGCCACATGAACATGGAGTCTTTGTATGAGTACGGATCGCGCGCCGGTTTCTGGCGGCTACACAGGCTGTTCACCCGTAACAACGTGCCGGTGACGGTATTTGGCGTTGCCATGGCGCTGGAGCGAAATCCGGACGCCGTAACCGCGATGCAGGAGGCCGGCTGGGAGATTGCTACGCACGGTTATCGATGGATCGACTACCAGCACGTGGATGAGGCGACCGAGCGCGAGCACCTCGACAAGGCCGTGGAGATTCACGAGAACGTAACCGGGAGTCGACCGTTCGGTTGGTACCTGGGCCGCTGCAGCCCGAACACGCATCGGCTGGTCGCCGCAAAAGGAGGCTTTGCCTATAACGCGGATTGTTATGCCGATGACCTGCCGTACTGGGATATGTCGTTCGACAAGCCACAGCTCATGGTGCCGTATACGCTCGACGCCAATGATATGCGTTTCGCCACGGCGCAGGGCTTCAACTCGGGCCAGCAGTTATACCGCTACCTCAAGGACAGCTTCAAGATACTGCACGAGGAAGGGGGGCGCATGATGTCGGTCGGCCTGCACTGCCGGCTCGCCGGGCGACCGGGCCGGGCAGCGGCCGTCGCAAAGTTCCTCAAGTTCCTCGCCAAACAGGACGGCGTCTGGGTGGCAACGCGTCTCGATATTGCGCGACACTGGCACGTGAAACATCCTCCCGAGGAGTCCGGTTAGTGAATACGCACGACTTCATCTCGCTCTACGGCGGCATCTACGAGCACTCACCCTGGGTTGCCGAGTGTGTTGCGCCGGAAGCCGGCGGGATCAGAGATGCCGACGAGATCGCCGATCTCATGGCTGAATGCGTCGACAATGCGTCGCCCGAACGGCAACTTGCGCTGATTCGCGCGCATCCGGATCTCGCCGGCAAAGCTCAGGTTGCCGGCGAGCTGACGGCCGAGTCGACGGCCGAGCAGGCCAGCGCGGGACTGGATCGGTGCAGCAAGGTCGAATACGAACGCTTCCACGCGCTGAATGCGGCCTACAAGGAGAAATTCGGGTTTCCGTTTGTCATGGCCGTGCGCGGCAGCACCCGCGACGAAATCCTCGAGGCTTTCAGTGCCCGCCTGCAGAATGACTACGACCTCGAGTTCGAGACGGCGTTGACCGAGATCCACAAGATCGCGCGTCTGCGGCTCGCGGCCACGGAGCTGCCGGCTTGAGTCACCGGCTCGCCAGGTGGGTTCAGCTGGAGCAGCCGCGGCTCGGGTCGCAGGTGGTCTTCGCAACGGACGAGTTCTTCGGCGCAAAGGACCGCCTCATCGATCCGGCCGAGCCCGTGTTCGTCGCGGATCGCTACGACGACCACGGCAAGTGGATGGATGGCTGGGAGAGCCGACGCAAACGTGAGCCCGGGCATGACTATTGCGTCATTCGCCTGGGTGTTCCCGGCATCATCCACGGTTTCAATGTCGATACGAGCCACTTCACGGGCAACTACCCACCCGAGATCTCGATTGAAGCCTGTGTCAGCGAAGACAAGGTCCCGGACGACGGCTGGATCGAACTCGTGCCGAGGACGGGTATTGCCGGGGACGCCCATCATTACCTCGATGCACGGGGTAACACGGTGTTCACCCACGTGCGCCTGCATATCTATCCCGACGGCGGCGTGGCGCGGTTGCGCATCTTCGGCGAGATCCGCGCCGATCTCGCCGGCGTGGATGGTTACGTCGATCTGGCCGCGGTAGAGCATGGCGGGCGCCCGTTATCGTGCAGCGACGAGCACTACGGCAGCGTACATAACCTGCTGGCGCCGGGGCGCGGTATGAATATGGGCGATGGCTGGGAAACGGCCCGTCGGCGCGGCCCCGGCAACGACTGGGTGATCATCGCGCTCGGCCAGCCCGGCGTGATCGAACGAGCCGAGATCGATACCGCGCACTTCAAGGGTAATTACCCGGATCGCGTATCGCTCGAGGCGGCGCTGTTCGATAGCGATGCCGATGCCAGCAACGATTCATCCGCGTGGCGCACCCTGTTGCCCGAGTCGAAACTGAAGATGGACCAGCAGCACTACTTCGAAGAAGAACTCGCAGACGTCGGCGATGTCAGTCACGTGCGCGTATCGATCTACCCGGATGGCGGTATCAGCCGCGTGCGCTTGTTCGGCCGGGTGCATGGCTGAGCCGAACGTCATTTCGCTGCAGCCGGTGCCCCTGACCCAGGAGCGCTTTGCCCCTTATGGCGACGTTATCGAGGCGTCGCACGATGGCATGACAACGATGAACGACGCGCGTTTCGAGCGCTTCGACAGCTTGTGCAATGTCGACGTCGACGGGGATATCGCGATCAACGTCACGCGTTGCCGCACGCCCACCGCGTTGCCGCTGCGCGTGGACAAGGTCGAGCGACACCCGCTCGGGAGCCAGGCTTTCGTGCCGCTGTCTCCGTGCCGCATGGTCGTGGTCGTCGCGCCGCCCGGCGAGAGCGTGAGCGCCTCGGATCTCAGGGCCTTCGTCAGTAACGGCCGCCAGGGTATCAACTACCACCGCGGCACCTGGCACATGCCCCTGGTCGCGTTCGATGCAGGTCAGCAGTTCCTGGTCGTGGATCGCAGGGGGGACAGTGACCCCAACTGCGAGGTGCACGAGCTCGACGAGGTCGTCATGCTGGAGGATGCCCGGTGAACGCCTGGCGTGCGTCACTGCTGCACTGCCTCGCAGACCCCGGCGAGAAGCCGGACCCGGCGGCCTGGGAGTACTTCGAGGACGGCCTCCTGCTCGTCGACAACGGCAGGATCGCTGCATACGGCGATGCCGAGACATTGCTGGCGGGCCCGGCGGCGGACGCTGACGTAACGGATCACCGGGGAAAGCTGCTCGTACCGGGCTTTATTGACTGCCACGTGCATTTCCCGCAGCTCGACATCATCGGCTCGTTCGGCGCGCAGCTGCTCGACTGGCTCAATCAGTATGCGTATCCGGCCGAGGCGAAGTTTGCGGACCCGGACCACGCGCGCGAAGTCGCCGCAGCGTTCATCGACGAGTTGTTGCGCAACGGCACGACGACAGCGCTCGTATTTGGCACGGTCCACCCGCACTCGGCTGATGCGATCTTCGAGGCCGCCGAGGCCAGGAACATGCGCCTGGTCGCGGGCAAGGTGCTTATGGACTGCAACTGCCCCGAAGAACTGCGCGATGATCCGGAGTCGGGCTATGCCGAGAGCAGGGCACTGATCGAGCGCTGGCACGGTAAAGGCCGGCTCGGCTATGCAATCACGCCACGCTTTGCGCTGACATCATCCGCAGCACAGCTTGAAGCGGCGGGGCGGCTGGCCTCGGAGTATCCCGACGTCTGGGTGCATACGCATCTCGCCGAGAACCGGGACGAGGTCGAACAGATCGCGCGACAGTTCCCCGAGAGCCGCAGCTACCTCGATGTTTACGACCGCTTCGGACTATTGCGCGAGCGGTCCGTGTTCGCCCACTGCCTGCATATGGACGATGAGGACCGCGCGACCATGGCGGAAAAGGGCGGTGCGGCGGCGTTCTGCCCGACGTCCAACCTGTTCCTCGGCAGCGGACTGTTTCGCCTCGGCGCCATGCGGGCGGCCGGCATCCGTTGCGGCCTGGGTACCGACGTGGGCGGTGGTACGAGCCTGTCGCTGCTGCGGACCGCAAGTGAGGCTTACAAGGTGCTGCACCTGCAGGAACACGCGCTGCCGGCGATGCGCGCGCTGTACCTCGCGACGCTGGGCGCCGCCGAAGCGCTCTATCTCGATGACAGGATCGGGAACTTCGAGGCAGGCAAGGAGGCCGACTTCGTGGTCCTGGACTATGCGGGCTCCAGCATCATTGCGCGGCGCATGGCCGCGGCCAACTCGATCGAGGAAAAACTGTTTGCGCTGATGACCCTGGGCGACGATCGTAATATCGCGGCGACCTGCGTGCTCGGGCAACGCGTCTAATCGCACTCGAAATCGTCGATCCCGAGCCAGCGACAGCCCTTGGGAATACCGGTCTCCCGCCAGTAATCCACGGCGCCGACGTCGCGCATAATGTTCTTGAAGTACTCCGAACGACGGTATCCCGGCACGTCGGTGTTCCAAAAGCCGATGGGGCTGCTCGGTGAGTCGAATTCGTGCCCTAACGTCACCAGTATCGGGAAGGCGAACGTTTTATCCCGTCCCGGGTTTGCCTCGAGAAAATCGATGAGCGACTCGATCAGTCTCGAGTGATCGCCGCCGGGATCTTTATAAGCCTGGTAAAGCTCATCGTGGTAGCGCCAGTCTCGCAACGTTTGAACATCGTTAGTTGCCGCCTTGAACAGTAGCTCCTCGTCGCGGCGAGCAAGCACGCCGAGGTGTGAGTACATGACCTTGGCAATGCCCGAGTTGAGATTGCGTCGCAGCACGGCCATTGATTCCTCGTCGCGCCGTTGCTGCGCCAGGTACCAGTGCAGGTTCTCGGCACAGGGCACATAGTACGGTTCATAAATATTGCACTGCTCGAAATCGGCAAGCGCGAGGTCGATGCGGCCCAGCCAGGCGTAGGAGAGGCCCCGCCAGTTATAGGCATTGGGATTGCGAGGATCGAGCTCCAGTGCCTTCGCGAACAGCGCGAGGATGTCGTCCCAGTCGCGTGCGACATGATCGGCTTGCAGTGTTCGCTGGCCGACGTAGATATTGGCGATCGCAGAAATGGCGGTGGCGTTCTCCGGATCGAGGGACAGGGCCTTTTCCGCTTCCTCGAGGCCGCGCCGGTTCAACTCGGACTCCGGCAGGTCCGAGTAGCCGTAATCGTGCATCAGGAACTGGTTGGCCGCCTTGTGTGCCCAGGCGTCCGAGTAGTCCGGGTCGATCTGCAGCGCCTGCCCCAACAGTTCATCGACCGTATCAAGTTCCCGGCGTGCGAGGAACAATTCGCGCGCCTTGAGGAACAGCGTATAGGCATCCACGTTTTCGGTAGTGCGCTTGACGTGCAGTTCGATTTCCCCAAGCAGACCCAGCTCGTCGCTGAGCGCCTCGAAAATCGAGTTGGCGACATCGTCCTGGATCTCGAACAGGTTCTCCGCCGTGAGCGGCCGGTCGTAGGTGTTCGACCACAGGTGGCGATCCGTCACGGCGTCGATCAACTGGGCTGTGACGCGCACCGTTTCGCCCGACTTGCGGACGCTGCCTTCGACGATGTGACGCACATTGAGTTCGGCGGCGATCTCGGGAATGCCGAGCGTCGTGTTCTTGAACTGGAACGACGAAGTGCGGGACACGACGTCGATGGCATCCGCCTTGACCAGCAGGTTGAGAATCTCTTCTGACAGGCCGTCGGAGAAGTACGCCTGGTCGCCCTCGGCCGACATGTCAGTAAACGGCAGGACCGCGACCGAGGCGTCCGCCGGGGCCGCAACGGCCACCTCACGCTCAGCATCGACAGGTTGAGGAGTTTCGGGCGAGGTCGACCCCTGCCAGACGATGACGATGACGAGTGCGACGATCGCGATCGCCAGCGCGAAATCGAGCTTGCGACCGGTGTCGGCCGTGATGCTTTCGCCGACAGGGACGGCTTCGGTTTTGACGACACCCTCGGGCGTCAGCTCGAAAGCCCAGGCGAAAATCACGGCGACAGGCAGGCCGATCAGCAACAGCGCGACGATCAGGCCATCGAACCACGCGGGCAGCCCGATCGATTCCTCGAGCGCGGTCGCGACCTGGACGAGAATCCAGCCCACGACGATATATACGCCCGCAACGCGTATGACATTCCTGCGCTTCAGTTCTGCAAAGATCCCCATCGTGCCGCGAAATGTAGCACGATCGGCAACCGCCGCGGGGATAGACTCAGGCGCCGGTGCTGGCGGCGACCGTTACTATGGCCTCGAGTTCCGACCCGGCTTTCATCGAGTTCGTGACCAGGCAGTATTTCTCTGCCTTCTCCAGGATGACGCCCGCTTTCTTCACGAACTGCTCATCGGGAATCGTCAGCGTTGCCTTGACCTTGAAACTCGTGAACTGGTTGAAGCCGTCGAGCTTGTCGAGTTCGCCCTCGGCTATGCAATCGAGCTTCAGCCAGTCGAGCTTTGCCTTCTGTGCAATGGCCCGAAACGACAGGACGAAGCAGTCTGCAACCGCGCCGACAAGCAGGGTTTCGGGAGACCAGACGTCACCGGGACCACCGAACTGCGGGGGGCCTGCTGTCTCGAGGTTGTCGAGCCCGCCGCTCGAGAGGATGACGTTCTGCCTGCCTTCGGCGTGCGCCGAAACGACGTATCGATGGGGTAGGTCCTGCATGGTCTGGATTCCTGTTTCGCGACCTTTGGAAAAGCATGGGGCCGTCGCGCCCGGTTTACAGTCGCGGATAACCGAGATGGATCTGGAGGTAGTTGCTAGTCCGCTCTGACATGCGGGGCGAGGCGCTCGAGCAGGCCCGCCATTTCCGGGCGATTCTGGCTGAGCTCCTCGATCGAAAAGCCGGAGAGTTCGTAGGGCAGGACCAGCCAGTCGCTGGTCTCGTGCACGAAGTAATCGGGCGTGCGCAGGGATTTTTCGGACGGCCGGTACCAAACCGAAGCGATACGAATGTCCTGTGGCAGGTTACGCCGCGTCTTGTGTGCCAGCTGGCTGATGACGGCATTGACGCTCGAGCCCGTGCTGTAGACGTCGTCGACGATCAGCATCGAGTGATGCGAGCACAGGTTCTCGAGCAGGTACTGCAGGCCGTGCACACGGATATTGTCACCCTCACTGATCATCTGCGAGTAGCCTCGGGCGCCCGAGTACGACGTGCGAATCGCAATATGGTCCGTCTTGACCCCGAAATAGTCGAGGCCCTCCTGCACGGCAATGCCCACGGCGCTGCCACCACGCCAGAGCCCGACGAGGAAGTCAGGCTCGAACCCTGCCTCATAGATATTGGCCGCGAGTTGAAACGAATCCTGCAGAAGATCGTCTGCTCCAATGAAGCGTTCATTCATGATGGTTGTACCCGACGCGCGGTAAGCTAGAATGAGGCGGCATTGTAGTGTCCGCCCACGAGGCAGCTATTATAAGACCGCCTCCACGTCCGCATTCAAGAGAATAACAATGGACAAGACCGTACTCTCCGCGCAGCAACTCCTCGAGGCATCCATCGAGCTCGGAATCCGAATTCTCGACAGCGGTTTCGAGCCGACGATGATCATCGCTATATGGCGTGGCGGAACCCCGGTTGGGATGGCCGTCCAGGAGACGCTGGCCTATTGCGGTGTTGAGTCCGACCATATTGCGATCCGCACGTCGTCATATACGGGCGTCGATCAGCGCGGCACGGTTGCCATCCATGGTCTCAACTACATCATCAAGAAGATTTGCCACGACGACCGGGTGCTCATCGTCGACGATGTGTTCGACACAGGCAACACCATCAAGGCCGTCATCGATGAACTGCGGCGCCGCGCGCGTGGCAATACGCCCGAAGACATTCGTGTTGCCGTTCCGTGGTTCAAGCCATCGCGCAACGAAACCGATCTGACGCCCGACTATTTCCTGCAGGAAACCGACGCGTGGCTCGTATTCCCCCATGAGCTCGATGCCCTGTCGCCCGAGGAGCTGGAGCAGCACCGTCCCGGAATCGCCGCGATCGTTCATAGCGTGGGGTCAGCGGCCAAGTCGGCCTGATGCGCCGCATTTGCGTCTACTGCGGGTCGAATGCTGGCGCGCGGCCGGTCTATGCCAAGGCTGCGCGTGAGCTGGCCGACGTGCTGATCCGGCACGAGCTGGAGCTGGTTTACGGTGGTGCAAACAAGGGCATCATGGGCGTCATCGCCGATGCCGTACTAGAGCAGGGCGGCACAGTGCATGGCGTGATTCCGCAGATGCTCATGGATAAAGAGGTTGCCCATCAGGGCCTCACCGAGCTTCATGTGGTCGCGTCGATGCATGCGCGCAAGACGATGATGGCAGCCTTGTCCGACGGGTTCATCGCGATGCCGGGCGGATTCGGGACACTCGAGGAGATTATCGAGATCGTGACCTGGGGCCAGCTGCAGTTCCACGACAAGCCTTGCGGCCTGCTCAACGTCGACGGCTATTTCGATCATCTGCTGGCGTGGTTCGATCACACCAAGCGCGAGGGATTCCTGCGCACCGAGAATCGCGAGATGCTGCTCGTCGATACGAATCCGGCCGGGCTGGTACGGCAGTTCGAGCGCTATGCGGCGCCCCACGTTGAGAAGTGGACTGCCTAGTGTCAGGCAACTTATACGGACCGCCAGCTACGAGAATCTGATCCTGCGCTGATCCCGCGCCGGGGCGCGCAGGAAAGCCCGCGCACCCGTCTCGCCACAGGCAGGCACTGCACGCCGCTGTCGGGAGCCGCACTGCAGGGTATTTTCAACAACCAATCCATGGATAAGGGCATTTTTGCCCAATTATGTTCAACAGAACGGGACCCAATTCACTAATTCGGCACGTTTTTCAAAGCTGAGAAACAGTTCCGGGTTTCAAAGGCTTACGGCCCGTACGATCGAGGTCCGGATTTCGTTAAATTGATTGCATGACGCGATGGATCTCGATCTCGCATTGTCAGTACTGCTGATTTTCACGGCCGCCTCCTATGTGATGCTCGGCCTGCACCTGATTGCGCGCAAACGTGAGGTCGGTACCGTGCCGATCGGGGCCCTTCTCATCGTGATCGGTTTCTGGGTCATCGGCGGTGCCATCGAGCTGCTCTCCGACACGTTTCTGATATTTTCGGTCGGACGGACGGGCCATTTCATCGGCACGGCACTGGTGCCGATCGTCGGGTACGTCTGCTTTCGCGAATACACGGGTACGGCGACGACTGTCAGTCGCGTTGCGGTGCTCATGATCGTACCCACCATCTCGATCACGCTGGCGGCGACCAATGCCTACCACGAAATGATGTGGTACGGACCGTTTGTCAACGGCGCAGGCGAGTTCCTGACATTTCCAGAGCAGTGGGGGCCCTGGTTCACCTATGTCCATCTGCCGTACAGCTATGCGGTGATCGGCGTCGCGGTGTTCACGCTGCTTGCGCACAGTTCCGGCGTGCCGCCGGCACAACGGCGCGGTCTGTTCCTGCTGTCGGCAGCGAGCGTTGGTCCGATCGTCGCCACGGCGCTGTACGACTTCGGTGTGGGGCCCGACACTATCTCCTACGTGCCGATCGTATTTGCAGCCTTGCTGCCGATCTACGCGTACCTGATCCTGACCGGACAAATCATCGAATTCACTCCTCTCGCTTACGAAACCGTATTCCAGACGATGCAGGACCCGGTGGTCGTCATCGATGACGAAAAGCGCATTATCGGCCTCAATCAGACCGCTGAAGGCATGCTGTCGATCAAGGAAGCAGCGGCACTGCGCATGCCGCTCAAGGATCTGTTTGGCACCGGGGCGCACGAGGTGTACGAAGCCCTTGAAACGGGCGAACCACAGAAGATGATGACGGAGACGGGTCGCTTCCTGCATGTGCAGGTTTCTGACATCGACCAGGACCGGACGAGGTTGCGTGGCGGGCACGTGCTCATGTTTCGCGACGTGAGTGACGTCGAGAAAGCCCAGAGCGAAGTGCGCAAGAACGAGCAGCTGTTGCGGACCCTTATCGATCACTCGGTGAACGGTATCGTGCGCTTCGGCTGGGTCGAGGGCGAGGATGGCGGTCGCGACCTGCGCAGCATCTTTGCCAATGCGGCGGCGGCGCGGTTTCTTGCCGCTGATTCCACTGACCTCGTCGACTGCACGGCCACGCAGGTAATTCGTCACGCGGTCAGCGGTATGGAAGACAACGACGTCGAAGACATCATGGTGCGCTTTACGCGGGCTGTCGAGAACGGCAAGAGCCTGGATATCGAAGTCAGGCAGAAGTCCGATGGCCCGGCGCGCTGGTTGCGCGTCATCTGCGAGCCGGTCGCGGACGACTATGCGGCCACCTTTGTAGACATCACGGACCGCAAGCAAAAAGAACGGCAGATGGAGTCCATCGCGACCTCCGATCCGCTGACCGGCGTACTCAATCGTCGCGGCTTTGAGCGCGACGCGGCGAAGCGGCTGACGGAAAGCGACGATGATGCCACGGGCGCGCTGCTTTTCATCGACCTGAACGGGTTCAAGGGAATCAACGACGAGTTCGGCCACGAGGTCGGCGACCAGCTGCTGAAAATCGCCGCAGAGCGCCTGCGCAAGAGCCTGCGGTCTCACGACATCATCGGTCGTCCCGGTGGTGACGAGTTCGTCGCCCTGGTGCCCGATGTGGATGCCGATATTGCCGACAAGCTGGCAAGACGTCTGACGCAGGCGCTCGAAGAGCAGTACACCATTGGTCGCCAGGCGATCGTCTGTACGGCGAGCATCGGTCTGGCGTTATATCCCGACAATGCCAGCACGCTCACCGGCCTGCTGCGTGAGGCCGACCAGGCCATGTACCGGGCCAAGGCACGCAGCCGCAATGTCGCGAACATCACCAGCGCGGATCTTCTCGAAAAAGCAATCTGACGCGGTCAGCGGGTATCGCCGGGGCACCTTGAAATGGTCTAATCTGCCACTCCTTGGCAGGAATGGCGCCTGAACGTTGGAACCGACCCCGATCATCGATCTCAAGAGCGCGCAGCGCAGGTACCTCATGGGCGGCAGCTTTATCGATGCCTTGCGTGCTGTCGACCTGGAGGTTTGTAGAAATGAGTACCTCGCGATCATGGGGCAGTCCGGTTCGGGCAAGTCCACGCTCATGAACATCCTGGGTTGCCTCGACCGGCCGACCGCCGGTGAATACAAGCTCAATGGGCGACGCGTATCGCAGATGAACGACACGGAACTCGCGCGCATCCGCAATCAGGAGATCGGCTTCGTGTTCCAGACGTTCAACCTGTTGCCGCGCATGACGGCGCTGGCCAACGTCGAGGTGCCGCTCATCTATTCGGGTATGAAACGCAAGCAGCGCGACGCGCAGGCGACGCAGGCGCTGCAACGCGTCGGCCTTGGTGATCGCATGATGCACCGGCCTTCCGAGTTGTCAGGCGGGCAACGCCAGCGCGTCGCCATTGCCCGCGCCCTGGTCACCAATCCGAGTATCATGCTGGCCGACGAGCCGACCGGGAATCTCGACTCGAGTACCGGAGAAGAGATCATGCGGCTATTTGACGAGTTGCACCGCGATGGCAATACACTGATCGTCGTGACCCATGAGCCTCACATCGCTGCTCATGCCGGGCGCATTGTGCATCTTAGCGACGGCGATGTCATCAGCGATACCACTGCGGAAACCAGTCAATGAAGCGTGTCTACTTCGCTCTCCTGTTCCTCGTCCTGGTCGGTTGTGCCGAACCGGTAGACTTCGGCCCGATCTACGATACCGCCGGTGTGGAGCGGCGCACGCTCGAGGTCGCCGTAAGTTCGGCCGGCATCGTCGAACCGATCGCCACGGTCGAGGTGAAATCAAAGGCCTCGGGCGAGGTTCTCGATCTGGCGGTCGAAGTAGGCGACCTCGTTGCAGAAGGCAGTCTCATGGTCAGCATCGATCCGCGCATCGTACGCAACCGGCTGGCGCAGGCCGAGGCGTCGCTCAAGGCGGCCAAGTCACGTCGTGAGATCGCCGGGACCCAGAAAGCGCGCGTCGAAACCCTGGTGGTGCAGGGGACGCTGACCCAGGCAGACCTCGAGCAGGCGGAGCTCGATCTCGCGACCGCCGAGGCGCAGGTGGTGTCCGCAGAAGTCGAAGTCGAGAATGCGCGTATTGCCGTCGAAGACACCGACATCCGGGCACCGATCACGGGCACGATCATCGCCAGGCCTGTCGAGGTCGGCCAGGTCATTTCCTCGCCGACGCAGGATTTCGCCGGTGGCAGCCTGCTGTTGCAGATGGCCGATCTCAGCGCGGTGCAGATTCGCTCGCTGGTCGATGAGACTGACATCGGCAAGATTCGCCCGGGTATGTCGGTGCGCGTGGCGGTCGCTGCGTATCCCAACCAGCCGTTCCCGGGTGAAGTCGTGAAGATCGAGCCGCAGGCCGTCATCGAGCAGAACGTCACGATGTTCGCGGTGCTGGTTGCCATCCGAAACCCGGACGGCCTGCTGATGCCCGGTATGAACGCAGAGGTCGAAATGTCGGTGGCAAGGGCTGACGATGTCATGACGATTCCAGTCATGGCGCTGCGCACAAGTCGCGATCTTGAAACCACGGCGACCATTCTCGGACGTTCGGTCGACGATATTTCCTCGGCTTTGGCCGGCAATACAGGCGATACAAGCGAGTCCGACGAGTCGAGTGATGGCGAGACGATCACGATTCGTGGCAACACGATCGAGTTGCCCGCAGGTGTAACGGCCGATGAGGTGCGCAGGATCATGCAGAAGCGTCGTGACGGCGGTTCCCTGACTGCAAAAGAGCAGAAGCTGATGCGCTCGTTGTTCGAGGGTGGACGCAGGCCCGCACGCAGCGGACCACCAACGGACTACCGTTTTGGCGGTGAATTCTGGGTAGTGCTCGACAATCCGGGCCGGGAAATCCGCAAGGTGCGGACCGGCGTCACCGATCTCGATAACGTCGAGATCGTCAGCGGGCTCGGTGAGAACGACAGCGTCCTCATCCTGCCGAGTTCGCACCTGCTCGAAACGCAGCAGGACCTGCAGAGATTCATCAACCGTCGCATCGGTGGCGTGCCGGGGATCGGTAACTAGCCATGCTGCTCGGCGAGACCATGCGCATTTCACTGTTGTCCATCCGGAGCAACCTGTTCCGGACCTTGCTGACGATGCTTGGCATCATCATTGGTGTAGCCGCAGTGATTACGATGGTGGCGCTCGGCACGGGGGCACAGCGACAGATCGACGAGCAAATGGCCGCGCTTGGCGGCAACATCCTGTCGGTACAGTCCTCTGCGTGGTTTTCTCGGGGCGTGGCCCGACAGCGCGACACGCTGACGACCGATGATGCGCTGGCCTTGTCGTCGGGCATGCAACACGTCTCTGCCATCGTGCCAGAAATCAATTCGCGCTTTCAGGTCAAGTTTGGCAACCAGAACCTGAATGTCTCGGTCGTTGGTACGACACCGAATTACCCGGACGTTCACCTGTTCGAGTTTTCCCACGGCACCATGTTTTCAGCCGCGGACGAAGCGGCGCGCAAGCGTGTTGCTGTTCTCGGTGCCGAGATTCCTGGGATGCTCAATGCGAATCCTGCGGCGCTGATCGGGCGCACTATCCAGGTTCGCTCGATCAATTTCGACATCATCGGAATACTCGAGCCGAAGGGCGGCTCCGGTTGGCACAATCCCGATGACGACATCTGGATTCCGTTGTCGACAGCGCAGTTCAGGGTCACCGGTAACGAGTTCGTCGAGACAATCAGTGCGCAGGTGGCCGAGGGATCGAGCAACGAGATGGCGATGCTCGAGATCGAGCGCATTCTCCGACGCGAGCACGGCATCCTGCCCGGCAAGGATAACGATTTCGCCATCATGGATCGCCGCCAGTTCGCAGAGTCGCGGCAGGAGGCGACCCAGGTGTTCACTTACCTGCTGGCAGGTATCGCCGGCGTCAGCCTCGTGGTCGGGGGCATCGGCATTATGAATATCATGCTGGTAACGGTTACCGAGCGCACCCGGGAAATCGGTGTGCGCAAGGCGCTCGGCGCAACGCGCGGCAACATCATGCTCCAGTTCCTCGTCGAATCGACGATTCTGTGCCTGCTAGGTGGTCTGCTGGGCCTTGCTGTCGGGGCAACGGCTTCGACATTGCTGGCGCGCTATGCCGGATGGCAGACGGTCATCACGTCGACCTCGGCCCTGATGGCGTTCGGCTTCAGCGCCAGCGTCGGTATCCTGTTCGGTATCTGGCCTGCCAAACGCGCGGCGGTTCTTGATCCTATCGACGCACTTCGGCACGAGTAATAAAAGCGGGTACCTGTCGGTCTTCTTCGGAAATACCGGAGAATGCGCATGCTGCGATCCTTGCTGTCCCTGTTGCTCGTCTTTGTCCTGGGGTCGAGTCTCGTCTGCAGCACGGCGTTCCAGGCTGGTCATGCCGATGTTCCGGTAGCGGCTACCGCACAAGACGTGCAACCGCTGGTGGCCGGCGATGCGGCGCCGCGTTTTGTGGTCGAGACGGTCGACGGGGAGTTATTCGACTTCAATCCGGCGAATCTCGCAAAGCCTGCAATCATCCTGGTGTTTCGAGGCGGCTGGTGCCCCTACTGCAACCTGTACCTGTCCGACATGCGCCATGTCGTTCCAAGGATCCGCGACATGGGCATCGACGTCCTGTTTCTTAGCGGGGACCGCCCGGAAATGCTCTACGCGAGCCTCGAAGGCCAGGCGAGGGTGGACGTCGCGGAACTCGACTATACGATCCTGTCCGATGCCAATGCCCAGGCGTCGATCGCGTTCGGTATCGCGTTCCGCTCGAACGAGCGTACGGCCAGCTACGTGAAGAACAAGGGCGACAGCTACCGCGAATCGTCGATGGAACGACAAGGCATCCTGCCGGTTCCCGCAGTATTTGGCATAGATCGTGACGGCAGGATCGTGTTCACGTACGTCGACCCTGACTACCGAGTGCGCCTGCCTGCAGACGAACTGCTGGCCGCCGCCAAGGATATGCTGGCTGCAGACTGATGGTCGCTAGTGATAGGCTTCGTGCTGTCTTTCGACGTACGGGGCCGGTTACGCGATGATCGAAAAGCCTTCCGGCGGCTTGTTTGCCGCAATCTCGAAGATCGAACGTCACGAATTCGCGGCGGTAGCGCTGTCGTTCTCGTTCGTTCTCGTGCTGATGACTTCTTACTCGATACTGAAGCCGTTGCGGGATGCGCTCGCCGCGGATTGGGGAAACGTAGGCCTTAGCCTGACCTGGACTGCCAACTTTGGCCTGAGCCTGTTGGCCGTTTCTCTGTACGGCATGGCACTGACATACATTCGGTTCCGCGTGATGGTTCCGGGAATCTACGCGTTCTTTGCCGCGACTTTCCTTGCTCTGTACGGTGTCAGAACTGGCGTATCGGATCCTGCACTGGTGAACAAGGGGTTCTACGTCTGGGTAAGTGTTTTCAGTCTGTTCAACCTTTCTGTGTTCTGGAGCTTCATGACTGAGGTCTTCAACAAGGAACAGGCGCGCCGGCTTTTTGGTGTCATTGCGGCAGGAACGACCGTTGGTGCCATTCTGGGGCCAAAGATTACCGACTCTCTCGTGGCTGAACTGGGAGTAAACGGCTTACTCTTGCTTTCTGCGGGCCTGCTCTCAATTGCTGTCTTCGCTATTCCAGTATTGAGAAGGCTCAAGTCGACGCATCTCCAGAACACGTCCCAGAAATCCGACAATCTCGAGGGGGACAAAGTCGGAACGAATCCATTTGCTGGTTTCTCCGTGCTGTTTAGCGACCGATACTTGTTGTGGATTTGTGCGTTCATTCTGTTCTACGTCACGATTAACACGTTCGTCTATTTCGAACTGCAAGACCTGACGCGTGAATACTCTCTCGAATTCCGCGCCCAGGTATGGGCACGAATCGAGATTGCTACGCAGGTTCTGACTCTGATTACGGCGGCGTTGATTACCGGTCGCATTGTTGCCCGTTTCGGTATGCAGACGGCTTTGTCATTGATGCCAGGGCTCGTTGCGCTTGGCATAATTGCGCTCGTAGCGGCACCGGTTCTCCTGGTACTTGCGGTCTTCCAAATCGGCCGTCGCGTAGGCAATTACGCCATTACCAGACCAAGTAGAGAAATGCTGTTCACGGTGCTTGATCGCGAAAAGCGCTTCAAAGCGAAGCCGGTCATCGATGTTGTGGTCTATCGTGGCGGCGATGTTCTGACGGCATGGATATTCACGCTGCTCGCGGACAAGGTTGGCCTCGGCCTGACGGGCATAGCAGTGGTGATCGGAGCTATTGCGGTTGTCTGGATGCTGATCGCAATTCGATTAGGCCGCACATACACCACCCGAGCAGGCGAGTTGTCTGTCTCGGAATAGGAGAATGTCGATGGGCGAGGCTTTCATCTGCGACCCGATTCGTACCCCGATAGGTCGCTACGGTGGCGCACTTGCCGCAGTGCGCACAGACGACCTTGCGGCGATTCCGATTACGGCACTGCTCGAGCGTAACGAGAATCTCGATCCGGTGCTGATCGAAGATGTCGCTTACGGCTGTGCCAACCAGGCGGGCGAAGACAACCGCAATGTTGCGCGCATGGCCGTGTTGCTTGCGGGTCTTCCGGTTACGGTGCCGGGCGTTACGGTAAATCGCCTTTGCGGGTCAGGCATGAACGCGGTCGGCAATATTGCCGACGGCGTGAAGACGGGCGCCATCGCACTCGGGATTGCGGGTGGCGTCGAGTCGATGTCGCGCGCGCCATTCGTCATGGGCAAGCAGACCGCGGCCTTCGGGCGCAACACGGAACTGCATGACACGACGCTGGGGTGGCGTTTCGTCAATCGCAAGCTCGAGGAACAGTACGGCATCGATTCCATGGCCGAGACGGCGGAGAACGTGGCCGACGGCTTTCTCGTGTCGCGCGAGGACCAGGACGCGTTCGCGCTGCGCAGCCAGCAGCGTGCCGAGGCTGCGATGAACGGCGGCATTCTTGCCGAGGAGATCGTCCCGGTGACGGTACCGCAGCGCCGCGGTGACGACCTCGTTGTCGACACCGACGAACATCCGCGCGCCGGGTCGACGCTCGAGGGTCTCACGAAGCTCAGACCTATCGTGCGAGCGGAGGGGACGATCACCGCCGGCAATGCCTCGGGCATCAACGACGGCGCCTGCGCGATGCTGGTCGCATCGGAAGCTGCAGCGAAGCGCAATGAACTGGAACCGCTGGCGCGCGTGCTCGGCTGGGCGGTTGCCGGCGTCGAGCCACGCATCATGGGCATCGGCCCGGCGCCCGCAGCGCAGAAAGTACTCGAGCTGTGCGGCTTGTCGATCGAACAGATGGACGTCATCGAACTCAACGAGGCCTTCGCCGCGCAGGGCCTCGCCACGTTGCGCCAGCTGGGCATCGCGGACGACGCCGAACACGTGAACCCGAACGGCGGCGCTATTGCTCTCGGGCATCCGCTCGGCATGTCGGGTGCGCGTCTCGTTACGACGGCGACCCGGCAGCTACGTCGAGCGGGCGGCACGTATGCGCTGTGCACGATGTGCATCGGCGTCGGGCAGGGCATCGCGATGATCATCGAGCGCGTATGAAGAAAGTGGCGCCGAGCTACGAAACCGGAGAGCTGCGCGAGTTCGCGCGGGTCCTGCGTGGCCGACGCACGATCGATCAGTACCTGCACACGCCGGTGCCGGACGAGCTCGTGCGCGAGGCGATCGAGGTCGCGACGTGGGCACCGAATCACTATCTCTCGGCGCCCTGGCGTTTCATCCTGCCGGGTCCGGACACGGTCTCGCGTATTGTCGAGCTCAACGCGAGCATGGTCGCCGAAAAGAAGTCGCCGGAGCATGGCGAACACAAGCGCAAGGCCTGGAGCGACAAGCCGGGCTGGCTGATCGTGACCTGCCGCCATGACGACGATGCGCTGCGCGAGCGGGAGGATTACGCGGCGTGCTGTGCCGCCGTGCAGAACCTCATGCTGTACCTGTGGAAGGCCGGCGTTGGTTCGAAATGGACGACCGGGGCGGTCACGCGCGACGCGCGCTTTTTTGACGCGATCGATACCGATCCCGACGTCGAATTCGTCGTCGGCATGGTGTGGTATGGCTATCCGAAGATCACGCCGGAACAATCCCGGGCACCGGTCGACGACGTTCTGACCGAACTGCCCTGAGCGCAAAGGAACCATACGAATGAGACAAGAAACCCTGATCCGGCGTGCTGCACGCATTGTCATCGCATTGTGCATCGTGTCTGCGGCGCACGCCGAAGAGCCCGTCGACCACGAGACGATCGGCAAGATCATGGACGAGGGTTTCAACCGCTCGCAGGTCATGGAAACCGTATTGCACCTGACCGATGTGATCGGGCCGCGCCTGACCAACTCCCCCGGAATGCGCGAGGCGGCCAGCTGGACGAAGGGGCAGTTCGAGGCTTACGGATTGCGGAACACCAGGCTCGAGTACTTTCCGTTCGGGCGGGGCTGGAGCTACGACACGATCACGGTGCACATGACCTCGCCGCGACGCAAGCAACTGAGCGCCATGCCGATCGCCTGGCACCCGGGCACGGATGGGCCGCTCGAAGCCGAGATCACGGTCGTCAGCGTCGAGAGCGAGGACGACCTCGAGAAACTCGAAGGCGAAGTCGAAGGGAAGATCGTGCTGCTGGGCAAGGCTCGTGAGCAGGATGAGCCGTCCACACCGGTCTTCGTACGCCTCGATGACGAGAAACTCTCGGACCTGGCGGAGTACTCCGTGCCGGATGCGCCGAGCAAACAGCCCACCGAGTGGGCCAAGCGAAGCCAGTTGCAGAGGAAAGCCCTGGGGGTTCTGGCCGAACAGGGCGCCCTCGCGATCGTCCGGGCGCACTACCGCGACGGGGGCCTGGTCGGCGGAGCGGGCTACCTGTACAAGGCGGGCGAAACGCCTGCGCTGCCCGGCATCGAGTTGATTAGCGAGGATTATGATCGCCTGGTGCGGCTCGCATCCCGGGACGTTCCGGTGACGGTATCGATCGACGTGCAGGCTGAGTACCACGACGAAAACCACGATGGGCAGAACGTGCTTGCCGAGATCCCGGGTCGCGGCTCGCGCCCGGAGATCGTCATGGCCGGCGCGCACCTCGACAGCTGGTTCATGGCGGATGGCGCCATCGATAACGCGGCTGGGTCAGCCGTCGTCATGGAAGCCGCGCGTATTTTGAGCGCCATCGGGGCAAAGCCGAAACGCACGATTCGCTTTGCGTTGTGGGATGGTGAAGAGCAGGCGCTCGCCGGTTCGATCTTCCACGTGCGCAAGCATTTTGCGTCCCGGCCCGGTGAGATCGACGGGGAGCCCGTCCTGCCAGAGAACGAGTGGAGCACGCTGCGACATGCCTGGCCGATCGAGAAGCGCAGTGACTACGAACGCCTGTCGGCGTATTTCAACCTGGACAATGGCTCGGGTCGGATTCGCGGTATTTACGGCGAGGGCAATACCGCGCTGCAACCCATTTTCGAGCGCTGGTTCCAGCCATTCCATGAACTCGGCGCGGAGACTGTGATTCTGCGCAGCGCCGGGGGTACCGACCACCAACCGTTCCAGTTCATGGGGCTGCCCGGCTTCCAGTTTATCCAGGACCCGCTCGACTATGTTTCGCGCCTGCACCACACGCACATCGACACGGCTTCGCACGTCTACGAGAAAGACCTGAAACAGGCCGCTATCATCATGGCGAGCTTCCTGTGGCATGCCGCGAATCGTGACGAGCGTTTGCCGCGCCTGCCCACGCCAACGCGACCCAGGTACCCGGCCGACACCGAGGAAAAAGACGACTAGTCGCGGGCGAGCTCATCCGGGTGATGCACGAGATCGCCCGGGGCGATCAGCGGCCGCAGGACGAAGACGCAGCCGGTCGCAATTCCTGCGATGGCCATGATCAGCACCGCGTTGCGGACAGTGCCGTCGTAGATGGCGGCGCCGAGCAGTGCACCGAGGGCGCCGACGATGTTCTGAATGGTCCCGATGATTGACGATGCGACGCCCGCGATGCGGGGCAGGGGATCGAGCGCAACCACGGTCGAATTCGACATCAGGATCGCGATCGTGAACATGAACAGGCAGACGCAGGACCATACCCACAGGAACGGCGCGGCGTCGAGCCATGCGATGATTGCGAGTTGCGCACTTGCGGCAAAGACCAGTCCGGCCCCGAGTGCGATCAGCTGCAGCTGGTCGTATCGGGTCACCAGCCAGCGGTTGGCCGCCGAGCCGATCAGGATCGAGATGCCGGCGCATGCGAAGATCAGGCCGTACTGTCGCAGCGTGAAATCGTAGATCTCGACGGTCAGCGCAGCCGACACGGCAATGATCGACATGAACCCGGCCGGCGGTATCACGATCATGAGCAGCCCGAAGATGCTCTGGCGGTGCGAGAAGAACGCACGAAAACTCGATACAAGCTGGCGCACCGGGTGTTCGTTGACGTCGGGCACGTGCGTTTCGACGAGGTTGACCCGGATACCGACGATGATCAGGAAGCCCGTCGCCGCAATAACGATGAAGGGTGCGCGCCAGCCCCATTGCGCCACGAGTAATGCGCCAAGTGATGGAGCCAGGACGGGCATCGTCGTGAAAATCATGGTCAGCAGTGACATCAGCCGGGCAGCGTCCTTGCCCGATGCGATGTCGCGCACGATGGCTCTGGACAGCACGACCGCAGACGCCGCGCCCATGCCCTGCACAAACCTCGCAGCGAGGAGGACCTCCATATCGTTACTCGCCGCGGCGACAGCGCCGGCAACGGCGAACAGTGACATGCCCGCGTACAGGGTTGGCAGGCGGCCGAGGCGATCGCTGAACAGCCCGGCCGGAATCTGGCCGCACGCCATGCCGATCATGAATACGCCAACGATCTGCTGGGCACGTGACACGGTCGTCACCAGAGCCTCGACCATGGCCGGAATTGCGGGCAGGCTCAGGTCGACGGTCAACGCCGCCGTACCTGTCAGGAGGCCGAGGGTGATGATGAAACTCTTGCGGTGTACGAGGTCGGCGTTCAAGGAGCGGTAGTATGTCCGTGCACCATGAGCTCCGCCAGTTGTGGTGTTCCGTACCAGTACGCCAGTTCGCGCGGGTGATCGACGTCCCAGATTGCGATGTCGGCCCGCTTGCCGATCTCGAGCGTGCCGCGGTCGTCGAGGCCCAGGGCCTGCGCTGCGACCCGGCTGACGCCCGCCAGGCATTCTTCGGGAGTCAGCCCGAACTGCCTGGCCGCCAGCATCATGGCCGTGCGCAGGCTGCATATGGGTGAGGTGCCCGGATTACAGTCGGTAGCGACGGCCATCGGCACGCCGTGTTCACGCATGCGGTCGATCGGCGGCAACCGAGTCTCGCCCAGGGTCAGGAACGCGCCGGGCAGCAGTACCGCAATCGTTCCGGCTTCAGCCATCGCCCGTACGCCGTCATCGTTGGTGTATTCGAGATGATCGGCCGAGAGGGCGCCCAGCGAAGCGGCCAGGGCGGCCCCGCCGCCATCGCGCAACTGATCGGCGTGCAGTTTGACGGGCAGGCCGAAGTCTTGAGCGCGCGCGAAGATGCGGGCGACCTGGTCGGCACTGAACGCAATTGACTCGCAGTAGGCGTCCACCGCATCGGCAAGCCCGTTTGCAGCCAATTCGGGCAGGATCTCATCGCAGATGAGCGAGACGTAAGCGTCAGGGTCGTCCTTGTACTCGGGCGGTACTGCGTGTGCCGCCAGCAGCGTGGTGCGGACGGTCACGGGCATCGCTTCGCCGAGCCGCCTCGCGACGGACAGCATCTTGAGCTCGCTCTCGATGTTCAGCCCGTAGCCGGACTTTATCTCGATCGTCGCCACACCTTCGTCGAGCAGCGCCTGCACCCGCGGCAGCGCCAGTGCGTAGAGCTCGTCTGCCGACGCCGCACGCGTGGCAGCCACGGTCGACATGATGCCGCCTCCGGCGAGCGCAATGTCCTCGTAGGTGGCACCGCGCTGGCGTCGCTCGAATTCGCCAGACCGGTCGCCCGCAAAGACGAGGTGCGTGTGACAGTCGATGCAGGCAGGGGTGATCCACCGGCCGTCGAGCGAGCGGGATGCGGCTGCCTTGGGTGCATCCCGTCGTGCTCCGAGCCACGCGATTTCGCCATCTGCGATAGCCAGGGCATCGCCGTCAACGACGCCGTAGTCGTCGCCGGCCATGCTTGCGATGCGTACGTCTGTCAGCAGCAGATCCATTGCATCAAACGGTATCATGCACTAACCTGTATATACAACTTACCGAGACCCTGATGACCACGATATTCGCGCGCAAAGCCCTGCTGCCCGACGGCTGGACCGACAACGTCCGGCTGGTAATCGATGGCGGATGGATCACGCGGGTCGAGACGGAAGCAGATCACCAGCAATCTGCCTCCCACGCTGCACCCGGTGAGGAGGCGCTGGGCTGCGTCATTCCCGGTCTCTGCAATGCACACAGCCATGCTTTCCAGCGGGCACTTGCAGGCCATACCGAGCAGCGTTCCCCCGAGGGCCGCGACAATTTCTGGTCGTGGCGTGAGCGCATGTACGAGCTCGCAGGTCGTGTCAGTGCCGACGCCCTGACAGCGATCGCCCGCCAGGCCTATTGCGAGATGCTCTCGGCAGGTTACACCGCGGTGGCCGAGTTTCATTACCTTCACCGCGACCCGGTCGACGACGGCCACGACGACGCGATGTACGAGGCCATCGCCACGGCAGCGCGGGACAGTGGCATCCGCCTGACCTATGTGCCGGTCCACTACGAACGGGCCGGCTTCGAAGACCCCGAACCGACGGAGCGGCAGAAGTGCTTCGCGATGCAGATAGACGACTTTCTCGTGCACTACGAGCGCATAGCGAGGGAGGCGGCAGACACCGTCACCGTGGGCATCGGGGCGCACAGCCTGCGAGCCGTATCAAGGGAGTCGCTGGCGCGGATTGCGGCAGTGGCCGGCTCGACCACACCCCTGCATATCCATGTTGCCGAACAACGTCGCGAAGTGGACCAATGCTACTCGTCGTACGGTCGCCGGCCGGTTCGCTGGCTGCTCGAAAACTTCGATGTCGGCGACAACTGGTGCCTGGTGCATGCGACTCACATGGACGAGGGTGAGACGAGTGCTCTCGCCAGGTCCGGCGCGGTTGTCGCTCTGTGCCCGAGCACGGAGGCCAACCTCGGTGACGGGTTGTTTCCGCTGCACGACTTCCTGTCGCACGGTGGCCGCATTGCGATCGGCTCGGACAGCCACATCTCGATCAATCCGTTCGAGGAACTGCGCTGGCTCGAGTACGGCCAGCGCCTCGTATCGCAGTCCCGCAACGTCGTGTCGCTGCGACACACGCACGTCGGCAGCGAACTCTTTGCACGCGCCCTGGAGGGCGGGGCGCAGGCTTCCGGCCACCGGGTCGTCGGCCTCGCCGAAGGTGCACCGGCCGACTTCGTCGCCCTGTGTGATGATGACCCGATGCTTGCCGGCCACGATGACGACTCCCGTCTCGACGCCCTCGTATTCTCGGGCTATCCGCTGCCGGTCGAGCGCGTCATGGTGGGCGGACGGTGGTGTGTCGCCGATGCAATGCATGTCGATCGCGATCGTGCCCGCGCCGAATTTGTCCGGACGCTCGACGAACTGGGGGCGGTATCGTGAACGCGGCCAAACCACGCTACCAGCAGTTGAAGGACCACATCATCGAGCGCATCGCCGCCGGTGATTTGCGACCAAGCGATCGGGTGCCGTCCGAGCACGAGCTCGTGGCGGCGATGAACGTGTCTCGTATGACCGCGAATCGTGCGCTGCGCGAGCTCGATAACGAGGGCTACGTCGAGCGCATTGCCGGGCGTGGCACGTTTGTCTTGGACCGGCGTTCCCAGTCGCACCTGCTTGAAGTACAGAGCATCGCCGATGAGATCGCCGAGCGCGGTCACCGCCATGCGAGCACGATGGTCCGCAAGTCCAGGCAGCATGCCCGCGGCGAGATTGCGCGGGCATTGCAGGTGGAGCAGGGCACCGACGTCTTCCACCTTTTGCTGGTGCACTACGAGAACGGTGTTCCCGTGCAGGTCGAGGACCGGCACGTGCTGGCGAGTTTCGCGCCTGACTGCCTCGAGCAGGACTACGCCTCCGTGACACCGAGCGCGTACCTCACGTCAGTGGCCCCACTGCAGGAGGCCGATCACGTGGTGAGGGCCGCCATGCCCAACGCGGCCGTACGACAGCACCTGCAGATGGCCGCGGAAGAGCCGGCGCTCGTCGTCATTCGTCGCACGTGGTCGAAAGGCCGGCCCGTGACCTTCACCCGACTTCATCATCCCGGCAGTCGCTACGAGCTGACCGGCCGGCTGGAGACAGAGAACCCATGAACAGAACGATCAAGGCCCCAACGGGCACCGTACTGCAGGCCAAATCCTGGCTGACGGAAGCGCCACTGAGGATGTTGATGAACAACCTCGACGCACAGGTTGCCGAGCGCCCGCAGGACCTGGTTGTCTATGGCGGCATCGGCAAAGCCGCACGCAATTGGGATTGCTTCGACAAGATCGTCGAGACGCTGCAGCAACTCGAGTCTGACGAGACCCTGCTCGTGCAGTCGGGCAAGCCGGTCGGTGTCTTCAAAACGCATGCCGATGCACCGCGCGTGCTGATCGCCAACTCCAATCTCGTGCCGGCGTGGGCCACCTGGGAGCACTTCCGCGAACTCGACAAGAAAGGCCTCATGATGTTCGGCCAGATGACGGCCGGTTCATGGATCTACATCGGCAGCCAGGGGATCGTGCAGGGCACCTACGAGACCTTCGCCGAGATGGGCCGCCAGCACTATGACGGCGATCTCTCGGGGCGCTGGATCCTGACCGCCGGGCTCGGTGGCATGGGCGGCGCGCAGCCGCTCGCGGCAACAATGGCTGGCGCCTCGATGCTGGCCGTCGAATGCCAGCCCGACCGGATCCAGATGCGCCTCGACACGGGCTATCTCGACAAGCGCGCCGACACGCTCGACGAAGCCCTCGCCATGATCGACGCAGCGGTTGCGGCCAAGAAAGCCGTCTCGGTCGGCTTGCTCGGCAACGCCGCCGAGGTGCTGCCGGAACTGATCGAACGTGGTGTAAGGCCCGATGCGGTTACCGACCAGACTTCGGCGCACGACCCGGCCAACGGCTATTTGCCGATCGGCTGGACCGTCGAGGAGTGGCTGGCAAAACGCGAGTCCGATCCCGATGCCGTCGTTGCGGCCGCGGTCAAGTCCATGGCCATTCACGTGCGAGCCATGCTCGAGTTCCAGCAACAGGGCATCCCGACTTTCGATTACGGCAACAATATTCGCCAGGTCGCCCTCGACCAGGGTGTCGCAAACGCCTTCGACTTCCCGGGTTTTGTGCCAGCCTACGTTCGCCCGCTGTTTTGCAAGGGGATCGGTCCGTTCCGCTGGGCCGCACTGTCGGGCGATCCCGAGGACATCTACAAGACAGACGCCAGGGTGAAGGAGCTGATCCCCGACGATCTGCACCTGCACCAATGGCTTGACGCCGCACGCGAGCGCATTCACTTCCAGGGTTTGCCGTCGCGCATCTGCTGGGTAGGTCTAGGGCAGCGCGACAGGCTCGGCCTTGCATTCAACGAGATGGTTCGCAACGGCGAACTCAAGGCGCCGGTCGTCATCGGCCGCGATCACCTCGACAGCGGCTCGGTGGCAAGCCCGAACCGTGAAACCGAATCGATGAAAGACGGTAGTGACGCCGTGTCGGACTGGGCCTTGCTCAACGCGTTGCTGAACACGGCCAGCGGTGCGACCTGGGTGTCGTTTCATCACGGCGGCGGCGTCGGCATGGGATACGCGCAGCATGCCGGGCTCGTCATCGTGTGCGATGGCACCGAGGCGGCCGACAAGCGTATCGCCCGCGTGTTGTGGAATGATCCCGCCAGCGGCGTCATGCGTCACGCCGACGCTGGCTACGATATTGCGATCGACTGCGCGCGCGAGCATGGCCTCAACCTGCCCATGGTCGACCAGGAGGGTAGGGGATGAAGCTGACGATCGACAACCAACTCGTCACGCTGGGCGAGCTGCGCCAGGCATGGCTCGAGCCGGTCACCGTGGATCTCGGCCCCGAGGCACAGCGACGGATCGCAGAGTCGCGCGAGATGATCGAAGACGTCGTCGCTCACGGCGATACGGTGTACGGCGTCAACACGGGCTTCGGGCAGCTCGCGTCGGTACGTATCAGCGATGATGAGCTTGTACACCTGCAGGAGAATCTCGTGCGCTCGCATGCAGTCGGCGTCGGTGAAGACCTTGACGACGACATTGTGCGCCTCATCATGCTGATGAAGGTCATCGCACTCGCCGAAGGATTCTCCGGCGTGCGCAGCGAGCTGGTCCAGAGCCTGTGCGACCTCCTCAATCACGAGATCTACCCGTGCATTCCGTCGCGCGGTTCGGTTGGCGCCTCGGGTGATCTTGCGCCACTCGCGCACATGGCTGGCGCGCTGATCGGTATCGGCGAAGTCCGCGTCAAAGGCAATCTCGTCCCCGCGGCGATTGCGCTCAGGAATGCCGGGATCGAGCCGATACGACTCGCGCCCAAGGAGGGCCTTGCGCTGCTCAACGGCACGCAGGTGTCGACGGCGCTCGCACTGGCCGCCGTGTTCCGGACCGAAAACGTGCTGGCGGCCGCGCTGCTGGCCGGTGCGATGTCGGCTGATGCGATCAAGGGCAGTGACACGCCGTTCGACCGGCGCATTCAGAACGTACGCGGCCACGGCGGACAGATCGCGGTTGCCGGCGTGCTCCGGCGGCTCATGCACGACAGTGAGATTCGTGCGTCGCACGAGGACTGCGACCGCGTGCAGGACCCGTACTCGATTCGCTGCCAGCCGCAGGTCATGGGTGCCTGCCTCGACGTTCTGCGGCATGTGTGCACGGTGCTCCAGACAGAGGCTAATGCAGTAACCGACAATCCACTCGTATTCACCGACTCCAATTGCGTGCTCTCTGGCGGCAATTTCCACGCCGAGCCGGTGGCTCTGGCAGCCGACTACCTTGCACTGTCGATCGCCGAGATCGGCGCGCTCTCGGAACGCCGTATCGCGCTGCTGATCGATTCGCACCTGAGCGGCCTGCCCGCGTTCCTCGTCGCAGACGGCGGGCTCAACAGCGGCTTCATGATGGCGCAGGTAACGGCTGCGGCACTGGCATCGGAAAACAAGTCGCACGCACATCCTGCCAGCGTCGACAGCCTGCCTACATCGGCGAACCAGGAGGACCATGTCAGCATGGCCACCTACGCCGCGTGGCGCCTGCATACAATGCTCGACAACGTCGGCGATATCGTCGCCATCGAATTGCTGGCCGCGGCGCAAGGCATCGGATTCCGGCGCCTCAGGAGTTCGCCGCAGATCGAGGCGGTCATTGCGACTATCCGGGAGATCTCGCCGAAGTACGAAGAGGACCGTTCGCTGGCATCCGATATCCGGCGCATCGCGGCCACCATCGACAATGGTGACTACTGCCAGTACGCGGAATCGGTGCTGCCGAGCCTGGCGCAATGAGCGAGGTGTTTGCGTTTCACGAGGGCGTCTCGCCGCTGCTGATCAGCGTTCCCCACGATGGGCGCCGTGTGCCTGACGAGATTCTCGCACGGATGACACCCGCGGGGAGGGCGCTCCCGGACACCGACTGGCACGTGGCCAAGCTGTATGCATGCGCGCGCGAACTGGGCGCGAGCATGCTCGTCGCCAATTACTCACGCTACGTCGTCGATCTCAATCGCCCGGTGAGCGACGAGGCGCTGTACCCGGGACAGGTCGCGACCGGGCTATGCCCAACACGGACATTTGCCGGGGACCGGATCTACGCCGATGATGAGCTTGACGGTGCCGAAATCGAGGCGCGCATTGTGGCCTACTGGCGCCCGTACCACGAGTGCCTGGAATCAACCCTGGGAGTACTGCACAAGCGCTACGGTTACGCACTCCTGTGGGACGCGCATTCGATCGGGAGCCGTGTCCCCCGCCTGTTCGACGGCGAACTGCCCGAGCTGAATCTCGGCACCTACGGCGGCGCCAGCTGTGGTGCGGGGATTGAACAGGCCATCGTCGATGTGGCCGCCACCAGTCCGTTCGATTATGTCGTAAACGGCCGTTTTCAGGGTGGGTTCATCACCAGGCAGTACGGTAGGCCGATGGAGAATGTGCACGCCGTGCAACTCGAAATCTCGCAGCGGGTCTATATGGACGAGATTACCGCAGCGTATGATGCGCAAAAAGCGTCACTTCTTCGTGATACCCTCCTGCGCATGCTGGAGACATACACAGAGGCAGCAGAAAGAGACTACGCATGAATATCAAAGCTTTGAAGTATTTCACCATGGTCCTGGCGATGTTCCTGACGACCGCGGCGGTCGCCGCATCGGCGGGCAAGATCGATCAGGCCGCCAATGAGGCTCTTCAGGACTTCCGGGAACATGTCGAAGGTGGCCAGGTCTTTCTCGACCAGGCGGCCGGCTACCTGATCTTCCCGAAGGTCTACAAAGTTGGCATCGCCGTCGGCGGTGAGACGGGCGAGGGTGCTCTCCGCGTTGGCGGGTCGACCGTTGCCTACTACCGCACGACGAGTGGCTCGATAGGCTTCCAGCTTGGCGCACAGGCCAAGTCGATTGTCATTGCGTTCATGACAACCGACGCCCTGCAGAAATTCCGCGCATCCGAAGGCTGGAAAGTAGGCGTCGACGGTTCGGTCGCGTTAATTGACATCGGCGCAGGCAAGACCATCGACTCGCAAAACGTCAAGGACCCTGTAGTCGGCTTCATCTTCGGCTCCAAGGGCCTGATGTACAACCTGACTCTCGAAGGCACCAAGTTCACGAAACTCGACAAATCGTGACCTGATGGTCCAACCTCTGCTCGAGGGTTCGAAGAACCGCTTCCGCGACTGGTTTCGCAAAGTGTGGGACGTCCGTGGGGGTGGTCTCTATGCCCTCGGCTTCATCGCTGCGTTCCTCTATTTTGAAGTCGTTGATCTGTTCGACGACGTCATGGGAATAGGTGCCGTTTTCAACGGCCAGGCTGTCGAATTCATCATGGATTTCTTTCTCGACTCCCTGATGAACACACTGCAAGCGCTGATCTGGCCGGTCGATGTCGTGCGATGGGCGCCGCCCTGGGGCGCCATCGCCCTTGGCCTTGGCTACTGGCTCTTCCCGATCTACGTCAAGCCTTACATCGAGGACTGGCTGTTCGACGGCGAACAGGAGCAAGGCGAGGAACCGGAGTCGTCGTCGTAGCAGCGTGCTCCGATCGGACCAGGAACAAAAGAAGGTCCAGAGCGGTCATCATCCTAACGAGATGTCGGAAGAGCTCCGTGAACCCCAAGAGATCAAATAGCCAGGTTGTCGCGATCGCCCTGATTGGGGCAGTGCTTGCGCCGCCGGTGCTCGCCGCTCCCATGTCCGAGGAGTTGCGCGGCGAGGTATCGCGTATCGTCATTCTGCCAGTGCCCGGCGAGAGCAATGAGAGCGTCACCGGCACCTACGGCCGGGAGACCGACGGGTTCGCTGGCGGTGCCGCCAAAGGGGCCGAGATGGGGCAGGTTCCTGTCGAAGTCGGCCATGTGCCGATCAATATTCCGATTCCGATTCTTCGCGAACTCGGCATGCTCTGGGGCAGCATCAGGGGCGGTGCGGATCGATTGAAGCAGAATCTCCGCGATCGCATGTCGGACGATCTCGCCACCGCCGTGGATCAGCCGCTGTCCAACATCTCCTTGGCGACGGATGTGTTCTGGGGGCTCAGGGAGATTTCAGCAGTTGATCCCAAGCTGTTCGCCACAACGACGCCGATTCCGACCGATACGCACGCGATCCTGTATGTACACATCGACGAGGTGACGCTCAACATCCAGAAAGATGTCGCGATCGTGACGACAACGGCGACAGCACGCTTGCAGGATTACAGCGACGGCAAGACCCTGTATCGGCAACAGGTCAGTTACTCGGACCAGGACGAACTCAAGAACTGGGCCAGGAATGACTACGCACTGTGGCGTGAGTATCGCGAGTTTGCGCGTCACTACCTTGGCCGGGAGCTCGTAGGCGAGCTGTACGAGCGTATTTACCTGGATCACTCGCTCGCGCCCGTTTTCGGCGATGGCATCAAGGCCGACAAGACGATTCCCTGGCGCGGGGCAACGAAGTCACTCCAGCCGACACTCGGCTGGGCGTTTGCCTTGCAAGGTGAGGCGGCACAGCAGGAGCCGCCGCTAAGCTGGGATCTTGAGATCTACGACGCGCAGAAACCGGTGTACCGGGCACAACGGATCCCGGGTACGAAATTCACGCTCGACGTACCGCTCGAGGCCTGCAAGACCTACTGGTGGAGTGTGCGGCCGACCTACCAGCGTGACGGCCGGGACCGGCACGGCGTGTGGATGCGCCAGCCGACGGCGGCCAGCCAGGCAAGTTACGGGAACCAGGGACGAGCCATCTCGGCGACGCACGCCTACATGCAGGACTTCGCCGTCCTCGACGTCGACTGCAAGGCGCGTTAGGCCGCTGCCGCACATCCCTGTGGTTGACTCGCGCCTGCGGCGCTCGGCCCTGCGGGCCAACACGCAAGGCGTTGTCCAAGACAGCTACGCTGTCTTGTCGCGGCACAGGGCTATCCGTGCCCTAGTTCGTTTCCGCAAGCCGCTCCTGTTCTGCGGCGCGGGCGGCAAATTCTTCCTGCCACTGCGAGCGGTGCTCGGCCGGTGCGATCTGCACAGCCGTTACTTTGTACTCGGGACAACTGGTGGCCCAGTCGCTGTACTCGGTCGTCACGACGTTGGCGCCGGTTTCCGGGTTGTGGAAAGTCGTATAGACGACACCCGGCTTGACGCGCGTCGTGATCTTTGCGCGCAGCGTGATATCACCCTTGCGGCTCGCGAGTGACACGAGCATGCCTTCTTTGATGCCACGGGCTTCGGCGTCGGACGGATGCACTTCGAGCAGGTCCTCGTCGTACCAGACGTTGTTCGCCGTGCGCCGCGTCTGTGCGCCGACGTTGTACTGCGACAGGATGCGTCCGGTCGTGAGCAGCAGCGGGAACTTGCGGTTGGTGCGCTCCTCGGTCGGCTCGTAGTCGGTTTCGACGAACAGGCCCTTACCGCGCACGAAGGCACCGACGTGCATGACTGGCGTGCCCATCGGCGCATCGTCATTGCATGGCCACTGCACGCTGCCGACCTCGTCGAGAAATTCAAAGCTGACGTTGTTGAACGTCGGTGTGAGTTCGGCGATCTCGTCCATGATCTCGGCGGCGCTGCTGTAGTTCATGTCGTAACCCATCGCCTGTGCGAGTTCCTGGGTGATCAGCCACTCGTCCTTGCCCTGCTGCGGTTCCATGACCTTGCGTACGCGGTTAATGCGTCGTTCGGCATTGATGAACGTACCGTTCTTCTCAAGGAAAGACGTACCCGGCAGGAACACATGTGCGAACTTCGCCGTCTCGTTGAGAAACAGGTCCTGTACGACAAGGCACTCCAGCGCCCCGAGCGCGGCTTCGACGTGCAGCGTGTTCGGGTCGGACTGGGCGACGTCCTCGCCCTGGATGTACATGCCCTTGAACGTACCGGCGATAGCGGCATCGAACATATTCGGGATGCGGAAGCCGGGCTCGGGGTCGATCGTGACGCCCCAGTGCTGTTCGAACTGGGTACGGACTTCCTCGCCGGAAATGTGCCGATAGCCCGCGAGTTCGTGCGGGAACGAACCCATATCGCAGGAGCCCTGCACGTTATTCTGGCCGCGCAGCGGATTTACACCGACGCCGGACCGGCCGAGATTGCCCGTGGCCATCGCGAGGTTGGCCATGCCCATGACCATCGTCGAACCCTGGCTGTGCTCCGTCACGCCGAGGCCGTAATAGATGGCGCCATTGCGTGCATTGCCATAGAGGCGCGCGGCCTCGCGAATCTTTTCGGCGTCGACACCAGAGACCCTGGCGACCTCCTCGGGGGAGTTCTCGGGTTTGAGGATCATCGCCTTCCACGCTTCCCAGGAATCTACATCGCAACGCTCTTTCACATACTCCTCATCGGCAAGGCCTTCGCAAACGATGACGTGCGCCAGTGCATTGATGATTGGCACGTTGGTACCCGGCAGCAGATCCAGGTGATGCGCGGCTTCGATGTGCGGCGAACGCACGAGACCGATCTTGCGCGGGTCGACGACGATGAGCTGTGCGCCCTGGCGCAGGCGCCGCTTCATCTGTGATGCGAAAACGGGGTGGCCAGTCGTCGGGTTGGCGCCGATGACGATGATGACGTCGGCGTCCATGACGGAGTCGAACGGTTGTGTGCCCGCCGATGTGCCGAGCGTCGTCTTCAGGCCGTAGCCGGTCGGCGAGTGACAGACGCGTGCGCAGGTATCGACATTGTTGTTGCCCATCGCGGTGCGCACGAGCTTCTGCACGACGTAGACTTCCTCGTTGGTGCAGCGCGAAGAGGTAATGCCACCGACGGACTTGCGACCGTACTTCTCCTGGATTTCTTTGAAGCGCGTTGCGGTGTAGCGAATCGCCTCTTCCCACTCGACCTCACGCCAGGGATCGGATGTGTTATCGCGGATCATGGGTTTCAGGACGCGATCACGGTGCGATGCGTAGCCCCACGCGAAACGGCCCTTGACGCAGGAGTGACCGTGATTGGCTTCACCGTCTTTCCAGGGTGTCATGCGGACCACCTGGTCGCCCTTCATTTCGGCCTGGAACGAACAGCCTACGCCGCAATACGCACAGGTCGTGATGACCTTGTGATCGGGCAGACCGTGCTCGACGATGCTCTTTTCCATGAGCGTTGCGGTCGGGCAGGCCTGCACGCAGGCGCCACAGGACACGCATTCGGAATCGAGGAAGTCTTCGCTGATACCGGCCGAGACTTTCGACGCGAAGCCGCGGCCTGCGATCGTCAAAGCAAACGTGCCCTGGACTTCATCGCAGGCGCGCACGCAGCGTGAGCACACGATGCATTTCGAGGCATCGAACTGGAAATAGGGATTGCTGGCGTCCACCGGTGCGTCGAGGTGGTTCTTGCCATCGAAACCGTAACGTACCTCGCGCAGGCCGACGGCACCGGCCATGTCCTGGAGTTCGCAGTCGCCGTTCGCCGAGCAGGTCAGGCAGTCGAGCGGGTGGTCGGAGATGTACAGCTCCATGACGTTGCGCCTGAGCTGCGACAGCTTCTCCGTCTGCGTACGGACTTTCATGCCGTCTTCGACGGGCGTCGTGCAGGACGCCGGGTAGCCTTTGCGTCCCTCGACCTCGACCAGGCACAGGCGGCAGGAGCCGAAGGGCTTGACCGAATCCGTCGCACAGAGCTTCGGAATCTCGACGCCCGACTCGCGGCAGGCACGCATGATGCTACTGCCGGCGTTGACCGTGGCCGGCAGGCCATCGATCACGATCCGGACCTTGTCGGTCGCCGGGCTGGCCGGCGTACCCAGGTCTCGTTGTCGCGTACGGTTCATGCGTCGTCTCCTGGCGCAAAGTCCTCGGCGAAGTGCCGAAGCACGCTGCGCACCGGGTATGGTGTCATGCCACCCATGGCGCACAGCGAAGCGTCCTCCATGGTATCGCACAGTTCGACCAGTAAATCGTAACTTTCGTCGCGTTTTTCGCCCTGGATCATCCGGTCAATGACCTCGACGCCCCGCGTGGAGCCGATGCGGCAGGGCGTGCACTTGCCGCAGGACTCGATCGCACAGAATTCCATCGCGAAACGGGCCTGTTCGGCCATGTTCACCGTGTCGTCGAATACGACGATGCCGCCGTGTCCGAGCATGGCGCCGATCTCGATGAAGGCTTCATAGTCCAGCGGCGTGTCGAGCTGCGCTGCGGTGAGGTAGGCGCCAAGCGGTCCGCCGACCTGCACGGCTTTGACGGGCCGACCGCTGGCCGTGCCACCGCCATAGCCTTCGATCAGGTCACGCAGCGTAATGCCGAACGATTTCTCGACCAGGCCGCCGCGCCTGACGTTGCCGGCAAGCTGGAATGCGAGCGTGCCTTTGGAACGATTCACACCCATGCCGGCGTAGCGTTCGCCGCCGAGATTCACGATGTTAGGGACCGAGGCCAGCGTCACGACGTTATTGACAACCGTCGGCTTGCCAAAGAGACCCTCGATCGCGGGCAGCGGCGGCTTGTAACGTACGATGCCTTTCTTGCCTTCGAGGCTCTCGAGCATCGCGGTCTCCTCGCCGCAGACATACGAGCCTGCGCCGAGGTGCAAATCGATGTCGAAGCTGAAACCGCTGCCCTGGATGTTCTCGCCGAGCCAGCCTGCAGCGCGCGCCGTCTCGAGCGCACGGCCCAATATCATGTGCGTCAACGGATACTCGGAGCGCAGGTAGATGTAAGCTCTGTTCGCGCCCACTGCGAAACCCGCGATCGCGAGCGATTCGATCAGGCCAAACGGATCGCCTTCCATGAGCATACGGTCCGAGAACGTACCGCTGTCACCTTCGTCGGCGTTGCACGCGATGTATTTCTGGTCGCTGTCCGTAGCGGCGACTGTGCGCCACTTGATGCCGGTCGGGAAGCCGGCTCCGCCACGGCCGCGCAGGCCGGACGCGGCGACGGCGTCGACGACAGCGTCGGGGCCGATCTCCCAGGCTTTTTGCAGCGCTTTGAAACCCTGGTGCGCGATGAAGTCGTCGAGCGACAGTGCCTCGATGAGGCCGCAGCGCCAGAACGTCCAGCGGTCCTGGGACACCAGGTAGTCGATCTCGTTGATCGGGCCGAGGCGCTTGTCATGCGCGGCGCCCTCGAGAAAGCCGGCATCGAACAGGGCAGAAACGTCGCCGGGTTCGACATTGCCATAGGCAATGCGAGTTTCGCCGTGCAGGACTTCCACGAGGGGCTCTAGCCAGCACGCGCCCCATGATCCGTTGCGCACGAGTTCAATGTCCGCGCCGCGTTGCTTGGCTTCTTTCGCGATGGCAACGGCGACTTCGTCGGCACCGATCGACACGGCGGTTGTCTCGCGCGGGACGTAGATCTTCACGCGGCTCATGACTGCGCTTCCCTGGCTGCCGCGAGGAGGGCGTCGAAGCGTTCCGCATCGACACGACCGTAGGTCCTGTTATTGAGCATGACGGCTGGTGCGCAGGCGCAGTTGCCGAGGCAATAGACGGGTTCGACCGTGACGTCATCAGCCGCTGCCTTTTCTGCATGCTCGGCAAGCGCGCGGCTGCCCATGGCCTGGCAGGCTTCTGCCCTGCAAACCTTGACGATGTGCCGGCCCGGCGGGCTCGTGCGAAAGTCGTGGTAATACTCGACGACGCCGTGAACATCGGCGCGCGACAGATTGAGGGCATCGGCGAGCTGGCGTATCACGGCTTCCGATACCCAGCCGTGCCGGCTGACGACGGCCACGAGAATCTGCACGAGCATTTCGGGTCGTGCATCGAAATGCTCGATGATTGCGGCAACCGAGTTGCTGTCGATGGCCTGGTCCGTCATTTGATGATCCGTTCCTGTCCCGCGTAGACATTAAAGGAATCGCCGCGCAAAAAACCGACGAGAGTGACATTGAACTCCTGCGCGAGAGCCACCGCAAGGCTCGACGGTGCGCTGACCGCGGCCAGCAATGGCATGCCGGCGACCAGGGTCTTTTGCACGAGTTCGAAGCTGGCGCGTCCCGAGACCATCAGGCCGAGATCTCCAGCTGGAAGGCGTCCCTCTCGGAGCAGTGCTCCGACGACCTTGTCCACGGCATTATGTCGGCCGACATCCTCGCGCACGATCAGTAGTTCGCCCATTGCGTCGAACGCCGCCGCCGCATGCAGACCACCGGTTTCCTCGAAGGTCGCCTGCGCTGCGCGCAGTTTGTCCGGTATGGAGATGACAACGTCGTGGGGAAATGCCGTCCCGGTCGTCGGTGCCTCCGTGCCCTGCGCATGAATTGCGTCGAGCGACGCCTTGCCGCACACGCCGCAACTGGACGTCGTATAGAAGTGCCGTTGCAGGCGTCCGAGATCGACGTCGACGCCGTCATTGAGTTCCACACGCACCGTGTTGTCGCCGGCGCAGGGTTTGACGATCGCGATGTCGGTGGGCGAGTGCAGGATCGACTCGCCAAACAGGAAACCAACGGCCAGGTCCTCGTCATGCCCGGGGGTACGCATGGTGACCGACACGCTCACCGTATGCCTCTCGCCGCCCGACTCATAGCCGAGCCGGACCTCGAGCGGTTCCTCGATCGCCACGCGATCGGTGAGCGATTCGCGCAAACGACCACGCATCTTTGCGACGCTGATTGCCTGGCTGGACTTCGTCATTTGGAGCACTGTCGTTGCCGTGGCAGGGCAGTATATCGCAGTGGCGGGGCTTCCAGGCTTTAATGCGAATGCTTCTCAAAAGCGCCAAATGTAACCAAAGGAAACGGTTGTGCTGACGTTCAGGAAACTTCGCTAGAATCCCGCGCAATCCAAAACCCAATCCAATGAAGGAGTCACCGTGAGCAAGATTGCACGCCGCCAGTTCCTCCAGATGTCCGCAGTCGCCGCTGCCGGACTCGTTGTCCACCCCGGTCGCGAAGCTGAAGCTTCGGACCTGCCGCAGCTGTCGGAAGACGACCCGATGGCGAAAGCGATGAAATATACGCATGACGCCTCGACCGTTGATCCGTCCACGCGCAACAATCCGGCCGCCGAGCAGAACTGTGCCAACTGTGCGCTCATCCAGGGTGCCGACGGTGACGAATGGCGTCCGTGCCAGATCTTTCCGGGCAAGTCAGTTGCAGCTGCCGGCTGGTGCTCGGTCTGGGCGCCGAAAGCCTGATTGCGAGGCGATAAGTTGCAACCGAAACGCCGGCTTACACGCCGGCGTTTTCATTCTACAATGCCGCCGTACAGGCCAGGCCTGCAGGCACAGTGGAGATCCACCTTGTTCGAAACATTAAAAGCCGCGCCGGCGGATGCCATCCTCGGGCTGATCGCCGAGCACAAGAATGACCCGCGTCCCGAGAAGATCGATCTCGGTGTTGGCGTATTCCGTAGCGCCGAAGGCGAGACGCCGGTACTCAAGGTCGTCAAACGGGCCGAGCAACGCATCCTCGACACGCAGGACAGCAAGGCCTATATCGGCACGGCTGGCGATCCGCAGTTCAACGCGGCCATGCAAAGACTCACATTCGGCGACGACATGGACGAAGCGCGCCTCGCGACGATCCAGACCCCGGGTGGTTCGGGCAGCCTGCGCGTCATTGCGAGCCTGATTCTGCGGGCGCGGCCCGATGCAACCGTCTGGGTATCCGATCCGACCTGGGCCAACCACATGCCACTCCTTGGCGGCGCGGGTCTGAAGCTCGAGACTTACCCCTACTACGACTCTGAGAGGCACGTCCTCAAGATCGACGAGATGCTCGACGGATTGCGCAACATTCCGCAGGGCGATCTTGTCCTGCTGCATGCTTGCTGCCACAACCCGTGCGGTCTCGACCCGACCGAAGACGAGTGGCGGGCTATTGCCGACGTCATCGAAGAACGAGAACTCGTGCCGTTCATCGACATGGCGTACCAGGGATTCGCGCACAGCCTGAAAGACGATGCGTTCATTGTGCGTCACCTGGCCGGCCGCGTACCCGAAATGCTGGTCGCGAACTCCTGTTCGAAGAACTTTGGTCTGTACCGCGACCGTGTCGGCAGCCTGTCATTGCTGAGCGCGGACCAGGCATCGCGCGATGTCACCTGCAGCCAGGTCAACAGCGTCGTGCGCACGATCTACTCGATGCCGCCCGACCACGGTGCCGTCGTGGTGGCGACGATACTCGATGATCCCGAACTCGAGTCCGCATGGCGGGCGGAGCTCGCCGAGATGCGCGGTCGCCTGAAGGAAATGCGGCACCTGTTGCACGACGCGCTCAAGGATCGGGCGCCCGATCATGATTTCTCACACCTCGTGAGGGCGCGCGGCATGTTTTGCTTCCTCGGTGTCAGCCCGGAGCAGGTGGCCAGGCTCAAGCAGGAATACGGCGTCTACATGGTCGGATCCAGCCGCATCAACACGGCTGGCATCACGGCACACAACGTCAATTACCTGGCCGACGCGATAGCTGCCACGCTGTAATCCGGATTATCAGCGCGATCACGAAGGGCAAGCCGAACTGCCAGTATTCGGGATCAGACAGGCTCTCGAGCGAGCGGGGCAGGCCGAAGATGGCCCCTGCCCAGATAAGTCCCGCGCGATGCAGGATCTTCCATGCCCTCGGACCGACGGCCTTTTTCGGCGCGTCGAATGACGTGATCAGCATCAGGTAGAACAGGCCATACGCAGCACCACCGAACAACAGCTTTAACAACGGATGGTCGAGATCGGGCTGGGAACCGAAGCGGTAGGCCAGCAAACCCAGGTGCACCGTCATGACGCCGGCAAATGCGACGCCTACCAGGCGTCGGTTCCGCAGCAATGCGGCCGTCCATCCCATCCGCAGCAGTTGTTGCAACGGTCGCGCGACCAACACGACGAGATAGAGCACGAATGCGATCCTGGCCGTGAGATGGATTGGCAAGAGAACATTCTCGTCAGAGAACGCGACACTCGCGAGCCAGGCCGCACATGCGCCACCCAGCAGACCGACGACGCTCACCAGCACATACCAGTTCTTCTTGTCGTTACTGGTCATCGTCTTCCCAGACGATCCTGCTGTTCGTGCCTATTTGCAGCTGGCGCGTCGTACCTGCGTTCAGCTCGAGCACGTAGCGCACCGGTTCGACTGACGCGTTCGAATGCAGCGTTTGTGGCACGGTATCCGTTATTACGGACGACACGCTACCGTCGCTGTGCGCGAAGATCATGTCGAGCGGAATATAGGTATTCTTCATCCACATCGAGTGATAGTCATCCTCGTCGTAGACGAACAGCATGCCGGTGCGCACGGGCATGTGGCGCACGAACATGAGGCCGCGGCGCTGCTGCTCCGGATGCCGGGCAAGGTAGACGTCGAAGTCGAGGGATTCGCCCTCATCGTTGACGATGACCAGCGAATCGAACTCGAATACGCCATCGAGTTCGGGTACGGTGCCCGCCTCGACTGCGGGTTGCGGAGTGCAGCCCGCGACGGTCAGCGTCAGGATTGTTACCAATGCTCTCATGTGGCGTTCCAGTCAGCGATCCCGCTGAATTCGAGATTGCGCACGTCCACGAAGGCATTGCCGTTGTATTCGCCGAGCGGACCGACGCAGGTCAGTGCGCCGGCCACGTTGTACCGCCCGTCCTTGAAGGGTGCGTTGACACTGACCGCGGTCCAGCAGGAACCGAGATTTGGCGTGCTAAAGAACCGACCGCTGCCCTCGACGGTGACGGTCACGATACTGTCGAATTCGGGGCCGGTGACGCCCGGTTCGAGATCCGGCATGGCAATGATGACGGCGAGGCGCTCGCCGGCGACGTCGCCTGTAAAGCGCAGGCGCACGCCGTGGTCATCCGGGCGCCGCATGCTCTCGCACCGAATCGCTGCACCCTGCCAGTCGACCTCTGCCTGCAGGGCGCCGCTCAGAGTAGCCGTGAGCATGCCTTCCGGCCCGCAGGTAGCCGCAGCCACGGGCGTCGCCGGTTCGGGGGCGGGCTCAGGAACCGGCGCCTCCTCGCCGCATCCGTTCAATAGCAGTGCAACGAAAACGGCCTTTCGAGAATCAAAATGCAATGTCTGCAGTCATCCATGGTCGAAATTCTGGTCAATAGTACTAAAATGACCGGCCGCTTTACCCACCGGAGTAGTTAATGAGCGTCGCAGAACAATTCCAGAAGCTCGAGGCTCACGCGAGCAGCCTGATCATTGGACAGGCTCACCTGATCAATCGCATGCTGATCGCGCTGCTGTGCGACGGACATCTGCTGGTCGAAGGTGCTCCGGGCCTGGCGAAGACGAGGGCAATCAAGGTGCTTGCCGAAAGTATCGAAGGGAACTTTCATCGCCTGCAATTCACGCCCGACCTGCTGCCTGCCGACCTGACCGGCACCGATATCTACAGGCCGCAGGAGGGCACGTTCGAGTTCCGCAAGGGGCCGCTGTTCCACAACCTGATCCTGGCGGACGAGATCAACCGCGCGCCCGCGAAAGTCCAGTCGGCACTGCTCGAGGCCATGGAAGAGCGCCAGATCTCGGTGGGCGACAAGACCTATCCGCTCGAGGGGCTGTTCATGGTCATGGCGACTCAGAACCCGATCGAGCAGGAAGGCACCTACCCGCTGCCCGAGGCCCAGCTCGACCGCTTTCTGCTGCATGCGCAGGTCGGCTACCCGAGTGTCGAGGACGAGCGTCGTATCCTGGTCCTGAACCGGGACGAGGCCAGGTCCGGCCAGCGTGACGCGTTTCAGCCGCCCGAGATGCTCTCGACCGCATCGATCATGCAGGCGCGGATGGACATACTGAACCTCCATCTCGCGCCGGAGCTCGAGGAATACATCGTTAATGTCGTCATCGCTACCCGGAAGCCGGGTACGGTCGATGCGTCGCTCGAAGGACAGGTCCTGTATGGCGCCAGCCCGCGCGCGAGCATGGGCATCGACCGCGCCGCGCGAGCGCATGCGTGGCTCGCCGGTCGCGATTTTGTCGGTCCCGAGGACATCCAGGCCGTCGCCCCCGACGTCCTGCGTCATCGTCTCGTGCTGAGTTTCGAAGCCGAGGCCGACGGCATCGAGCCGGATACGATCATCAAGGGCATCCTGGATGGTGTCGGGGTGCCCTAGTGCGCCTGGACCACATTCACGAGGGCGCATCCCCGGTCAGTGTCAGCCAGCCTGGCCTGATCCGGCTCTCCGGCCCTGCGCGTGCGATCGCACTCGACGTGCTGCGTGTCAACTCATTGCAGACCGGCGCATATGTGTCGCGCTTTCGCGGTCGCGGCATGGAGTTCGACGAGTCGCGGCCGTACCAGCCGGGCGACGATCCGCGCAGCATCGACTGGCGCGTCACGGCGCGCAGCACGACCGCTTACACCAAGCTGTTCCGCGAGGAGCGCGAGCGTCCGGTGCTCGTCGCCGTGGATCTGCGCTCGAATATGCATTTTGCAACCCAGGGTTGCTTCAAGTCGGTCAACGCGAGCCGCGCGGCAGCACTGATTGCATGGGCCGCACACCATCGCGGCGATCGCCTTGGTGGCCTGATCTTCGGCGATACCTCGCATCGGGAGCTCAAGCCGCGACTCGGGCGACGCTCGGCGTTGCGCTTCGTGCATGAGCTTGCCGAGCACGCCGACTGGGAAAAGCATGTCGATGCTGAACCTGTCGGCAACCCGTTCATACAGGCGATGTCGGCGTTACGCCGCGTAGCGCGGCCGGGCAGCCTCGTTGTCGTAGTCAGCGATTTCGAGGGATTCGACCGGGCGGCACAGGCATACCTGTCGAGTGTGGCGCGCCATAGCGAGGTGCTGGCTGTGTTCCTCAACGATCCGATCGAGCGCAAGTTGCCGCCGCCGGGACGTTATCGTCTCGTGTCTGAAGACGACGAGCTCGCGATCGACACTTACGCTGCGCCCGCACGTCGCGATTACGAGCAGGCCTATGCGGATCGCCTCCACGCGCTCGAGCGCTTCTGCCAGACCTATCACGTACACCTGATGCCGATGTCGACCGACGACGATCCGGTCAGCACTTTACAAACGGCGCTGGGTCGAAGGACACACTGAGACTGCCTCCCAATGGAAAACCAGCCATTACCGCTGCGTGACCTGCACCTGCCCGACGCCATCGGGTGGTGGCCGCTGGCGCCTGGCTGGTGGGTGCTGATCACCCTGGCCATTGCGGGCCTCACCTGGCTGGCGTGGCGCTGGTACCGGGCGTGGCAGTTTCACGCGCCACGGCGATACGCGTTACGTGAACTTGCCCGCTACGAGTCCGACTACCTGGAGCACCGCGACCCCGTCGCGCTGGGCAAGCAGCTGTCCGAGCTGTTACGTCGCAGCATGCTGGCTTATGCGCCGCGCGAGGCGGTCGCGGGACTCACAGGCGAGGCCTGGCTGGTCTGGCTCGACGACAACATGCCCGTGCCGTACTTTCATACCGAAGGCGGCAGAAGCCTGCTGACGCTCCCGTACCGCGATCCCGACGGCGACTTTTCGGATGTTGATGTCGGGGCCTTGCTGGCGGCTGTGCGGATGCGCCTCAACGAGCCGCTGCGAGGTACCGCCTGATGTGGTCGCTCGCATGGCCCTGGGCACTGGCGGCGCTGCCGCTGCCGTTGCTGCTGCGCAAGCTCTTGCCGGAGGCACGCGGCCTCGCCGAAGCCGGGCTCAAGGTGCCGAGCCTCAGCGGATTCGAGACCTTGCGCGATCGTTCTGCCGCCGAGCAACTGCTCAACTGGCGCTTCTGGATCGCCGTGCTGGCCTGGTGCCTGCTGGTCCTGGCAGCGGCGCGGCCGGAACGCATCGGCGATGAGCTGGATGTACCCGTGGCAGGCCGCAACCTGATGCTGGCTGTTGACCTCTCCGGCAGTATGGACCAGAAGGATTTCGAGCTCGCCGGGCGCCGCGTGGACCGACTGACAGCGACCAAGGCCGTGGCCAGTGACTTCATCGCGCGACGCGAGGGCGATCGCATCGGGCTGATCCTGTTCGGTGAGCGCGCCTACCTGCAGGTGCCGTTGACGCTGGATCGCGAGACCGTCCGGATCCTGCTGCTCGAAGCCGAGATCGGCCTGGCCGGCGAGAAGACGGCCATCGGCGACGCGATCACGCTGGCCGTGCGCCGCGTCCACGAACAGGAAGTCGAAGAAGGCGAGCAGGTGCTCGTGCTACTGACCGACGGCGCCAATACGGCGGGCGAGATACTCCCGCTCAAGGCGGCCGAGCTTGCCCAGCAAGTCGGCCTGCGCATCTACACGATTGGTATTGGTGCGGAGTCGATGGACGTGTCCTCGCTGATTGGCGGTCGTCGCGCGATCAACCCGTCGGCCGACCTCGACGAGGAAACGCTGACCGCGATCGCGCAACAGACGGGCGGGCGCTACTTCCGCGCCACGGATACTGCGAGCCTGCAGGACATCTATGCGCTCGTGGACGAACTCGAACCGGTCGAGGAGCCGGAAACCGGCTTTCGGCCGATCAAGTCCTACTATTTCTGGCCGCTGGGTATGGCGCTGGCCCTGGTCGGGGTGCTAAGCCTGGCCTCGTTGACGGAACGCCTCGTGCTGCGCCGCCGCGCCGGAGTTGAAGCACATGCCGGCTGAGTTTCATTTCCTGCGGTCCGAGTGGCTGTTGGCAATCCCGGCCATCGTCATCGTGGCTGTGCTGCTGGCCCGGCGCCAGCTCGGCGCCGGCCACTGGCGCGAAGTCATTGACCCGGCCCTGATGCCGTACGTGTTGTCGCGAACGCCCGTGCGCGGCGTCGACTGGCGCTGGTGGCTCATGGGTTTTGCCGGGATCATCGCATCACTGGCGATGGCCGGCCCCGCATGGCAGCGGATCGACCAGCCGGTCTTTCGCGCCGAGCAGGCGCTCGTGATCGCGCTCGACCTGTCCCGTTCGATGGATGCGCAGGACGTGCAGCCGAGCCGGCTGGCACGCGCCAAATTAAAGATTCTCGGTATGCTCGAGCAGCGCAAGAGCGGGCAGACCGCCTTGCTCGTATACACATCGAACGCGTTCACGGTTACGCCGCTGACCGATGACTCCGATACGATCGCCTCGCTTGTCAACAGTCTGAGCACCGACATCATGCCGAGTCGGGGCAGCTATCCCGAGGTTGGTATCCGCAAGGGGCAAGCTTTGCTCGAGCAGGCCGGCGTCGGCTACGGCGAGGTTCTTCTCATTACCGACGGCGGTGGGTCGCCAGCGGCCGAGAAAGCGGCGCGCGATCTGCGCGACGCAGGGTTTGCGATGTCGGTCCTTGGCGTCGGCACCCGCGAAGGCGCCCCGATACCGCGACTGGCCGGGGGTTTCGTGACCGACCAGCGCGGCAGTATTGCCGTGGCTCGACTCGAGGAGCGTGGCCTTCTTGAGCTGGCCGCTGCGGGCGGCGGTCGCTTTGCGCTGATGGCTACCGATGACAGCGACATCGAGTACCTGTTGTCCGGCGAGGTCCGTGCAGCATCGGTCGCCAGCGATGAAGCGCTTGCGTCCGACCAATGGCGCGAGGACGGCCCGTGGCTGGTACTGCTGTTGCTGCCGCTGGCGGCCATGGCATTCCGGCGCGGCTGGGTACTTGTACTCGTCATCTTCATCGCACCTTTGCCGGCGCACGCCTCATTCTGGGAAGATCTCTGGTACAACAAGGATCAGCAAGCGCAGCGTGCGCTCGCCGACGCGCGACCGGAAGATGCCGCGGCATTGTTCGATGATACGGAATGGCGCGGCGTGGCGCGCTACCGCGCGCAGGACTACACCGGGAGTGCACATGAGTTCGCGGAGAGCGGTGATGCCCGCAATCTCTACAACCTTGGCAATGCGATGGCGCAACAGGGCCAGTACGACTCGGCCATCGACGCTTACGAGCAGGTGCTCGAGCTGGAACCTGAGAATGAAGACGCACAGTACAACCTTGATCTCCTCAAGCAACTGAAGGAACAGCAAGAGCAAGCCGGCGACGACCAGCAGTCGACACAGAACCCCGGCGGCGAAGGCCAGCAGTCCGAGAGTTCCGGCGAGCAGAGCGAGGAGGGCTCGCAGACGGCAGCCGACTCGCAGCAGTCGGAGAACGACGGCTCACCGCGCGACGAAGAGATGAGTGAGGACGATCTCGAAGCACTGCAGCAGGAATTGCAGCGCGCGGCCGAGGAGGCCCGGCGTGGCGAGGAACCGCAGCAACTGACCGCGGAGCAACTCGCGGAGATGCGCCAGCAGCAGGAGCAGCAACAGGCGATGGAGCAATGGCTGAGGAGGATCCCCGACGATCCGGGCGGCCTGTTACGGCGCAAGTTCCGTTACCAGTATCAACGCTATGGCAAGGACCAGGAAGGACGAGACATCTGGCCTGACGACGAGGTGCAACCGTGGTAGGTCTGCGACACACGCTCATTAAATGGGTGTCAGTCACCATATTTTCGTTCGTGTCGGGGACGGCCCTGGCCGCGGTGTCGGCCAGCGTCGACCGGTCGAACGTCGATCTCAACGAGTCATTCACGCTCGAGATCATCGTCGACGAGGCGACGGACCTCGAACCGGATCTCACGGTGCTCGAAGAGAATTTCTACGTCGGGCAGGTCAGCAAGCTCAGCAACACGTCGATCTTCAACGGCGAGATCCAGCGCAGCCTTACGTGGACCGTCGCACTGATGCCGAAGAAGACCGGCACGCAATATGTGCCCTCGGTGTCCGTGGGCAGCCAGCGCAGCAACCCCGTCATGATTGTCGTGAACGAACCGACCAATGCACCGCCGGGCGAAGCCGACGTATTCGTCACCAGCGAGGTCGATATCGCCGAGACCTTTGTGCAGGCGCAGATCCTGTATCGAATCCGTATCTACCGCGCCGTGCCGACGCGACAACCGGCCCTGCGCGAGCCTTCAATCACGGGCACCGAAACGCTTATCGAGCTTGCCGGCGATGAGCGGCAGTACGAAGCGATCCTGAATGGCCGCGCCTACAACGTCATCGAACGCGCCATCGCCCTGTACCCCCAGGAGAGCGGGGAGATTCAGATTTCACCCGCGCGTTTCGAGGCGCGCGTATTGCGCGACGGGCGCATCACGGGCCGCAAGGTATTCGAATCCGAGCCACATACGGTCAACGTGCTGCCGATTCCTGCGCCGCCTGCCGAGCATCCGGATGCCGCCTGGTTGCCGGCGCGCGATGTGCAGATCTCGGAGGACTGGTCGCAGGAGACGGACAAGCTGGAAGCCGGCGAACCCGTGACTCGTGTCGTGACGCTGAGTGCGCTCGGGCAGATCGAAACGCAGCTGCCGTCGATCGATGCGCCGGACGTCGACGGTCTCAACGTGTATTCGGACCAGCCGGAGCTCCGTCGGGAACTCGAGAGCGGCGGCATCCGCGGCATCCGCGAGGATCAGTACGCGATCATCGGCCTGGCCGGCGGAACGGTGGACCTGCCGGCCGTCGAGATCCCGTGGTGGGACATTGAGGCAGGCGCTTGGAAAGTCGCCGTGCTGCCGGCGCGCACGCTGACCATCCAGGGCGTCGAATTGCCGCCGCCCGTCGAGATGCCGGTCGACCCGGTGCAGGCGGCGGATTCTGTCGACGCCGCACAGACGACCACGCCCGAGGCAGCGGTTGCCGTGGTTACGTTCTGGCAGCGCGCAACGGAGGGACTTGCCGTCCTGTGGTTGCTGACGGTCGCGGCGTGGTGGTGGTCGTCACGCTCGAAGCCGCGCAAGCAACGCAAGACCCGCGAGCCGCAGGAGCCGCCGGTTCACAAGCAACAGGCCTCTTTGCTGAAGCAGGCGCGCAAGGCTGCTGTGGCTGGCGACGCGGCCGTGGTACGCCAGTCCCTGCTCGACTGGGGCAGGCTGCAGTGGCCGGACAATGCGCCACGCAGCATCGGTGACTTTGCCGGTCGCGTAGACGCACCGTTGTCGGATGAACTTCGGCGCCTGTCGGCGGCAAGTTACGGCCGTAGTGATGTGCCGTGGGATGGTGCCGAGCTCGCGCAGTCGCTGCGACAGGTGACCGTGCGTCCCGAGCATGTGACGACCGCGACGTATGAAGCACTGCCGCCTTTGATGCCGCAGAGTTGATCCTCGAACTGGTTACATTTGTTGCCTTCGCGCCCGGCGCGATCGAGGAAATCGTCGTCACGAGCTCGCGTCGTGAGGCGCCCGCTGCCGAGCACGTGGGTAATGTCGCCGTGCTCGACGCCGCAACCATCGACGCAAGCGGCCACGCGCACATCCACGAACTGCTGACGCGTGTCCCGGGTGTCTGGGTCGTCCGCGGCAGCGGCCAGGAGAACCTGCCGTCGATTCGCTCGCCGGTCCTGACGGGACCGGGTTCCTGCGGGGCCTTCCTCGTTCTCGAGAATGGTGTGCCGACCCGGCCAGCCGGTTTCTGCAACGTCAACCAGATGTTCGAACTCCCGACCGAGCTGGCGCGCAGCGTCGAAGTGGTTCGCGGTCCGGGAACTGCGCTCCATGGTTCCAACAGCTTGCACGGCACGCTCAATGTTTTGCTCCCAAGCGTGAATCAAGCGCACGAGTACAGCCTCGAGCTGGGCGCCAACGACTTCTGGCGTGTCCAGGCAGGTGTGGGTGGGGAAAGCCGCCGGCTTGGATTCGTGTATGCGGATGATGGCGGGTTTCGCGAGGATTCGGGTTACCGCCAGGGCAAGCTGCATGCAGCAAAGGAGTTCGAGGCGTTTGGCGGAGATCTGTCAGCCTGGTTCGTTGCCACCGACCTCGACCAGGACACCGCGGGCTTTATCCTTGGCGAGGATGCGTACCGGGACCCGGACCGCAACCGGCAGAACCTCAATCCCGAGGCGTATCGCGAGGCGAGCAGCCAGCGCGCGGCGGCGCGCTGGCGCGGCAAGGTCGGACGCTTCGACGCAGATATTCGACCATTTCTGCGCCACTCGGACATGGAATTCCTGCAGCATTTCCTCCCCGGCAAGCCGCTCGAAGAGAACGGTCATACCAGCGCCGGGGTTCTCACGATGTTCAGCCTGAATTCGGAATCATGGTCGACGAGTTGCGGTATCGATCTCGATTGGGCCGACGTATTTCTGCGTGAAACCCAGGACGGCCCGACCGAAGGCTCTGCTTTCCTGCAGGAGACGCGGCCGGAAGGGAAGCACTACGACTACGACGTGACGAGTCTCGCCGTCGCCTCGTTCGTGCAAGCGGAGTATTCAGTCTCCGCGCGATTCGCTATCGGTGCCGGGCTGCGCGTCGAACACCAACGATACAAATACGTCAATAACATGCGCGACGGCAATACGCGCGACGACGGGACACCCTGCGGCTTTGGTGGTTGCCTGTACACGCGTCCTGCCGACCGCAAGGACAGCTTTACCGATGTTGCGCCCAAGCTCGGCGCACGCTGGCAACTCGCCAATGGCGCGCAACTCTATGCCAACGTCGCGCGTGGCTTCCGTGCGCCGCAGATGACCGAGCTGTACCGGTTGCAAAGCGGGCAGAACGTCAGCGACCTCGATTCAGAAACCGTCGACTCGTTCGAAGTCGGGTTGCGTCACTCGGGGGAGCGCTGGTCGATCGATGCATCCGTTTTTGCGATGCGCAAGAAGGACAGCGTGTATCGTGACGCCGATGGCTTCAATGTCAGCGGCGGACGCAGCAAGCACGAAGGCCTCGAGTTCGCATGGCGCCAGCTATTGCATGACAACTGGAGCCTCGTCGTGAACGGCACCTGGGCGCGGCACGTCTACGATTTCGATGTCGTGGCGGCGCGCGGTGAGACCTTTGTTTCGGGTCGAGACGTCGATACGGCGCCACGTTGGCAGGGCAGTGCGGAACTACGCTACGAGCCTTCGGCAAAATGGGGTGCCGCCCTGCAGGGGGTTGGGCTGGGTTCCTCTTACCTCGATGCCGAAAATCGCTTCACGTACCCTGGGCACAGCATCGCTAACCTGCGGGCGCGCTACTCACTGACCGATAATCTAGAGATTTCGGCGCGACTGAATAACGTTACAAATCGGGCCATCGCCGATCGTGCCGACTACGCTTTTGGCAACTACCGTTATTTCCCGGGGCGGGGGCGAGAGCTGTTCGTACAGCTGCAGTACGCTTACCAGTGACCCGAATTCTCCATTGACGCCCACGGTTCCTGCGGCGGGAGGGAATCGCCCTTCTGCAAGAGCTCGATCGAGATGTTGTCCGGCGAGCGCACGAAGGCCATGTGCCCGTCGCGCGGCGGTCGGTTGATGGTGACACCTGCATCCATGAGCTTCTGGCAGAGCCCGTAGATGTCGTCGACGGCGTAGGCAAGATGCCCGAAGTTGCGGCCTTCGCCATAGTCCTCGGGGTCCCAGTTGTATGTTAGCTCGACCTGCGCGTCCTCCTGGCCGGGCGCGGCGAGAAACACGAGGGTGAAGCGGCCCTGTTCGCTCTCCTTGCGCCTGAGTTCGACCAGGCCGAGCAGGTTGCAGTAAAAGTCGAGCGACTTATCGATGTCAGTGACGCGTACCATCGTATGGAGGTATCTCATCGTCTTGCCCCGTTTCGGCCCTGAGCCCACAATGGACGTCAATGGTACCAGTGAAGGGCATTCGCACGATAACGCTCGATCTCGACGACACGCTGTGGGAGATTCATCCTGTCATCCGGCGGGCGGAGATTCGCCTGTACGAATGGCTGGGAGAGAACTACCCGGGCATCACTGAAATGTTCACGATCGAGGACATGCGTATCCTGCGCGACGATATCTTCGAGCGTTTCCCGGACAAGCTGCACGACCTGACCTTCCTTCGCCACACGGTATTGTCGGAGGCGGCGACGGCGGCCGGCTATACCGAGTTTCGTGTGGACGAGGCGTTCGCCGTATTTGACGAAGTGCGTAACGATGTCGATCTGTTTCCTGAAAGCAGGCCGGCGCTCGTTGCGCTGGCGGAACGGTACACGTTGATCGCAGTCACGAACGGCAATGCCAATCTCGAAAAGATCGGCATCGACGACCTGTTCCATCATCACGTCAGCGCGGCCAGGGCCGGTGCGGCCAAGCCGCACCGCCAGATTTTTGATGCGGCTGTCAGCGCGGGCGGGGCGAGTGCGGCTGAGACCCTACATGTTGGTGACGATCCGCGCACCGACATCCACGGTGCCTGGGAGGCCGGTCTGCGTACGGTGTGGGTCAATCGCAATGGTGCCGCTTGGCCCGACAAGTACCAGGAACCCGACATGACCGTCAGCCATGTCGGCGAGCTGCCCGATATCCTGTTATGACCGGGCCAGTACAGCCGCTGATCATTTTCGTCCCGGGGCTGTTGCCAAAGCCGGAGAGGGAGCTGCACCGGGACGCCCTGCTGCGCTGCCTGGTGGCGGGCGTGCGCCGCATCGACAAGCAGGTTGCCGCCGAGATCGAGTCGCAGCCGGCCGCTTTCGACATCGTTTCCTGGACGTACGACTTCTACCGCGAGCGGCAGGACTTCGAGATTGACAGGCCGGCTGTCGAGGCGGTGATCCGGAAACGCGGGGCCGACGAACGCGATATCGCCGAGGCGACGTCCTGGAAGCGCCATTTGACCCGCTGGATATACAGGCTCGGGGACACGCTGCCGTTCCTGATTCCGGCGCTTGCGAACGAACAGATGGCGGTCCACCTGCGTGACCTCGATCGCTACCTCAATGATGTCAATGGCGTCGCGGCGCACGCCCGGCGAATGCTCAAGGCCCCGCTGCTCGCGGCCGCGGAGGGTGGCAACCCGGTACTGCTGATAGCGCATAGCATGGGATCGGTTATCGCGTATGACAGCCTGTGGGAACTGAGCCAGGGCGACTACGCCGGCATGCGGCTTGACATGCTCCTGACGATGGGCAGCCCGCTGGGGCAGCGGTACATGCAGAAACGGCTCAGAGGAGCCGACCGGCAAGGCGCGGATCGCTATCCGTCAAACATCCGTCACTGGAAGAACCTGTCGGCCGTTGGAGACCTGACGGCGCTCGAACGGCACTTAGCCGACGACTTCGGGGAGATGCTGGAACTCGAACTGGTCGAGAGTCTTGAAGACGAGATCCTGCTGAGCCATTTTCGGTCGGACGGTCAGCTCAACGTGCACGCCGAATACGGCTACCTCGTCAACGACAAGACCGCGCGCACCATTGTCGAATGGTGGCGCGGTCATGATGTCATGCTGGCGCGTTAGCCGGCCTCGGTGCCCGGCTTGATGATGATATCGATGCGCCGATTGCGCGCGCGACCGGCTTCCGTTTCATTGCTCGCAACCGGTCGCGTTTCGCCGTAGCCCGTCGCGATCAGGCGGTATGTCGGGATCCGCATTGCATTAACCATGTATTGCTGCACCGACACGGCGCGCTCCTGCGAGAGCTTCTGGTTCAGTTCGTCGCCGCCGAACGAGTCCGTGTGCCCCTCGATGATCAGCTCGCTGCGCGGGAACACGTCAATGGCTTTCTCGACCTTGGCCAGCAGGTCGAAATTCTGCGGCTTGATCTGGGCGTCGCCACTGTCGAAACTGAGGCCGACGAGACGCAGGATGACGTTGTTGCCCTGGCGGAAGACGCGGGCTTCATCCGGGGAGAACATCTTTTCGACCCGTTCGAACTGCTGCTTGACGCGCGCCTGGGCCTCGAGGCGCTCGACCAGCGCCTGGCGCTCAGCTGTCGCGCCACCGAGACGGGCGTCTAGAGCCCGCAGCTCTTCGGCCATATCGGCCATGCGTATCTCGTTTTCCGCCTTTTCCTGCTCGAGTGCCTGAAGTACGTTGGCCTGGTTCTCGAAATAGGCCACGAGTTCTGCCGTCAGTCGGTCGGGGCCAGTCTCCATGTCGGGCACGGCATCAGCCACGCCCGCAATCTGCCGGAGCGGCGCTTCCCACTGCAGGACGAGCTGCTCCGCCGTCAGATTCCGGTCGCGGACCTTGCGCACGATTTCCGAAAGGTAGATCGCGTGCTTGGCTTCGTAGTTGGCCTGGCGAGCGAGGCTGCGCGGCAGGTCGGTGTCATAGCGATTGTTGTTGAGCTCGCGTTCGGCATCGGCCAGCAGTTGCTTGGCCTTGCCAAGCGTGATCGGCGCGTAGCGTCCGACACGGGCACGATCCGCATCGCCGAGCAGGCGGCGCGTCTCCGCAAGGTACTGGTCCTTGATAGCGACGAGTTCGGCATCGCGATACAGGCCGATGGCCTCGATGTCACGACGGCCCGCGTTCTTGAGGTCGCCGCGCTCGAGATAGCGGATCGCTTCGGCGAACTTGCGCTGCGCCTGTTGCCAGAGTTCGGGTGAACGCTGCGGCGCCTCGGCGTTAGCGGCATCCTGGCGGCTCTTCAGAGACTGGGCAAACTTGAGCCTGGCAAGCTCCGCCTTCTCGGCAGCCTCGCGGAAATACCGAGCCGCATCGGCCGTGTTGTCGCGCACGAATTCGATATTGCGCCCACGTTCCAGCAACTCCTCCGCGTTACGGTACTCGTCGAGACCGCGTTCCCAGGCCCGCGGTGCGAGCAGGCTGGCGTCCAGCGCTTCGGCCGCGGCCTTGGCGGCGTCGGCCTCTCTGAAGAAGGTCTTGCGAAGCTCGTCCTGTGCATACCCCTGGCCCGCGGCGAGCAGGGCGAACGTGACGAGCACTAAGCGTACAAATCTGGTTTTCGCAACCATTGGTGTTCCTCGATTTCAGGTCCGGAATCCACCCAAGCGAAGGCAGATGCGGCCGATACTACATATGCGATGGCGCCAAATCTGTGCGCCATGTCGGGTAAGTCTCGGATTTTACGCCCGAAACCCGACGATTCCGGCCCAAACTGTGAAATATGTCAAATTTTATCGCCTTGGCGTCTGTTTCCCGGCTTTTTGTGCTGTGGCTCACAGTCGACAGGGCGGCACAGGCGTAGTCTGAACCCATGTCCGCCAAGTACTACACGCAGTTTGTCCTGACCGACGCGCAATATCGCGGCGGCAACGAATTCTGCGGCGTAGTGGAGCTGAACCAACCGATGGCAAATGACTCCGACCGGCGCGACATCGAAGCAATCCTGGCCCAGAATTTCGACCTGGCGCAGAGCGCGGTTCGACTGGTGAGCTGGTCACGATTGCACTGATTTCTTCTGGCGCGGCCAATGATTTCCCCCTGACTCTCCCGGCTTCGGCCGGGATTTTTTTTGGTCGCGGATGGCTTTGGCCCGCGGAGGCCAGGGATGGTCGAGAGCGGCATCTGGCCATAGATGTGCCCGATGCGCTATGAGAGAATCCCCCTCCCCATGACCGACGCTACCGACAAACTGCAGCGCATCCCCGTCACAAGCGGCTCCAAGTACCAGACGGAAGCCGGGTTTTCGGCTATCAAGAACGGCCAGAAGGGCGGGCGCGAGTCCACGCCCATCGTGCGCGGCGACAAGCCACAATGGCTGCGGGCGAAAATGCCGACGGGCAAAGGGTACTCCGGTACGCGGCAGATCGTGCACGAGCATCGCCTGAGCACGGTCTGCGAGGAGTCGATGTGCCCGAACATTGGTGAGTGCTGGAATGCGGGTACCGCGACCATCATGGTCCTGGGTTCCGTCTGTACCCGCGCTTGCCGTTTCTGCGCGGTCGACACCGGCAACCCGAAAGGCTGGCTGGATGATGATGAGCCCATGAACTCGGCGCGTGCAGTGCAGCTGATGGGGCTCGAATACGTCGTCATCACGAGTGTCGATCGTGACGATCTTCCCGATGGCGGCGCGTCGCATTACGCGGCCTGCGTGCGCGAGATCAAGAAGCTCAATCCAAACACTGCGGTCGAGGCCCTGACGCCCGACTTCAGCGGCGTCATGGAGCACGTCGAACTGGTCGTCGACTCGGGTCTCGACGTGTTCGCACAGAATGTCGAAACCGTGGAACGACTGACGCACCCGGTGCGCGATCCACGCGCCGGCTATGAGCAGACTATCGCGGTGCTCAGGCATGCCAAGGACCACCGTCCCGAGGTGCTGACCAAGACGAGCCTGATGCTCGGCCTCGGCGAACGAGATGCCGAGATCATCAGGACGATGGACGATCTCCGCGACGCCAACGTGGATATCCTGACGCTGGGCCAGTACTTGCGGCCGACACCCAATCACCTGCCGGTCGAGCGCTACGTATCGCCGGCGGAATTCGACGCGTTTCGGGCCGAAGGGCTCGACCGGGGCTTCGTCGAGGTCGTGGCCGGCCCGATGGTACGCTCCAGCTATCGCGCCGAGCAGGTGCTGGAGAAGAACAACGTGGGACTGGCGGTCTGACCATGGCTGAGTTTTTTGCCGACTACGGCCTGTTTCTCCTCAAGACCGCAACGATCGTCATCGCGATCGTCGCGGTGATGGCTGCGGCAGCCACTGCACAACGCAGGGCGACGCACGAGGGTCTCGAGGTCGAAAGTCTCAACAAGAAGTACCGTGGCCTTGCCGACGCACTGCGCAATGCGGTTTCCACCAAGGACGAACGAAAACAGGCTGCGAAGGAACGGAAAAGAGAAGACAAGGCCAAGAACAAGACGCCATCGGGCAAGCCACGCAGCTTTGTCATCGACTTCAGGGGTGACCTCAAGGCAAGCGCCGTGGCCTCATTGCGCGAGGAAATCAGCGCGATCCTGGAGGTCGCCACCAGTGACGACGAGGTCATCCTGCGACTCGAGAATCATGGCGGCATCGTGCACGAGCATGGGCTGGCGGCATCACAGCTCGCGCGCATTCGCGACCGCGACGTCCCGCTCGTCGTGTGTGTCGACAAGGTCGCGGCCAGTGGTGGCTACCTGATGGCCTGCGTGGGGTCGGAGATCAATGCCGCACCGTTTGCCATCCTCGGGTCGATCGGTGTACTTGCCCAGATTCCCAACTTCAATCGCATGCTCGACAGTCATGGCGTCGACTTCGAGCAGATCACCGCAGGTAAGTACAAGCGCACGGTGACGATGTTCGGCAAGAATACGGACGAAGATCGCGCCAAGCTGAAAGAAGAACTCGAAGACGTGCATATGTTGTTCAAGGACGCCGTGGCGCGCTTCCGGCCCGGTCTCGATCTCGACAAGGTCACGACCGGCGAGCACTGGTACGGTGCCCGCGCGCTCGATCTCGGACTGGCGGACCAGCTCAGGACCAGCGACGAACTGCTGGGCAAGCGGGCGCAGGACCGGGACCTCTATCTTGTAAGCTACAAGATCAAGCAACCGTTGCAGAAGCGCCTGATGGCCAATGTCGAGACTGCGCTCGAGCGCGTCGACGCAGCCGGCTGGCGCCGCAAGTTCGAATCGCGCCTGCCGCGCTAGCGGCGGAACCCGTCTGAATACGGGCGGTCAAACGGAGCTATAATCCTGCAAGTATGCAAGGAGTTCCCATGAACATGCGCCAATCCCGATTTCTCCTTCCGCTCGTCGCGTCCGCGCTTGCGCTGTCCTCCTGCGCGTCTGCGCCGACGCAGCAGACGCGTGCCGAGATGGAGGCCGAAGCCTCGCGTGCATTCAACCAGATGCGCGCCAGCATGCCGCTCGTGACGGACCGCGAAACCATCGATTTCGTCGCCTGCGTGGCGCAGGGCGTCGTCGAAGTGCTCGAGCCACCGTTTAACGATATTGACTGGGAGCTCGCCATCTTCGAGGCCGAGTCCGTCAATGCGTTCGCCATGCCGGGCGGCAAGATCGGCGTTCTCAGCGGATTGCTCAAAGTCACGGAAAACGAGCACCAGCTGGCGACAGTGATCGGCCACGAAATCGCGCACGTGACCGCGCAGCACTCGGCCAATCGCGCCAAAAGTGCGGGGCTGACCAACTTCGGCATCAACGCGGCCGCGATCATCCTGGGCGGCGGCTACTATGGCGCGACGTACACTGCGCAGCAGGCGCTCGTCTACGGGGCTACGCTCGGTATTACGTTACCGTACAAGCGCGGCCAGGAATCCGAGGCAGACGTGATCGGGCTCGAGTACATGGCGAAGGCCGGCTTCGACCCGCGCGAGTCCGTCCCGCTCTGGCAACGCATGGACGCCAGCTCCGGCGGCAGGAAGCCCGCCGAGTTTATGTCCACGCACCCGGCATCCGAGACGCGTATCGAGCAATTGATCAACGAGTGGCAGAAGACGTTGCCTCTGTACAACCAGGCGGTGGCCGAAGGGCGTACACCGGACTGTGGCGGCGCCAGCCCGCGTTACGTCGAAGACGTCTCACCGGAGTCCAATTGACGCTGCGTCGCGCTGCGCTGTTGCTGCCATTGGTGGTGCTCAGCGGCTGCGCGACGCTCGATGAGTTCTTTTCGTCGTTCGGCGAGGAGCGGGCGCAGCCTGTTGTGCCGCTCGACGAGCGGCCGCTCCAGGACGCGCTCGACCCCAACCAGTTCGACCTCCTGACGGCGGATCAAACCGTCATCGGCGAGCCGCAGGTCGTGTTCGCGCGTGATGCGGATACCTTGTCCGATCTCGCGCGCGAGTACGGGCTTGGCTACGACGACATCATCGTCGCAAACCCGGACGTTGATCCGTGGTTGCCGGGCGAGGGCACGCCGGTCGTACTGCCGACGCAGTACGTATTGCCGAACGTCACGCATGCGGGTGTCGTGCTGAACATCGCGACCAAACGGCTCTTCTATTTCCCGGATGCGCCCGAAGGTGTGTCGCGACGCGTCCTGACATACCCGATCGGGATCGGACGCGTCGGTTGGGAAACGCCGCTCGGTGACACGACCGTCGTTGCAAAAGCCAAGGATCCGCACTGGTGGGTACCGGCGTCAGTGCGGCTCGAACATGCCGAGATGGGGGACCCGCTGCCCAACGTCGTGCCCCCGGGCCCGGATAATCCGCTCGGTCACCGGGTGCTCAAACTCGAGATGCCGGGCTACCTGATCCACGGCACCAACCAGCCCTACGGCGTCGGCATGCGCGTCAGTCACGGGTGCGTGCGACTGTACCCGGAAAACATCGAGGTGTTGTACGACCTTGTCGCGATCGGTGAAGCCGTGACGATCATCAACGAGCCCTACCAGTTCGGGCAACGCAACGGCACGCTTTATTTCGAAGCCCACGCGCCGCTCGAGGACGATGAGTTTTCACCGGAAGAACGTCTTGCAGGAATGCTCAACGGTCTGGCGGGCGCTACCGGGGCACCACTTAACGATCATCTTGGTGCCCATGTCAGGGAGCTCGCCGCGAATCCGCAGGGCTTGCCTGTCATAGTCGCGCAGTACGACCCCGCCGAGTACCTGGCACGCGCCCGCGTTGTGCACAACACGGTTGAAGAAGATCCCGATGCCCCGACGCTGAGCGAAGTGCGCGAGATGATGGAAGAAGTCGAGGCCGAACTTGCTGCCGAGAAAGAAGCGCTCTAACCGAGACCCCTGACTCCCTGCGCTTAACGTGAGGCGCGCTCCGGGTAGTAACGGGCAAAATCTTCCGGGATATTGCGCAGGTCGCCGGGCCGGTCATTCGTGACCGGTAACGGCGTCGCATTGGCCGTGTGCCAGTAGAGAAACAGGCTGCCATCATATCGAGGCGATCTCAGGTCATGCAGCATCGCCGCCATGGCCTTACCTGTGTAGGTCGTCTCGAGGGACATGCCAAGCTGGTCCTGTGCCGTTTCGACGGCGTCGGACGTTGCGTCGTCGACTCTTGCGTAACCCCCGGCCAGGAAACTGTCGCGCCAGACGAGGCGTTCCTGCCAGCCAGTTGCTGTGAACGACGGGTCGTAGCGATTCAGGATGAAAATGGTCTTGTCGATCAGCCTGCGCAGCTTCTCCTCGCTGGCGAACGGGTTGTCCGCTACCTGGATTGCGTGCACTTCGGTATCGATACCTGCTGCGGTGAGTCCGGGCACGAGGCCCGCAACGGTGCCGGTCGTGCCAGCCGCGATGTAGACGCGGGCGGGCTTCGGGACCAACCCGTCGGCAATCTGCTGACCGAGCTCGAGCCCGGCGTTGACAAACCCGACCGACCCGAGCCAGCAGGTGCCGCCGAGCGGTATGACCCAGGTGTTCCTTCCCTGCAGATACTTGCGATACAGCGGCAAGGGCTCCGTGCGCCGGCCCCAGGGCACGATCTCGGTACCGATTTGTCGATGCATGTTCAGCGTTGCAGGTATCTTTGGTGTCTGTTTCTGGTGCGTCAGGAAACAGGTGCATTCAAGACCTGCGTTCGCCGCATGGATTGCCGTTGCCAGGACGTGATTGGAGCCCACCGTGCCGAACGTCGCGACGCGCCGCGCACCTCGGTGCCTGGCGCGCTGCAACAGGTACTCGAGTTTGCGCACCTTGTTGCCGCCGTAGACCTTACTCGTGGCTTCGTCGTGTTTGACCGCGACCTCGAACGAGCCGGCATCAAGATCGAGCGCATGCGTCGAGACAGGCGTTGGCAATGTCGCGAGGTCGAGTTTCGGCAGGTGCCTGCCGAGGGCGGGGTACATAGCTGCCAACTGGTTGCTCATCGGTCCAGACTATCGAAGTGCACTTGCGAGCGCGAATCGTTACACTTTGCCCAGCTTTTCTGACCAGGTGCGGAGACAGGTTTGTCGGAGGCAATCGACGGTGGCATCACGGTCACCGAAATCGCAGCGATGGATCAACCCGTCGATGTGTCGCCAGAAACCACGGCAGCTTTCATTGGCCGTGCACTTCGTGGCCCTCTGAATACTCCCATTCTCGTCAAGAGCTTTGGTGCTTTCCGCAAACGCTTCGGCGACAGCTGGTCGCGCTCCAGTCTCGGTCCCGCAGTACGGCAGTTCTTCGAGCACGGTGGCCTGCGGCTGTACATCGTGCGCATCGCGAACAAAGCGCGCGGCGCAATGCTCTGCATTCCGGCAAGCGGATCGGCGCTAGTATTGCGCGCGGTAGACCCCGGCTCCACCGAGATGATCCGTGCCGCTATCGACTATGATGGTATTGACGACGACGTCCTGTTCAACCTGACGCTGCAGCGTGTGGACCCGGACAGGGGATGCGTCGAGGACCAGGAGTTCTTTCCCAGGGTATCGTGGGCCAGGGATGCCGAGGAGTTCGTTGGTAATGCGCTGCTTACCTCGACCCTGGCACGTGTCGAACAACCGTATCCGACGCACCGGCCCGAGTGCACCCTGGAATCGGGTCACCGGTCCGGCACCGTCTACGTCGAGCACGTACAGGGCGGTACCGATGGCACCGAACTGTCCGACTATGACCTGATCGGGTCACGTAAAGAGCGTACCGGGCTGTTCGCGCTTGAACAGGTCGACAACTTCGATCTGCTGTATCTGCCGGCACCGGGGAAAGGCATCGACACCGGGCCAGCCGCCATTCTTGCCGCCGAACTCTATTGTCGCGAGCGGCGCGCCATGCTCATCGTCGATCCACGAACCGAGTGGCAGACGCCCGCAGATGCGGCGCGCGGTGTTCGTGATCTCGGCTACGCAAGCCCCAACATGATCGGTTACTACCCGCGCATGCTGGAACGTGGCAACGACGACGTCGCGAGACCTGCCGGCGCGGCACTCGCGGGCCTGTTGTGCAAGCAGGACCGGACCCGGGGCCGCTGGGGAGATCTCGATGCACCGGGACTCGGGCTGCAACGTCGTCTCGTGCCCGCCATGGATATTGATGACGGAGATGCGAAATTGCTGCACCGCACCGGCATCAATGTCATTGCGGCCGGGCCGGCCGGGCGGTCCCGCGTACGGGGCTCACTGACGATGGGGCGCGGTTCGGAAGCGCATCGGCGCTTCACCAGGCTGCCAGTCCGGCGATTCTGTCTCCAGGTCGTCAGCGCGGTCGCCAATGCCACGCGCTGGGCCGTATTCGAGCCGGGCGATGCGCAACTGGCGCAGCGCGTGCGCGGGCAGGTGCTTACGTATCTCAATTGCCTCAACGACCTGGGCGCATTTGCGGATGCTCGCTTCATCGTCGAGTGCGACGCCGGAGTGAGCGACCGCGACGACCATGAAAAACACGGCGTGACCATCCTGCTCGTGTTCCACCCGGTCCACTGCGACGAGCCGGTCTCGCTGACACTACACCAGACGGCGAGCGGGTGCCGGGTCGGCAGTACGGCATTTGCGCCGCCCCTCGCGACGGTTGCCGATTCCGCGGCATAGGGCTTTACATAACGGCCTTGCGTTCATTCTCGCTGCTTGTCATACAAGCAGGGTTCCTGTGCGACCAACATTACGGGAGGGGGTATGCGAGACAGCGATGTCCTGGATAACAACCCGTGTGTATCTCGATCGGCACTGGAAGCCATGCACAGCCAGGTATTCGGCTGGGCCCTCTCCCGCTGCAATTACGAACAGGAACTGGCGGAGGACCTCGTGCAGCAGGCATACGTGGAATTATTGACGGGCAGGGCGCGCTTCGACGGCACGTCGTCACTGAAGACGTTCGTTTTTTCGGTCGTCCAGAACCTCGCACGCAGCCGCTTTCGTCGGCGCGCCACGCACCTGCGACTCGTGCACAAGGCGGTGCCCGCAGACGACGTTCAGCAGTTTGTTGAACCCTTGCAGACCGAAGTTGTGTGGAAAGCGGTCAGGGCGCTGCCGGCACGGCAGCGGGATATCGTGGAGCTCGTGTTTTGCCGCGACCTTACGGTCGAAGAAGCGTCCAGGGTAATGGGCGTCAGCACGGGTACCGGGCGCGTGCACTATGACCGCGCCAAGAAAGCACTACGGGAAAAACTGAAACATGAATGACGAACAACTGAGACAGGAACTGCAGCGTACCGTGGCGGGTGTCGAGGCCGACCGTGTTCCGGAATTCGAGAGTGTGTTTGCCGCCGCCAGGGCGCAGGTAGCGGCAACTCGTCGACGTCACCGTGTTGTCGGCGGTGCCGTCGCTGCCGTCGCTCTCGGGGCCGTGATTGCAGGTCTGCTGCCCATGCGTCAACCGGAGTGGCAGTACGTCGATCCCGAGCAGCTTACAAACACGACGAGCTGGGCTGCGCCCAGCGATGTGCTGTTGCCCCAACACAGCGTTGACATTTACGAAGAGATTCCAGTGTTCATCGAGGGAACCAAAATCGATGGAGGATCGTTACTATGAGAAAGGGACTTGTTTACCTGCTGGTTATCGCCGGCCTGATGATGGGCACGGCATCAGCCCAGGAAAAAGACGTCTTCAAAGGCAAGCTGTTCGCCCCAAACGTGATCCTGGAGCATCGCGAAGCGCTACAGCTCAGCAAGGATCAGTTTACCGCGATTCGGGCAGCCGTCGTCGAGGTGCAGTCAGGTGTTGCCGAACACGAGTGGGACATGCAGGAAGCCTACCAGGCGCTCATGACCGAGCTTGATCAAGCGCCGATCGACGAGGACAAGGTCCTGGAGCATGCGAACAAGGCGCTGCTCGCTGAGAACCAGGTCAAGAAGAAGCAGATGGCGATGCTGGTTCGACTGAAGAACCTTCTGACAGCCGAACAGGTCTCATACCTGGAGAGCATCGTCGCGCAGTGAATGCCCCTGCGAGGAGAGCAAAAAGATGAATAACATTCGGCTCGTGTCACTTCTGGCGTCAGTCCTGCTCGGGCTGGCAGGTTGCGGCGGCGGCTCCACACCGGAACCGCCTGTTGTCGCACCGCCGCCACCGCCTATCAGTAAGGCGGAAGCGTTCAGGTTCCTGAACCAGGCGACCTTCGGTGCCACCGAGGCAGAGGCCGATGCGCTGATCTCGATGCGGTACGAACAGTGGATCGACAACCAGATGCGCGTGCCGATGTCGTCCCAGATGCCGCACATGTTGGCGCTGCCGCCGCCCGATTTCATGGGACAGCTGCACAATGATCGTGTCGACATCTGGTTTCGCAACAGTTTGCATGGTGAGGACCAGTTGCGTCAGCGCGTCGCGTTCGCGCTGTCCGAGGTCTTTGTCGTATCTCAACTCGGCGCGCTGCAGGCGCGGCCTTTTGCCGTGGCCGACTTCTACGACATGCTCGCGCGCAACGCCTTCGGTAACTATCGCGACCTCATCGGGGAAGTCACATTGCATCCGGCCATGGGTGTCTATCTCAGCATGCTTGGCAATCGTGCACCGAACGAGGCGCTCAATATCCGGCCTGACGAAAATTACGCGCGCGAACTCATGCAGCTGTTCTCGATCGGGCTGGTCGAGCTCAACATCGACGGCACGGAACGACTGGTGGAAGGTCAGCCGGTCCCGACGTATGACCAGGCGATTATCGAGGGATTCGCACACGTATTCACGGGCTGGACCTGGGCTAATGCGGGCTGGTTTAACAATCGCTGGCCGCCCACGAGCAGCCAGTACCTGCCGATGGAGCTGTGGCCGGACTACCACGATACGGGGTCGAAGCAACTGCTGGATGATGTGCTGCTGCCGGCGGGGCAGACCGGCGAACAGGATCTTGCCGACGCACTCGACAACATCTTCAATCATCCAAACGTCGGACCGTTCATGGCGATTCGCCTGATCCAGCGGCTGACGACGAGTAACCCGTCACCTGCTTACGTGCAGCGTGTTGCCGAAACGTTCAATGACAACGGCAGCGGCGTGCGCGGCGACCTGGGTGCGGTGATCCGCGCCATACTGCTGGATCCGGAAGCCCGGCCAGCAAACCCGACGATGATGGCTGGCAAGCTAAAGGAACCGTTGCTGCGACTGACGCAGCTGTATCGCGCGTACGAGGCGACCTCGGCAAGCGGCAAGTTCCCGCTGAGCTATCTCCATGCTGTTTTCGGTCAGGGCCCCCTGCAGGCGCACCATGTGTTCAATTTCTTCAGTCCGTTCTATGCACCACCGGGTGAAATCCGGGACGCGGGTCTCGTGGCGCCTGAACTCGAGATCGCGACCGAGTACCTGAATACGTTCTTTACGAATTTCATCCTGTGGCAGACGTTCGGGCTTAATCACACGAATCCGAATCTCGAGGAAGACCAGATCTACATCACCTTCCAGCAAGAGATGGACATTGCCGCCAACACCGCGGCACTGGTCGACCTGGTGGCGGGGAAACTGCTTGGCGGCGAGATTTCGGACACCTTGCGAACGGAGGTGGGGGGCATGGTCGATCGACTCCAACCTACTGACACGGCCTTGCGGGCAGCGGAGGCGATCTACCTGATCACGACATCGCCCGAGTTTGCTTATCAGCGCTAGGCGGGGAGACAAACTATGAAAACAGTGAACCGGCGTGATTTTCTGAGGACCAGCAGCGCTGCAGCATTTTTTGCGGCGACACCGGGACTCGCCTGGTCGCAGGTCGTCGGAGGCCCCGGACCGTTCGACGACTACAAGGCACTGGTGTGCGTATTCCTGCATGGCGGCAACGACTCTTTCAACATGCTCGTGCCGAATACGACGGCCGAATACAACGCTTATGCAGTATCACGCCAGAATCTCGCTTTGCTGCAGAGCGACTTGCTGCCGATCACGCCCGCATCCTCCGCGGGTCCGGACTATGGCCTGCATCCGGCCATGGGCGAGACGCAGAGACTGTTCCAGGCGGGCAGAGCCGCATTCGTAGCCAATGTGGGCCCGCTCGTCGAACCGACGACCCGCGACCAGTACTTCCAGGGTTCGGTGACCTTGCCGCCGCAACTGTTTTCGCACAATGATCAGCAGGATCAGTGGGCTTCACTGCGCGGCAACGTGCCGAGCAAGACCGGGTGGGGCGGGCGCATGGCGGACCTGATTCGCAACAGTGTCACCGAACAACTCATGGCGACCAATATATCGGTCGCCGGGACCGACCTGTTCCAGTCCGCTGATGAAACCGTGGCCTACGTCATGGGGGCGAACGGCCCGTTACAGTTCGAAGGCTTTTCAACGAATCCAGAGGACATTCGTTACGAGCAGCGGCAGGCGTTCCTGCGTATTGTCGATGCGTCCTACGACTCGATCTACGAGCGCGGATTCGCGGACGTACAACGGCGCGCTGTCGATGCTGCCGATCAAGTGTCGGCTGCGATAGCCAATGTGCCGCCGCTGAATACCGTGTTTCCGCAGTCGCAGCTGGGTACCCAGCTGCGCACCGTGGCCCGGCTGATCGCATCGCGCGACGAGTTGCAGATGCAGCGCCAGATCTTCTTCGTGGCAGTTGGCGGATTCGACTCGCACGACGACCAGAACCAGAACCAGCCAGGCCTGCTCGGCGGCGTCAGCGACGCGATCGCGGCATTCTACGACGCGACCGTGGAGTTGCAGGTCGACCAGATGGTCACGACGTTCACGCAGTCAGACTTCGGCCGCACGCTGACGTCGAACGGCGATGGCACGGATCACGCGTGGGGCGGCAACCAACTCGTCGTCGGCGGCGCAGTCAATGGTGGCGACCTGTACGGCAATTACCCGGTTCTCGAGATCGGTGGGCCGGAAGATGTAGGCGGGGGCCGTATCATTCCGTCGACGTCGGCGGACCAGTACGCGGCCACGCTGTCTCGCTGGTTCGGTATCCCCGAGGTCGATCTCGACGTTGTGGCGCCCAGCCTGTCGAACTTCATCCAGCGCGATCTGGGTTTCATGCTCTGAATTGGTACACTGCCCCTCTTTCTGTTAGAGGGACACCCATGCACCTGAGAATCACGGCCATCGCGGCCGCAACCTTGTTGCTGGCCGCTTGCGGCGGTACGGAAGATCCTGCAGCACCCACGGAGATCGAAACGGCCGATGCCGCGGCGGAGCTGCACGCCCTGTTCGACGAGCATTTCCAGCGTGGCCTGGAGTTGAACCCGCTCCAGGCGACGTTTATTGGTGACCATCGCTACAACGATCGCCTGGCGCATTTCTTCAGCGAGGAGTTCCGGGCCGCAGCCGAGGCTATGGACCGGGAATTCCTCGAACGCCTGCTCAGGATCGATCGCGAGCAGCTCGGCTACCAGGATCAGCTTAGCTACGACATCTTCCGCCTGGATCGTGAGGAGTCGCTCGAAGGAAATCAGTTCCCGGGCTACCTGCAGCCTATCAACCAGTTCTTCAACGTCATGAATTTCTTCGTGCAACTCGGCAGTGGCGCGAGTGCACACCCGTTCAAGACGGTCAAGGACTACGACGACTGGCTCAGCCGCATCGACGACTTCGTGATCAACACTGACCAGATGATGGAGAACATGCGCGAAGGTGTGCAGCAGGGCATCGTGCAGCCGCGCATTCTGATGGAAAAAGTCGTGCCGCAGCTCGAGTCACAGATCATCGACGACGTAACGCAGAGCGCGTTCTACAAACCGATCGAGAATATGCCGGAAGAGTTCAGCGATGAGGATCGCGAACGCCTGACTGCGGCGTTCCAGGACAGCATCGCAAACGCCATCATCCCCGCCTACGCACGGCTCAATAACTTCCTCGGCGACGAGTACATCGCGGCGGGCCGCGATACGGTCGGCCTCTACGCGCTGCCGAACGGCGACAAATGGTACGCGTACAACGTGCGCACAATCACTACCACGGACCTGACGCCCGATGAGATTCACCAGATCGGCCTCGACGAAGTCGCGCGTATTCATGGCGAAATGCGAGCCGTCATGGAAGAAGTCGGCTTCGACGGCGATCTCGAGGAGTTCTTCGAATACGTCAACACAGACCCGCAGTTCTTCTTTGACGAACCCGAGCAACTGATCCAGGGATACCGCGACATGGCGGATCACATCAATACGCTGGCCGAGGACCTGTTCGAGATCTTCCCGAAGACCGGTTTCGAAGTGCGCCGGGTCGAGCCTTTCCGCGAGAAGTCGGCGTCTGGCGGTTCCTACTCTGCAGGCACGGCGGACGGCTCTCGTCCCGGTGTATTCTACGCCAACGCCTACGATCTCAGTGCGCGGCCAAGCTGGGCCATGGAGTCGCTCTACCTGCACGAGGCGATTCCGGGTCATCACTTTCAGATCATGATCCAGCACGAGAACGAGGACTTGCCAGGTTTTCGGCGTTACGGTGGCGTGACGGCCTTCTCGGAAGGCTGGGGTCTCTATGCCGAATCGCTGGGTAAGGAACTCGGTGTCTACACCGATCCGTACCAGTACTTCGGGGGCCTCAATGCCGAACTCTGGCGCTCGATCCGCCTCGTGGTCGATACCGGTATTCACGCGAAGGGCTGGACACGCCAGCAGGTGCTCGACTACATGTACGCGAACGCGGCGGTCGCCGAAGCGCGCGCGGTGTCGGAGGCCGAGCGCTTCATGGCAATCCCGGGGCAGGCGCTCGCATACAAGGTCGGCCAGCTCAAGATTCGCGCGATTCGTGACATGGCCGAGGAACGCCTGGGTGACAAGTTCAACGTCAAGGCATTCCATACGCAGGTGCTGCAAGACGGCGCCGTGCCTCTGTCGATGCTCCAAGCGAAGATCGACCGGTGGGTTGATAGTCAGCTGTAGTCAGCGTTCTTATGTAGCAGCAAGCTTGCTCGCGACTTGTCGCCAGCGAAGCTGACTCCCACAATAGGTGCCATGAAGCTGGATCGGTTCATTCGCGTGGTGATAGCAGTCGTCGTACTGCTCGTGTTCGTCATCGCGACGGGTGCGCTGTTGTTCATTTCCGAAGCGGCGCTCAACGTCTGGGACCGGCTCAAAGAAGGCCCCCCGGCGCTCCTGTACACCTACGTCGGCATCATGGTGCTGCTGGCGGTCACGGCCCTCTGGCTCATCTGGCGTCTCGTCGTGCGACGCAAGATCACGCCCGAGCGCAAGCTCGAGGCTACGCCACTTTCCCGATCGGATATCGAGGAGCGCCTGCGCGATGCTGAGGCCGCTGGCGTTGATGTGAGCGAGGCGCAGGCCGAGTTGCAGGAACTTGCGGCGCGCCGCGACGCCGTGCACCTGTGCTTCTTCGGTGAGGTCAGTACCGGCAAAAGCTCACTGATCAAGGCGCTTGTGCCAACTGCCGATGTCGTCGTCGACGTGGTCGGCGGATCCACAGGCGATGTTTCGCATTATCGCTGGCGGAACGATGACGGTGCACAAATCCTGCTGACCGACGTTCCGGGAATTGGCGGCACCGAAGACGGCCTGACGGACATTGCGACCGTCGAGGCGCAACGCGCCGACGTTGTCTTGTTCGTCTGCGACGGCGACCTCGCGCGTCCCGAAGTCGAAGCGATTCGGGCACTGCTCGAGTTCGACAAGCCGTTCATCATCGTACTCAACAAGGCTGACCGCTATTTGCCCGACGAGCAGGCAGAGCTGATGCAGAAGCTGCTCGAGCGCGTCGATGACATTGGCGGCAAAGTCGAGCGCGATCATGTTGTCGCTGTGTCGGCAGGTGGTGCGGTAGATATTATTCAGCGCGGCGCCGATGGCGAAGAGGAGACCGTTTGCCGGACCCGGCCCGCCGACATCGGCGTGCTCGTCGTGGCGATCAATCGCCTGCTGGCGAAAGAGGGCGAGGCGCTCGACACAAGGCGCGAACGCGCCGTCTTCAAATTGGCGGCGGCAAGACTCGTCGAGGCCGAAGCAGCCTATCGTTTGCAGCGCTCCGAGCAGGTTATCCGCAGTTCGACGCGTAAAGCGATCATTGGCGCACTGGCTGCGATCAGCCCGGGAACCGATGTGCTGATCCAGGGCTTCATAGGGACGACGATGACGCAGGAGCTTTGTCGACTCTACGGTGCCGCACCACGCGATCTCGATATCGAGGAGTTCCTGTCGCTGAGCCAGAGCCGTGTGGGCCGCGCGTTGCCGCTGACGCTCGCTGTAGCTGGCAATGGTCTCAAGGCGTTTCCGGGGATCGGCACCGTGGCCGGCGGTCTCGTACACGCCGTCGCCTATGGCTTGATCTTCGACGCGCTGGGGCGCAGCCTCGTCCTGACATTGTCCAAACACGGTGAGCTGCTGCCCGAAGTGGCAGCGCAGGAATTCGAGGAAGGAATCAGTGAGCATCTGGAAGCGGGTGTCCGCCGCGTTGCCAGGATGGCCCTGGAAGAGAAAACGCGCTGACAGCGATGCGCCTGGCGGCGGGGACCATCTCGGCCTCGCACGCGAGAGCCTGCGCGAACTCGTGCAGGATGAACGCCTGCCCGCCGGAATCCGCGAATCACTGAGCCACGATTATGCGGCCGTGCAGGCGATGCTCGACAAGATCGAGCACGGGCACCTTCATCTGTCGGTCGTTGGCCGGGTCAGCACGGGCAAATCCTCGTTGCTGAATGCGCTGATCGGGGAGGAACGATTTTCGGTGAGCCCGATCCACGGGGAGACACGCTACTCGAGAATGGAGGCCTGGACCGAGCAAGAAGCGGGCGGCGTGTTCCTGATCGACACGCCAGGTCTTGACGAAGCCGGCGGCGAGGAGCGCGAAGCGCTCGCACGAGAGGCAGCCGGTCGTTCGGATCTCGTCATCTTCGTACTTGATGGCGACATTACGGAAACCGAACTCGGCGCGCTCAAGGCCGTGCTGGCCCAGGGGCGTCCCGTCATCGTTACGCTGAACAAGTCGGATCTCTATGCGGGCGACGAATGCCAGGCATTGCTCGAGTCCGTCAAACGTAAGACCGAAGGCCTCGTCGACCCGGGCCATGTTCTGACGGCCGCCGCCCAGCCGCGCCCGCAGACCGTCGTCGAAGTCGACGCCGCGGGCAATGAAGTTTCGACCGAGCGCGCCCGCGCACCCGATGTCCAGGACCTGCGCCTCAAGCTCTGGGAGATCCTGGAAGCGGAGGGCAAGACGCTCGCGGCGCTGAATGCGAGCCTCTTTGCCGCCGATCTCTCCGACCAGGTAGGCCGCCGCATCCTTGCTGCGCGCCGGGAAATCGGGGACAAACTCGTACGCACCTACTGCATCGGCAAGGGTATCGCCGTCGCCTTCAACCCGGTGCCCGTGGCCGACCTGTTTGCCGCTGCGTTCGTCGACGTCGGCATGGTCGTACACCTGTCCCGCGTGTACGACTTGCCACTCAGCCGCAAGGAGGCCGGATCGATCGTCAAGGTCATCGTGGCCGAGTCGGCGGCTCTGATGGGCACGGTCTGGGCGCTGCATCTCGTGTCGAGCGCGCTCAAGGTCGGCACGCTCGGGCTGTCGACGATACTGACCGCCGGCGCGCAGGGGGCCATTGCTTATTACAGCACCTATCTCGTCGGTCAGGCGGCGGCCGAGTACCTGGCCGACGGCAAGTCCTGGGGCGAGGGAGGGCCGAAGAAGGTCGTCAAGGAAATCCTCGACTCGCTGGATCGCGATACGGTGCTGCGCGACGCGAAGCGCGAGATCCAGGCACGCCTGGGGATCGGCTGACGTGGATCGCGAGACCCGCATGCGGAGGATCTGGGAGACCATCGCGGATATTCCCGCGGGTTGTGTTGCGAACTACGGGCAGGTCGCGGAGATCGCCGGTATCCCCCGCGGTGCACGCCAGGTCGGCTATGCACTGCGGCACTCGCCGGATGGCATGGAATTGCCTTGGCACCGTGTCGTCCAGGCGTCGGGCAAGAGCGCTTTCGTCCCCAACAGCCGCGCGTTTCGCACGCAGTGCGAGCGCCTGGCAGACGAAGGCGTCATCATGCAAAGCGGCAAAGTCGACATGGTTCGACACCGCTGGCAACCTGATCTCGACGAACTGCTGTGGAAGCCGTCTTCCACCTGGGACGAGGCATAGGCGTGGGCAAGAAGCTGCGATCCAAACTGCTCAGCGTGTACGTCAGCAAAGGCGCGCGCCGCCGCGCGCGCGCCTGGCACGAAGCGAAGCGCAGGCTGTCAGGCAGCTCCCACACCGTAACCGCATTCCTGCAGCTCGACGACCCGTATTCCTACTTGCTGTCGCAGTACCTGCCCACACTTGCAGACCACTATGACATTGACTTGCAGGTGCGCCTGTCCGAGGCGCTCGGCGGGGATTTTCACCCGGCACCCGAGCTGCTGGCCGAGTACGCGGCCATGGATTGTGCTCGCGTCGCGGCCGAACTCGGTCTGCCGTTCCTGGATAAGGGGAGCACGCCACCCGTCGAACATCGTCGTGCCATGTGTGATGCGCTGGCAACGCCGGCAGAGATTGAGCCGGGCGAAATCTGCAGCGCAATCGAGTACTACTGGCGCGGCGACGGCGCAGCTGTTGCCCGCCTGGCGGCTGGTGGCAAGCAGGGCGCCAGTGAGGCCGTGATTGCTGGGTCGCGTCAAGAGCTGCAAAGGCTCGGTCATTACGGCAGCGCGATGTTGTACTACAGTGGCGAGTGGTTCTGGGGCATCGATCGGCTGCACTACCTGGTGAAGCGGCTGGATGAGCAGGGCCTGGCGAGTACAGGCGCTCCAGGTCCCAGGCTCGATTCGATTCAGCGAGCGATGCAGCTTGACCTGCCCGTCGTGCCCCCGGCCGCGGCAAAAGACCTGCCACCCATCGACCTGTTCTACTCCTTCCGCAGTCCGTATTCGCACCTGAGCGTACGTCGGGTGTCCGCCGTGGCGGACGCATTCGGCCTCGACCTGGTGCTAAGACCTGTATTGCCCTTAATGATGCGTGGCGTCAGCGTACCGAGATCCAAGTTGCGCTACATCTTGCGCGATGCGGCGCGTGAGGCCGAGATGCTTGGCGTGCCCTTCGGCAATGCGATGGATCCGTTTGGCAAGGGTGTTGAGAGATGCCATGCGGTGTTCGCCTATGCGCAATCCGAACGTCGTGCGAGGGAGTTCCTGCAGAATGCATCGGACCTCATCTGGAGTGAGGGAGTCGATGCGGCGACGGACGACGGCATGCGCAAGATAACGGCCAGGACCGGCCTGTTCTGGCCCGAGGCGAAACAGGCGATGGAGAGCGACGACTGGCGCGAGGCGGCGGAAGAGAATCGGCAACTGATGCTGTCGCTCGGCAGCTGGGGCGTACCGACGATGAGCCTGGGCGATTACGCCGTCTGGGGACAGGATCGCATCTGGCTGCTGGCGCGCCACCTCGAAGAACTGTGTGACGCAGGAGAAGGAATACTCGTATGACGACAGTGATTTTCTCGCATGGCCAGGAGAGCGGTCCCTGGGGAACCAAGATTCGGGCAATGGCGGAACTCGTCAGGGGGATGGGTTGCGAGGCCGACAGCATCGATTACCAGGGGATCGCGGACCCGACGGAGCGTGTGCAGAAGTGCATCGACGAGTGTGCGGGCATCGACGACCAGCTCGTTCTCGTCGGTTCGAGCATGGGAGGGCATGTCGCGACCGCCGCCGCCGCTGCAACCGGTGCGGCCGGCGTGTTCGTCCTGGCGCCGGCTTACTACATGGAAGGCCGTGAAGACCTGACGCCCGTGCCGCCATCGATACCGATCTCGATCGTGCACGGCTGGCATGACGACGTCGTTCCGGTCGAGAACAGCATTCGCTATGCGCGCGAGTGTGACGGTACACTGCATATCGTGAACGGCGATCATCGCCTGACCTCGAACATCGGCGAGATCAATGACTACCTGCGCCTGTTCATCGAGGCGCTGGGGTAAAGGAGGTCATATGAAGTACCTGCTCGTTCCTGCCAGTCTGCTGATTCTCGGCTGCGGCGACGGTGGTTCCCGATACACGGAAGACGAGAAGGCCGAGGAAACGGAAACCGTTGGCAAAGAGATTGCCGATGACCTCGTCAGCGCGCAGGACCGGGCGCGGGCGGTTGAAGACGTCGTCATGCAGCAGAAACGCGATCTCGATGTGGCCATCGAGGACGCAGAAAACGACGACTAAAGATCCAGGCGCATGCCTTCGCGGGCGAACCGGTACCCGCGGCGCTCGACTTGCTGCTGTTCCTCACTGCCGTCGATCAGGAGCGGGTTCGTGTGATTCATGTGAATGAAGATCACGCGCGCCTTCTCATCCGGAGCAAGTGACTCGAACAGGTCCATGCTCTCTGCGACGAACGGGTGCCTGATCGTGCTCATATCACGGCCACCGAGCTCGCCATCGCGAAAAAAAGTGGCATCGAGTAGCGCATAGTCGACCGACTTCACCACGTCGCGAATATCTACCTCCCACATGTTCCATTTGTCGATGTCGGGGATGAACACGGCAGACTTGTTGGGGCCGTCGATACGGTAGCCGACGGTCTCCGAATACTCGTCACGGTGGGGCACGAGAAAAGGTGTCACGACGAGGTCGTCGCCCAGCCGCACCGGGTCGTTGTCAGCCAGTGGTCTCAGCAGGATATTCCCGAGGCTCACAAGCTGGTCCCAGGGGCCGTTGGACTCGAGATACGCCTTCATCCGGGGCATGGCGTAGACGGGCACGTCCCTGGCGCCTGTTGCTTCGCGACCGAAATGAATGAGTCCGGTGTAGTGCCCCATGTGCGCGTGGGTCAGGAAGACGCCGTCGAGGCGAAACGCAGCGTCCGGCGCTGTCATGTGCAGAGCATACAGTTGTTCGCGCATATCGGGCGTCGCGTCAAACAGGTATTTCGTCTTCTGCCGCTGGTCAATGACGGCGATAGAGGACGCGTCACGATGGAGTTCAGGATTTTCCCAGGCACGCAGGCAATGGGGTTTGTAGCAAGCCACCTGCGGGTAGCCGGCGTCCTGGGCGATGCCCAGTATTTCGATGAAGACCTCATCCTGCGCGAACGCGGGAATGAGGATCAGCGATGCGAGAAGCGCAGTGCAACGGCCGGCCATGCGGCCGATTATAGCGGCACAGTAGACTGGACAGTCTTTTGGGTAACCCTGGGAACCATTCATTCTGTCCTTGACGAGGCCCGGCGATAGTGACAATGAGGCCTGAAAGTTCCAAAAACCGGTCGGATTTCCTTGCCTTCCGGGCTGCAAGAGTCTAAAAAAGCGCCATGCTTCGGGAATTTGCAAAAAGCAATGGATTCAGGACACGGCGCCGCGCGGCGGCCGTCCTCCTGGCCGCGTTCCTGAACCTGGCGCTGCTGCCCTGCTCGATGGCGTTCGAGGTCGTCGAGGAAGCTCACGATTGCTGCCCGCCCACTTTAGAGCTTAACCCATCCGAGTGTTGCGAGGTTGCAGACGCGAATGTAGGCCAGCGTGGCGGGAAACTCGATATTGACCTGGACCCTGACTTCGAGCCGGCGCCAGTGCGAACTGCCACTGACGGCAATCTCCTGGCGACGAGGTATTGTTTCGCGACGGTAGGCCCTCCCGACAGGCCGGCGAGGGCGGTCTCGCTGCACAAGCTCAACTGCGTATTCCTGAATTAGCCAACCCTGCTCCCAAAAACCCTTTCGGTTTTCCTCGCAGGAGTTGGTTTCATGTTTGCTATTCACGGGCGCGTGCCCGTCTACATTATCTTTTTCGCGTCTACGGTCTTGTTACCGTGGACTTCAATCGCAAGCGCGCAACAGCGCGTGCCGCTGACACTCGCCGAGGCTGAAGATCTGGCACTCGCTGGTGAGCCCGGGCGACTCGCGCTCGAGGCACAGGCCGCGGCGCTCGACGAACGTGCCATCGTTGCCGGTGAACTGCCGGACCCGATGCTGCGCGTCGGTCTGAACAATTACCCACTCGAGTCAGGCGGCTTCACCACCGAAGGCATGACCCAGGTGATGGTCGGCTATCGCCAGGCGTTCCCGGCGGGCAAGACACGGTCGTTCTCGTTCGAGAAGTTCGGTCTGATGTCCGACCGGATGAGCGAGAACGCCGCCGCCCGCGGTCGCAATGTGCGCACGGCAACACAAAAGGCGTGGCTCGAGATGTATTTCCTGGAGCACGCCGATCAACTGATTCAGGAGACGCGACCGTTCTTCTCGGACCTCGCTGAGATCACGCGCTCTTTGTACGCGGTGGGACGCAAGAACCAGCAGGATGTCCTGCGCGCCGAGCTTGAGCTGAGTCGCCTCGATGATCGCCTGATTGATATCGAACGACGTCGCGCCCGCGCCCGCGCAGCGCTGGCCGAGTGGATCGGCACCGCAGCAGAGCGGCCATTAGCTGCCAACTTCCCACGCTGGGACAGCCTGCCGCCGCTTGCTGACCTGCAACACGGGCTGACGCGACATCCCGCAGTGCTGGCGGCAGAGGCCGAGGTCGGCGTGAGTGAGGCCGGTGTGAAGATCGCAGACGAGCGCTCCAAACCCAACTGGGCACTGGACATCGGCTACGGCTATCGCGGCGGCGATCTGCCCAACGGCGAACCACGCTCCGACCTTGTCACGGTGGGCGTAACGGTTGGTTTACCGTTCTTCAACAGGAAGTCGGTCGACAGCACGCTCACGGCCGCATTGCAGGAACGCAGTGCCGCGCGCGCGTCGAAATTGCGACTCGAGCGCGAACTCGGTCGCGAACTCGAGGTTGAGCACGCCCAGTGGCGTGAGCTGACGCGGCGCCTCGAACTCTACGATGCCGAGATTCTGACGCTGGCCAGGGACCAGGCAGACGCTGCCTTGCGTGCCTACCAGAGCGACGCCAGCGATTTCGCCGATGTCATGCGTGCCTACATCAGCTACCTGAATACCCGTATTGAACACCTTCGTCTGAGCGTTGAACGGGCGCAGTCCTACGCCATGCTCGCCAACCTCGGGGGACTCACACCATGAACAACAGACTATTCGTTGCGGCCGCTTTCCTGGCGGCGATCATCATTGCCTTTTTTGCAGGGCGTTCTTTCAATGACACATCGGCAGGTGCCGGTACGTCCGCCGGCAGCGGCGACCGGGAGATCCTTTACTGGGTTGCGCCCATGGATCCCAACTACCGACGCGATGAACCCGGCAAGTCGCCCATGGGCATGGATCTTGTGCCGGTCTACGCCGATGAGGTCGACAACCAGCCAGGCGTCGTCAAGATCGATCCAACCATCGTCAACAACCTTGGCGTGCGCGAGGTCAGGGCGAAGCGCAGCGAATTGATGCGCCGCATCGAGACGGTCGGCTACATCACTTACGATGAGGGCACCGTCCAACAGGTCCACACGCGCGTGGACGGCTGGATTGAGCGTCTCGTCACCAAGGCGACCTGCGACCCGGTCACTAAAGGGCAGCTTCTCTTTGAGCTGTACTCGCCGACGCTGGTGAACGCGCAGGAAGAGTTCCTCACGGCGACGCGCAGCGGCAACATCGCGTTGTTGCAGGCTTCCCGCGACCGCCTGGAAGCGCTCGGCGTATCCAGGTCCGAGATCGCGCGCCTCGAGAAAGAGCGGGCCGTCAAGCAGCGCGTGCGCGTCTATGCTGAGTCCGACGGCGTGATAGCGCACCTTGGCGTGCGCGAAGGTATTTACGTAACACCGGCGACGGAAGTGATGTCGGTCGCCAAGCTCGATCGTGTCTGGGTGATCGCCGAGGTATTCGAACGGCAGTCCTCCTGGGTGAAGTCAGGCCAGAGGGCCATCGTCGAACTGGACTATCTGCCCGGCACGACACTCGAGGGCACGGTCGACTATGTCTATCCGGAACTGAATCCCAAGACGCGCACGCTGAAAGTTCGCCTGCGATTCGACAACGCCGGTGAACTGCTGCACCCGAACATGTTCGCGCGTGTGGTTATCGAGGCCGGCGGCTTCGGCCCCGTAGTCAATGTGCCACGGGAAGCGGTCATTCGTGGAGGTTCGATGAACCGCGTGGTCGTGGCACTCGGTGATGGACGTTACAGGGCCCAACCGGTGCGCCTTGGCATCGAGTCCGGCGACCGCGTCGCCATTCGTAGCGGCCTGCAAGCAGGCGATATCGTCGTTGTCTCCGGCCAATTCCTGATCGACTCAGAGTCCAATATCGAGTCGGCGATGGCGCGCATGGAAGGTAAATCGTCAGCAGACCACAGCCAGCACCAGATGGATGGTGACGACGCGTCCGAGGAGATGGACCACAGCCAGCACCAGATGGATGGTGACGACGCGTCCGAGGAGATGGACCACAGCCAGCACCAGGTGGAGGATGAGTCATGATCGCAGGGCTCATTCGCTGGTCCATCCAGAACCGTTTCCTGGTGCTGGTGCTGACCGTGATGGTGACGGCGTGGGGTATCTACTCGCTGCGTGCGACGCCGGTCGACGCCCTGCCGGACCTGTCCGACGTGCAGGTCATTATCAAGACCTCGTTCCCGGGCCAGGCCCCGCAGGTCGTGGAAGACCAGGTCACATATCCACTGACGACTGCCATGCTGTCGGTGCCCAAAGCGGTGACAGTGCGCGGTTACTCGTTCTTTGGTGATTCCTATGTCTACATTATCTTCGAAGACGGCACCGATCTGTACTGGGCCCGCTCACGCGTGCTGGAGTACCTGAGCCAGGTATCGGGACAGTTGCCGGACAGCGCCAACTCGGCGCTCGGCCCGGACGCCACCGGCGTCGGGTGGGTGTTCGAGTACGCGCTGGTGGACCGAACCGGTCAGCACGATCTCGCGCAGCTGCGCAGCTTGCAGGACTGGTTCCTGAAGTACGAGTTGCAGACCGTGCCCGGTGTCGCCGAAGTCGCCACTGTGGGCGGTATGGTGCGTCAGTACCAGGTGGTCGTCGACCCCGACAAGCTACGCGCTTTCGGTATTCCCCTCGCCAAGATCAAGATGGCGATCAAAATGGGCAACCAGGAGACCGGCGGCTCTGTCATCGAGATGGGTGAGGCCGAGTATATGGTGCGAGCCACCGGCTACATTCAGGGTCTCGGGGACCTCGAGCACATTCCGCTCGGCGTGAACGCTCACGGCACACCGCTGGTGCTCTCCGACGTCGCTGAAATACGCCTGGGGCCACAAATGCGGCGCGGCATTGCCGATCTCGACGGTGAGGGAGAAGTCGTCGGCGGCATCGTCGTGATGCGCTGGGGCGAGAACGCGCTTGCGACCATCGACGGCGTCAAGGCACGCCTGGCCGAACTCGAGCGCAGCCTGCCGGAAGGCGTCGAAGTCGTCACCACCTACGATCGTTCCGACCTGATTCACCGTGCGGTCGAGAACCTGCAGGGCAAGCTGATCGAGGAATTCATCGTGGTCGCACTGGTGTGTGCCGTGTTCCTCTTTCACATACGTTCGTCGGCCGTGATCATTCTCAGCCTGCCGGTCGGCATCCTCGCGGCTTTCATCATCATGAAGCTGCAGGGCATTAATGCCAACATCATGTCACTGGGCGGTATCGCAATTGCCATTGGCGCGATGGTCGATGCCGCGATCGTCATGATCGAGAACGTGCACAAGCACATCGAGAAAGAGCCGCTGACTGACGAAAACCGCTGGCGCATCATGCATGATGCCGCCATCGAGGTCGGACCGCCGCTGTTCTTCTCGCTACTCATCATCACGCTGAGTTTCCTGCCGGTCTTCACACTGGAGGCACAGGAAGGGCGACTATTTGCGCCGCTGGCGTTCACCAAGACCTACGCGATGGCTGCGGCCGCCGGCCTTTCGATCACCCTGGTGCCGGTCCTAATGGGCTACTTCATCCGCGGTCGCGTGACGCCCGAGCACAGGAACCCGATCAACCGGGTGCTGATCGGTGCCTACCGGCCGATCATCAACGCGGTCATTCTTTTTCCGAAGGGCACTCTCGTACTCGCCGCGGCTATTCTGGTCGTCGGTTTGTGGCCGGCAACGAAATTGGGTTCGGAGTTCATGCCGCCGCTCGATGAAGGCGATTTGATGTACATGCCGACGACTTATCCCGGTGTGTCCATCGACAAGGCGCGCGAGATGCTGCAGCACACGGATCGTATGATCAGGCAGGTACCGGAAGTAAAGCGCGTGTTCGGCAAAATCGGCCGCGCCGAAACCGCTACCGACCCGGCGCCGCTCACGATGATCGAGACCGTGATCCAGCTCAAACCACGCGATGAGTGGCGCGCGGGCATGACCCCCGAGGGACTGCGCGCGGAGCTCGACCGGGTTGTCAAGTACACGGGACTGACCAATGCCTGGGTGATGCCGATCAAGACCCGGATCGATATGCTCGCCACCGGTATCAAGACGCCGGTGGGTATCAAAGTCGCCGGACCCGACCTTGAGGTGATCGAACGCATCGGCCAGGACATTGAGCGCGTGCTGGCCAATGTGGAAGGCACGGCCTCGGTGTACTCCGAGCGTGTCGCCGGGGGCCGCTACGTCGATGTCGATATCGACCGCGAGAGGGCCTCACGCTTTGGCCTCAACATTGCCGATATCCAGGACATCGTGAAATCCGCGGTTGGCGGCATGAACGTCACGCAGACGGTCGAGGGACTCGAGCGCTATCCGGTCAACGTGCGCTATCCGCAACGCGTGCGCGACTCGGTGCAGCAACTGCGACTCCTTCCCATTGTCACGCCGGGCGGTGCCCGCATCGCGCTGGCCGACGTCGCCGACGTCAAGGTGGTGGACGGCCCGCCCGTGATCAAGAGCGAGAATGCGCGCCTCAACGGCTGGAGTTACGTTGATATCACGGGCCGCGATCTCGGCTCGTACGTCGCCGAAGCGCAACGCGTGGTGGCCGACTTCGTCGACCTGCCGCCGGGCTACTCACTGGCCTGGTCGGGCCAGTACGAGTACATGGTGCGCGCCAAGGAGCGCCTCTCCATTGTGGGCCCGGTGACGCTCGCAATCATCGTTTTGCTCCTTTACCTCAGTTTCCGGCGCGTTGCCGAGGTGGCCATCATCATTGGCACGCTGCCGATGGCGCTGATTGGCGGCCTGTGGCTGTTGTATCTCCTGGACTACGACCTGTCGGTGGCCGTCGGGGTCGGTTTTATCGCCCTCGCCGGCGTCGCAGTCGAAATCGGTGTGGTGATGCTGGTCTATCTCAACCAGGCGATACGCCAGCATGTGGCGACGGCCGAGTCCGAGTCACGGGCCCTGACGCTGGCGGACGTTCGCCAGGCCGTTGTCGACGGGGCCGTGCTGCGTGTGCGACCGATCATGATGACCGTTGCCGCAATTATTGCGGGCCTCCTGCCCATCATGCTGGGCGACGGCACCGGGTCTGAAGTGATGCGCCGCATCGCTGCGCCGATGGTCGGCGGCATGATCAGTGCGACGATACTCACGCTCGCCGTCATCCCTGCACTGTACCTGCTCTGGCAAAAACGAAACCTGGCGTAGGAGCCGGCCTTGCGCCCCAAGGCCACGTAGACCGCGGTCAACGGGGCCTTGGCTCAACTCGGATGGCTGCTTAGTGCGCGAACCGGACGTTCGAGTAGCGGGTTGTCTCGAGGGTTCAGGGGCTGCAACCGGCCAGAACCGGAAGTTGGGTCAAAAGGAAACCCCGCCGAAGCGGGGTCTCTGTTTCGTCGATGTCAAAGCATATCTGACCTATCGCATATTCGAATCGCAATTCAACTCACTCGGCTACCGGTACCGCCGCAGTGGCGGCAACCAGCCATTTGCCATCAACTTTCTGCCAAACGTGCATGCTCCAATGTGGCTCGGGCATTGGCGTGCTATGAACCATAACCGCAATATCCTCGGTCAAGAATCGCACCTTGTAGTCACCCGCCTCGTAGGGCCCAGTCGCTGGTTCAGCGTCGTCGGCCGCCTCAAGCATCGCCTCTTTGTCACCGATGCCATCAGCACCAACCGCAATTATTTCGTCCAGCAACATCGGCGCTAAGGCATCGGCTCCTTCAGATTCACCCCATTTTTTATCAAGCTCAATGAGTTTGTCAGCATCGCCAGCGCTCGCGAATCCCGCAGAAAGCAACAGGATTGTCGCTAAACTCAGTATCTTTGTTGTTCTCATTCTCTTCTCCAAATCCGGCACGGTTGTGCCGTTATAAAAACTTTAGAACAGTGGCTGCAAACGTCCATCAGGTCGCTTAATGGCATCGTCCGCTTTGGGTCAGTAGCGGTCATTCTAGCCCAAAACGCCTGAGCGGCTGCTTTCGGCCACAAGCAGACGTACAACCGCAGGGCTTCGGGGTGCATTCGCAGGCAGCCAGACAAGCAATCGCTATCTAAGTAACGCGCCAACTGACAGTGCCCGCCAGGGAGTCGTCGATCTCTGATTCCAGGATCCTTTCAAGACGGTAGCGGGTTGACCGTTTCCTGCATTTGAGGAGAAAAGTAACACGCGACTTTCTGCAGTTTTCCTTCTCATATAAGACGTGGCAGCCCTGTTCCTCGAGCAGCGCTCGATAAGCCATCAATGCCTCAGCCATGTGTTTTCGGGGGAGATCTTTGATGTCGATACGATATGACACCGGCGCATCAAGGATGTAAATAAGCACGATGGCAAACGCCGTCGACAATACCGCAACGGTCAGGAGATTCAGGCCGCAAGCCAGACCAATCAGTGTGACTAGGATGATTCGACCTGTCAGGCTCGCAGACCTGAGTACGGTACGGAAACGTATGACGCCACCGAGACCAAAAAGAATGAAGCCCACAACCAGACCGTATTTGACTACCATCATGCCAACGATGGCGCCGATCACCGGAAAGATCACGTAAACCTTTGGAGAGTCCATTCCTTCCGAGGCCCTCGTAACCTCTCCGTTCTTGGGGTGGAAGGCAATCACAGCGCCGAGAAATGCGGCGAGGGAAAGTGTCAACAAAATATTGGCCATCAAGCCAAATTCGAGGAATCCTCGCCAACCTGCGCCCGGTGTTGGCGAATCCTGCGTGATGATGTCAGTTGCTTGTTGCGGCCAAGCCGGTAGTGCAATCACCGCCACACTGATTGCTAGAAACCTGAGCCTCTTCATGTGCCTTCTCCGCGCAGAGAGTTGTTCCTGCTATCATTGGCAGCCCGGCGATCTTAGGGTCCTTCGTCGCGTCGCAGAAGGCGTGGCGGAGGAAGCGAGGACCCGTGGCTTTGCGTCACTGACTTTGGTCAGGTTTGCCTTTGTCGGATGTAACAGCCCTATATGCGCTGATCAAATGATCGCGTCAATTCTGGAATGTACTTAAATTAGAGGCGGTCTAAAGACGGACGAACGAACGTCCGCTTCGGGTCAATACCGGACAGTTTAGCTCAATCCTGGCGAACGGCCGGAATCGGCCAGAAGCAGACTCCTCTGCCCTGCTTAATGCGAACTGTCGACGCTGTTGAGGAAACTCTGTATTGCTTCCGCGTAGGCTTCGGGCTCATCCAACATGGTCATGTGCGCGCTATTCTCGAAAATCACGAGCTTGGCCCCAGGAACCAGGCTCTTGAAATGCTGCACGGTTTCGGGTGTAGCTTCGTCGTACCGACCAGTTGTAAACAACACAGGTAGTTTCAGCTCCGGCAAATCTGCTTCTCGATTGTAGTCTTGCAGAGTACCGGTAGCGGTGAATTCACTGGGGCCCCACATATAGCCATATAAGTCGGTATTGAAGCCCTCGAAGGCGTCCATCAAATGCGGAGACCAGGGCTCGGAACGGCTCAGATACATGCCGTAGTAGGCCATTACGGCTTCCTGATATTCCGGCGAGTCGGTGGTCCCTTCGAGCTCATGGTGCTCGATTGCAGCTTGAGTTTCGGCCGGCAGTGCCTTGAGCAACTCCCTGGCATCCTCGGTCCATCGGCCAACATTCAGGGCGGGGCTCGCAAAAATTACGCTCTTCACCCCCTCAGGTTGGGTAAGCAGGTAGTCCATTGCGAGCATCGAACCCCATGAGTGCCCGAGAATATGCACATCCTCCAGCCTGAGGGCCGAGCGCACATCGCCAAGCTCCTTTACGAATCGCTCCACAGTCCATAGAGCGGGATCATTTGGCGCTGGTGACCGCCCGGCGCCCAGCTGATCGTAAAAGATGACAGGTCTGTCTTCTGCGATTTGTTCCAACGGCTGCAGATAGTGACTCGGCGCTCCAGGCCCACCATGCAGCAATAGAAGCGGCGTGGCTTTGCCTGAACCAACGACCTGGTACCAGACCTTTCCGCCTTCTACGTCGATATAGCCTTCGCTCGGTGTGAGACCTTCGTCGGCACAAGCCGCAAGAAATACCGCCATGACCACGATGATTGCTGTCTTGAACACATTCGGCCCCTTTTCTTTCAATTTCACGGTTGGCAGGCAGCGGCTTTGTTTGGCTCAGACGTGGCCGCTTCGGGCCAGAAGCGGTCACTCAGTCAGTTTTTCAGGCTCCGCGAAACCACCAAGTGAAGTGTAGCCGCTATCCTCGTCCCAATGCCAGATAGTGACGGCCGGTTTCCTGGATTCCAGGAACTCGACAAAACTCGGCGTCAGCTGTGTCTTACCGCCTGCATCCCACCACTGGCGAACACCGGGAATCGACAGTATTCCGGCGGCCCGGTCCATTTCCGATTCCCAAAGTTCTTTGTTCAACGAACCCTCGAGGTGGAGATAATGGGTTGATTGCGCCATCTGAAACATGCTCATGTGAAACATGGCGTAAGCAATATACGTTTCGCTCGCCAGATTGGCCGAATTGGGATGGCCTTGCGACACAATTGCTGACAGCTGCGAATTTGAGATAGCAATATTGAGGTCCATATTCGCGGCGACCCAAGACTGATATGACTGTAACTCCAACTGCTTCGTGTTTTGTCTCAGCTCTACGGCGAGAAAGACAATGCTGGCTATTACCGCAAAGTTAGCGAATAGCACTAGCCAGTGGTTCGCCTTGTCAAAGTTCACAATGATCCCCGTTTGGATAAAGGAATTCCTGGTGTCGACGTGTGCTTCGGGTCAATACCGCTGTGTCTAGCTCAACCCTCGTGATCGGCCGCTCTCGGACACAAGCGGATATTATTGACCAGTCAGTCTGATGCAAAACTATCGACCAGTTCCTGAAACTGGGCGCTGAAAGTGTGGCGCTTGCGTGCCCACATCAGCCGAGCATGCTCCGAGCTTTCGATTCGAAATCGAGCAATATTCTCATGTCGCGACCACTCTTGGGCTTCCAATGCACCCTTCCTGAACTGGTAGAACGAATGCTCAAACGAAACAAAGTTCACGTACTCCTGATGTACGAGCTGAGAATCCTCCAAAGGCGAAAGCGTCTCGCCGTTGTCGAGCTTAGCGTTCGCTTTAGCCAGTACCGAGGAGTCCAACCGGAGAGACAGGTACGCCAGATCCTTCTGATTGATCGCTTCGCGAGTTGCGGCCTCGGTGGCCTCAGTGTTGCTCTGCAACTGCAGCCCGACAAAGATCAATGAAATGATGACGCCTATAGCGGCACCGATCTCTGCGACGTTGGCCCATTCTGACAAGCCCAGTTTCGCCATAACCTGCTCTCCAGAGCTCACAGCCCTTATTCTTGCTCTTAGGTCCCCAAGGATAGTACGCGAACTCAAGGTCTGCTATGGATCAGAAGCGCTCATTCTGCTTGCCGTGCTGCCAGACTCTGGCGCTGCTCGTTCCGGGCATCCTCGATAATCGCAAGCGCACCCCGAAAGACTATGCAGGCGATAGCGATTCCAACGAACAGGTCTGCCCAGCGAGCTCCCGTTGCGTAGACGATGCCACCACTGACAACAACGCCAACATTCGCGATTACGTCGTTCTTGGAGAAGATCCAGCTCGCTCGCATGTGAACACCACCATCGCGGTGCCTCGCGATCAGGCCAAGGCACACAACATTTGCCGCCAGCGCGACCAGCCCGATCAATACCATGTACACAGGCTCCGGTTCACTGCCGAACACAGCCCTGCGACTGACATCGATCGCGACAATAGCTGCCAGTGCCATCTGGAAGTAGCCACTTACATACGCAGCGCGAACCTTGCTACTGGCAGCCCGGCCGACAGCGTAAAGGCTGATCGCGTAGACCACGGCATCTGCCAGCATGTCCAGTGAATCCGCGATGAGACCGGTTGACTCCGCGATAATTCCTGTCACTGCTTCGACGACGAACATCACAGCGTTTATCGCAAGCAAAGTGATGAGAACTCTGCTTTGCTGTTGCGACTCAACGTCTATGCTGCAATCACAGTCAGGCATGCGGTTCGGGCTCGCGCAAGGAGTCGGACGCCGGCTTTGGGTCAACAGCAGGCGGGACCCTATGCGTCCATATCCGGGATCATCTCACTCTCGAGCGCGGCGATCATGTCCTTGAGGAGGAGCTTGCGTTTCTTGAGCCTGCGGATGCGGAGCTGGTCAACCATGGGGTCGTCCTGCAGGCGATCAATAAGGTAGTCGAGGTCACGATGGCTGACCCGCAGTTCACGTAATCGCTCGAGCTTCGCAAACGATTCGGTGTCTACCTTGTCGGTCATCAGTCCATGCTACTCGCTGTCGGGCAACAGTGCCAACCAGTCCCGGTCGGTAGCGCCGATAACCAAGAAATGCGGGTTCAGGATGTCGGCTTTCGCATTGTATTTCATGGGCTTGCCGTCCAGCGTGACGACTCTGCCACCGGCTTGTTCGACGACGGCGTGGGCTGCAGCCGTATCCCATTCGGAGGTAGGGCCCAGCCGCGGATACAGGTCGGCGCCGCCTTCGGCCACCACGCAGAATTTCAGCGAACTGCCCATCGGAATCATCTCATGGTCGCCGACGTTTTCGAGGAATGCATCGAGGCTGGCGCCGCGGTGTGAACGGCTGCCCACGATACGGGCAGGGCCCACGCAGGAGGAGGTGACACGGATCGGGACCGGGTCCTGATTCCCCTCGCGACGCTGTGCGCCGAGACCTTCACAGCCCGTGTACGTCTTGCCCTGCACGGGCACGTGCACGACGCCAAGTACCGGGCGTCCATCCTGGATCAGGGCAATATTCACCGTGAACTCGCCGTTCCGATTGACGAATTCTTTCGTGCCGTCGAGTGGATCGACAATCCAGTAGCGCTGCCACTGCGATCGTTCCTCGTAGTCGGGCAGGCCGGATTCCTCGGAGATGATCGGGATTTCCGGCGTCAACGAGCGGAGCCCGGCGTCGATCCAGCGATGCGCGGCAAGGTCTGCCTGGGTCAGCGGCGACTCATCAACCTTCTCTTGCACCGCGAACTCCGTGGAGTAGACTTCGAGGATTGCGCGGCCGGCATCCTCGGCCAGCGCTACGATCGGATCAACAAGAGACTTGAGGTCCATGCCTTATACCTGCCTGCAGATGGGGCGCGAAGTATAGCAGTGAATATCAGTCCACAAATGGCGCTCGAGCGCTGCGAAACGCTGATGCTCGATATGGATGGCACGATCCTCGATCTCGCCTACGACACCTACGTCTGGAAGGAACTCGTGCCGCGTCGCTATGCGGCGGCCAACAACATGACGTTCGAGGAGGCGCGCGAAGTCCTGTTCGACAAGTACCGGTCTGTGCAGGGTGACCTCGAGTGGTACTGCCTCGATCACTGGAACGACCGCCTCGGCATCGACGTTGTCAAGATTCACCACGACGTCACGTATCGGATCGGCTACCTGCCGGGCGCACTCGCATTCCTGAGGGAAATGCACGAACGCGATACGCGCGTACTGCTCGTGACGAATTCACACCAGGACACGCTCGACCTCAAGGATGCGGTCACCGGGCTTGCCGACTATTTCGACGGCATCTACAGCTCGCACTCCTATGGCCACGCGAAGGAATCACAGGCCTTCTGGCACGCGTTGCAGGAGGATGTCGATTTCGACGTGGAAACCACCCTGTTCGTCGATGACTCACAGCCGGTGCTGAGAAGCGCCAGGGAGTATGGCGTCAGGATGCTCGTTACGGTGAACCGGCCGGATACGACCGAGCCAGTGAAATCAGGCTCCGAGTTTCGCGGGGTGGAAGGGGTAGGGGACCTGCTGGGTTAGTCCTTCTGTTGTCGAGGCCCGCGCCGGCGTTGGCCTTTCCCCGGCCTGTTGTGCTCTTTTCCGCCTGGTCGGCGTCGTGGTGCGCCTCGTGGTTTGCGCGGGCGCGGCTTCGGCGTGACGATCTCTGGCAGGTCATCCTGGCTGTAGCTCGCAACCGGGATCTTGTGGCCGATGTAGTCCTCGATGTCGGGTAGTGAGATCGCGTACGTCTCGCAGCCGAAACTGATGGCGTCACCGGATGCGCCCGCGCGGGCCGTGCGACCGATACGATGCACATAGTCTTCGCAATCCTGTGGCAGGTCGTAGTTGATCACGTACTGCACATCGGGGATGTGCAGGCCGCGTGAGGCGACGTCGGTGCCGATGAGAACGGGTAACTCGCCGCTCTGGAAGTCCATGAGCATACGCAGCCGCTTCTTTTGCGGTACGTCCCCGGAAATCGCCCTGGCCTGGATACCGTTGGACTCGAGGGCGTCCTGCACACGCTCGGCTTCGCGCTTCATGTTGACGAAAATCATGATTCGTCCCGCACCCATTTCGCGAATAAGCCCGATCAGGAGTGGCAGCTTGTCTTTATTTGACGGGAAGAAGATCGCCTGGCGAACGCGATCGGCCGTGACCTTGTCCGGCTCGATGCGAATCAGTTCGGGCTCGTTCATGTGTTCGTAGGCAAGTTCCATGACGCGGTGGGAGAGCGTCGCCGAGAACAACATGTTCAGGCGCTTTTCGGGTTTCGGCAGGCGCCTGAGCAGGTAGCGAATGTCCTTGATGAACCCGAGGTCGAACATGCGGTCGGCTTCGTCGAGGATCGCAACCTGGACATGGTCTAGTTTGAATACGCCCTGCTTGTAGTAGTCGATGATGCGGCCGGGCGTACCGATCAGGAGATCGACACCATCTTGAAGCGTCTTGCGTTGTTTGTCGTAATCCGTGCCGCCGAACGCAAGGCCGATTTTCAATCCTGTGTACCGGCCGAGACCCTCGGCGTCTTTCGCGATCTGCACCGCGAGTTCGCGCGTCGGCGCCAGGGCAAATACGCGTGGCTGATGGGGTCCGTCGAACTCAATGGGATGGTTCAGGAGTCGCTGGTAGGCGGCGATCAGGAACGCCGCGGTCTTGCCCGTGCCCGTCTGTGCCTGGCCGGCGACGTCGTGCTGTTCGAGAGCAATTGGCAGGGTCGACGCCTGGATCGGAGTACAAAACTCGAAACCCGCGTCACGAATGCCCGCCAGCACGCTCTCGTGCAGCGGCAAAGTATCAAATCTGAGGTCGCTCAGATGGTCTTGAGACATATGGTTAGATCCGCAAAATATGCGTTAAAGGCTTGCAAAATCGCTCGCGAAACGGTCAAATTGGCGTTAATTCGACGCGACAACCGTCGCACGCACCCGCCAGAATCGCTTTCTATCGATCCAGAAATAGCCGGAAAACCGGAATTCATCGGCCATTAAGTTGCGACAGTTTGCCTGATAGAGAAGGCAGCGTCACCCGTTTTTAGAATGTCCACTTATATTTAGTCCCGCCTACCACGGGCATTTCATACTCACGTTGCAAGTTTGGAGGTAAGACAGGTGAGCGACAAGATTGTGCACACCTCGGACAGCGCATTTGACGCTGATGTATTGCAGAACACTAAAGCTGTATTGCTCGACTTTTGGGCCGAATGGTGCGGCCCGTGCAAAATGATCGCACCGCTTCTCGACGAGATGGCGGACAAGTACGAAGACAAGCTCGACGTCGTCAAACTGAATGTTGACGAGAATCCGAACACAGCCCAGAAGTTCGGTATTCGGAGCATCCCGACTCTCATCCTGTTCAAGGATGGCGCCGTCCAGGCGCAGATGATGGGTGCTATGCCGAAGTCGCAGCTTGAGGAGTTTCTGGACACCAATCTGTGAGAGGGTACTTGGGTACTTCAACGAAAAATCACCCGGCGAAGTCGGGTAACAAGGTAAAGGGAAACGCAAATCGGCGCCGTCGCAGGCGTTCGCCGAATCGACCCGAGTATCCGGATGACGATGGCAACCTCGAGGTAATCCCGCCGGAGCAACTCGAAGCCACCAAGAACATGATGAACCTGACGGAGCTCAAAAACCGTCCGGCCGCATCGCTCGTCGAACTCGGTGAGTCGCTGGGTATCGAGAACATGGCGCGCTCGCGCAAGCAGGACATGATCTTCGCGATCCTGAAGGCACATGCTGCTCTCGGCGAGGACATCTACGGCGAAGGCGTACTCGAGATCCTGCAGGACGGTTTCGGCTTTCTGCGCTCGGCCGACGGTTCGTACCTGGCTGGTCCGGACGACATCTACGTAAGTCCGAGCCAGATCCGGCGCTTTGCGCTGCGAACCGGCGACACCGTTTCCGGCCTGATCCGTCCGCCCAAGGACGGCGAGCGGTACTTTGCATTGCTCCAGGTTGGGCAGATCAACCACGATGCGCCCGAGAACGCACGTACCAAGGTCCTGTTCGAGAACCTGACGCCGCTGTTTCCCAAGGAACGGCTCAAGCTCGAACAAGGTAACGGTTCTACCGAAGACCTCACGGCACGCATCATCGACATGGTGGCGCCGATCGGCAAGGGCCAGCGCGGCCTGATCGTCTCGCCGCCGAAAGCCGGTAAGACGATGCTGCTGCAGAACATCGCATCGGCCATCGTTGCCAACAGCCCGGACGTCGACCTCATGGTGCTGCTCATCGACGAGCGCCCCGAGGAAGTCACGGAGATGGAACGCACTGTTCGTGGTGAAGTCGTATCGTCGACGTTTGACGAGCCGGCCAGTCGCCATGTCCAGGTTGCCGACATGGTCATCGAGAAAGCCAAACGCCTGGTCGAGCACAAGCGCGACGTGGTCATCCTGCTCGACTCGATCACGCGTCTCGCACGTGCCTACAACACCGTCGTGCCGAGCTCCGGCAAGGTTCTGACCGGTGGCGTCGACGCCAACGCACTGCATCGTCCAAAGCGTTTCTTCGGCGCCGCGCGCAACATCGAGGAGGGCGGCAGCCTGACGATCCTCGCCACCGCGCTCATCGATACCGGCTCGAAGATGGACGAGGTGATCTACGAGGAGTTCAAGGGCACGGGTAACATGGAGATCCACCTGGATCGCCGTATTGCCGAGAAGCGTGTCTTCCCCGCGATCAACATAAACCGTTCGGGCACACGTAAGGAAGAACTGCTGACCGAAGAGGCCGAGTTGCAGAAGATGTGGATCCTCAGGAAGGTCCTGCATCCCATGGATGAACTGGCGGCGATCGAGTTCCTGCTCAACAAACTTCAGGATACGAAGACGAACGCCAAGTTCTTCGAGGCGATGAAACGGTAATTGCAGGAGCGGCTTCAGCCGCGAACAGATTCGGGCCTGAAGGCCCTCCTACGAGAAACGGGGCCTGCGGGCCCCGTTTTTCATGGGCTGCAGGCGTACAATTGGGTCCTCGGCAACCGGTTTTGCCGTTCGTTACCGTCTAACGAACGAACACCCGGAAGGGGATCAGGACGTGGCGGTCTGGCTCGATGACAAAAAGCTTGTAAAACAGCTACTTGCCGGCGATGAGCGCGTGTTTGACCAGTTCTTCGAGGAGAACTTCGCGCGTCTCTACCGCTTCGCGCTCGTGCGTCTCGGCGATGACCCCGAAGCCGCCCGCGAGGTTGCCCAGATTACGTTAAGCAAGGCCGTCCGCAAGCTGCACACCTATAAGGCCGAAGCAGCGCTGTTCTCCTGGCTCTGTGCAATTTGCCGCAATGCCACGAGTGACTGGCTCAAGGCACATGGCCGCTATCGGGAACATATCGTCCTGACGGAGGACTTTGCCGATGTGCGCGCCGCGGTTGAGTCGCTCGAGGCCCCCGACCAGCTGAGCCCGGACAGGCACTACCGGCGCGTCGAGCTGCTGCGCCTGATCCAGGTGGCGCTCGACAACCTGCCGCCGAACTATGGTGATGTTCTCGAGTGGAAGTACATCGAAGGCCACTCGGTACGTGAGATCGCGGACCGCATGGGCCTCGGGGTCGAAGCGACCCAATCGCTCCTGGCACGGGCCAAGCGAGCATTTGCCGACGCCTACACGTCGCTGACGAATGGATTGGAATTGCATGAGAACGAACTGGTGAGGTAATGAGCGAACACGACGTATTGGACGATCTACTGCGGCACGCGCAGCCGCGACCGATCCCGGCGCCTGAAGGCCTGGCGGCGGCAAAGGCGGCCGTCCGCCAGGACTGGCTCGATGCTACGCAACAGCGAACTGCGCGCCGTCGCATGCTCGGCCTGGCGCTTGCGGCAACGGTGGTGCTCGCCGCATTTATCGCGGTCAACCTTGTGACGAAACCGGTCGTGCCGCCCGTTCACGTGGCGACGATCGAGAAGAGTTTCGGGTCCGTCTACCTGCTGGGTGAGCAAGCCGAATTGAGCCCGACCGGCACCCTTCGCGGCATCGTATCCGGCCAGACCATTGTTACCGGGAGCGACGCCGGTCTCGCGCTTGCGTGGGAGAATGGCGGGTCCGTACGTATCGACCAGGGCACACGCATTCGCTTCGAGGACGCTCAGTCCGTGACCGTCGAGGAGGGCCGTGTGTATTTCGATTCCCAACGGACCCTGGTTGCGGGAACTGACGCCGGGGACGTGCCTGCTTTTGTGGTCCACACGGGTCACGGTACGCTGCAGCATCTCGGGACCCAGTACATGGTGAAGGTCGAACCAGCAACGCTGGTTGTCAGCGTGCGGGAAGGAAGCGTCACAATCGACGGCCGTTTCTTTGAGCAAACCGTTGCGGCGGGTCAGCAGGCCACCGTATCCGGACCGCAGCGTCCCGCGGTCCTGAGCATTAGCCGGTCCGGCCCCGCGTGGGACTGGGTATCTCGCAGGGCGCCGCCCGCCGATATCGATGGCAGGACGCTGCACGAATTCCTGATGTGGGTAAGCCGTGAGATGGGACTCGAGCTGAAGTTCGAGGGCCAGTCAGAAACGGTAGCGCACGAAGCTGTTCTCAGGGGAACGGTCGAAACCGGGCCGGCGGACGCACTGCGGCTGCGCCTTGCCACCGCAGCGCTCGCGTGGCGAATCGAGGGGGACTCGATCTATATCAGCGACGAGTAACAAACTCCGGCGGCGGGTCTTTCTCGTCGCGGCATTATTCCTGGCGGCGGCCGTCATGGCCGACGACGGGCAGGACGCGTCTAATGCCGGACGACGCGTCGTCGACGTCATCGAGGACCTGCGTGCTGCGGGACTCGCAGTCGTATACAGCACCAACGTGGTCAGCGATGACCTCTATGTTGCGTTCGAGCCGCAGCCGGGCACGCCGGTGGACGTCCTGGAACAGATCCTGCGGCCTCACGGTCTCGAACTGCGCCTCGAGTCCGGCGTCTACCTGGTCGTTCCCCGGGACTATGAATCTACCGAAAAGCCGACCGGCCCATCGGGTGCGGCGGCCGAATCGATCGTGATCGACAACGTCATCGTGGCCGCAAGCCGCTACGAAATCTCACGGGAGATGTCCGGGTCGCGCTTTGTCATGGATCAGCGTTCGATCCAGGACATGCCGGACATCGGCGAGGACCCGATCCGTGTCACACAGCGACTGCCGGGAACGGCAGCAAGTGGCGCGTCGGCGAGGACGCATTTCCGCGGTGGCGAGGAGAATGAGGTCGGCATCATGCTGAACGGCCAGTGGCTGTTCGACCCCTTCCACATTCGTGACTACCAGAACGTGTTCAGCGCCATCGATGCCCGGGCGATCGACGGAGTCGAGGTGTACACGGGCGGGTTCCCGGTGCGCTACGGAGACCGGATGAGCGGCCTCGTACTCATGAATTCAATGGAGCCCGAAGACTCCAGCCATCACGAAATCGGCCTGAGCGTGTTCAACACCTCGGCCCTGACGGCGGGCAGCAAGGGTCGGCACAGCTGGCTGTTCTCGGCGCGGCGCGGCAACCTGGATCTCGTCATTGACCCGAAGTTCGGTCAGCCGTCCTATTTCGACGTGTTTGCGGAGTATGCAGCCGAGCTGACGCCCGACATGCGGCTCTCGGTCAATGCGCTGTACGCCGACGACCAGGTCGAAATCGTCCTCGAGACGGACCCGGAGGAGCGAGAATTCGTCGTCAGTGATACGCGCAACGCCCAGTTCTGGCTACGGCTCGACAGCCGCTGGTCGTCGACGCTCGACAGCAGCACGGTGCTGGCGTTCGTCGAGTACTCCAATCGACGGAACGGCTCCGCCGATGATCCCGAGAAGATGATTGCAGCAGTCCGTGATGATCGAGATGTATCACAGGTCGGCCTGCAACAGGACTGGATCTGGAGCCCATCGGATCGGCACCGCACACAATGGGGCATCCATGCGGCCTGGGGTGAGGCCGACTACGACTATATCGGGCAGGCGCAGTATTTCGGGCTGCCGGAGCTGTTTGGTAGACCCGAGATCGATCGCGTTCTCTCGGCAAGCCCGAAGGGCGGCAGCTATGCGCTGTATGTCTCGGATCGCTGGCGCCTGGGCAAACATGCTGTCCTCGAGTGGGGCCTGCGCTGGGATGACCAGACATACACGGACGTGTCTTCGGACTCGCAGCTGAGCCCCAGGTTCAGCTTCATGTTCCGCCCCTGGGAGAATGGCGAACTGCGACTCAGTGCCGGCCGCTATCACCAGTCCCAGCCTATTCAGTCACTGCAGATCGAGGATGGCATAACGAATTACTGGCCGGCACAACGAGCTGACCAGGTCATTGTCGGTCTGCGTCACTTATTCGCTAACGATCTTGCCTTGCGCACCGAGCTCTTCCACAAGGAATTGCGCGACGTCAGGCCGCGTTTCGAGAACCTGTACGACCCGCTTGGGATCATGCCGGAGCTGCAGGCCGACCGCGTGCGGCTCGATCCCACGAAAGCCCGGGCCCAGGGGCTCGAGGTGTCGCTGGAGCGGGCACGCGGGGCCTGGAACTGGTGGGCGGCTTACACCCTGTCCCGGGTGACTGACCGGATCGAAGGCGTCGACGTACCACGTAGCTGGGATCAGCGCCATGCGTTCCAGGCGGGATTCAGCTGGCACGATGAGTACTGGACGTTTTCGCTGGCGGGCAGCGTGCATTCCGGCTGGCCGACGACCGACCTGCAGCTGGATGCGGACGACAACGCCGTACCTGGTCCGCGCAATGCGCTGCGGTTGCCGACGTTTGCGGCAGTTGACCTGCGGCTCAGCCGTGAGTTCGACGTCCGGCGCGGTACCCTGACAGCTTTCTTCGAAGTGTCCAACGCATTCAATCGCAGCAATGTTTGCTGTGTCGACTGGGACGTCGACGAAGATGACGACGAAAACCTGATTCTCGAATCCAGCCGCGACTTCTGGATGCCGCTACTGCCGGCCATCGGTGTTCTCTGGGAATTCTGATTCCGCCTGTTCCTTAACTGACAGTACGCTCGAAGACAGGCAGGTCGTCCCCGATCTCGTACCAGGGTGGCTTGTCCTCGGTCCAGATGTGCGCCCTGATTACCGGCGCCGTAGGGTCATCCAGGCAGTTCACGCTGATGTCGATTTCGCCGGCACGCTGTTCGTGTTCGTAGGTCACGGAGGTTCCGCAAATCGCGCAGTGCCCGCGCGTCACGCCGGGCGACGAGTGCCGCCAGCAGAGATCTCCGCGAGTTATTTCGAACGTGTCGCGCCCGTAGGTTGCCCACGCGACCACGGGCGCGCCGGCCGCCCGCTGGCAGCTCTCGCAATGACAGAAGCAGGCGAAGGACTCGGGACCAGCAACCGCGAACTGTACGGCGCCACAGAAGCACCGGCCGGTCAGCCTGTCAGTCATCGAAGAACTCGACTGCGCCGTTCTCGATCGAATATTCGGCGCCGACGACCGTCAGATCGCCTGAGGTGATCAATTGCTCGAGAATTGCAGATCCGTGCCGCAGTTGCTCGGTCGCGCAGCGGACGTTAGCGGCGACGGCCTCGTGCAGGGAAGGATTCTCCAGCGGTTCAACGGCCGGGCGTATGCGATCGATGATGGCGAGCAGGTTTGGCGACAGGTCGTCCTGCCCGGTCGCCAGCGTCTTCAGCGTCGCATCGACCGCACCGCAGTTACTGTGGCCCAGCACCACCACGAGTTTCGAGCCGAGCTGCGTCGCGGCGAACTCAATGCTGCCGAGCTGTGACGGCGCGGCGATGTTCCCTGCCACGCGCGTCACGAACAGGTCGCCGGGCCCCTGGTCGAAGATCATTTCGACCGGAACACGCGAGTCCGCACAGGCGAGAATGACCGCGAACGGCGCCTGCCCTTGCTCGAGGCCTGCCGGATGACCGTCGGCGGTTTTGAGGTGACTGACACCGTTCAGGTAACGGCGGTTGCCCTCTTTCAGGCGTTGCAGGGCTTCGGCGGCTGGAATCATGCGTGCACATTACCACCGATGCACGCGCACCGGGGTGCCGGCGGGGAAGTGCGACGATTCTCGTGCCAGTTCGACGTACCCGTCGGTACCTGACAGTGCCGTGAAGTCGCCCGACGTGTTCGTCTGGACCGGCAGCGCGAGCACCTGGCCCGCCGCGCTAGAGACGAGCTTCACGGGCTGGAAGCAGGTGAGGTCAGGCTCGAAGGTCACGTCGCTCGCCAGCGCGGCAAACTCCGGCGCCGGCTCGGTCCGCCCCGAGGCCCTGTCGAGTGCCGGGATGACGTACTGGCGGCAGCACACCAGGGCTGAGACCGGGTTGCCGGGCAGCGCAAACACCGCCTTGTCACCTCGCGCCATGCCGAACCACATCGGTTTGCCAGGCCGCTGGCTGACCTTGTGAAAGACCAGCTCGACGCCGAGCTTCGCGAGGATTCCAGGCACATAGTCGGCCTTACCCATCGAGACCCCACCGCTCAGGACCAGGACATCCGTAGCCTCGAGCTCCGCGGCAATATGCTTCTCGAGGACCTCGGGTTCGTCGACGAGATGGCTGTGTTGACAGTTGCCATACCCGTGCCGGTCGAGCAACGCGAGGAGCGCGGGGCCGTTGGACATACGCACCTGGTGCGCCTCGATCGATTGGCCGGCGGGGACGAGTTCGTCTCCCGTCGAAACGAGGCGCACGACCGGTGACCGCGCAACGTCGACATGCGTCAGCCCGGCTGACGCGATCACTGCTATATCGAGCGGTGTGATGACCTTGCCGGGCGTCAGCAGCACGGTGCCGGCTGCATGGTCCGACGCGCGGGCATGGATGAACTGCCTTTCCCTGGCCTCGTAGCCATCCTCGAGCGTCGCAGCACCATTATCCGTCGCTATACGTTCGACCGGCACGATGCAGTCGGCGCCCTCGGGGAGCGCTGCGCCGGTCATGATCTCGATGCACTGCCCGGGTTTCAGCCGGGCTGCGGGCTCACCCGCCATCTGCGTTGCCTGGATCGGGAACGTACGTGCGCCCGCGGCAAAATCGCGGTGCGCGATCGCGATGCCATCCATCATGACCCGGTCGAACGGGGGCTGGTCTCGTTCGGCAATGACGTCCTGCTGCAGGACACGACTGGGTGAGGCGAGGGCAGGAACGGACTCAGCGGGGTACGCGGACATGGCCGCGAGAACCTTCTCGAGTGCCGCGGCCGTCGTGAGCATTGTTCAGCCCTGCTCTCGCGCGATGGCGCGATGGCCAATATCCCGCCGGAAGTAGACGTCCTCCCACGTGATCTTGTCCACCGCGGCATAGGCGTCCTGCGCTGCGTCGGCCACCGTGTGGCCAAGGCCGACAACGCACAGTACGCGGCCGCCGCTGGTCGTGACGTCATCACCGTCGACCGACGTTCCGGCGTGGAAGACCTTTTGCGTATTGCTGTCGGCGGCGTCGAGACCGGCAATAACCTTGCCCCTGGCGTAAGCGCCAGGATAGCCGCCGGCGGCCATGACGACGCCGAGCGCGGCACGTGTATCCCAGGCCGCCTCACGCTCGCCGAGGTCGCCCTCGAGCGTCGACAGGCAGATGTCCACGAGATCGGACTTGAGGCGAGCCATGATCGGTTGTGTCTCAGGGTCGCCAAAGCGGCAGTTGAACTCGATCACTTTGGGCGTGCCGTCCGCCATGATCATGAGACCCGCGTACAGGAAGCCGAGGTAGGGATTGCCGTCGGCACGCATGCCATCGAGCGTCGGCCGGATGACCTCGTTCATGATGCGCGCCTCGATTTCGGGCGTGACGACCGGGGCCGGCGAATAGGCACCCATGCCGCCCGTGTTCGGCCCGACATCGCCTTCGTCGCGCGCCTTGTGGTCCTGAGACGTCGCCATGGGCAGGACGGAGGTACCGTCCGTGACGACGATAAAACTCGCTTCCTCGCCGTCGAGGAACTCCTCAACGACGATACGGGCCCCGGCCTCGCCAAAGCTACCACCCTGCAGCATGTCCGTCGCTGCCTGCTCGGCTTCCTCGAGCGTATGCGCGACGATGACGCCCTTGCCGGCAGCCAGACCGTCGGCCTTGATGACGATGGGCGCACCCTGTTCGCGGATGTACTCGAGCGCGGGCTCGAGCGCTGAGAAGTTCCGGTAGTCCGCGGTCGGAATAGCGTGCCGGGCAAGGAAGTCTTTCGTGAACGCTTTCGATCCCTCGAGCTGTGCCGCCGCCGCAGCCGGGCCGAAACAGGGCAGGCGGAGCTCGTTGAATCGATCGACGATGCCGGCGACGAGCGGTGCTTCGGGGCCGACGATCGTAAGCCGGACGTTTTCGCCCTGAGCAAGCGCGGCGAGCCCGTCGATATCGTCGGACGAAACGTCCACGTTGCGCACCTTGTCTTCACGCGCCGTACCTGCGTTGCCGGGCGCGACGAGCACCTCGTCGACGCGTGGCGACTGCGCGCATTTCCACGCGAGCGCATGCTCCCTGCCGCCAGAACCGATAATTAATACGTTCATCAATGCCTGAAGTGTCGCATGCCCGTGAACACCATCGCCAGACCGTGCTCGTTGGCGGCCTCGATGACTTCCTCGTCGCGCATCGAGCCGCCTGGCTGGATGATGGCCGCAATGCCGGTTTCTGCCGCTGCATCGATGCCGTCGCGGAACGGGAAGAACGCGTCGGAAGCCATGACGGAGCCCGCGACTTCGAGCCCCTCGTCACCCGCCTTGATGGCGGCGATCTTCGTCGAGTAGACGCGGCTCATCTGGCCGGCACCGACGCCGATTGTCATGTTGTCCTTGCAGAAAATAATCGCGTTCGACTTGACGTACTTGACCACGGTCCAGGCGAACAGCATGTCCTGGACCTGCTCGGCTGTCGGGGCCTTTGCGGTGACCACCTTGAGGTCGCCCTCGGTAATGACGCCCCTGTCGGACGTCTGCACGAGCAGGCCGCCTCCGACTTTCTTGAAGTCGAATCCCGCATTGCTTGATTCAGGCCAGTTCCCGGTCTCGAGGACGCGCACGTTCTTCTTCGCTCTGCAGGCCTCGAGCGCGCCGGCCTCCACCGCCGGCGAAATGATGACTTCGACGAATTGCCTGTCGATAAGCGCGCCTGCGGTCTTCGCATCAAGCGGCCGGTTGAACGCGATGATGCCGCCGAAAGCCGAGGTCGGGTCTGTGCGGAAAGCCTTCTCGTAGGCTTCGAGGATATTGCCGGCGACGGCCACACCGCAGGGGTTGGCGTGCTTGACGATGACACAGGCCGGGTTCGCGAACTGCTTGACGCATTCGAGTGCCGCATCGCTGTCCGCGATGTTGTTGTATGAAAGTGCCTTGCCCTGCAGCTGCTTTGCGGTTGCGAGCGAGCCCGGTGCCGCTTGCTGATCGACGTAGAAAGCCGCTTCCTGGTGCGGGTTTTCGCCGTAGCGCAATTTTTCGGTGAGGCCACCCGAGTAGAGGAAACGTTCGCCGAGGATGTCGTCGCCGAGCGAACCCGACAGGTAGCGCGTGATCGCCGTGTCGTAGCTTGCCGTGTGCGCATAGGCTTTGGCCGCGAGCCTGCGACGGTCTTCAAGCGACAGCCCGTTACCCTGCAGGTGCGTGAGTACATCGTCATAGTCATCGGGGCTGACACAGACGGCGACGCCATGGTGATTCTTGCTGGCCGCACGGATCATCGCGGGGCCGCCGATATCGATGTTCTCGATGGCGTCATCGATGGTCGCGTCCGCGCGCGCAATCGTTTGCTCGAACGGGTAGAGATTGACGACGAGCAGATCGATCGGCTCGATGCCGTGCTCTGCCATCACGTCCTCATCGATGCCGCGGCGCCCCAGGAGGCCGCCATGAATGACCGGGTGCAACGTCTTGACGCGTCCGTCCATGATCTCGGGGAAGCCTGTCTTCTCGGCTACCTCGATGACCTCGAGGCCGGCTTCGCGGAGCTTAAGGCAGGTACCACCCGTCGACAGGATTTCTACGCCGAGTTCGGCGAGACCCTGCACAAAAGGAATGAGTCCGCGCTTGTCAGAGACACTGACGAGCGCACGTCGAACATTGAACATGCTTGCACCTGGGGAAGGTTACTGGATGATTGAATAGGTCCTGAGCTTCTTGCGCAGGGTGCCACGATTGATACCGAGGATACCGGCAGCCTGGCTCTGGTTGCCCTGCGTATAGTCCATGACGGCCTGGAACAGCGGCCGTTCGACCTCGCCGATGACGAGATCGTACAAATCACCGGGTCGATCCCCATTGAGTGCGGCGAAGTATGTTTCGAGTGCGTCTTCGGTGTGTTTACAAAGCGGCTTCTTGTTGGTCCTGAATGCGTTCTTTTTGTTGTTTTGTGCCACTGTGGTCCATCCCCGAAAAAAATCGCTCGGTCAGTTCGATCTGCTCCTGAGCGCTGTCAACACGCACCACCCGACGCCGGAACTCGTCGGCGTCTTCCAGGTACAGGCAATACCAGGTCAGGTGTTTGCGAGCCACCCGGACGCCGGTATGTTCCCCATAGAACCGGTGCAGTTCGTCCAGGTGGCCGAGCATGATATCACGCAATTCCTGTTTGCCAAGCTGCGTACTTTCCACGGTCGGATCGACGACTTTCTTGAAATCCTGAAAGACCCACGGGCGTCCCTGCGCGGCTCGCCCGATCATTACTCCGTCGCAATTCGTTAGGCGCAAAACTTCAAGCGACTTCTCAGGAGTGGTGATGTCACCGTTGGCGATGACCGGTATCGACACGTTCTCCTTGACGCGCGCGATGGTCTCGTATTCGGCTTCGCCCCGGTAGCGATCTGCGCGCGTGCGCCCGTGAATCGCGAGCGACTGGATGCCGGCGTTTTCGGCGATCCGCCCGATGTCGACGGCGTTGCGATGTTCACGATCCCAGCCGGTCCGGTATTTGAGTGTGACCGGCACATCGACTGCCGCGACAACGGTTTCCAGGATCAAAGCAACCAGCACTTCGTCCTGCAGCAGAGCAGATCCGGCCGCCTTCTTGCAGACCTTCTTGGCCGGGCACCCCATGTTGATGTCGATGATCTGGGCGCCGCGCTCGACGCAGGCCCGGGCTGCTTCGGCCAGTTGCCGGGGTTCCGAGCCGGCGATCTGTACGGCGACAGGCTCGGCGTCGAGGTCGAGGTCGAGCCGGTGGCGCGATTTCGGCGTCTGCCACAGGCTCGTGTCCGCCGTGGTCATCTCCGAGGTGGTCATGCCGGCGCCGAAGCGGCGGCAGAGGCGCCGGAACGGCACATCGGTAATGCCTGCCATGGGGGCGAGCACGAAGGGGCTGGGCAACTCATGGGGCCCGATCTTGAGTGGCTCTCGACTCACAGGGTGAAGTCTACCGGAAGCCGTCTTCCTTGCAGCGCAGCTGGCCGTCCACGGAACGGTAGCACGGCCGCAACCGGAAACTCGTGGTGTTATCGGGCGGCGTCGTTACGGTGATCACGGCCTCGAACGTGTTGCCGGGCTCGACCAGTCGCCGTGGATCGAGTTCGTTCGCCAGGTATTCGGCCGGATCCAGCGTGACGCTGCCCAGCGGCTCTTCGAAACGGTCGGACAGCGAGACGGCAATAATCGGGTAGGGCAACGGCCTCTCTGACTGGTTACCGACGCGCGAATAGATAGTCAGATTCGTGTCGCTTTCGTCAGTGCTGCCTTTGGTCACCTCGAAACGCCATCCGGTAATGTCCCACTCAGGAGACAGTGGGTTGCCGAGTGCCCGGTACATTGGTCCGATGAGCTCGTTGAAGGCGGGGATCGTTGCCAGCGTGTTGCGCGCCTGGTGCAGACCCTGGCCGATGAGCGCGAGAACCAATACGATGAGTCCGGCGACCATGCCGTAGTTGATGCCGCCCTGGCCCGCTTCCTTCTCGGCCTCGCGCCTGGCGGCTGCATCTGCAAGTGCTGCTGCCGCCGCCGCCTTGTCAGCTTCCTTCTTTTCCTCGTCGCCAGCCGAGTGAACGCTGGTGCCTTCCATGATGATCGTCTCGAAACCACCGCCGGTTTCCTTGAGCCGGTCCTCCGCTTTTTCCTTCCCTTTCCCTTTCGCTTTGTCCTTCTTCTTCCGTTTCCTGTCTTTCTTCGACGACTTCTTGTCCTTCTTGCTTTCGAAGTCGACTTCGTCGAGAACCATCGTCGAGGCAAACCCGTCTTCGTCCTCGACCGCAATTGCCATGAGATCGGCATCGATCTGCATGTTTATCGTCTGCTCTTCTTCGGTCATTGGCGGTACAAAGTGCGCGGCCAATGCTTCGATATCGTCTTCGACGCCGGCCGCCTCTGCGGGTTCGATTTCCTCT
>JBFFOM010000001.1:0-125113 GCA_041574455.1 Woeseiaceae bacterium | reverse complement strand
GGCGGCCTTTTTCTTGTGCTCGTCTCGGGCGGAGTGCAGGCGGCCGAGCCGCTGACCGCTGAACGGCTGCGCGCCCTGGCGGCCGACCAGGCGCGCGACGCGATAGCTCTTTACCGCGAGTTTCTTGCCATTCCGAACGACGCGATCTATCCCGAACAGATCGAGGCACTCAATGCCTGGATGCTCGAAGCGTTTTCCGCTCGCGGCTTTGACACGCGCCCACTGGAGACAGGAGGCAGCCCGGCGCTGTTCGCTGAACGAAGATCGCCAAGCGCCGCGGCGACCGTGCTGATCTACCTGCAGGCGGATGGGCAGCCGATTGACCCGGCTGCATGGGACCAGCCGAACCCCTATGACGCCGTGCTTAAGAACCGCGATGCGGCCGGCAACTGGAACAAGATCCCGTGGGCCGAAATCGAGTCCGAAATCGACCCCGACTGGCGCATTTTTGCCCGTTCAGCGGCGGACTCGAAAGGCCCGATGACGCAGTTCCTGGTCGCCACCGGTTTGCTGCAAACGCTCAAGCCGGATCTCGGTTACAACCTCAAGGTGCTCGTCGATACCGAGGAGGAACTCGGCTCACCGAATCTCACGGCGGCGATTCAGGCGAACCGGGAGCTCCTCGCTGCCGACATGCTGCTCATCTTCGACGGACCGCCGCATGTTTCAAACAGACCCACCGTATCGCTCGGCGCCCGCGGGATTGCGACGCTGACACTGACCACATACGGTCCGCGTGTCGCCCAGCACAGTGGCCACTATGGCAACTTCGTGCCCAACCCGGCATTCGGCCTCGCGCAATTGCTGGCGTCCATGAAGGATGACGAGGGCAGGGTGACGATCCCGGGCTTCTACGACGGCGTCTCGATCGATGCTGAAACCCGTGCGATGCTCGAAGCGGTGCCCGATGACGAGGCCGAAATCCTTGCATCGATGGGAGTCGCCAGGGCCGACCAGGTAGCGCCGAGCTTGCAGGAGGCGATCCAGTACCCGTCTCTGAATATCCGCGGCATGTCGGCCGCCTGGACCGGTGACCAGGCACGCACCGTCATTCCTCCGGTTGCTGTTGCCGAGATCGACATGCGCCTCGTGACGGAGTCCGACCCGGAGCAGCTTATCGGAAGCGTGCGGCGTCATATTGAAGACCAGGGTTACATCGTTCTCGAGCGCGCCCCGACCGACGCAGAGCGTCTCGAACATGAGCGCATCGCGAGCCTGACCTATGACGTTTCTTACGGCGCCTTTCGGTCTGACCCGGACTCGCGACCCGCGCGCATGGCCAGGGCGGGGATGCGTCACCTGTATGGCGCGGAACCGATCCTGATTCGAACCATGGGCGGTTCGATCCCGATCGCGCCGATTATCGAGGCATTGGACCTGCCCGCCGCCACCGTACCGACCGTTAACATCGACAACAACCAGCACAGTCCGAACGAAAACCTGAGGCTCGGAAACTTCGTCGAGGGCATCGCGATCCTGCTCGCGGTATTGCTGCAGGAGCCGTGAACCACGGCTTGTGCCGGAATCGGTCCTGGATCTTACATAACGCCGTAAATCACTGGTTTTTCAGGGATTTTTGTGTGATCTGGTTCACATTTTGGCACTATGGCTGTCTCTATACTGCGACACATAAGGCTGTCGCTAATTGGAGACAGATTCGCGAATGGACAGGAAGATGCAAAAGGATTTCAGCGACATACCACTGTCGGAGTCGAATGTGTCGCTGAAGCTCGCCGACATCCAGCGCCGCTGCGCGGAGTTGCTGGACGATGGCGGGCTGGAGCTGATGCTCGAAGATCCGATCATGCCCAAAGAGAGCGGCAATCCCTACAACCGGGGCTAGTCCCTGTTGGATTCCCTTACAGCGTCCTCGTGCATGCGACGCATGAGGCGCAATCGCCAGATCCAGATACCCGCGATCATCGTCGCCGCGATCGGCAGTGCGGCGACGGGCTGAAGTAGCACGAGGAAGTCGTAAACGCCGTGCAGCCCGGCCGCAAGCAGGAACCCGATGACCGCGTGTCGCACGATACTCCGACCTGCGAGCTGCGCCCGGGTGATCCAGTGAGCCCAGATGGATGCAAACACGATGTGAATCACCGGACCCGCGAATCCCCGCGCAATCGACTCGAACTGCGTCAGGAAATCGAGATAGTGATAGTTCTCGACGGCCGCGTAGCCGAGTGCGATGAACGACGCATAGACAAGGCCGTCGAGTGGCTCGTCGAACGCGCGGAAGTGGGTGACGACGAGCAGGAACGGCAGCAGCTTCGACAGTTCCTCGATGGGTCCGATGGCCAGCAACGCATAGGCGAACAGCGCCAGCGGATTGGTGTCCGCAAGCGCCAACGCATCGAAACGCAGGCCGAGCGGTTCGAGCGCGACATAGAGCAGTTTCGATAGGCCGGCGGCAGCTAGTCCGAGCAGGAAACAAAGTGCGAGGTTTCCTACTGGCTCGGGCAGATGCCGATCCTTGTAATAGTGGTAGGCCGCCCAGAAGAGCACGGGGACCGTCACCGGCAAAATGAGGAGTCCGGGTTCCATTGGCGCTATTATCGCCTGATGTCGCGGAGGGTGTGCCTTGTTCTGTCACAAATACTGGTCTTAGCTGCCAGTGGCGATGGCGTGGCGCGCGCTGACCTGTTCAACGATACCGGCATGCTCGAGGTCGAATTACACGGCCCGCTGAGGGCGACTGTTCGTGACCTCAATCAGCCCGAGGAACGCCCGTTCGTCATCGCGGTGAATGGTGATGAAAGTCCCGTCATGGTGCGCACGCGCGGCAAGAGCCGGCTCGAGGTTTGCGCATTCCCGCCGCTCCGTCTCCGGTTCCCGGCGGATCAGCCGACTGCCAGCATCTTTTCGGGCCTCGACAGGGTCAAACTCGTCACGCACTGTAGCAACGGCTATCGTAGTCGCGACAACCTGTTGTCGGAGTTCGCGGCTTACCGGATGTTCCAGCTGCTTACTGGCAACAGCTTTCGCGTGCGCCTGCTTAGCATGCGGTACATCGATACCAGCCGGAGCCAGCGCAGGCCTCTTGAAGGACTGGCTTTCGCGATTGAACCGCTCGAAATCGCGGCCGGCCGCATGCAAGGCGAGGCAACGCCTGTCCCGCACATCGTCAAATCACGCGTTGATCGCGACCAGGCTGCGCTCGTGTTCGTGTTCCAGTACCTCATCGGCAACTCCGACTATTCTCTTGTCACAGGGACGGGAGACGACGAGTGTTGCCACAATCTCGAACCGGTGACGGTCGATGGCAGGCATGTCCTGGTGCCCTATGATTTCGACCTGTCCACGCTGGTCGGGGCCCGGTACGCAAAGCTGTCGGTCAGTTATATGCGCAACCGGGGTCGCGTTCGAACCTACGGTGGCTACTGTCTCGACGAGCTGCACCTCGATGAGGCGATCGGGGCGGTCCTCGCTCATGAGACAGAGCTCCTCGAGATGGTCAGGGAGCTCCCGTGGAGTACCGCAGAAGCGGGGCAGAGGCGAGTTGATTTCGTCGCGTCGTTTTTCGCGGAAGCAGGCGACGGGGCACTGGCCGAGCGCCTGGCGGAACGCTGCATCGGTGGGCGATGAGCAATACCTTCCTGTACGTTGTCACGGTCATGATCTGGGGCTCGACCTGGTTTGCCATCGAGTTCCAGCTCGGTGTCGTCGAACCCGAGGTGTCGGTGGTCTATCGCTATACACTGGCCTCAGTTTCATTATTTTTATGGTGTAAATACAAAAGGTTATCGCTTGTTTTTGATGTGAAAAAGCACCTTTGGTTTGCGCTTCTCGGCGCGTTGCTGTTCTGCCTCAATTACATCATGACTTACCGGGCCCAGCTTCATATAACCTCGGCCCTTGCGGCCATCATTTTCTCGTCGATTCTGTGGCTGAACATGGGCCTCGCGCGCGTCATTTTTGGCACGCGCAGCACGCCCAGGCTCGTCCTGGGAGCAATTCTCGGGATCGCCGGAATCGTCGTCATCTTTGCGCCGCAGGTCGAGGAGGTGACCCTGTCCGACGGGGCGTTCTTTGGCATGATGCTCGCGTTCTTCGGTGCCGTCAGTGCCTCCTGCGGCAACCTGGTGTCCCAGGCGGCACAGAAGAGGGCGCTGCCCGTCGTGCAATCGAATGCCTGGGGCATGTTCTACGGCGCCCTGATCACGGCCGTCGTCGCCGTCGTCAGCGGGCATGAGTTCAACTTCGACGCGACATTTACGTACATAACATCGTTAGCGTATTTGGCAATATTCGGGTCGGTTGTCGCGTTTGGCGCCTACCTGACACTGCTTGGGCGAATCGGTGCACACAAGGCCGGGTACGCGACTGTCATGTTCCCGGTGGTGGCGCTCTTGCTGTCCACGGCATTCGAAGGTCTGCGTCTCGATGCGACGATCATTGGCGGTACGCTGCTGGTGCTTCTTGGTAATCTCCTGGTTCTGAAACGCGGCGCCTGAGATTTCCCGGAGCACGGGGAGAATCATCATGACCGGACGCAATCCAATTGAAGACCTGGCGTACCTGCGCCATGAGTTTGGCGAGCACGGCGGCGTCAACATGTCCGTCGAAGCCAGTTCGACGTTCACCGTGATCGACCCGGAGACCATGCCGGACCTGTTCCAGGGCCGGGCGGGGCCGGATAAGGGCTGCTACCTGTACGGGCGCCATTTCAACCCGACCGTGTTCAACCTCGGGCGGCAAATGGCGGCGCTGGCAGGCACCGAGGCGGCGTACTGCGCGGCCAGCGGCATGGGGGCGATCTCAGCCGTCATCCTGGCCCTCTGTGACAAGAACGACGAAATCGTCGCTTCCAATGCCATCTACGGTGGCACGTTTGCGCTCCTGCACGATTTTCTGCCGGCCAAGACCGGGATACGTACGTGTTTTGTCGATATCTCCAATCCGGCCGAAGTCGCCTCGGTGCTGACTGACCGAACCAGGCTGATTTTCACGGAGAGCATTGCGAACCCGACGCTGCGGCTGGCTGACATTCCGAGGCTTTCCGAAGTTGCGCAGGCAGCCGGAATTCCGCTGGTGGTCGACAATACATTCACCCCGCTGATCCTGAGTCCGGCCGCGCTGGGGGCCGATATCGTCGTACACAGCATGACGAAATTCATCAGTGGAGCGTCAGACATCATTGCGGGCGCGGTGTGCGGCAGCGAGGCGTTCATCGGCGAGCTGATGGACCTGCACACCGGCCCGCTGATGCTGCTGGGGCCGACCATGGACCCGAACGTCGCGGCGGCCATCGGCCTGCGCATCCCGCATCTGCCATTGAGGATCAAGGCACATAGCGAGCGTGCTTTCGAGATCACGCACCGACTGGCCGAACTCGGGTTGCCGATCACATACCCGGGGCTCTCGTCGCACCCGGATCACACGCGTTTCACTGAATTGTATTGCGAAGAATACGGGTACGGCGGCGTGTTTACCCTTGACTGTAAGACCGAAGATCAGGCAAATACGCTGATGGCCTGTCTGCAAAACGAAATGCGCTTCGGCTACATGGCGGTGAGCCTCGGCTACTTTGATACCCTGATGTCCTGCTCCGGTTCCAGCACATCGAGCGAAATGTCCGACGAGGACAAGGAAGAGGCGGGGATTTCGCCGGGACTGGTGCGCGTATCCATCGGCTACACCGGTACCCTGGAGCAACGCTGGACGCAATTGCTCGCCGCCTTGCACAAGACGGGCATGATTCCCGCGCAGGCGGTCGCCTGATGCATCTCTGGGTGCGTGCAGAACAGCGTCCGAACGAGCGCCGTGTCGGTGTTACGCCCGATGGCGTCAGCACGCTAGTCGCTGCCGGACTGAATGTCACCGTCGAGGAAAGCCCCGAGAGGATCATCCCGATTCAGTATTTTGCGGATGCCGGCGCGGTCATTGCACCGCAAAACAGCTGGCCCGATGCCCCACGCGACACCGTCGTGTTCGGGCTGAAGGAGTTGCCTGATGACGGTACACCGCTCGTGCATCGCCACATCATGTTCGGTCACGCGTTCAAGGGGCAGCATGCTGGCAGGCGTCTCTTGCAGCGGTTTCGAGACGGCGGTGGCGCGCTCTTCGATCTGGAATACCTGTTCGATGACGAGGGTCGTCGTGTCGCCGCGTTTGGCTACTGGGCGGGTTTTGCCGGCGCAGCCGTCACGCTCAAAGCCTGGTGCGCGCAGCAACGAGGCGAGGAGTGTGGCCCGGTGGATGCCTGGTCGGACAAATCGAGCCTGCTGGCGGAACTTGGCGCCGAAGTACAGAAGATCGACCGCAGCCCGGCTGCAATAGTCGTTGGCGCGCTGGGCAGGGTCGGTGCCGGCGCCGCGGACCTGTGCGAGTCGCAGGGCGTTCGGGTTACGCGTTGGGACATGGCCGAGACGGCTCACGGCGGACCGTTTCCCGAGATTCTCGAACACGAGCTGTTCTTCAATTGCATCCTGGCTCGTCCGGGTACGCCGGTGTTGGTGCCGCCCGATGCGCCCGGCAGTTCGCGAAGGCTGACCGCAGTTGGCGACATTGCCTGCGATTTCGATAGCGACTACAACCCCGTGCCACTCTACGAACACGCGACAAGCTGGGAGGCCCCTGTCATTCGTGTACACGAGGACCCGCCGCTCGACATCATGGCCATCGACAATCTCCCGTCCCTGCTGCCTCTCGAATCCTCGAAAGATTATGCGCAGCAGCTGTTACCGACGCTGCTCACACTCGTGGATATTCAGGGGAGCGCATGGGAAAGAGCGCTCCTGGAGTTCGAGAAACACGCTTCCTGACTCCTGATCGTTCGGGAACATCGGCGGCGGGAACCGGTCACTCAGATACGAGATCTCGTTCAGGGCGCTGACCTATCGCACGCCCGAGGACATAGTCTGGAGCGCATTGACATCAGTCTATCCGCTCGACGAGGTCGGCCTCAACGACATTTCCGACGCCTACAGGCGTGAGACATATGCCATGTATGAGGTGGTCCTCGCCGCGTTGCGCAGTTAACTACTGGTCGAGCTTGTTGCGATCGATGACCTGCGTGGAGCGCAGGATCTTCATCTGGTTCTTGTGATGGTGTTTCCAGCGGGCCTGGTAGATCCAGATGCTGCGGCCGATGCAAAGGACACTGAATCCGACGTAAGCCGGAAAGAGCTCGTACGATTTGCCCGCAATCAGGCCAAAAAACAGGAACAGAACGCCTGCCAGCATCCAGTATAGGGGTACACGCCTGTATACGTTGTCAGGTAACAGCATCGGTCCAGAATGGCTGATCGAAGTGAAAAAGTCTGTTACCTGACGCACATTGCGGCGATTTATTGCTCAGGCCGCCCGTGCAACACGGTAATTGTAAGTCATTGAAAGAAAGGTCTTTTTATCAATATTCGACTTGATTGGCCACAGATCGACAGCAGCCTCGATTCTGCGCGCGTCGACGGCGCCGAATTCGTCTCCTTCACCGGTACAGGGACAATCGATCCCTATGGTTTTGTGCTGTGGCTCCTTGCTGGCTGTTACGTGGCGGTCTGATTCGTAAGTGAGTTTGACCGTGCTTCTCATGACACCCTTCAGGGCCGGATTCCCACGGCTCGAAACCATTGTTCGCCTGCCGGACAGGCATTTCAATTCGGAGATGTCCGTAGCCGGGAAGTAAACGGCAGGCCCTGCGAGCGGGCCTGCCGGTCTGCTTTCGCTACTGGCCGAAACGGTACTGGAAGCCGATCGAGATGACGTCCGTGTCGAGGTCATCGAGTTCGAACCGACTCCAGTCACCGATGAGCGAGAAGTTTGAGCCCAGGTTCAGCCTGGCACCTGCACCGAAGTAGGGATTTTCGTCACCCGGTACGTCGACAGCAAGTCCGTCAACGACAACGTCAGCGTCCCAGAAGAAATAACCTGCGCGGCCAAACAGTGAGAACCGATCGCCGAGCGGCAAGTCGAGCGTTGCGCCTGCCGTCCAGCCATCGGCTGAAATACTGGCCTGCACTGGTATCGGGCCGTCTACCGTTTCGTCCAGTTCACCGAAGTCCTGGTAGCCGATCTCGAGGCCCAGCATGTCACCAAACTGGTAGCCGGTTACAAGCCGAAACGCCGTGGCATTGTCATCGAAAACCGTACCGTCGATGCTTTCGTCAAGTGTCGTACTACCGACGCTGCCGCCGATAAACAGGCCGCTATCGGCGAGCACGAGGCCTGGTGTGGCCAGGGAAACAGCCGCCAGCGCGGCCAGGGGGATTGCCTTCAGGTTCATGGATACCTCCTGCGGATTTGCCCATGCGAAGTTCAGGAACGGCCATTAGGCAGGGGCAAAGCTGAAAGGAAGCTGAAGATGCAGGGCAGGGTGAATCCTGCGGGGAGGCCCGTTGCCGATACAAAACTTAAGTTAAACTCGTCGGAAGGCGCCACTACGCTCAGTTTCCGATGCGCAGACTTCGATATGACATTCAAATCAGTCCGCATCAAATGTGTACGAGTTTAGATTCGATTCGCCGTCGAGAGGAGGTTGCCGCTAATGGGTGGCGTTAAAAGACGAGTTGCACTGGTTACGGGCGGTGGGCGAGGAATAGGGCGCGTCACCGCTGATCTGCTGGCTGCACGCGGCGCCATCGTCATGTGTGTGGCCAGGACGGTCGACGAACTGAACGAGGCAGGACACGAGTTTGTTGCCGCGGACCTGGGGACGATCGAAGGCTGTGAGGAGGTCGTCCGCGAAACCGAAGAACGCTTGGGATCGATCGATATCCTGATCTGCAATCATGGCATCGGGTCGGCGCACGAACGCGTAGTCTGGGAGCAGGACCCAGGGGTCTGGAAAGAGACCATGCGGGTCAACCTGGATGCACCCTTTTACCTGTCGCGACTGGTCTTGCCCGGCATGATCGAGCGCGAGTACGGCAGACTTGTCTACACGAGTTCGACGGCAGGCCTGGTCGCCGAGTACGCCGGCAGCGCCTATACCAGCTCGAAACACGGACTGCTGGGCCTCATGCGCTCCGTCGCGCAGGATGCGGGTCAGTTTGGCGTTACCGCCAACGCGGTGCTGCCCGGCTGGGTCCGCACGGCCATGGCCGAGCGTTCGGCGCGTTACGAGGCCAAGGATCGTGGCATTACGACGGATGAAGTGTGGGAAGAACGCTCGGCCTTGTACCCGCCGGGTCGCGTGGCGACACCCGAAGAAGTCGCCGCGCTGATTGTATTCCTCGCGTCCGAGGAAGCGAGCGGCGTCAGTGGTGAGGCCATACGGGTTGCGCTGGGGAGTATGTCGTAGAAACGGTCAGCGTTATTGGTGGGGGCATCATCGGGTCATGGGCAGCGCTGCACCTGGCAGAGGCCGGCGCCAACACGACGCTTATCGAACAGTTCCCTCTGCCACATACCCGCGGGAGTTCGCATGGCTTGTCACGCGCGTTTCGATTCCTGGGTGAACTCGAGATGGACAGGCTCGACTACTCGCTTTCCCGCTGGCGATCATTGGAGGAGGGGGCTGGCCACCCCATGTTCGTAAGAACGGGCCTGCTCAACCTGGGCCCTCCGGGGGATTCCGAACTCGAACGGTTCATGGCGGTACTGCGTGATAGTGAGCGTCCGCACGAGTGGCTGGGAAGCAAGGAACTCGCCACCCGTTTTCCGATGCTCAATTACCCGCAGCGCTGGGGCGCCGCGTTCGATCCGAACGGCGGTATCCTCATCGCGCACCGTTGCCTGAGCGCCGTGCAGTCACGGTTTGCGGAACTCGGCGGGTCTATCGTCACCGGCCATATCGAAGCGGTGGAACCCCGGGCTGGTGGTGGCGTGCGCATCGCGATGCGATCGGATGCCAGCGGCGGGATCGAAGAGCAGCACTCCGATCGCGCGGTGATCTGTGCCGGGCCCTGGACAGGCAAGCTGTTGCCGCAGCTCGATGGGCTGTTGCACTGCGTGCGCACGCCTGTCACGTACTGGTCTGACCCGACTGGCAGTTACAGCGCCGCAAGCGGGTTCCCGATTGTGTTCAACGCGAGGCTGACCGGTGTCTATGGGCTGCCGTCTTACGAATACCCGGGGCTCGCAAAAGTGTTGTTTCACGGCGGGCCGATATCCGATCCGGACACCCGCGACCTGGCCGCGTACGAGCCGTATATCAGGAAAGTCAGGGACTACGTCCAGGAACATCTCCACCTGCTCGATGGCCGCAGGCCCGCGATTCTCGAGTCCTGCATGTACACGATGTCCCCTGACAGCAATCCGATTATCGATCGTCTGGCAAGCGACGTCGTTGTGGGTTGCGGGTTCTCCGGCAGCGGCTTCAAGCATGCGCCCGCAACCGGATGGATGCTCGCAGCATTGGCACTCGAGCAGGATGAAACCATCCCGCAAGGATTCCGGTCCGACCGCTATACGCTGGACCGATTCCCGGGTTGAGTGTCAGGCCAGCGACTACCGCGCCTGCGCCCGACTTGCCATCCACCGGTTGAGAAGGATGAGGATCGCCAAGACGACGCCCCATTGCACCAGGCAGGTCATGATGCTGAACGGTGCCAGTGGATCGAACCAGCGATCCGGGGCGTAGACAAAGGCTGCCTGGTATAGCCACCAGCCGAGGAGCACGATGGCCAGAGACGGTATTGCGAAGCGAATTGCCGAGTCCCACAAGCGCCCTGCATTCCAGTCGTGATCCTGGTTGTCGATACTCTCGGTCCGAAAACGCGCGGCTCCGGCACGGATGACCGCGAACGCAATGAATGCGCCGGAGATCATCAGTCCGACGCCCCAGACAAAGTCCTGGTTCGCAAAGAAGTCCAGGTTGATGGCCGACGGCATACCCAGCGCAAAACCAATGGTGCAGACGCCGAGAATGGCCTGGCGGCGTGCGATGCCAAAATCGACGAGTATCCGGGTGCTCAGTTCGATCATCGAAATAAGGGAACTGAAGGCAGCAAACGACAGCCCGAGGAAGAACAGGATCGCGAATACGTTGCCCGCCGGCATTTTCGCAAAGAGCTGCGGCATCCAGATGAAGGTGAGCCCGGTAGCGGCAGGCCCACTGGTCTTCATGACGTCGAGGACTTCGGCTTTGCTCATTTCCGCGCCAAGGATTGCAAACACCGTACCGAAGATCACGATGGCGGCCAGGAGCGACACCGTGTTGTTGCCTACACCGGTGATTACCGCGTTCTTGACGACCCCGTGACGGGCCTGCATATAAGCGCCGTAGGTCAGGATCAGGCCCCAGCCGGCACCCGTGTCCCACGCGTTCTGCGTCAGCGCCTCGAGCCAGATACGCGGACGTGCCAGCGTCGACCAGTCGGGCGTGAACAGGAAGCGGATACCCTCGGATGCGCCGTCGAGCGTCAGCGTGCGCCCCAGCGAAATGAGAACGATCAGCAGTAGCGCCGGGATGAGTACACGATTCGCGCGTTCGATCGAGCGGATCCCATGCCAGACGACCATGGCACCGAGTCCCATGGCGAGCGCATGAAAAACAACGGGAAAACCGCCTCCCTGGAAGCCGTCCCAGATACCTTGCGCGGACGCGGCCGTGAGGGGCAGGGGCTCGAATACCATTTGCGAGAGGTAGTAGATGCACCAGCCTGCCACGACGGAGTAATAGAACATGATGGCAGTGGCGACAAAGGCGACAAAAGCGCCCATCCAGGCGAACTTTTCGCCGGCGATCTTCGCGAAAGTCCCAACGACCCCCATACGGCCGCGGCGTCCGAGAGCGTATTCGGCAATTATCAGCGGCACACTCCAGACGAACAGGAAGACAAGCCACGCGACAAGAAATGCCCCGGCGCCGTCGTCACCGGCGTTCTGGGCCGCAATCCGCGGAAATCGCCATATATTGCCAGTGCCCACAGCGATGCCGAGCACCGACAGGAGTAACCCGAGTCGGGATGAAAACCGCTGATCCGCATGATTCGTCAAGAGAGTTCCTTGTCAGGCGTCGCCAAGCGACGAAGAGTTCCAAGTATCGGGGACGAGGTAGAATCCCTGAATGGTAATACGGCCTTGTACTGGGTCGAGAACGACTACATCATCTGGACGCCGTTGGCGCTGTATGCAGCCCATGCGGCAATCATGCTCCTGTTGGTCGTCAGGAGCGCCATCCAGCGATTCGCAGGGCAGGGCACCCGTGCCTCTTCTAAGGCGTAATTGGCGCAAATGACTCGCAGGAGATCTTACCCCTTGTGATCGTGAGGAAACTCGCTTCCGGAACGGCAACCCACTCGGCCTCCAGGTGGTCCAGGGGCTCGGAAACGATCGCACGTGCGTCTCTCGAAAAGCGGACCGCATCGGGGGCGATTTCCATCGTCGCATCGCGGCTTGCGCTGTGAAACAACGAACGCGAGCTGCCTTCCGTCGAATAACGGACGGCATAAAGCGATTCGCCGTCGCTGATACCGAGCGTCATCTGTAGCGCATTTTCCACGCCGTGAGACCTGGCAATGTGTTCGACCAGTCCTGCCATGCGCTCCAGGCTAGTCTTGACGCCGGCATCCATGCCGAAGCTCAGCGCCAGCAGGAACATTAGCTCGGAGTCGGTGGTTCCCTCAATGAGAGGGAATATTTCCGGCGAAATTGAAAACGCAAGGTCGCGATGCAGTGTTTCGTATTCGTTGATAAGGCCGTTGTGCACGAACAGCCACTTTCCATGATGAAACGGATGACAGTTGGTTCTCTGCACGGGAGAACCGGTCGTGGCACGGACATGCGCAAGGAACATCGAAGACTCGATTTGTGCGGCAAGCGCCTGCAGATTCGTGTCATTCCACGCGGGCCGGATGTCCTTGTAAACGCCCGGGAAGTCGCGGCTGCCATACCAGCCGACGCCGAAACCGTCACCGTTTGTCGTGGAGGTCGTGTCCGACGAGCGGAGACTCTGATCGATCAACGAATGGTCTGTCTTGAACAGGACCTCTTCGAGGAGAATGGGTGCGCCCGAATAGGCTAGCCAGCGGCACATAGGGTCCTCCTTCCGATTAGTGCAACGAACTACTTCCAGTGATTGCTAATGAACTCTTCCACATCGGGAAGGCCGCCCTGCAGAATCAGGTAACCATTGTGAGGTTCACGTTCAGTGATCTCGTGGCTGACCGGATGGCGCATCATCGCCATAACTTCGTCGTGCTCGTGCGTGTGGCCGAGAACCCAGCCGAGCTTCATCAACGCGGTTTCCGGCAGCATGTTGTCGAGTGGCACCACGCCGATATCCAGCAAGTCGCGCCCGGTGTCGTAGACGTACATTTGCGCAAAACCCCACAGGGTCTGCACAGTCATGACGACATGGACACCCTGGTCGATCGCGCGCTTGAGCGCCGGGAAGAGCGGTCTGTTGACATGGCCGAGGCCGGTGCCGGCAATGACGATGCCGCGATAGCCTTTTTCCACGAGCGCATCGACCAGGTCCGGCTTCATCCCCGGGTAGTAGTAGATAATGGTGACGCGGTCGTCATAAAGCGTATCGATGCTGACTTTGCGCGAGTGATCGCGCGGCAAATAGTCGGGGTTGATCGTGGTGAAACCTTCCCTGTCGACCATGCTGAGCGGAATGTCGCCGATGGTTCGGAAGGTCGAGCGGTAGGAGCTGTGCATCTTGCGACAACGGGTGCCCCGATGCAGCAGTCCGTAACGATCCGACGTGGGTCCAAACATGCAGATCTGCACCTCGGCGATATCGCCGCGTGCCGCAGCAGAGACGGCATGAATCAGGTTCAGGGCGGCATCGGATGACGGCCGGTCGGAGGATCTCTGCGAGCCGACGATCACGATTGGCACCGGACTGTTCTGCACCATGAACGACAACACGGAAGCGGTATGACCCATCGTGTCGGTGCCGTGTCCGATGACGATGCCGTCGGCCCCTCCGTCAATCGCCTCGCCAATTGCTTTCGCGAGCGCAACGTACTCCGTCCAGCCCATGTTTTCGGAAAAGACACCGAAGAGCTTTTTGGTTGTCAGGTTACAGAGCTCGGCGAGCTCCGGCACGGCGCCGTACAGCTCGCCCGGCGTGAACGCGGGGATCACAGCGCCGGTGCGATAGTCCAGGCGCGAGGCGATCGTGCCGCCGGTGCCAAGCAAGGTAACGTTTGGCAGGTCAGGCGAAACCGGGAACGCCTTCTCGGGGATCTTGTAGACCGCTTCCTTGAAGCCCAGCTCCTCGATCGACTCGATACGGTCGACATGGATGCCGACGTTGTAACCGGTCTTCAGTTTGAGCACGACGTGCAGATCGTCAAAGGTCTCGCCGCGCGGCAGGATGACGCCTTCGAAGGTACTGCCCGCCGTGTTCTTGACGCGAACGTCACCCCAAACCCGCATTCCCCATTGCTCGAGGCGGGACCGCGCCAGGCCGCGATAGCCCTTCAGGGGATCCTTGGCGTCACTCATGGTCGTGCCTCCAGCTCGGCGGAAAGGGCAGAGGAGACGTCCATCGCGGGCACCAGACCTCTGAGCCCGGACATCAGGCAGCCCATCAGGAATCGATTGCGCTGGCCGTCGTCGTGCCTCGGTGGCTGAAAGGGCTCGGTCTCGATCGTCGATCGAACACTCTCGGGAAGGTCATCAATCTTGCCGTTGAGCCCGAGATCGGCCAGCACCGCATCGACATCGTTCGCTTCGGCCAGTCCCGTGACGATCTCCTTCCAGGCATCGCGCAAAGCGGGTTGTCTTTTAAACCTGTCGAAGAGCGCGAGCCAGGTCTCGTCTGAAATTCGGTCAACCGGCACGCCGGAACGGCGCAGGCCCTTGAGGCGTTCGCCGAAAAAGTAACAGGCCCAGGCGAGGTCAGTACCGCAGTTTGCGACGACGAGATCGACAAGCCGAGCGCCGCCGCGTCGAATCAGGAAGTGAATCGTTGGCAACGGCACCCCGACCTTGCCGTAGCGTCCTTCGCGTTCCCACGGCGGCGCTGGCAAGTTCTCCTGCAGGCGTTGAACGCGATCAGTCGCAATCGCCTGCGGCGGAGAGTCGGTGTCGGGATACATGCGATCAGGTCCCGGCAGAATACGCTCGAAATCGGTCGATCCGTCCGATTTCGGTTGCCGCGTTTCATTCGGTACACCGTCGAGTGCATCGACATAGCGCAGCCGGATTTCTTCGGCGGCGGTCACGGTGTCCTCTGCGGCTCCCCAGAGCACGATCAGCGCATCGTCGTCGCCACAGTCGAGCCGCTTTCGTAGTCGCTCGAGTTCCAGTTGTGAGCCCTCATAATCGGGCCAATTCGCGTCGTGCACGAAAGTTGGCTGCTGATCGAGGCAGGCGATAACCCGGATGCGGCCCGCGAGTTCATGAGCGAATGTCAAACCGGGCTGTGTCGGCCAACCCAACGTACTCGCAAGGCCGCGCAGTGCGACCGCACGCACGCAGAAGTCGCCACGACCGTACTCGAGATCGGACCCTGGCTCCGCCGCCCGTTCTTCACGTTCGTTTTGCCAGGGCGCGGCACGAAAGTGATGGAGCGGCGAGTCAGCGACGAGCTTCGTTATATCTTCGTGCTGGACCTGTATGTCTTTGGCATCGTTCAGCCCGCGGCCGTGCAGCTCATCGCGCAATGCAAGCAGATTGACCTGTCGAACAGCCTCGCCGTGAACCAGGGCCAGCGCCAGGCCGGCTTTGGGGACCCCCTTGATCTCGACTCTGCGGCCGCCGGCGACCGAAACGTTGACATCCTGCCGGCTGGCTCCCATGCCGACGCGAACGTGCTCGGTCGAACGACAAACCCTGCCAACGAGGAAAATAGCCTCTTCAACTTCCTCGGGCGTTCTCAGGTCGGGGCCCGTCACCGTCTCGATCAATGGCATGCCCAGTCGGTCGGTACGCCAGACGATGAGGTGACCACGGTCGGAAACCTCGCGGCAGCTGTCCTCTTCGACGCTGACCTGCGTAATCGAGACGCGTCGGTCCCGAAACGGAATACTGCCCTCAACGCCGACGATCGCCGTCCGTTGAAACCCTGTCGGGATCGACCCATCGAGATATTGCTTGCGCGCAATATGCACCTCGTCGACGATGTCGCAACCGAGCATCAGGCATTGCTCGATGGCGATATCCAGGGCCTCCTGGTTGATGGGAAACGGTGGCGTATCGTCCATCTCGTAGGTGCAGACGTTCGACTTGTGGAGCAGGTAGACGACGTTCTTCTTCGTCTTGAACTCCATCAGCGCGGTGCCGTCGTACTCGCCGAGTTCCGACAGCGTCGGCCGCATGTGTCGCAGTACCGCACCGTCATGGCTTGAGGTATAGACCCCGGCGGGGCAGTGGCAAAAAAGTTTTCGCTTGGTGTCGAGCTGCTGGTGGACTTCCAGTCCGACGCGCAATCCGATCTTCTTGTAGTCCAGCGACTCTGTCATCGCCCCAACTCTCCGGCCCTCGACAACGCGCGCGAATGATAGCACTCAGCCGGGGAAGGGATGCGAAATGCCCTGGTATTGGGGTGCGTCGACAGGCGGGCTAACGAAAGGTCAAATAGTAAAGAACTGCCAGCGCAAGAAAAGGCGTATTGGGCCGCTCGTGCAGCGCTGGTCGTGATAGGCCAGCCCCTCAGAATATGCGTATAATGTATATTATGTTAAATTATAGTTGGAGCTGGCAACGGTAACGCGCAAAACGACCCCTATTCCGCGGTATCAGGTAAGAAATCGCCAAACAGCGCACTCTCCGCTCCGGGACGTGGACGACTGACCTTTCAACCCGCGAGCCAGCCGAATACGCCGCCCGTCAGCACGGCATAGATCAGCGCATCCAGGAAGCTTTTCGCGGTCATCGACCAGTGACGCCCGAACCAGATGCTCTCCTGCACATAGGCCATCCCGTAGGCGACAAAAGCGACAGCACCCGAAACGCGGAAAACCGCGAGATAGTCTGCGCCTGGCGTCAGGGTGTGGCTGACAAAATAGGCGCAGACGAGCGCCACGACCAGGTTGTAAACGAACATCAGGAGCAGCTTGCCACCCATCTGCGGCATACGAGTGGGAACGACCGTGATGAACGCCTGCGGTCCATCCTGGAGCTTCTGTTTGACTTCTTGGCTGGCGAAATCCGCCCGATCCTTGATGTTAGGTACCGTGTACATGCCCGGCGACGTTGATCGCAGGGCCGCGCGAACAGCTTCCTCGTCGGCTGTCTTGCTCCAGTCCGTCTTGTGCCAGGGCATCGCCATCCAGATGACGGCGCCAGCGGCGAACGCGACGACGGCTGCAACGAGAATAGGCAACCAAAGAGTCATGATGGTCATTGTTTTGTCTCCGGGCTGTTGTACGCGGCTGACACCGCTCCTGTGCATGGATTTCCTACATATAGCAGATACGGTTCAGGTATGCTTTCTCCATGGTAATCAGGGGCTTGCCAATCCTGACGGCACTTGCGCCGATCATTGGGATCAATCTCGCATACTGGATCGGGGTTCAGTTCGACAACCTGCCGTCCTGTATCCCCTATATCGATGGCTGCACGTCGATCAGTTCCACGGGTCGATACCCGCCCGGCGATCGCCTGTTCCGCGCCGTCATGCTGCCCCAGGCCGCCCTGCTCGCCCTGACCTGGCACTTTGCCGTGCTCTGGCTCAAGGCACACAGGCCGGGATTTCGTACGGCGCCGACGATTCTCTGGTCCGGCCTGATCGGCGCGCTGGCTTTAATCATTTATGTTTCCTATCTTGCATCGAACGATCCCTTCTACCAGGTGATGCGACGCTATGGCATCTATCTCTATTTCCTGGGTACCGTGATTGCACAGCTCGCGGTCACGGTTTCGATGGCACGATCCAGGCTGCGGCAAGTGATGATCTGGTTACTGGTAGTGCCCTTCGTGCTGGGCATCTACAACCTCATCCAGAAGGCCGTTATCGAGGATCTCAACAGCATCGAAAACCGGATCGAGTGGATCGTCTCGCTGCTAATGCAGATCTGGTTCATCTGCCTGTACCTTGCCTGGCGCCGAAGCAACTTCGAGGTCGAGGTCAGAACCCGCTAGTCGACGAACGGATTCGAGAAGCGTGGGTTGGTAAGGACGGACTCGTCCGTCAGCGACTCGAGGAATGCGACCAGGTCCGCCTGCTCCTCGAGAGTCAGCTCGAAGCCAACGACGAACTCCGACTTGAACGGGCTGAGCCGACCGTCGCCTGCGTGCGGACCGGTCTCGATGAGCCGCCCTCCCCGCGCATAGTTCGCAATGACCTCTTCAAGCGTTGCCACGCTACCGTCATGCATGTACGGCGCCGTTACCGCGATATTGCGCAACGACGGTGCCTTGAAGCGCCCCATGTCGCGTGGCTTGCCGGTCATGTCAAACAGCCCCGTATTGTCGGGCGGGTACGCGCCGTTACTGTCGAGGTTGTACAGGCCTGTGTTGTGAAACCCGGTCCGGTCGACGTTCGAGTTTGCGTGCGTCGTGCTGTCGGTGAAATTGAAACCGCCATGGCAATGGAAACACTCCAGTCGTTCCGAAAAGAATAAATCCATGCCACGGATCGCGGCTTCACTGAGCGCATCCTGGTCACCAGCCAGGTAGCGGTCGTATGAAGCGTCGTAGCTGTTGATAGTCCGGACGAAGGCCGCAATCGCGCGCACGCCATTGAGCAGGGAATGCGGATCCTCGTCGTTGGGGAAAGCGTCATGCAGGAGCCTGCTGTAGCGTGGGTCCTCGCGTAACAGGGTCATGGCACGCTGCTCCTGCCCGCCGAGGCCCATCTCGACCGGATTGTCGCCCAGCAACGGGATGACCGCCTGGTCTTCGAGTTTATCAAGCAATGGATTGGCCCAGGTCAGGCGGCTCGCGAACGCGACATTGACCAGGCTCATTGCGCCGCGAGGATGGACCTCGCCCGTCGAGCCGATGGATCTTGCCCGGCCGTCCGTAAATGCCAGTGCCTGGATATGGCAGCTTGCACAGGACATGCTGCCGTTGCCTGACAGGCGCGTGTCATGGAAGAGCCAGCGTCCGAGTTCCACCTTGGCGTCGCTCATCGGGTTGTCGACCGGCACCCGGGGCGGCGGGATATCAAACGGCAGATGCCAGTCAAATGCGCGCTTGGTGAGCGACCACCAGGTCAAGAGCGCAGCTGCGACAGCGACCACGATCAGCAGGCGTTTCATCGAACTGCGAAGACGCGTTGTGCACCTGTCGGCTTGCCCGTGGTGAAGTCGATCCCCAATGCGCTAAAAGGCGCCACACAAGCGTCTTCGGCCGGTCCCGAGGAGCAGTTCGTGACTTCACCGTCATCGAGATTCGTACCTGCGAGCAGTTCCGCAAGCTCCACGACCACAACGCTTTCTCCTGGAACAAAATCCGGCAGAAAGACCTCGACCCGGTTGGGGAATCGGCAGTCCGTGATATGGCCAACTGTACCGTCACAGCCCGCGCTGCCGACGTGAATCCAGAACCCGTCGTCCGTCGACTGCACCCCTGCCCGCAGGAACTTGTAGCCGGAACGCCAGTGCCAGTGCATGGCAGCGTCCCCGAGCGGTGTCGTCGCGGTCAGCGGGTTCGCATGGTTGAGTCTGAACGGTACGCCGACCGTAAAGCGCAGACCCCGATAGCTCCCGGCACGGGTTACCCCGATCAGCCGGTCGAAGAAGACGTCGGTCCCGTTCTCACAAGTGCCCTCGCCATTTTCGAGGTCGATCAGCGCGACGACGTCGTTCTGCCATTCGAATTCGGTCGCATACCGGAGATGGTGCGCGTTTCCTTCCAAGTCGATGAGTTGCGGGTCGTCGACGTAGAAGCGCAGGTCCGTCAGTGCCGGGCCAGCACTTTCGCAGGAGAGAGGCTGGCCTTTCCAGGTAGCAACGAAAGGAACTTCGACGCCGAGATCCCAGCGGCTGCAGGATCCCAGCAGCAGCAGCGCAACGAGCGCGATCAGGCGCCGCACCGGTGTCAGGTCGCTGTCTTGCTGATGTCGGCCGCTTCCTCGTTGGCCGACTCGCTGTCTTCCTTGTCCGGCGCGAGCGAGTAATCGAGCACCCCGGTAGCGATCATGTCGGATGAGGCCTGGGCAACCGATAGCTCGGTCTCGACCTCGCGAATCTTGGCTTCGGCGTGCACGTTTTCGGTTGCGCGATCCGCCAGTTCAGCCCGCAGTTCACGGGTCTTGAGAACCGAGTCCTTGAGGTCAACCTGGATTCTCTCGATCTTCGACTGCTGTTCGGTGATCACGTTATCGCGTCGCTCGATGCCGACTACGGTTTCCTTGAGCTCGTCCTCGAGTCGCTCCCGTTCGCTCTTGTTGCGTTCCGAATCGCCCTGGGCAATACGCAATTCCGCCTCGAGTTGTCGAATCCGGTCATCACGGGGATCGCGCCGTTTGGCCTGCAAGCGGGTGCCAAATCGAGATGCAATCGACGACAGCAACCAGCCCAGCAGGAACGCGCCGGCGGTGTAGAGGATCAGCTGCTGCGGGAGTTCGACAAACATTGGCCTATGATTATTGGGATTCGCCGTCCATAAAAGGACGAAGTTCTCACTCTGAGCCCCCCGCCCCGCTAGCTGCTGACCATATCCGCTCAACCCGTAAATGGCAACATTCCATACTATTTCTTACAAAACAATACTTTAACATTATTTATTAAAGTATCTTCTAGTTAAAGGCGGCACCAGTAGCGAACTCCCTGCGCCTCGAGAAACTCTTCGGCACCACTGCCACGCAGCATCCCGAGAGTGCTGAGCATGCCGGCCTGGGTGCAGGTATCTGCAGCCACGGTGACCGAGCGCGGGGCGTTGTCGACGGGCCAGCCCGTGAGCGGATTCAGGATGTGCCCATAGCGCCGGCCTTCATACTCGACAAATCGCCGTGCGTCGCCGCTGGTGGCGATGGCACCTTGCCTGAGCTCGATCAGCTTCCCGGGGACGCCGGTACTTTCACTCTCAACCGCCACCTTCCATGGCTCCCCGCCCTTCCGCGGCCCGGTAACTGCTAGGTCCCCGCCGAAATTCACGAGTGCCGGCGCATCGCTTATCTGCCTCAGGCGTTCTGTGCAACGGTCGACTGCGTATTCCTTGCCGATTCCACCGAGGTCGAGCTCCATGCCTGGTTCGAGGGTGAGCGACGGATTGACCCACTGGACCCGGGACCAACCGACCATGGACCGGACGGCTGCGACGGCTTCCTCATCAGGCACGGCGCCGCCACCGTCGAAATTCCAGACGGCTCTCAGTACGCCGGACGTAACGTCGAAAAGCCCCTCGCTGAGTTCATGTAGCGTGGCCGCAAAATCGAGCAAGCGCGCGGTTTCCTCGTCGACCTCCACCGGAACGCCAGCCGCATTGTTGATCCGGTGGATCACATTGTCGGCAACATAGCGACTGTACTTGTCCTCGATCCGCCAGGCTTCGGCGGCCACTGCATCACAGCCAGCAACGGCCGCTGCTTCGGTCGTGGACTCCAGCAGCACCTCGCATGGGCTGCCCATTGCCTGGAAGTGGCCGGCCCATTCAGCTCGGCCCGTCGCAGAAAGCCGAACCTGCCTAGCGGGAGAAACGATAACTGAACTGCACGATCAACGCGTTGAGGTCCGGGTAGTTGTCGCGCAGCGCCTGGTTGCCGATGAGTTGATCCGGCGGGACTTCGCCCGACTGCGTGTACCACTCGACGCGAATGCTCATGTCGTTGTCGTTCCGCGTCTGCCACCCGTACTTCAGTCCCGCCGTAATCCCGTCGAAACGGCCGAGCCGGTAGTCGGACGATGCAAACTCGGGCAACGGCAGAGAACTGTCGAGACTCAGTCGATAGAACTCGGCTTCGCTCTGTGAGTAATACCGCAGGTGCGGCTCCAGGTAGCTCGATGTGCCGACAGACCAGCGGTAGCGAAGATCCAGCGTGTGCGAATCGATCTCCCAGTCGTCTGTCGCGAACCGATACGAGGCATCGAGAACCTTGCCGTCGATATTCACCTTGCCCTGCAGATAGATCCCGTGCTGGGTACGTTGGTCCGGGCGATGCTCGAACAGGAATTGCCCTGTCGGTCCGCCGGACGGGCCCGGAATACGCGGCAGCGTATCGCCAGTCACCGGATCGACGAGACTCAGGACCTTGTACGGATTGTTGAGGTAGCCATCCTGCCGGCTGAAAGAGTAGTTGAGCTGCACCACGACATCGCGGTTGATCACCTGCGATACCCCGAGCACGACATCGAGAACATCTTTGTCGTCGTCACCACGGCGGTTGTCGAGGTCGTCCACATCCCCCATCGGGGTCAACGGAACCGGTGCCCCACCGACTGGATCGATGTTATCCCGGGCGTAGGAGACACCCCCGGAGACCGTGGTATTGCGCTGGTTGAAAGCGTGCGCATAACGCAGGTTCAGGCCCGTGTGAAAATAGTCGTACTCTTTAGACGCGCTGACACCGACGTTGACCAGTCCCTTCTCACCGATGGGCTGTTGCCAGTTCGCCGTCAATGCCAGGCGCGTATCCTTGAATGTGTCATCGAGGGGCAGTTGGCCCGATGGTACGTCGTAACTGCCGATCCCCGATGGTCGTGTGAACGTCTGGGGTCCGTCCTGGCGGATGGCGCCACTGGGACTGGCGCCGGTCAGGGTGTCGACCGTCAGCCCGAGGGTCAGCACCCTGTCATCGACGAACAGCCGCCGCGACAGAGACTTGAAGCTCAGGTCCTGTACCCGGTCACCGTCCTCGCCGTAATAGAGCAGCGAGGTATTGAAATCCCAGTTGTCATCCTCGCTGGCATCGACGGGTGCAGGCGTGCCCGTACCCAGCAGTGCACAGGTCGCTGACGCCAGCACGGTGGAGACGGCCTTTTCTGCCGCTTTCCTGCGCGCGCACATCTCAATTGCACCCGCAACCGCCGCCGCCGAAGCCACGACCGCCACTGGTCGCCTCTTTGCTGAAATAGATGTGGTCGTCGGTAGCTGCCTCGAGCGGATCGGCGATCAATTGCATATCTGCGCGTGCCAGTACATCGCGCTCCCAGGGCTCGACGCCCATGGATGTGCATCCCGAAACCGCTATCGTGAAAAACACAGTAACAAGCATTTGCTTCATTACTCTACTCCCAGTGCGTCCCGGAGGACGGCTTCGTATTCGTCCTGGCGTTTGACTTTGAATCCCAGGTGACGCGCAACGATATGTCCGTCTCTGCCGATAACGAAAGAACTCGGCATCGCCTCGACGTCAAATTCCCGCGCGAGCGCTGCCTCGTCATCGTAAAAAATCGTGAAGCTCGCCGGTATCTCTTCGAGAAACTCGGCAGCTTGTTCCCGATCCTGATCAAGATTGACACCGATGATCACGAGCCCCAGGTCCGCATACCGTGCCTGCATCCTGTTCATCCAGGGAAACGATCGCCGGCACGGCACGCACCACGACGCCCAGAAGTCGACAATCACGACTTTGCCGGCAAACTCCTTCAGATCCAGATGAGCCTCAGCGCCGGCCCGGGTACCGGGAGCGACAAGCAAAATCACCAGCAGGAAGACAGCGTAGCGAGACCTGAACACACGTGATCCCTCAAGTTGGGCAGACGCTCATTATGATGCTGATTAGCATATTCTAATATACGGGAATTCCCTATAGCTTTCTATGACGTTGCAGGAACCGCACGGCGGAGTCCGGGAAGTCCGTGAAGAAACCATCGATACTCAGCTGCCTGATCGCGAACGCATACAATTCGTCGATCGAGGCGAATCCTTCCGGCAGGGCATCGTTCCGAAACGTGTAAGGATGCACGACCAGGCCCGCGGCGTGCGCGCGGGAGACCAGCCCGGTGTCGCTGACCCTGCCATCCTCGATGCTGTATAGCTGGTTGATCCAGGGTCCGATGCCGTCAACGGTTCCAGCCAACCTGCGCAGACCCTCTTCCGTGCGCATGGCTGCAAAATTGGTTGGTGCGGGATCCCAGTCGTCCTCGCCGATCAATTGCACGAGTTTGAGCGCGCAGCCCAGTTCAAGCCGGACGCGTCGTAATTCGTACTCATCGAAACACTGCAGGTACACGTAATCCGCTTGGTCCGAGTAACCGAATTTCCGCAGGCAATCGAGAACGAGCATTGTGATATCGACGCCCTCCTCGCGGTGCCATGCCGGGCTCTTGATTTCCGGGTAGATGCCGACCTCGCGTCCGGTGCCCGCAGCCAGGGTTGTTACCAGTTCGAGTTCACGCTCCAGCGTATGCACGCGAAAATCATCGCCGTCGTAGTTGCGGCGCCCCGGGAATACCTGTTGTCCTTCGGCATTCCTGCGCTCATGGACCCGAAGCCTTTCGATTTCCGCCAGGTCGAAGTCCCTGACGTAAAAACGACCGTCCTCCCGGGCCCTGTTCGCGTAACGGCTCGCGATGTCCGTGACGTCGTCCAGGTGAATATCGTGCAGGACAACGAGCCGGTCATCGCGTGTGGCGACGACGTCCTGCTCCAGGTAATCGGCTCCCATGGCGAACGCCAGGGCCTTGGCCTGGAGCGTATGCTCGGGCAGATGGCCCGAGGCACCACGGTGCGCAATGACGACGGGTCGCATAATTTACCTAAGAAAAGTTCTATAACCTACTGTTCAATAGGCCCATTTTCGTTCCATCCGGGAAAGTCCAGCACCTCCCAGCGCGCCGTATCTTCACCTCGCGCCTGACGCCTGAGGGCATCGACCATTTCGCGATCATTCCACTCGATGTGCTCCTGGCAGCGCTCGATGAGTTCCGCGGGCGTGTCGCGCAGCCCGCCGAAGGGCTTGATGACGATCAAACCGATATTGTTCGCCTCAGCAATGTCCATCATGAAATTCACTATGCCGGCATTGCGCTCCCAGGCGGAGGGCACGACGAACACGGCCTCCGCCTCCTTGACCTGGCGAATTAGCTCATCCCTGACCGCCTGCGACCCGCCTGTAGTCGGCATCTCCTCGGGTTTACTGACGTTGATGTAGTAGAAACGTTCGGCGCTTTCGAGGAACTCGAAAATTCGGAGATAGTCGTCGGTCTCGTCGAAGCAGTGTGTCGCGAACACGCGAATCGGGTTGTCTTCTGACACAATCGTCACCTTGTCTCACCGGGTTTCCGGTAGTTTAGCCAATTCTCGCGAGGCTTGTTTCCATAGTCTGGGTGTTTCTGTATCGTTCCCGACATGCGTCTCCTTTTGTACAACATTCGGTACGCGGTTGGCGGTGGTGCAAGCATGCGTATGCCGATTCCGGGCGCCGGGTATGTACTCGGAAACCAGGCCGTACTCCCCGAAATTACACGGTTCATCAAGTCCATCGATCCTGACGTCGTTGGGTTGATCGAGGTCGACACCGGGTCGATTCGCAGCCGCAACGTCAACCAGGCGGAGAAGATCGCTGCCGATCTCAGCATGAATACCTCGTACGAGACCAAGTATGGCGAGAAATCGATCAACCAGATCCTGCCTATCATTCGCAAACAAGGGAATGCTTTCATGGCCTCGCCGCGCGTGCATGGCGAGCGGTTTCATTATTTCGATACCGGGATCAAGCGGCTGATCATCGAACTCGAGATGGACGATTTCGCGATCTTTCTCGTGCATCTTTCGCTCAAGTACCGTCACCGCCATTTGCAGCTTCGGCATCTCTACGACCTGATCCAGAAGACGGTAAAGCCGGTCATCGTGGCCGGCGACTTCAATACGTTCTGGGGCGAGAACGAGATTTACCTGTTTATGAAAGCCGCGGGCCTGACGTCCGCGAATGTCGACAGCATCCCGACCTACCCGAGCCGCGCGCCGCGCAAGGAGCTCGACTTCATCCTGTACCAGGATGGCATCAATGTGCAGCGGTTCGAAGTACCGGAGGTCCGCCTGTCGGACCACCTGCCGCTCGTGTGCGACTTCGAGCCTGCCTGAACCGAGAGAGAAACATGTACAAGCACTGGAAACTGGAAACCGACGGTGCCGGCATCAGCTGGCTGTGTCTCGACAAGGCCGAAGCAACGGCCAATACCCTGTCTTCTGAAGTCATCCAGGAACTCGACAACGTCCTGGAGGAGCTGGAGGCGAACGCGCCCGCCGGACTGGTGATGTATTCAGGCAAACCCGGCAGTTTCATCATGGGAGCCGATATCACTGAGTTCGATGGCTTTCAATCGGCCGCCGAGGTTGTCGCTCTGACCAAGATGGCTCAGAGCGTCTTTCTGCGCATCAGTAATCTTCCCTGCCCGACGGTTGTCGCGGTCAATGGTGTCTGCCTGGGCGGCGGGCTCGAGATTGCGATGATGTTCGATTACCGCATCGGGCCGGACAGTGACAGCAGGATCTTCGGCCTTCCCGAGGTTAAGCTGGGCCTGCATCCGGGGTTCGGCGGCACCGTGCGTGTCGTACAGCTGTGCGGCGTTCGCGAAGGTATGCAAATCATGCTGACCGGGAACCCGGTCAATGCGAAAAAGGCGCTGCGTATCGGGCTGATCGACCGCATCGCGGGTGAAGACAGCTGGCGGGATGTCGCCAAAGAACTGGTCGCGACGCGCCCTGCTCGAAGCAAGGCACCGCTGCTCGATCGGATCCTCGCCCTCGCGCCGTTCCGCCCGCTGGTGAAGAACATGCTGCTCAAGCAGGTTGGAAAAAAGGCGCGTAGGGACCACTACCCTGCCCCGTACGCCATGATCGATTTGTGGGTGAAGCATGCCGCCTCGTCAAGGACGGGTTATGACGCGGAAGCCCAGAGTTTCGGTCCATTGATGCTGACTTCGACGGCAAGAAACCTGATTCGAGTGTTCTTCCTGCAGGGCAAACTCAAGAAACAGGGCAACCCGACAGACGCGAAGATCGCGCATGTGCATGTAGTCGGCGCAGGCGTCATGGGTGGCGATATCGCTGCGTGGTGCGCGCTTCGCGGTATGACCGTGACACTGCAGGATCGGGAACAGAAGTACATCGACCCGGCGCTTGAACGTGCTGCGAAGCTGTTCGCAAAGCGTGTTCGCGATGACGAGAAACGTGCGGCTACGGCGGAACGCCTGGCAGCCGATGTTGCTGGCGAAGGCGCAGCCAAAGCAGACCTGATCATCGAAGCGATCTTCGAGAACCTCGAGGCGAAGCAAGGGCTGTATCGCGATCTGCAGGCGAGGATGAAGCCCGGCGCGCTGCTGGCAACCAACACTTCGAGCATCCGGCTCGAGGAACTGCGAACCGTACTCGACGCCCCGACACGATTCATCGGCCTGCATTTCTTCAACCCCGTCGCCATGCTGCCGCTTGTTGAGGTGATTCGCTGCAACGATACGGACCAGGACGCCATGGACATCGGCTTTGCGTTCACGAAGGCGATCGGCAAATTGCCACTGGAGTGCATGAGTTCGCCCGGTTTTGTCGTCAATCGTATTCTTGCCCCGTACATGGGTGAGGCAATGGCACTCGCACACGAAGGCGTGGCGCTCGTCGAGATCGACAAGGCGGCGGAAAAATTCGGCATGCCGATGGGGCCGATCGAGCTTGCCGACAGCGTGGGACTGGATATCGCGCAACATGTTGCGGGTATTCTCACGGTGGCGACCGATCGTGAAGTGCCCGCCAACGACCTCGCTGCGCTGGTCGATGCCGGCAAGCTCGGCCGTAAGACGGGCCAGGGATACTACAACTGGCAAGACGGTCGGGCGGTCAAACCACCGGCAAACGGCCAGTCCGTGCCCGCAGACATCGAAGACCGCTTGATCCTCGCGATGGTCAATGAAGCTGTGGCCTGCCTGGCAGAAGGGGTTGTCGCGGAAGCGGATCTGCTCGATGCCGGGGTGATCTTCGGTACGGGTTTTGCGCCGTTCCGCGGTGGCCCGATCAACTATGCGCGCGAGCGGGGATTTGACGAGGTGCGAGACGCCCTGCGGAAACTCGCCGCGCATCACGGTGATCGTTTTGCACCGCATGAGGGCTGGGCCAACTTGTGACGGCAGTCACAGTCGCGTAGTCAGCGCCACGGAAACTGTGCGGTACTTCACGCTGCGCACTGTTCGTGGTTCCAGAAGTTGTTGAATTAACGGTAGAATACGCTCTTGACGTAATCTGATTACCCTGAGCGAATGTCTGGCAGAAACAGGATGTGTAATGGCAGGTGAGGAGGTTAGCACGGAGCTGCTCCGGGGCTTTTCCCCGCTTGACGGCCTCAAACGTGACAACCTTGCGGCATTAGCCCGCAAGGTGCAGATCCGTGAGCTGTCACCGGGCCAGCTGCTGTTCAAGGAGGGCGACACCGAAAAACGTACGATCTACATCGTTTCCGGCATTCTCGAGCTCGTCGACCAGACCAAGATCGTGGGCAAGGTGGAAGGCGGTACGGAACTCGCCAGGAACCCTGTCGCACCGGTCTATCCGCGTCGAGTGACGGCAAAGGCCCGCGATCGGGTCAGGTTCATTTCGATCGATAGCGATTTGCTCGACGTCATGCTGACCTGGGACCAGACCGGAACCTACGAAGTATCCGAGCTGCAGGGCAAATCAGACCAGGGCGGCGAAGACTGGATGACGATGCTGCTCCAGGCCAAGGCGTTCCACAAGATCCCGCCGGCCAACATCCAGGCGATCTTCATGCGGATGCAGCAGATCAACTATCGCGCCGGTGACGTGATCCTCAAACAGGGTGCAGAAGGCGATTACTTCTACGTCCTGATTCGCGGCTCGGCCCTTGTTACGCGTGAGACGCCGCTCAGCAAGGAAGGCATCAAGCTCGCGGAACTCAATGTCGGCGATACGTTTGGCGAAGAGGCCCTGATCTCGGATGCCAAGCGCAATGCGACGGTCACGATGCAAACTGACGGCGCGGTCATGCGACTGGGCAAGGACGATTTCAAAAAGCTGCTCAATGAACCCATGCTTGACTGGGTCAGTGTCGCTCAGGCCGAGGACATCGTGCGTTCAGGCGGCCAGTGGCTCGATGTCCGGCTGCCCAGTGAATTCGAGAACCAGCATCTCGAAGGCGCTATCAATATCCCGCTGTATTTTATTCGCCTCAAGATTTCGACTCTCGACAAGAGCAAGAAATACATCGTGTGTTGCGACACGGGGCGGCGCAGCTCGGCCGGCGCCTATATTCTCAGCGAACGCGGCTTCCAGGCCTACGTATTGCAGGGCGGGATAAATTCAGAAAGCGCGTAAGAGAGGCTTCGACGCCGCAATCATGCGGGCCTGGTGTTCTTCCTACATGGTATGCGTCGGCTTGTCGCCGCCGAGTGCGCCGGCCAGGTAGGTCTCGATTTTCCTCTGCGTATTGCCCTGGTCCTGGTCCGAGAACTGAACGCCAATTCCGGCCGTCCGCTTGCCCTGGGCGCCCTTGGGCGTCATCCAGATGACGGTTCCCGCAACCGGAATCTTCTCTTCCTCACCCATGAGATTAAGGAGCATGAAGACTTCGTCCCCGAGGCGATACGAGCTGTTGGTCGGGATGAACAGCCCGCCATTCACCACGAACGGCATGTACGCAAGATACAGCGCGCTCTTGTCCTTGATTGTCAGTGTCAGCAATCCCGGTTTGTTCATTGTCCTGAACCCTTGTCGTATCAGCGGCCGGCCAGCATAAGGCACATGCCATCGAGGGGCGCCTCACCGCATTCGCGCAGGCCACCCGCCCAGTCGATCAGCAGCCCTTCCAGTGTCAGCTGCACGTTGAAAGAACCGCCTGGCTGCCCACGCAACCCATTGATTATGTCTAGATAACAGAACAATTTCGGCATGTCTATGCGGTGCAGCACAGAATCCTCAATCGCCAGCCCGGCGGCGCTTCCGCGCCCCGCAGAGGCCGCGATGGCGGCGAGTCGAACCTGCCGCACCAGCCAGTCGAGAACGAACCCGGGGTCGAGTTTGGCCCAGCGCGCAGCCATCTCGACAGCCGAGCCCTCGCCCCGCCCCAGCATATTGAGGTCCCGAGCCAGGGACGCTCCCGTTTCGAGATCGTCGAGCGCCCGGATTGCCGCGAGCGGTGCTCCACCGGCAACGCGCAGGGCGTCGATCCAGGCAGCGCCCGGCTGCAGCCGGTCCAGCCATGCGAGGGCATCCTGTTCGGTCGGCGGCGCCATATCGATGCGCTGGCAGCGGCTGAAAACCGTCGCGGGGAGCCTGCCGACCCGGTCGGCGATCAGCACCAGCAGTGTCTCTCCAGGCGGCTCCTCGAGGGTCTTGAGCAGGCTGTTGGCTGCATTGACCGTCATGGCATTTGCCGGCTCGATGACCGCCACCTTCGCGCCGCCCTCGTAACTGGTCAGGCTCAGGTCGTAAACAAGTTTCCTGATTTGCTCTATGCCGATCGACTGCTTGTCCTCGGGCACCGTGATCCAGTGAAGGTCTGCATGCTCGGGCGTGTCAGCCACGAATTCCGGAATGCGCGACTCGGACATGCCCAGCGTTGTCATGGCGATCCATCGCGCGAAGGCGCGCTTGCCGACGCCTTCCGGACCTGCCAGGAGAACCGCGTGCGGAACCCGCCTGCTTTCCACCCGGGCATGCCAGGCCTCGGCAAAGCCACCGAGCCACTCAATGTTCACAGAAGACTCTCCACGAGAGCAACGACTTCACCCTTGACCGTATCAAGATCTCTCGTCGTGTCGACGACGGCAACGCGGTCCGGCTCCGCGGCCGCGATTTCGAGGTAGCAGTCCCTCACCCGCTCGAAGAAGTCGTGCTGTTCCTGCTCGATGCGGTCAGGTGCACTCCGGGAACCGGCACGAGCCATACCGACGTCAACCGGGGCATCGAGCAGGATCGTCAAATCGGGCCAGGTATCGCCATGGACCCAATCCGCCATGCTGTCGATGACCGTCATCGGGATCCCGCGCCCGCCGCCCTGATAGGCGCGGCTCGAGTCCGTGAATCGATCAGAGACGACCCACGTACCTGCTTCGAGCGCCGGTACGATGACGTTGCTCACATTGAACGAGCGAGCGGCAAACATCAGCAGCACCTCCGCGATCTCCGGGACCGGCTCGTCGCCACGATTCATCAGGATTTCGCGAAGGTCTTCTGCAAATGGCGTACCGCCCGGTTCCCGGGTCGTCAGTACCTTGTGGCCCGCGGCCTCGATCCGTTCAACAACTGCAACGATGTTGGTCGACTTGCCAACCCCTTCGATGCCCTCGATCGTAATGAACCTGCCCCGCGTCACGTCAGCCCCCTTCCCTGCGTTGTTGTCGCAGCCGCTGCAGGTATTCCGCCACAGCGGCGTCGTGTTCCGCCTTTGTCACGGAAAACCTGTGGCTGCCGTCGCCGAGACCCGTCGCTACGAAATACAACTCCTCGCCGTCGGCCGGGTGTAGCACGGCATTGATTGCGTCCCGTCCGGGCATCGCGATCGGGGTTGGCGGCAGTCCGGCACGCGTGTACGTATTGTAGGGCGTGTCGGTACGCAGATCCCGGCGCGTGAGATTGCCATTGAAAGCGGGCCCGATTCCGTAAATTACGGTCGGATCGGTTTGCAGGCGCATGCGCTTCTCGAGCCGCCGAGTGAATACTCCGGCGATAAGCGGGCGCTCGTCGGCACGCGCCGTTTCCTTTTCGACCACCGATGCCAGGATCAATGCTTCGTAGGGCGTGGTCACGCGCGTGTCCCTGCCGCGCGCCTGCCACTCCTGTTCAAGGACTTCCTGCATATGCGAATACGCCTGCGCCAGGACACTACGATCGGTCGTGCCCCGGGGGAAGTGATAGGTCTCGGGAAGAAACAATCCCTCGGGGTGCATGACCGTACTGCCGAGCTCGGTCAACAGCACGGGCCAGTCCTCGTCGGTCATCGACGGTTCAACAGCCTCGTTCCGATGCAGCGCTGCAAGCAGGTCCCGGTGATTCCAGCCTTCGACGATCGTGAACGAATAGAGCTTGACGCTGCCGCTCGTGAACTGCTCGAGCAACGACCGTGGCGTCGCGCCCGGCTCAATCAGGTATTCACCCGCCTGCACCCCTCCGGCCACTCCGCTCCAGCGCGCGTAGGTCCGGTACCAGGTTGCGTCCTCGATAAATCCTTCTGCGACCAGCTTGCGAGCGATAGCCGTAAACGAACTGCCCGGGGCGATTTCGAACGTCTGCCCTGCCGGCGCGACCGTGACAGGTGACGACATGAACTGCGCGACGCGCCATGCTCCCAGCCCGGTAATGACGGCGCCGACAAAGATCATGACCGCCGTGATGGCCAGCAACTTCTTCACGGTCGGCATTCTTCGATTCCGCGTTCGAACAACATACCGATGACCCGACGCGTTACCGGGCCGACCGGCCATCGATGTTCATCACAGTTCCGCACTGGAACAGCACCCAGCTGGCTGTTCGTGATAAAGACCTCGTCGGCGGTGCCCAGCTCATCGGCAGAAAAATCAGCGACCACGACGGGAAGTCCGGCGCGTTCGGACTCTTCGATAACGAGGCGCCGCATGATCCCGGAGACGCCGCAGCGCTCCAGTGACGGCGTCAGGACCTGGTTGTTCCGGACGATAAACACGTTGCTCATGGTACCGCAGATGATGCGACCATCGGCATCGCACGTCAGCCCCTCGAGCACGCTCGACTCCGCGAATTCGGCACGGGCGAGAACTTGCTCGAGTCGGTTGAGCGTCTTCAGACCCGCTACGGGAGAGCCCGTTGCCAGTCGCGTCTCACACAGCGTCGTGCTGATGCCGTTCGCGTAGTCCGAGCGTGCAAGCGCTGTGGCCGGAAAGACGCCGGCCCAGGTTTCAGTCGGTGACGGTACGGATCTGCCATAACCGCGTCCTTGCGACGCTGCAGATACGACCAGCTTGGCAACGCAACGCATGCTGTCCGCGTCGCTTGTGCTCAAAGCCTCATTAAGTCTTTCATGCAGCGCGGCTGGCTCAGGGGCCTCGAATCCCAGGCGCTTGCAGCCCTCCTGCAGACGCTCCAGGTGATACGTCCACAATCGCGGATTACCGTCGCGGATCGCAATCGTCTCGAACAGGCCGTCCCCATATTGCGACCCCCGTGCACTAATGATCCCCCGTTCGTTCATTGGGTAATGGCTCGCAACATGCCCTCGGCTTTGGCGCGCGTCTCGTGCAGCTCCATGTCCGCATCGGAGTCCGCAACAATGCCCGACCCGGCACGAAAGGTCACGGCCGAGTCGGTGCACACGATCGTTCGGATGAGAATATTGAGGTCGAGGGTCCCGTCACGGTTCAGGTAACCGAACGACCCGGTATAAGCGCCACGTGGACCCTGCTCGAGCTCCCCGATGATCTCCATGCAACGAATCTTCGGGCATCCGGTAATCGTGCCACCAGGAAAGACAGCCGCGATCGCCTGTCCCGGCGTCACGCCCGCGCGCAGACGTCCGCTGACATTCGACACGATGTGATGGACGTGTGCATAGCTCTCCAGCACCATCATCTCGTCGATTTCGACGCTCCCGGCTTCGCAGATTCGACCCAGGTCATTGCGTTCAAGATCGATGAGCATGACGTGTTCTGCCCGTTCCTTGGCGTTGGTAAAGAGCTCGGCCGACAGGCTGGCGTCGGTTTGCAGGTCCTCCGAGCGGGGTCGCGTGCCTGCAATCGGACGCGTGGAGGCATAGCCGTCGCGAATCTTCAGGAGACGCTCCGGCGACGATGAAATGATCTCGACGTCGTCCCAACGGGCCATGCCCGCAAAGGGGCCCGGGTTCGCCTGGCACAGGGATTCGTAAATGTCGCAGGCATCGAAGTCGCCTTCGGTCACCCAGGATCGGGACAGGTTCGCCTGGTAAACGTCGCCGGCGCCGATGTACTCCCTCGCCCGCGCCACCGCAGCGGTGAAGATATCGGCTGCTTCCTCATGAATGCTGGTCGCTTTGTTGGCGTGCTGCTGGTGGAATGAGCGCAGCTCGCCGAGGTCCGCGCGGAGGGTTGCAGCATCGATATTGCCCGGTACTTCGCTGACCAGGTGACAGGTGCCAGTCTCGTGATCGAAGACAAGTGCAGACTTGCATCGGACTGCAAAGGCGCGCGGCAACAGCGGGTCGGCAGCCAGCTCGAGCGCCGGCTCGATCTCGCCTGCCAGTTCATAGCCGAGATAGAGAAACCAGCCGCCCTGGAACGGTAGTGCAGCGTCGGTTGCCGCCACCCGTTCTTGCAACCACCATGCGTCGAGCGCCTCAAGAAAGCGGATGCCGTCCCGGGCAACCAGCGTATCGCCGGGCGCTGCAAACAGGATGTCGTAGCGCCCGAGCGTGCCGCCGCGGGTCGTACTCTGCAACAAGAAAGGATAGCGCGAGGGGTTGCCGCGATGGAGGGCTCGCAGGTCGCCGGGACCGGCGATCTCGCGGATGATCTCAGTCAATTGCGCGGAGAATCAGGGTTCCGTTGGTACCGCCGAATCCAAACGAGTTGGACAACACGGTACGGACCTTTGCGTCACGTGCCTCGTTGGCCGTGTAATCCAGGTCGCACTCCGGATCCTGGTTGTCGAGGTTGATCGTCGGAGGGATGACCTGGTGCTGGATTGCCTGGATACTGAAAATCGCCTCGACGACACCAGCTGCTCCCAGCAGATGCCCGGTCGTCGACTTGGTCGAACTGATCGCGACTCTCCGGGCGTGGTCACCCAACGCATTCTTGATCCCGTTGGTCTCCCCGATATCACCCGCCGGTGTCGAAGTGCCGTGAGTGTTAACGTAGTCGATCTCGGCGGGGTCGATGCCCGCATCATTGATCGCCGCGACCATGCATTTCCTGGCGCCCTCACCGTCGGCCGGCGGCAGCGTGATGTGATAGGCGTCGGAGCTCATGCCGAAGCCAATGAGTTCCGCATAGATCCTTGCGCCGCGAGACCGGGCATGCTCGAGTTCTTCGAGTACCACGGTGCCGGCGCCGTTGCTCGCGACGAAGCCGTCGCGGTCAATGTCATAAGGGCGGCTGGCAGCCTTGGGATCGTCGTTGCGCGTCGACATGGCGCGCGCCGAGCAGAACCCGCCCATAGAAACCGGCGTCGTTGCGTGCTCACCACCACCGGCCAGCATTACGTCGGCATCGCCATGGGCAACGCTGCGAGCCGCGAGGCCAATACAGTGTGTCGACGTCGCACACGCAGTCACAATCGAAATATTCGGCCCGGTAATCTTGTTGAGAATGCTCACTTGCCCGGACGCCATGTTGATGATGCTGCCCGGGATGAAAAATGGCGAGACTTTGCGGACGCCGCCCTCAACCAGCCTTGTGTGCGCCTCCTCGATCGTCTTGATCCCGCCGATTCCGGCACCAAGTGCAACGCCGATGCGATGGCTGTTTTCTTCGGTGATCTCGAGTCCGGAGTCACGAATGGCCTCGGCGGTGGCGCCGACGCAGTAGTGGATGAACGGGTCGTTCTTGCGCTGGTCTTTTTTGGGCAGGTACTGATCGACGTCGAAGCCCTTGATGAGGCCGGCGATACGGGTTGGAAAAGTGCTGGTATCGAACTCGTCGACCAGTTCAATGCCGGAAACTCCGACGCGAACGTTCTTCCAGGCATCGTCCAGCGTGCTGCCTACCGGCGAGACGATGCCCATTCCGGTAATTACAACGCGACGTTTACTCAAGAATCTGTCCGTAAAGGCTGGATGGCAGAACTGCCGTGCGCACTGGAAAGGGAAAGGCGCGGGACGACGGCCCGCGCCTCGCCGGTTAACCCTCGCTCTGGCGAGCGGTTACGAAATCGATGGCCTGCTGGACCGTGGTGATATTCTCGGCTTCCTCGTCAGGAATCTCGGTTTCGAATTCCTCTTCGAGGGCCATGACGAGCTCGACTGTGTCGAGCGAGTCGGCGCCCAGGTCATCGACAAAAGAAGCATCGTTCGTCACCTCGTCTTCTTTGACGCCGAGTTGCTCTGCAACAATGCTTTTTACCTGTTCTTCAATACTGCTCATAGTGTTCGCTTCTCCTGAGAAGACTCCGATTCGCACGGATCGCAGCGCGAAACCATGCCGTATTCCCTGCCCAAATTTCCTCTAACTCCTTGATTTTTCAAGGGACACCCCGGGCGTGGGGTGCCATTGTATGTCAATAATTTCGTCTGATCTACAGCTTTTTGGGCCTCGTTTAGTCCATCACCATGCCGCCATTGACGTGCAGCGTCTCGCCCGTGATGTAGGCTCCGCCGGCCGATGCCAGGAACACGACCGCGTTGGCGATATCGCGGCCTTCGCCGAGCGCACCGAGGGGGATCTGCGACAGCATCGCCTCTCGATTTGCCTCGGGCAGGTCCTTTGTCATGTCGGTATCGATGAACCCCGGCGCAACCACGTTCACCGTGATGCCGCGCGAGCCGACCTCACGCGCCATCGACTTCGAAAAGCCGATAACACCGGCCTTGGTGGCCGCGTAATTCGCCTGTCCAGCGTTACCCATGACACCGACTACCGAGGCAATATTGATGATGCGGCCCTTCTTCGCCTTCATCATGCCGCGCAGGCAGGCTTTTGAAACACGGTAAACGCCGCTCAGGTTCGTGCCGATGACGTCATCCCATTCCTCCTGCTTCATTCGCATCAACAGGTTGTCCCGCGTAATGCCCGCATTGTTCACGAGCACGCTCGGGTTGCCTTCGTGCGACTGAATGTCCTTGATCGCGGCTGCGACTGAGGCATCGTCCGCAACATTGAGCACGATCCCACGGCCCTGGTCACCGAGTGCCGCTGATATGCCATCGGCACCACCCTGGCTCGTGGCCGTGCCGATAACCGTGGCGCCCGCAGCAGCAAGTGCCGTAGCAATCGAGGCGCCGATACCTCTGGAAGCACCCGTCACGAGCGCTATTTCGCCCTCGAGGGCATTGGCAGAAAACAGAGACGACATGCGATTTCCTAAGTTTTTAAGAATCCTGTGCGGGCTGCGGCAAATTATATAGACATAGCGCGCCGCCGAGCAGCCCCCCAAGGGCGCCATAGAGGTGTGCATCAACGATGACCGAGTTACCGGCCGTGGCTTCGGAGCCTGGCAACGGGCCCATGAGCTGCTCCCAGAACAGCTTCAACACGACAAACGCCGTGAGCACCAGCGCTTCGCGATCGATGCGCAGCAGGCCTGGTAGCAGCCCGGCTAACAACAGGCCGTGCAACAGACCGGACAGGCCGACGTACCAGTCGAGCTCAGGATTGAGAGACCAGAAACCGGCATCGATCGCCACGATACTGACGAGGCCGATAATGAGCCAGCGAAGCCACCCGAACGCGCTGCCCACCAGCCATGCGACCAGCGCGAGGCCCGCAAGGTTGAGCAGCAGGTGAGTCCAGCCCAGGTGAACTAAATGACCACTCAGCAGCCGCCAGGCCTGCCCCGCCATGAGACCATCGCGCTCCCACGCCAGGCCTTCCCGGAGACCGCTGCCACCGAGCTGCAGAACAAGCGCAACAAACGCGATGAGGGCGGCCATAAGCCAGCAGTGGCGCCGGTTTTTATCATCTTTGTTTAACCCCACGTTTGCTATACTGGCGTTTAAACCAATACACAGTCAATTTCGCGGCGGCATTAGTCTGCAGGCCGCGTGGAGCCAGTCAGTGAAGCAGTATCCCCGTTCGCCCGCCGGCGCTGTGCGCCAGGCCGGTTTTACGCTGATCGAGATCATGGTCGTGGTCATCATCATCGGCATTCTCGCCGCTATCGTTGCGCCGAACGTCATCGGTCGTGTCGATGATGCGCAGATCACGAAGGCCAAGGCGGAGATCAACAACATTGAGAACGCCCTGAAGTTCTACCGCCTCGATAATTTCGCCTACCCGACTTCGGAACAGGGTCTCGAAGCGCTTGTTGTGAGGCCCAATGACCCTACCGTCAGAAACTGGAAGCCTGGCGGTTATCTCGACCGCCTGCCGAAAGATCCCTGGGGTAATCCTTACCAGTACCTCAATCCCGGCAACAATGGCGAGATCGATATCTACACGCTGGGTCGTGATGGTCGCCCCGGTGGTGAGGGGCTGGACGCCGATATCGGAAACTGGGAAACCGAGTAAGCCCTCCCGAGGGGCGCACCACCCAGGATGTTTTCCCGTTTTGCAGCGCGTGGCTTTACGCTGATCGAGCTCCTCGTCGTTCTCGTTATTGTCGGGACCATCGTTTCCATGGCGCTCTTATCCGTGAACCTCGCGGGTGAGGATGAGGATTTGGATCGCGAGCGTCTGCGGATAGCCAGCATCATCGAGACTGCTCAGGACGAGGCCATGTTGCAGGGGCGCGAATTCGGAGTCGAACTGATGCGGTCTGCGTATCGATTGGTCGAATTCGACCCGTTGACGCGCCAGTGGACAGACATCATCGGTGATGAGTTGTACCGCCTGCGCAAGTTGCCCGAAGGCCTCGAGTTCGACCTCCTGATCGATGGCAGGCGGATCGAGCTCGAATTTGAACCGCAACGGCTGGATGACCCTGACCGCCCTCTGACGAGCAGTACCGAGCCCTACGCGCCGCACCTGTTCGTCTTTGCGAGTGGTGAGGCGACCGTCTTCGAATTGCACCTGTGGCGCCCGGCCACGGACCGCCGGCTTGTATTACGCGGCGACGTGCTCGGGGAACTGCGGTTTGGTGAGAACGATGAGACATAGACGGGGATTTACGCTGATCGAGGTGGTAGTCGCGCTGGCCATCGTGGGCTTTGCGATGGCGTCGGTTGCCGGCGTCATGAATCGCATGATCAGCGACGCCGGGGCATTGCGTGATCGGACCTATGCCAGCTGGATCGCGCAGAACAAGATCGCCGAGATACGCTTGTCCGGCGTAATGCCGGAGGTCAGCACGACCTCCGGTGAACTCGACTACGGGAACGGTCGCTGGTTCTGGCGTGCCGTCGTCGCGGAGACGACCATCGAGAACTTTAGGCGCGTCGACGTATCGGTGTCGTACGCCGAAAGCGATTACGTTGTTCGGACGGTCACCGGTTTTGTCGGCTTGCCTGTGCCGCCCGGCAGCGCCAACGCGCAGTGGCGTAGCGGACCTGGTGGCGATGGTCCCGAAGGCCCTACGAAATGAGCTTGCAGCGAGGATTCACTCTTTTCGAGGTGCTCGTCGCACTCGTCGTATTCGGCATCATGTCGTCCCTTGCCTACATGACGCTCGGGCGGACGCTGGACAACTCCGAGCTACTGACCAACCGTATGGATCGTCTGCAGGCGATCCAGCGTTCGGTAAGCCTGCTGGCGACGGATCTCATGCAGGCGGCCCCGCGACCCGTACGGGACGACCTCGGTGGAAATGAACCTGCCCTGCGGTCCAGCTTTGCCAGCGATTTCGCCCTGGAAGTAACCCGCAACGGCTGGCCCAATTCGGCCGGTGTACCGCGCAGTACCCAGCAGCGCAGCGCGTATCGTATCGAGGAAGAAGAACTCATTCGCTATCACTGGAACGTTCTGGACAGGACACCCGGCAGCATTCCGATTGCGACCGTCCTGCTCGACGAGATTGACAGCCTGACGTTCCGGTTCCTCCTCGACAACGGGGAATGGGTGGACCAGTGGCCACCGGTGGCGGCTGGAACCGCGTCGAACACCAGCGTGCTGCCGCGCGCGGTGGAAATCCTGCTCGTACTCCCGGACGAAGGAGAACTGACCCGCGTGGTCGAGGTTCTGCCATGATTCGCGCCCGCGGCGTAGCGCTGATAACGGCATTGTTGATTGCCGCGCTGACAGCGTCCATCGCGGCCCGTCTCGGATGGGATAGCGCGCTCGATGCCCGGCGCACGATGGTTCTGCTGTACCGTGACCAGGCGATCCAGGTTGCCATCGGGTCGGAAGGCTGGGTCAGACAGGTTCTCACCGACGACCTCGCCAGTTCGACGAACGATCACCTCGAAGAGATCTGGGCGTCCGACATTCCGCCGCTATCTATCGACTCTGACGCCGTCCAGGGGCGGATCTGGGGCCAGCTCGAGGACCTGCAGGGGCGCTTCAACGTCAACAACCTGATCGATGGGCGCGGCGAGGTGGATCAGCCCGCATTCGAGCAGTTCGAACGTCTCCTGGCAGCGGTCGGACTCGACCCTAGGCTGGCCGGCGCCACCGTCGACTGGCTCGACGCCGACGAGCGCGAGACGATTCCCGACGGCGCCGAGGATCCCCTCTATTCCGGCTTTACCCCCCCCTATCGAACGCCGAACCGGCGCCTCTCGAACATAACGGAGTTATCCGCGATCGATGGCATGGACCCGGTGAGTTTCGAGATCCTGTTGCCGCATGTCACGGCGCTACCCGGTCGTACCCCGGTAAACGTGAATACCGCGAGTGTCGCGGTGCTGCAGTCGCTGGGGCCGAATGTTACGGAGGGCGACGCCGAAGGACTCGTTTCGCTGCGCGCTGAAGGAGGCTTTGTCGACTATGCCAACGTCTTTGCGCCCCTTGTAGACCCGGGCCTGGTTCCCTGGATTGCCGAAAGCTCGAGCTTTTTTCAATTGAAGGCCGTCGTGCAGATTGATACGGTTCGCGTAAGCCTGTTCACAATGTTGCATCGCAACGGTCAGACTGGCGCTGTAACCCCGATTCTTCGTAGCCTGGGAACGATTTGAGATGGCAGAGTTCGTCGTCGTACGCCTTGGAAGATCCCCCGACCGGCAGGTCGAGTGGATTGCTGCGGATGACAATGGCACGCGCCTGAGTCCACCTTCCGCCGGCACGCTGGCCGAAGCTGCGGCAGGCGTCCGTGGACGCCCGGTCATCGTCCTCGTACCTGCAATCGAAGTCCTGACTACGACGGTCACGCTTCCGGTGCGCGCCGGGGCACGATTGCTCGCCGCCCTGCCCTTCGCACTGGAGGAACAGGTCGCAGCGGATGTCGAGACGCTGCATTTTGCGGCCGGTGATCGCCGCGAATCAGGGGTCCGTCCCGTGGCGGCTGTCGCCAGGGACACGCTCGACGGCTGGCTTGCGCTGCTCGAGGAAGTCGGTATTCAACCCTGGAAGCTGGTGCCCGAGAACTACGGTGTCGCACGCATCCCGGGCACGATGAGTGTGCTCGTCGACAACGACTGTGTCATGTTCAACGATGGTGGCGACCAGGAATTTGCGCTGGACGGCGCCACACCGAGCGATGCGCTCGTCGCCGGTGGTCACCTGGTCGATCGTACCGAACAGGATGCGCCACCTGCTCAGGTCGGCCATCTGGTCGTCTACTGCGACGGCGCCGACGAAAAGCGACTCAGTCACGACTGGATCGCGCTGCGACACGAACTGCAAAGTGTCGATATCAAGTTACTCCCCGATGGCGCGCTGCCTCGTCTCGCGGTCACCGTCGCGTCCGGACATGGGGTGAACCTGCTGCAAGGAAGATACGGACCGAAAGCGGACTACGGCTCGTTGCTGCGGCCGTGGAGACGCGCGGCCATACTGGCCCTGGTGTTTGTCGTGTTCGGATTCATCGCAAAAGGTGCAGACTACTGGCGCCTGATGCAGGAAGAGGCGGCCCTGCAGGCGCAGTTCACCCAGGTCTTTCAGCAGATCCAGCCGGGCAGCAATACGCCGGTACTGGATCCGGTGGGTGCAGTCAACTCGATCAAGCGCAGCATGGGCGCGTTGTCGGCGACTCCGGTATTCCTGGCCTCGCTACTCGAACTGAGTGCTGCGCTCGGTGAAAACTCAGGCGCCGCGGTAGAGGCAATCACCTATCGGGCCGGTGTGGTCGACGTCCGTGTCGTGACAGCTGATGTCGAGACCGTTGGCAACATTCAGAAGGCGATTGGCGAGTCGGGCCAGTTCATCGCGGCAATCCAGTCGACAGACCGTGTCGCTGATCGAATCAACAGCCGCATACAGATTCGTGAGGCCGGGACATGAAGGACTGGTTCGAAAGTCTCGAACCCAGGGAGAAAATCTCCGTTGCGTGCGGAGCCGTCGTCGTGGTCATCGCAGTGATTTACGGTTTGCTGTGGGCCCCTCTGGAGCGCAGCCACGCGCAACTCGAGACCAGCGTCGGCAACTGGGAGCGTTCTCTGACGGAACTGGGGACCCTGCGGGCGCTCGCAACGTCGAGCATGCAACGCGGTTCGCAAGGTGGCAACGCGGCCGCCCTGCAACAGGCACCGATCATTATCGTCGACCAGACGCTGCGCAGTCGCGGCCTCGAGCAATATCGTCGTCGCAGCCAGCCGACGACAAGTAATGGCGTCCGGGTCGAATTCGAAGGCGTGGCCTTCGACGAACTGGTGCTCTGGCTTGGTGATCTCAGCGCCCAGTACGAGATGCACGTGCAGGCCGGCAGCGTGTCTGCCATTGCACAGGCCGGACCGGGTCGCGTCAATGCCTCCCTTACCCTGGAGCGCGCTCTTTGATCCAGCGTCGCAAAGGCCTCGCTATCATCGGCGCGCTTACCCTGGTAGTTGCACTGATCGTGACGTTTCCGGCTCGCGTTGTGTATCGCCTCGTCTCGTCACCCTATCTCGCCATGAACGGGGTCAGCGGTACCATCTGGAGCGGTACCGCCCGGGAATTTTCGACGAACGGCGTCTACCTGCGCAAACTCGAATGGCAGATGGCCCCATGGCAACTCTTCGCCGGTAAGGCCGTTTACTCCGTATCGGGATCACCCGCGTCCGGGTTCTTCACAGGTGAAGTCAGCGTTGCCCTCGACGGCTCACTGACCCTGACGAACCTCGAGGCTTCCATGCCACTGCAAATGTTCGAGCGGGCCGTCGGAGTTCCCGGGCTGCGCGGCACGGCCAGCCTGCAGTTGGAACGCCTTCGACTTGTCAACGGTCGGGCAGTCTCTGCCGACGGCATCATCGACGTCGACAACCTCGTTGTGCCGATGCTGGATCGTGGCTCGCTGGGTGCCTACCGGGCGGAATTCTACACGCAAAACAACGGTATTTTGGCGAGCATCGAAGACACCGATGGCGTGGTCGATCTTGCAGGTACGCTCTCGCTTAATCCGGACAAGACCTACGAGTTTCTCGGTTTCGTAACGCCAAATAGCAGCACTTCCGAGTCTTTGCAGCAGCGACTCAGGTACCTGCGGAAGACCGATCAACCGAACCAGTACGAAATGCGGGTCGAAGGTGACTACTGAAGTTCGACAAAGGCCTGCAACAACGGGAAGTACAAAGCGCAACGCGGCGGCTCTCCTGCATACGCTTCATAGATAGACGCGTACTTCCTCAATTGCGGCGCATAGCGGGCGGTCTCGACGTCGAGAAAGCCCTGCAAGTTCCCTCCTTCGTGCGTACTCGTCTTGTAATCGACAATCCAGTGTCGGCCCGACGAATCGATACGCACACGGTCGAGTACAATCGATTCGATCTCGCCATCGTAGACGCCTGTCAGGGCCAGTTCCGCGTGACCCGGCCCGTCGAGAAGCCAACGTCCCTTGGTGTCGGCAAGCGTTCCCGCAAGCGCCTGTTGCACGCGCTCCGCAACCCTGGTCGTCGCGTCACCGGCTATTCCAAGTTCGCGTAACCAGCGTAACGTGATCTCCCGTAACGACTCGTCTGCCTGCAGCGGGACGCTGCCGTCCGCCATGAGTTGCAGCCAGCGATGCGCCAGCGTACCCGCGATGCGCGCCTCGGTACCGACCCAGTAGAACTCCACCTCGCCCTCGCCGCTACCATGCTCTTCGGGCACATTGGGTCCGGGCAATGGGGTAATCTCCGGCAACGACCAGGCGCTGGCGAACACCCGGCGCACCGGTTCGATAAAAGTCATTTGCGTGGCGCTGCCCGGGTCGCCCGACCAGTCTGCGAATGCGTCCGCGTACACGGGCTCCAGTGTCGGCCACAACAGGTACAACAGGCTGTCACTCCGGGCACGCCCGATGTCCTCTCCGTCTTGTGTTACTGACACGTTGCCCACGATATGCAGCGACTTCTGCGCCCGCGTGCAGGCCACGTACAGGAGGCGGCCCTGCTCATGGGCTTCCTTTTCTGCAGCCGTGGCGGCGATGTAGCGATGAATGGGGTCTCTGTCGACGTCCTTACGTGCGCCTATGGGGCTGATGACCTTGTAGTCGTTTCCGTGTGGCCCCGGCATGTCGAACCAGGACAACACGCCGGCTCCGCCCCCACCGGGCTTACGACCCAGTCCGTACAGCACGACGTGATCGAATTCGAGCCCTTTCGCCTTGTGCATGGTCATCACCTGGACTCTCGACCGGCGGCTGCTCGACACCTTTTCGTCGTCGAGATTCGATTCCAGCCTGGCCACGTCGGGCAGTGTCCCACCAGTTTCGTGTGCTTCGACGATGTCGAGAAACCGATAGACGTTTTCGACCTCGTCCGGATCATTCAGGGCGCGCGGGCCGCCGAGCGTGATCCAGCACTCTTCGATCCGTTGCCGGAGCGTTGTAAATCGGCGCGGCTGGAACAGCCGGTCGAGAACCGGTAGTGCTGCGGCGACGGCCGTCCGGCCTTCTGCCGAGAGTGCCTCGACCCGTTCGGGATTCCCGAGCAGCTCACGCACCGTACTTTTCGTATCGCTGTGCACGAGGGCCAGCAGGTCGGACCAGGTCAGGCCGATCCACGGTGCTCGCAGGACGCCGAGCCAGGCGATCCTGTCGCCCGGGTGCACCGCCGCACGCGTCAGTGCCAGTACATCGATGATTTCCGGGAGATCGGTCAGCTTGTCGATCTCGATCGCTGTATAGGCGATACCAGAGCGCCGTAGTGACGCCAGCAAGGCCGGCAGCTGGTTGCGGCCGCGCACGAGTATGGCCAGGTCGTCATCCGGGTGCTCTGACAAAAGATTCGCAATTGCCGTGCATCCAACGAGCGCCTCTTCTTCCGGATTGGCACCGAATACCGGGTGAATCTGTATCTCGCCCTTGTCGGCGAGGTGTGGTGCCGGAATCGCTGCCTCGTAGGCAACGGCAGCACGCAACGGATCGTTGCGCGGCGCAAGTACTGCCGGGAATACGTCGTTGAACCAGTCGACAAGCCTGCTGCCCGAACGAAAATTACGCCGCAGCACGAGAGATTCGAGCCGCATGCGCCCGATACCGAACTGGCGTGCAAGCAGGAACTGGCCGACTTCCGCATTCCGGAAGCGGTAGATCGATTGCATCGGATCCCCGACACAGAACAGCGTCCGACCATCACCTTCGGCCCAGCCACCGGTCAACGCTTCGAGCATCCGGTACTGGGCACTCGAGGTGTCCTGCATTTCGTCGACAAGGACATGGCTAACCGTGTAGTCGAGCAGCAACGCAACATCACCGGGATTGTCTGCGCTGCCCAGCGCTGCCCCGGCATGCAGCGCCACCTCGATGTGATCGGCGATCCCCTGTTCCGCGAACAGCCGTTTTAGCTCGGATACGGCCAGTGGCAGGAGGCGGAACAATGCCAGCAATACGGACCACTGCTGGTCTGAGTATCGCTCTGGTGGGAGGCTGCGTGCGCCATGCAGCAGGCCTGCGAGGTCCCTGTTGCCGGCAAGCTTTTCGAGGACTTCCTTAGCCTGGTCTTTCCTGGATTTGTCTGTTGTCGGGAAGCCCTGGTTCTTGGTGAGACTCTTGCGGAACTGCGCCTTGTCCTTGAGTAACAGGATCTCGGCGATTCCCTGCCATCCTGTGACGTCTGCGGTTCCGGTGCCGGGCAAGTCAGTGCAGCCGGCGAGGACCAGGATCGGGCTATCAAGCACTCCGTCTTTCTCGAGACAGGTCGCTGCATAATCGAGTAGCGACGGGAGTTCCTCACAGGATTCGGCCAGCAGCGCGTCACGCACCCGCTCCAGGTGCCGGGAGACGGCAAATCGAATGCTATCCTCGAAACGGTTGCGCAGAGTATCGGCTGCGTCGTCACTGATTGCGCCCGAGCCGATGAACGGCAACCACTGGTCACGTGTCTTGAGCATCGCAGCGAGGTAGGACACATAGGACCAGGTGCTGTTATCGACGTGCGTCAGCACCTCGCGCGTCGCATCGCCGGCAGGGACATCTTCGGCAAGCCAATCGAGTGTTGCCACTGCAGCGGCCTCGTGAACCAGGTTGAGGTCTGCATCCGTCACGATGCGTTGCGCACTCGATCCTTCGGTAGAACTCAGGGGCTGCGAGCGTGTAACCGCCCGATTGAGTGCATCAAGTGTCTGGATACGCATACGGCGAGGGCTGCCAATCAGGTTCCAGTTGCGCTCCGTGGAACGTTGTAACGCAGCCCGGGCGAGGTCAATGGTCAGCTTGCGGTGAGGTTCATCGGGCGTCTCGCCTGCGCGCGCCTGCCGCAATGCGGCGAGGACTCGTAATTGCATCTCGGCCGCTGCTTTGCGCGTAAAAGTGATTGCCAGTATTTCTTCCGGGTCGTCAACGGCACCAAGCAGTTTCAGATAGCGCTGAATCAGTAATTCGGTTTTCCCTGAGCCGGCCGGCGCCTGGACGATGAATGAGCGCGATACGTCGAGGGCGTCCGTACGCGCCCGCACGTCAGCCTCAAGGAGCGTCGTCTGGTCAACGATCACGATGTAGCTCCGTGTAACGGCTCAGCACGTTGAGGTAACGCGCCTTGCCCGCACCCTGCTCCGCCATGAGTCGCACGTCACCCGCTACAAAATCGTCACAGGCTGCACGGATTTCGGTCTTGACCGCATCCAGCAGCTCCGGCCACGTAGCTGCATCGGTGAAACCCCGGCCCGCGCCACTGAAACCGACGTCGCGCGAGTCGAGATTTGCAAGCGCAAGCATGGCGACATGCTCAGCGGTTGCCGCCGCGTAAACGAACAACTGGGCCTCCCTGACCGTGCCGTCACGACGGAGGAGTTGTTTCGCGGCGCCCGTCTTGTAATCGAGTATGGCAACACTGCCATCCTCGTAGCGATCGATGCGGTCGAAGCGCAGCCTGAGTACCAGGGCGTCATGGTGCAGTTCGAGCTCCCCCTCGAGTGCGGCTATGGCGAAATCGTCGCGTTCGACGTCCATACGCACAAATCGGGTGACAACATCGACAACGCGGTCCCGCTCGAGCTGCAATAGTTGCTGCAGAACCGGCCCACTAAGACGCAGGTGTTTCTGCAGCGCAGCATCTGTAGCGGCGGAGATTGCGGAGTGCAACTCGGCCTCCGACCGCTGGCGCAGCTCTTTCGCCGACGGGAGATCCTGATAGAACCGGTACATCGTGTCGTGCACGACATTACCGCGCAGCAATGCCGGTACTCCAAGCGCCTGGGGATCGATACCGCGAATCCCGAGTCGCCCATACGCAAAGGCAGAAAACGGTTCGGACATTTGCCGCTGAATCGTCGCAGCGCCGCCATAGACTCTCTCCTCGCGCACCTGCGGCACCCTGTCCCTGGCGACACGTACCTGTGATGCCCCGGCAAACCGGCTCGCGTGCCAGCCTGGATCCGCTAAAGAAGTGGCAGGCTCAAGCTCCCCAAGCAGGTCGCTCGCCATCTGGTCGACATCGTCCTCGACCAGCGCGTAGCTACAAACGACGTCGGGTGCAGAGCCGGTCAGGCGCCGCAATGTTGTGCGCGCCCATTCGCGCGTGTCGTCGGGAGTCGCATCCGGCATGCCGCGTTCTGCCTGCAGGGCGCGTGCCACCAGCGGCGATGGATTTCCGGGCGGCGGCCAGTTAGTAGCCGTTACTCCGGCAATCCATATGGCATCGAATTCACCGCCAGATGCCTCGAGCGGGCCCATCAGCTGCACCCTGGCATTGCGATTCTCGGGCTGAAACACGGTCTCCGCCGCCATGCGCTCGAGGTGCCCAAGGGCTGTGACCGCGGTCATCGAAGGGCTGACAAGCTCCAGCCTCGCCAGGTCATTGAGTAACTCCCGCCAGCGGTTGGTGAGCTGGTAATCGTTGCTGCTCAATGTACCGGCCCCGGGCCACCCCAGACCCGTCAGCGTGTCGTCAAAGAGCATGACCCAGGCAGCTGGCGCGGCCAGCCTCGACAACTGACGGCGCCGCTTTGAAATTGCGGCGATCCGACTGAGCCACTCCTGCGCATCGACACCGGCACCGCGCAGCAATGTCGTTACCATCGACGGCGTCCAGGCGCGATCCGGCAATTCCCGCAGCCGTAACTCGAGCCTGGAACGCCCGTCAAGCTCCCCCTGTCCGAGTAGCGGGGACAGCAACAGGCGCGATACCTCGGCGGATGACAGGTCATGGGCAAGCCACCGCAGCGCCAGCAGGCCGATCTTTATCGCCGGATACTCGGCGAGACGCCGGCCATAGGAGACGTTGACCGCACTCCGCAGTGATGCCGGACCGTATTGCCAGCCCGGTACGAACCCCTCTCTAACCAGCCGCAGGTCGCGCGTCGCAGTTTGCTCGAGGCCGTGCACCACGATGGCAACCGTGGCGTCGGGACGCGTGTCTATGAACTGTCGTGCCCAGGCACCGGCGCAACGCAATTCGGCATCTCGCTCCTCGAATTCGTGGAGTACGGGCTGCACCGCACGACTCACAGCTTCGTGTACGATGACCTCGCAGCCGGCCGACCGAAGTGCCTCCTGTAGTGCGGCCACCACCGCGCGTTTCCGGTCGAAACCCGCAAACACGTAACGGCTCGCCAGCGGGATCTGGCCGCTATGGAGCAGGTCCAGGGCGTGCCCGGCCAGACCGGCATCATCGACCCAGTGTTCGTTCTCGAGGATTGCCTGGTATCGTCCGGCCGCGACGGCGTAAAGCCGCTGATCGTCACTCCGGGCGGTACGCGCGACCTCACGTATCGATACGCGTGCGTCCGCGAGTCGCTGCCAGGTATCGCGGGCGATACGCACGAGGGATGGCAGGCCGACCGCATCATCACCAAGTTCCTTGCGCAGGCAACGCTCCCAGAGCACCTGGCTCTGGTGAACATTGATGCGGGTCGGTGCGACACCCTGATTGCGGCTGGCCGCGAGCAGGATGCCCAGCCAGGCACTCCATGGCTGAATCAACGGCGTGCGCCATGCCCCTGCGCCGGAGGCTACCTGGTGCGCACTCCAGGCGCTTTGCAGCTCATGAGCGAGGCGGCGATTGGCCGTGACGACACAGGTCGATTCATCCAGTGCGTCCTGCAGCCAGTCGTACATTCTCAGGCGTACTGGGCCAGGCAGGTATTGATGCGATCGAAGACCACATTGAGCGCGTCGCTATCGGGTAGCGTCGTCACCCGGAAGTGGTCGGTATAGATCGTATTGAAACTGCTGCCAGGCGCAACCAGCACATGGTACTTCTCGAGCAGTTCGAGGGCGAATGCCTGATCATCGAGTGTGCCTTCGAATCGCGGGTCCAGGCGAATGAACGCATACATTGCGCCCATCGGCTTCTGCACATCCAGGTATTCGCTGTCAGCGACGCGTTCGACGAGCACTTCTCGAGACTGGTACAGGCGGCCTCCGGGCCGGACCAGCTCCCTGATGCTCTGAAATCCGCCCAGCGCCGTCTGCACCGCCCATTGGCCCGACACGTTGCTGCACAGGCGTAATGCCGCCAGCAATTCCATGGCGTGGATATAGTCCTCGGCGCGATCGAGGTCGCCACTGAACACGCACCAGCCGACACGGTAACCGCAGGCGCGATACACCTTGGACAGGCCCGAATAGGTCAGGCACACAGAATCGTTTACGAGCGTCGCCATGGGAACGAACTTGGCGTCGTCGTAAACCATCTGGTCGTAAATCTCGTCGGACAGAACGACGAGCCCGCGTCGCTCAGCCAGGGCCGCTATGTCTTCAAGCGTCTTGCGGTCGTAGACGGCACCTGTCGGGTTATTCGGATTAATGACGACAATTGCGCGCGTCCGGTCCGTGACCAGTGCTTCGAGATCCGCCACGTCGGGAATGAACGCATTCTCTCGTCGACAGCGATAGTGGACGGCCTTGCCGCCATTGAGCGTCACCGCGGCACTCCACAAGGGATAGTCAGGACTCGGCACGAGGACCTCATCCCCCGGGTTCAGCAATGCCCGGAGCGAAAGGTCAATGAGCTCACTCACGCCATTGCCAATAAACACTTCGTCGGCTGTGACGCCATGTATGCCGCGACTTTGCTGCTGCATAACCACAGCCTCGCGAGCCGGGAATATGCCCTTCTGGTGACAATAGGGCTCGGCCTGTCCCAGATTCTCGATCATGGCCAGGCGCATGGTTTCCGGCGTTCGAAAACCGAACAGGCCGGGGTTGCCGATGTTCAGAGAAATGATCTCGTAACCGCGTTTTTCGAGCTCGAAGGCACGATTGGCGAGCTGCCCCCGGATCTCGTAGCGAACGTCCCGGAGCGCGTCGCTGGTCTGAATTTGCTGGTCCATGGTGTTCTTGCGGATCGACTCAATCGGGAGAGTAACCTAACCAATCGCGCAATACCTCTTCCGTGTGCTCGCCAAGAAGAGGCGGCGGACGACCGTAAACGACAGGCGTTTCTTCGAACCGGACCGGACTTGCCACGGTCGGTACTTCAGCGCCTGCCCCGTTCGTCATGGTCCGCACGAGCTGGCGTTCAACAGCGTAGGCGTTGGTCAGTACTTCGCCGATGTCGTTGATAGGACCCGCAGGGACCCTGTGGGCACCGAATACGCCGAGCCAGTGTTTCGTGGAGTCGCTTCGGAGGCGTATACCTATCCGCGCCACAAGTTCGTCGCGATTGGCGATTCGTCCCGCATTGTCGGCATAGCGCTCGTCATCAGCCAGCTCGTGGAGCCCGAGGGCGCCCACACAATCCCTGAACTGGCGATCATTGCCTACAGCGAGCATCAGATTACCGTCACTGGTCGCAAATGCCTGGTAGGGAACAAGATTGGGATGAGCGGTTCCCATGCGGGCAGGAACTTCCCCGCCCACGAGGAAATTCATGCTCTGGTTCGCAAGCCACGCGACCTGGGCGTCGTAGAGCGGGACGTCAATGCGCTGCCCACGACCAGTCTCCGAGCGTGCCTGCAGAGCCGCCAGGATAGCGCTCGCCGCATACATCCCGGTCATGATGTCGGCGATGGCTACCCCGACCTTTTGTGGTCCACCGCTCTCGTAGTCCGGTGGTCCCGTAATGCTCATGAGACCCGCCTCGGCCTGGATCATGGCGTCATATCCCGGATCGCTTGCGCGACTGCCCGATTGGCCGAACGCCGAGATGCTGCAATAGACGAGCTTCGGATTTTTGCGCATCAGCTCTGCCGCTCCCAGGCCGTAACGCTCGAGCGTGCCGACCCTGAAATTCTCAAGCAGAACATCGGCTCTACCCGCGAGCGCACGGACCAGATCCTGCCCCTCGGCGGTCGCAAGGTCGACGGTGATGGACCGCTTGTTTCGATTCGTCGACAAGAAGTAGGCCGACTCCGTACCGAGCCAGGGCGGTCCCCACTGACGTGTATCGTCCCCGACCCCGGGCCGCTCCACCTTCACCACATCGGCGCCGAAATCTCCGAGCAGTTGACTGGCCCATGGACCTGCCAGCACGCGACTGAGATCCAGTACGCGGATGTTTTGCAATGCGGTCTCCATCGCGTGCAAAGCTTACAGTAATCAGGCTATAAAAAACCCGGCCAACGCATGGCGTTGGCCGGGCGGGTCCGCACGGAGATTGCGGATTGCGTGACACGGTCGGTCGGCGATTACTCGCCTTCGTCCGGGTCCAGCTCTTCTACGTCGGCGCCCTTTACTTCACCTGGCGCCGGCGTTTGTTTGATTTCCGGTTCCCTGATGCCGAACTGAATCAGCAGGGCTTCCTTATCCTCGGGCGTCAGTTCCCGAATGCTGGAAATGCGAATCCGCTCGAGGCCAAGGTGGTCGTCAAAAACGACCTCGCTGAACTGGGCGCAAACCCGGGAAGTCGGAGCATCAAAGCCGATCGCCCAGCTGCCCTTCAGTCCGAACGCCCTGCGCTGCAGCGTCACGTGGTAACTTCTGCGCGTTGACGCGTCGACGATGAGATTCTGCTCATCCAGCACCGTGTATCCTCGGATACTTGGCTGATGGATGCAATCGCCACGGCTCGGGGAAGCACCGTCCTCACCGCTTTGCGTACCGGCACAAGCTGCGAGAACACTTAAGGAAATCAATATTACTATTTGTTTAATAAGCTTTTTCATTGTAAATCCATGTGTTGCTCTTATGCAACAACTGTACTCCTGGTCGCATCCGGGCACATAACACTTAGACCCGAAAACTCGATTAAGTTTACGCCAAATCCGCAGGTCGACGAGTCTCGATTCAGACCTCCCCGAGACCGACCGGTCGAGCGGGCTCCCGGATCCACTCACTCCAGGACCCGACATACAGGCGTGGCTCGGGAAGGCCGGCTTCGATTCCCGTGATCGCCAGGTGACAGGCCGTTACGCCGGAACCGCACATGACGGCCCAGGCGTCGGGTTCCTCCCCACCGAGGTTTTCGAGCAGCAACCGTCTGCGTTCACCAATGTCCTTCCAGGTGCCATCTGCGTTAACAAAATCGCCATAAGGCGCATTCTTGGCCCCCGGTACGTGACCGGCCACGTGATCGATTGGTTCCTGCTCACCGCGAAACCGGGCCGCGTCGCGCGCGTCCAGAAGATTCAGCAAAGGAATCTGGTCGATATCGGCGGCAAGTTCAGCGGTTGTCAGCACAAGTTCCTGGCGCGGCCTCGCGTGAAAATTTGCGCTGGCGCGTCCCACAGGTCCAGCTTCCATTTCGTAGCCTAGTGCTTGCCACCGAGCCACGCCACCGTCGAGCAGATAGACCTCATCGTGACCGAGCCAGTGCAATACCCACCAGGCCCGGGCGGCCAGCGCACCATTATTGCCGTCGTAGACCACAATCTTGTCCGAATTGCCCAGCCCGAGGAGCTCAAGGCGCGCGACAATCGCATCGACATCGGGCAATGGATGGCGCCCGGTTCCGGCAGTGACAGGGCCCGCCAGGTCTCGGTCCAGGTCGAGAAATACGGCACCGGGAAGATGCTCGGCGTCGTACATTGCCCTGCCCGCTTCAGGTTCGAGCAGGTCAAAGCGGCAATCGACGGCAATCCAGTCGGGCTCTCCCAGGTGCTCGTGAAGCCTTTCCGCGACTATCAGAATATGTTTGTCCCTCATTGTCCTGCATTTCCAGGGGCGCAATGGAGCGCCTCTTGTACACCACAGGACAGTCTTGGACAATACTGGCCGGCGACGCAGGAGCTTGCTTGTGGAAAAGATCATTGTAGGCCTGAAGCGGGTTGTTGATTACAACGTACGCGTACAGGTGAAAAGCGACGGCAGCGGTGTGGAGACCGATGGTGTCAAAATGAGTATCAATCCGTTCGACGAGGTTGCGCTGGAAGAAGCCCTGCGTCTCAAAGAGAGCGGCGAGGCATCGGAAGTCATCGCGGTGTCAATCGGGGACTCGGCGGCACAACAGCAACTGCGCACAGGCCTCGCAATGGGGGCCGACAGGGCCATCCTCGTAACCGCGGATGACGATATCGATCCACTCAGCGTGGCACGAGCTTTCAAAGCCCTCGTCGATAAGGAGAATGCCGATCTCGTGATGCTCGGCAAACAGGCGATTGACGGAGACAACAACCAGATCCCGCAGATGCTGGCCGCAATCTGGGGACGGCCACAGGCGACGTTTGCGTCCGAGGTGACAATCGACGGCGGCACCGCAAGGGTCGTCCGTGAGGTTGATGCGGGTCTGGAAACCATCGAAGTCGACCTGCCGGCGGTCATCTCGACCGACTTGCGTCTCAACGAACCTCGTTACGTCAAGCTTCCGGACATCATGAAGGCCAAGAAGAAGCCGCTGGATGAAATTGCGCTTGCGGATCTGGACGTCCCTGCTGCACCAGCCATCAAGGAACTGTCCTACATGCCGCCCGAAGGCAGGCAGCGCGGCATCAAGGTCGACGACGTCGCCGGACTCGTTGCGGCACTCAAAGACAGGGGGCTGGTGTAATGGCAAGAATACTCATCGTTGCCGAACATGACGGTTCGGCGCTTAATCCCAGCACTGCCAAGTGTGTAGGCTGTGCGGCAGCCATCGAAGGTGCGGAGATCGACGTTGTCGTTTTTGCCGCCAGCGTGGCCGATCTTGCCGTCGAGGCGTCCGCCATCGGGTCTGTGAGTCGCGTATTGACGGTCGAACGCGCCGAGAACGAACCTGCCCTGTCTGCCGTTCTCGCGCCGCAGGTCGCGGCTCTGGCGGGTGATTACAGCCACGTATTTGGGCCTTCAACGACTTTTGGCAAGGACCTCAGGCCCCGCGTTGCCGCCCTGCTGGGCGTCAACCAGGTCAGTGACATCATGAGCGTAGAAGCCAGTCACACGTTCAAGCGACCCGTGTATGCGGGCAACGCAATTATCACCGTGGAAGCACCCGCTGACACAATCGTCGTTGCGACGGTGCGCGTTGCTTCGTGGCAAGCGCCGGCCGGCGACAATTCGGCGCCTGTCGAAACCGCCGCCGTTGCAGTGGAACTCCCGACACATACGAGATTCGTCGAACTGGCTTCAGGTGCTACTGACCGACCCGACCTGCAGACTGCCGCCCGGGTCGTCGCGGGTGGTCGCGCCCTGGGCAGTGAGGAGGGATTCGGGATGATCTACGAGCTCGCCGACGCCCTCGGAGCCGGCGTGGGTGCTTCGAGGGCGGCCGTTGATGCCGGCTATTGTGCAAACGATATGCAGGTCGGCCAGACCGGCAAGATCATTGCCCCGGATCTCTACATTGCTGTTGGCATCTCGGGCGCCATCCAGCACGTGACCGGGATCAAGGACGCCGGCACGATTGTCGCAATCAACAAGGACGAAGAAGCACCAATCTTCGAGCTGGCCGACATCGGGTTAGTCGCTGACCTGTTCCAGGTTCTCCCGGAGCTAACAGAGGCACTGCAGTAGAGTACAGAACTACCGGAAACGGGTAGCGGAATCTGTAGCGCAGCGTGTGAAGCTACCGGTTTCCGGTAGCTTTTCACTGCACTCAATAGTCGTTGTCGGCTACGTGAATAACTAACCCATCCAGTTCGTCGGAAACTTCGATCTGGCAGGTCAGCCGACTCGAGTCCTTACGCTCGAATGCCGCATCGAGCATGCTGTCCTCCATGTCACTCATGGCGGGTAGTTTGTCGAGCCAGGCCTCGTCAACGTAACTATGGCAGGTCGCACAGGCACATGCGCCGCCACACTCGGCAACAATGCCATCGATGTTGTTATTGATGGCACCCTCCATCACCGAGTAACCGTTTTCGACCTGGGTTTCGTGACGAGTGCCGTCGGGTGTGATGTAGATAATAGTCGGCATTCAGGGGACTTCCGGGCTCAAAAAGATCCGCAAGATTAAGGGCGTTGACCGCAACGGTCAACGCCCTGTTCGTTAGTTAATGCGTGGAGTGGCGTCAGGCACGTGTGGAAGCGGCTCGTTTCGCTTCGAGTTCCTGGCGCTTCTTGCGGGCCGCTTGCTCGGCGAGTTGAATCTGTCGATTGCGCTCTACCTCGGCGTCAATCACGCGGATCCACTGGCGCGCCGTTCGCTGCGAACGTGGCACCCTGGAGGCATTGCCGAACGCTTGCCTGGCCTCGGTGTACTTGTGGAGGTTGTACAGGCACATGCCCAGGGTGATCTGCGCATTGTCCGGGTTCTTCAGGCCGCCTTTGCGAATCGCCGCATTCGCCGATTTAACGCACTCGTTGTAGTTCGTGACAGTCAGGTAGGAATTGGCGAGGCGCAAATCAAGTTCACCATTCTCCGCCAGCCTGGCCGCGGCCTGTAACGCCGGGATCGCTTTCTCGTCTTCCATCGATAGCATCCAGGCCTGTGACAGCAGGCGATAGTTCTTCTCGACCTTGGGCACGACACCGGCATCCATCTTTTCCTGGAGCAACGTCGCGGCCTTGTAAGGCACCTCGGCTTGCAGGTAGAGCTGCGCCATAGTCACGAACTCCGTATCCTTCTGCAACATGCCCTGGGTGTGAGCTGCATCATAGGCGTAGATCAGTTTCTCGTCTTCGCCCAATTCCGTGAATGCACCCGCCAGTGACTTCCAGTAACGCGCCTTCGGCCAGCTCTGCAGCAGGATCTTCTGAATATCGCGAACCTTACGATAATCTTCCTGCTGGAAGTAGGCGAAGTTAAGAAGGGCCCACCAGTCTTCCTTGACGGGCTTGCCTTTCTCTTCGGCAACCCTCATCGCGGTCTCGATCGGGTTGATCATGTCCCTGAAACGATCCAGGTTATAGAGAATCTGGGCCCTGAGGATGAACTGCTCCGGCTGGGGGTTCGTTTCCATCGTGAACCACTTGTCCAGCGTCGACAGCGCTCTCGCGTACTGCTCCTGCATCGTGTAGAGCTGTGCCACTGTCAGGGTTGTCTGCTTGGCCATCTGCGGTTCAATCGACGGGATGGACAACAACTTCTCGAAGTTGCGCAGCGCGTTCGGAATATCATCCATGTTGTAGTACACGAACGCGATGTAATTGACGACGTTGACCTGCTCGTACTCGGTCAGTTTGTCCGGATTGTAGAGGCGCTGCAGCAAGCTTAGCGCTTCCCGATAGTTCTTTTCGTCGACCAGCTCCTGGGCTTTCTGGATCCTTTCATAGACCTCTTTGCTAACCGCCTGGGCCTGCTTGGTCTTGGTGTTGTCATCTTTGTCGGCCTGGCCGCTGCCCTGCGCCCACACAGAACCGGCGCTCAGCAGTCCGGCCAGCAGGACGACACAAATCGTCGGTGCTATTCCACGGTGCATTGACATCAGTTTCATGGCATTAGTCCTCGAGCATGAACGAGATACGGGTCTTGACACCCGGTACCTCGACCGGAACACCGTCCACCACTCGCGGCTTGTACTTGAACTTCAGGACGGCACGAACGGCCGCTCGTTCGAACAAGCTGCTAGTTGACTGGAGCACGATTGGGTCTTTTACGGTTCCCGCCGTGGTTACTGTGAACTGGAGGTCGACAAACCCTTCCAGCCCGCGTGACAGCGCGCGGGCCGGGTAGACAGGAGCAACGCGTACGATCGGCAGGTAGTCACCTTCGGCGATGTTCATGCCACCGGGACCACCGATATCCGTGTTCGCTGAAACCAGTGGCGGCGCTACGTTGATCGTGGGTGCGTCGGGGTCGATGTTGTCAAGGTCCTGCGGCGGAGTCTCGGGCGGCGTCTCGGGTGGCTTGGGCGGTTTCTCGGGCACGAAATCCTCGACATTGAGGTTTTCGTTGCGCCGCACGCGCACGAACTCGAGATTGTGCCGCTCACGTGGCTTCGTCAGGGCCTGTTTACCCGTCACGATCAGGAGCTGCATGACGAACAGCAGCGTGACCGTGATGATCGAGCCAACAATGATTGATACTGCATATCGACCTAGCATGGTCCGTTTCTCCTCAGCGGCATTGCCGCTTGGTCCGTCTCCCGCCTCTTATCTTTCAGACAGGCAGCGACCGCCCCGGTTCCTAGTCGTCATCCGAGGCGATGGCCACGTTCGTTACGCCTGCGGCCTTAGCGGCCTCCATCACCTGCACGAGTTTCTCGTGTGTGGAGCCCTCGTCCGCCTGGATGACGATGGATCCTTTCGGGTTTTCCGCATGCAGGCGTTCGATGACGCCGCGCAGCATCTTCGGTTCCCGTTCCTGTCGATCGATCCAGATCTCGTCATTGGCGCTGATTGCGATCAGGATGGCCGCGTCGTCCTGGGAGTCCGCCGTAGTCGTATTCGGACGCTCGACCTGGATTCCGGCCTCCTTGATGAAGGTCGCCGTCACGATGAAGAAGATCAGCATAATGAACACGACGTCCAGCATCGGCGTCAGGTTGATCTCGTTCTCTTCCTCTTCCAGCAGTAGTCTCTTTCTCATGCGCTAATTCCTTGCAGGGCCCCGCCTAACGGGAATCCGCGATCGAAATACTGTACACACCGGCCTGGCGGGCCGAATCCATGACTTCGACGAGCACCTTGTTGGTCGAGGCCTTGTTCGCCTGGATGACGACCGACCCTTCCGGGTTCTCCGCATGCATGCGCTCGATATTGGCGCGCACCGCTCGCGGGTCAACCATGCGACGGTCGATCCAGATCTCGTCGTTTGCGTTGATCGTCACGAGGATGTTGGAGTCTTCCGGTTTGCTTTCCGCCATTGGGGCGTCCGGACGATTCACGTCAATACCGGCCTCCCTGACGAACGATGCGGTCACGATGAAGAAGATCAGCATGATGAACACGACGTCGAGCATCGGCGTCAGGTTGATCTCGTTTTCGTCTTCTTCGAAGTGGATATCGTCCAAATGGTGTCTCATGGCGATCGTCCTCTAGTGGTCCATCGTGAGCGAGTCCTCGAGGAACTCGACTTCATGTGCGGCGCGGCGCGTCAGCAGAGTGACGAGCAAGACGCCCGACAGGGCGCCCACCATCCCGGCCATCGTCGGCACGGTCGCCTGCGACACGCCAGCGGCCATGGCACGGACGTTGCCGGAGCCAGACACGGCCATTACCTGGAATACGCTGATCATGCCCGTCACCGTGCCCAGCAGGCCCAGCAGCGGGCACAGCGCAACCAGCGTCTGGATGAGGCTGATACCCCGGTTCGTCGCCTCCGAAAAGCGCGAGATCAGCAGTTCCCTGATTTGCTTCGCGTTCCAGGACTGTCGTTCGGACCGGGATTCCCACTGGTCATAGATACTGCGCGACATCTCCTTCATCGAGGTGCGGAAGAAGATCAGCCGCTCGATGATGATGACCCACATCAGGAAGATGGTCACCGCGATGACCCGGAGAACCGGGCCACCGAGGTTCATGAAGTCACGAATGGCTTCTACTACGTCAGCAAGCCAAAGCATGGCGACTCCTTATCGTTAGTGAGTACGCTCTGAATGCTGCGCAACCAGGCCAGCACTCTGCGACTGAAGGATGTTGACGATCTTGCGGCTCTTGCCGCTTACAACCGTGTGCAGCAGTACCATCGGGATAGCGACACACAGACCCAGTACCGTGGTCATGAGCGCCTGCGAGATACCACCCGCCATCATCTTCGGATCGCCGGCACCATACAGCGTGATCACCTGGAAGGTTTTGATCATGCCGGTAACCGTGCCGAGCAGACCCATGAGCGGCGCGACGGCCGAAGTAACCTTGATGAACAGCAGGCCCTTCGTCAGCGCCGGCATTTCCTTGAGCGCCGCTTCAGAAAGTTTAAGCTCGACCGTCTCGGTATCGGCGCCGCGATTCGACTCGTAGGCCGCCAGAACCCTGCCCAGCGGGTTGTCCGTGCTCGCCGTATCGCTCTTGAGCTGTGCCTTGACCTTGCGGTCCGCGGTGGAGAGCGCTAACCAGCGCAGGATTGCTATGATCAGGCCGATGATACCGAGCGCGATGATGCAGTAACCGACTATGCCGCCTTGCTCAATACGGTCGCGTATCGTCGGAGACTCGACCAGCAGCGCGAGGATACCGCCCTTGGTGACATCAACACCGAAGCTGACCGCTTCGCCGGCATCGGCGTCGACCATGTCACCCGTCGTACCCGTGTAGCGGCCGTCCGGCTGGCGCTGTAACTCGTGGATCTTGCCGTTTTTCCATTCGAGATAGCCGTTTTCGGAAACCAGGTTGAACGCGCCGACGCGGATGACTTCCATTTCCTCTTCAGCACCGTCTGCTTTGGTAACCATATGGCTGAAGCGAACGATCTTGCCCGACTCGTTGACTTCCTGCTGCAGCATGGCCCAGAGGCGCTCGATTTCCTCAATCTCGGGAATGTTGCTGGCGCCTGCCAGCTTGCTGCCGAGTTCGACGAGGAACGCACTGCGATCCGGATACTCGATGTTCGTCAGCGATGCCGCGAAGCGACCCTGAGTGTCACCGGCAACCGTTTGCAGGACACCGAGCAACTCCTTGAGGGCGCCCATGCGTTCGTTGAGCGCCTGGCGGGCAGTGATGATGCGCTGCTGGTTCGTCTGGAACTGGTTTTCCAGTTGCTGCGAGACGTTTTCCTGGCGGGTGCGCTCGGCGCGCGCCTGGTTCAACAGCGACTGCTGCTGGTTACGCGCCTGTGCGAAAGCCGCTTCGCGCTGCCGCGCTTCACGCGAATCGCGAGCCTGCCCCTGTTCGATCAGGCGCAGCAGCTCCGCCATTGAGGCAGCACCATCTTCTTCGTTCGATTGCGCGCTTGCCGTGGTCAGTCCGAGACTAAGCAGTCCGGCGGCGATAATGAGTGTAATGCGTTTCATTGTTTAAGCCTCCGGTGCAGCAACAGGAACAATAATGAGTTCAGGTGCAATGAGCTGGCGCGCCATGCGCAGGCCCTTGCGAACCTCGTTGCGAGCCGAGTTATCAATTTCCCACTGGCGCGCTGCGTTGTTCCAGCGACCCGTGATCTTGGTGTCATCAGACTGGAAGTACAGGCCGATGCGTCCGATTCGGAGCATGTTGAACGAGCGTGAAGCACCGTCGATCGTCAGCGATTCCGTGTAGAAATCGACCGAGGAGCCATAGTCGTTCTCGATCTGGTAGGCCTCCATGACCTTACGGAATTTCTCCGCGACCGTCACGTCAGAGCGCTCCATGACCGAATGCAGGTCCTCGATACGCTTGTTGCGTTCCTCCATGAGGAACGGCACATCCAGCGCGATCGACTGCTCGATGGCATCTATCATTCTTTCCATCAGCGGGAAAATCTGGCGGTTGATGACGTCTACGCGGTCCATCGACAGCGAGATATCGTCCAACGTGGCCTCCTGGCCCTCAACCTGCGCCCGCATCAGGCGGTTGTATACCTTGAGTCCGTCGATTTCCTTGTTAATAGACCGGTACTGGTCTTCGAGGGAACGGGTACCTTCAACAATGCTGTTGATCCGTTCCTGCGATTGCTGCGCCAGGTTCAACCGACGCTGATCAGCCCGCAAGACATCATCGACGGTTTGGGCGAAGACGCTGCCGGTCACCATCATTGCAGCTACCACAGTAAACGCGGCGGCAAGATGTCGGCTGCTGCTTGTGCACCGTTTCATGAACGCTCCTTAAAGATCGTTGTTGTGTTAATTACGTTGTGTAAATTACATGGAGAGGGATGCAACGTATCCGTTGAATACATGCACAAATGAAAACCAGCGGCACTGACGGTGCCCCCAATTGCGCACGCGGCCCTCTCCACCTGCGCCGCGCGGCGTTAAACTTTTTCGGAACCTCTTGTCTCTTTTGATGTTTGGCCTTCCCGGTACTACCGGGGTTCCCCGCCATTGATTCCTTTACTATTCAAGGCCCCCTGTTTCTCCGGGGCAAGAATAACACATGCTTCAGGTATGGCCAGTCCCATGAAGAACATAACGTGCAGGAAATTTATCGAGCCGGCTCAGCTACTCTCAAGCACTCTCCCGGTATCGTCCCGGGTCATTGCGTCACTCGGTCTGCAGACGGTCGGCAGGAACGTCCAGCGTGGCACCTGAGTGGCATATCTATGCGGTATATATTTTGCGGTATATATAAGGTGCGGGGGGCGGCCATGCTTTTGCGCTTTGTGATGTTGCGAATCAGATAGTTAGGACAACTTGTTTAGAAGGTTTATTTGGTAACACGCGCAACCATAAAGGAAGTGGTTGACAACCCCCGGACGTTTCAACATGATGCGCCGCTATGAACACGATCCTTCTCACGCTTGCGCTCGAGCTGCTTCTTCTTGGGAGGCAGAGCGGGTAGCGCGTATCCGGATCAAGGAAACCGCAAGCCCCGCATCCGTCAGGATTGTGGGGTTTTTTTTGATTTGAAATTCGGGGACAGGTACCACCCATGAAAATGTATTTGGAAGCAGATGTAGATACGTCGATTCTCGGCGACCGCAAGGTCGCAATCCTCGGCTACGGCAGCCAGGGACGGGCGCATGCCCTGAACCTCAAGGACTCGGGATGCAACGTCGTCGTCGGACTGCGCAAGACCGGCGTCAGCTGGGCCAAAGCCGAAGCCGACGGCCTCACCGTCATGGAGCCGAGCGACGCCGTCAAGGCTGCGGCTGTTGTCATGGTCCTGACGCCCGACATGGTACAAAGAGCACTGTACCAGGCCGTTGCCGACGACATCGAGCAGGGCGCCCTGCTCCTCTTCGCACACGGTTTTGCCATCCACTTCGGCCAGATTCAGCCACGCGCGGATCTCGATGTTGCACTGATAGCGCCAAAAGGTCCGGGTGGACTGGTGCGTCGCCAGTACGAGGAAGGTCACGGCGTTCCATGCCTCGTAGCCGTGCACCAGGATGCAACGGGTAATGCGCTCGCTACGGCACTCGCCTACGCGGCCGGTATTGGCGGCGCGCGCGCCGGTGTGATCGAAACGACATTCGCCGAAGAGACCGAAACCGACCTGTTCGGTGAGCAGGCGGTGCTGTGCGGCGGCGCGACCGAGTTGATCGTTGCCGGTTTCGAAACGCTGGTCGAGGCGGGTTACCAGCCGGAAGTCGCGTACTACGAGGTCATGCATGAACTGAAGCTCATCGTCGACCTGCTTCACGAGGGCGGCCTTGCCAAGATGCACAAGTACATCAGCGACACGGCAGCCTGGGGTGACCTCGTCACCGGGCCGCGCGTAGTGAATGAGACATCGCGCGCTGCGATGAAAGATGTCCTGAAAGAAATCCAGGACGGCACGTTTGCCCGCAACTGGGTTGCCGAGAACGAGCGCGGCATGCCCGAGTTCAAGGCCAAAATGCAGGCTGACCTCGATCACCCGATCGAGGCCGTGGGCCGCAATCTGCGTGGCCGCATGGATTGGCTCAGCGAATAGGCGCAGTACACGGGAGACAGGACAGATGTCGGACGACAACAGGATACGCATTTTTGACACGACCCTGCGCGACGGGGAACAGGCGCCAGGCTGCAGCATGACGCTCAGTGAGAAGCTACGTGTTGCCAAAGCGCTATCCGAGCTTCGTGTCGACGTCATCGAGGCCGGGTTCCCCGCTGCGTCCCCGGGCGACTTCGAGTCGGTCAAAGCCATCGCTGACAGCAATTTCGGCCCGATCATCTGCGGACTGGCGCGCTGCAACCCGGCCGATATCGAGAAGGTCTACGAGGCGGTCAAAGGTGCTGATCGCCACCGGATTCATGTGTTTGTTGCTACCAGCGCGATTCACCGTGAATTCAAACTCAAGATGGCCAAAGAAGAGATCATCAGGAGCGCCGTCGGCGCCATGAAATTGGCCCGCGAGCTCGTCGACGATGTCGAATTTTCGCCGGAGGACGCATCACGCACGGAACTTGCCTACCTCGCCGAAGTGGTTACCGCGGCTATCGAGGCGGGCGCCACCACCGTCAACATCCCGGATACGGTGGGCTACACGGTACCGGCCGAGTTTGACAGCCTGTTTCGTTACCTGATCGAGAACGTGCCGAATATCGATGATTGCGTCCTGTCCGTGCATTGCCACAACGATCTCGGCATGGCTGTCGCCAACAGCCTCGCCGCCGTGAATGCCGGCGCGCGCCAGATCGAGTGTACGATCAACGGCATCGGAGAGCGCGCGGGCAACTGCTCGCTCGAAGAGGTAGTCATGGCCATCAGGACGCGCCACGAGTTCTTCGGGCTCGAGACGGCCATCGATACGACGCGTCTGTATCCGACGTCGAGGCTCGTCTCCAGCATCACCGGCATGCATCCGCCGCGCAACAAGGCTATCGTTGGTGAGAATGCGTTTGCGCACGAGGCCGGCATTCATCAGCATGGCATGCTGCAGAATGCGTCGACCTACGAAATCATGCGTCCCGCGGACGTTGGCATCTCGAAGTCGAACCTCGTTCTTGGTAAACACAGCGGGCGCCACGCGTTTCGTGATCGTCTCGTCGAACTGGGCTTCGAACTCGACGAATTTGAAACCAATCGGGCATTCCAGGAATTCAAAAAACTCGCGGACAAGAAGAAAGACATTTACGACGGCGATCTCGAGGCCATCGTGATGAATGCCGAAGGCGCGTCTTCGGGCCCCTGGACCCTGAAATCACTCGAAGTGCAAACGCGCACTGACCAGCCTGCCACTGCAACAATCACCCTTATCGGCGACGACGGCAAGGAAGCCTCTGGCTCGGCCCACGGGGACGGCCCGGTAGCCGCAGCTTTTCAGGCGCTGGAACGCGTCACCGGCGTCGAGCTGGTATTGCGCAACTTCGAACTCCACAGCGCCTCGATCGGGGAAGATGCCCAGGGCGAGGTCACAGTCACGGTCGAATATGACGACCAGAGTTTCCGCGGTCATGGCGCAAGCGTCGATATTGTCGAAGCGGGGACGCGTGCGTATCTCGAAGTGATCAACCGAATCCTGCGCCGCGAAAGCCGCGGCGACCTCGTGCCCGGCACGAATAACTCCGCGCGCGCCACGATCTAGACACGGAAGCAGAGTATTGAGTGCACCAACCACATTGTTCGAGAAAGTATGGGCGGACCATGTGGTCGTTCCCGAGACGATCGACACACCCGCGGTGCTGTTCATCGACCTGCATATCATTCACGAAGTTACGTCACCACAGGCCTTTACCGTCCTGCGAGCCAACAGTCTGCCGGTCAGACGTCCCGACCTGACGCTGCCGACCCTCGACCACTCGACACCGACAACGCCGGTCACGACGTTCAAGGACCTGCTGGTCGCCGGCGAGAGTGCGGCGAACCAGGTCCGCCAGATGCAGCAGAACTGTGAGGAATTTGGCCTCGAACTGCTCGGCTATGGCAGCGGCAAGCGTGGCATCGTGCACGTCATTGGACCGGAACTCGGCGCGACTCAGCCCGGCAAGACGATTGTCTGTGGCGACAGCCACACCAGCACGCACGGCGCGTTCGGCGCCCTCGCCTTCGGCATCGGCACGACCGAGGTTGGACACGTACTGGCGACCCAGTGCCTGCTGCAACGTAAGCCGAAGACCCTTGCTGTGAACGTCGACGGGCAACTCCCGGCGGGCGTGACGGCGAAGGACGTGATCCTGGCGGTCATCGGCACGATAGGCGTCGACGGGGGCACCGGGCACGTCATCGAGTACCGTGGCGACGCCATTAGTTCGTTCGACATGGAAGCGCGCATGACGATCTGCAACATGTCCATCGAAGGTGGTGCACGGGCCGGCATGATCGCCCCCGACGACACGACGTTCGAGTACATGCAGGGACGCGAGCGCGCGCCGCAGGGTGCGGAATGGGATGCAGCGATCGAACGCTGGCGCGGCCTGCGCACCGAAGACGATGCAAGTTTCGACCAGAGTGTCGATATAGACGCCAGCAACCTGGTGCCGATGGTGACTTTCGGCACCAATCCGGGCATGGTCGTCCGCATCGATGAACCGGTGCCCCACAGTGATGACGCCAGTTTCCGCAAGGCCCTCGATTACATGCAGGTCGAGGCTGGTAAACCGATGTCTGCGAACGCCGTCGACGTCGTCTTCGTCGGCAGTTGCACGAACGGCCGAATTTCCGATATTGAAGAAGCAGCCAACATACTGCGAGGCCGCAAGGTTGCCGCCGGCGTTCGCATGCTCGTCGTACCCGGATCCGAGCAGGTCAAAGCCGAGGCCGAGGCGCGCGGTCTGCACGACATCATCACCGGAGCCGGGGCCGAATGGCGCGAAGCCGGTTGTTCGATGTGTCTCGGCATGAACGGCGACATCGCCCAGCCGGGCCAGCTGACCGTCAGCACCAGCAATCGCAACTTTGAGGGACGTCAGGGCGTCGGTGCCCGTACCGTACTTGCCAGTCCGGCTACGGCCGCGGCATCGGCCATTGCGGGTTACGTCGCAGACCCCAGGAAATGGACGTAGGAGCGTGCCTTGCGCGCGATGAATGTCATGCAGCCAATCACAAGAATTGCGTCAAAAACCGTCGTCTTGCCGACGAAAGACGTCGACACCGACCAGATCGTCCCGGCCCGCTTCCTCACGACAACATCTCGCGATGGCCTCGGCGAGGCCGTATTCGCCGACCTCCGGTTGCGCGATGATGGCAGCGAAGACCCCGATTTTCCGCTCAACCGGCCCGAGGCTGCGGGATGCACGATTCTCGTCGCCGGCAATAACTTCGGCTGCGGCTCCTCCCGCGAGCACGCGCCATGGGCATTGCTCGATTACGGGCTCGAAGCGGTCATCTCCACGGAAATCGCCGACATTTTTCGCAGCAACTCGCTCAAGAACGGGCTGCTTGCCATTGTCGTCGATGAGGATACGCACGAGGCACTGATGAACGAGCCCGGCGCCGACATCGTCATCGACGTCGAGAGCCTGTCGATCACGATGCCGGACGGCAGCGATGTGTCATTCACGCTGGACAGTTTTGCGCGCTACTGTTTGCTGGAAGGAACCGACCAGCTCGGGTTCCTGCGCAGCAGGATCGACCAGATCGAGGCGTACGAGGAGATGCGCGCATGGAAGCCGTAATCACCCTACTGCCCGGTGACGGCATCGGCCCCGACGTCACCGCCGCGGCCTGTCAGGTTCTCGATGCCGTGGGTTCCAGATTCGGGCATTCCTTCGACTATCGGGAGGAACTGATTGGCGGCGCGGCAATCGACGCCTGCAATAACCCCCTGCCGGAGGCCACAGTTGCGGGATGCCGGGGTTCGGATGCGGTCTTCCTGGGGGCCGTCGGGGGTCCCAGGTGGTCCGACCCAAATGCGCAGATCCGCCCGGAGCAGGGACTTCTTGGATTGCGCGCAGCGCTGGGCGTCTACGCCAACATTCGCCCCATTCGCATTTACGACGAACTCGCCGGTGCATCGCCGTTGCGCCGTGAAATCCTCGAAGGCGTCGACATGCTCGTCGTTCGCGAGCTGACTGGCGGCATCTACTTCGGTGAGAAGTCACGCACCAAGGACTCGGCCAGCGACCTGTGCGCATACACTGTCGGGGAGATCGAGCGCATCGTGCGCGTTGCGGCGCGGCTGGCACAGGGCCGACGTGGCAAAGTTACGTCGGTCGACAAGGCCAACGTTCTCGAAACGTCGCGGCTATGGCGAGACGTAACCAACCGCCTGATGGCCGGCGAGTTTCCCGACCTCGAAGTCGAGACGCTGCTCGTCGACGCTGCGGCAATGCACCTCCTGAGCCGGCCCGCCGATTTCGACGTCATCGTTACCGAGAACATGTTCGGTGACATCCTGACCGACGAAGCTTCGATGCTGGCCGGTTCGATGGGGATGTTGCCATCGGCTTCGCTCGGCGACGGGAAAAGCGGGCTGTACGAACCGATCCATGGCTCCGCACCCGACATCGCGGGTCTGGGTATAGCGAATCCATGCGCCGCGATCGCGAGCGCGGCAATGCTCCTCAGGCACAGTCTCGACCTCGGGGATGAAGCTGATGCTGTCGAGAATGCAATTGCCGGTGCCATTGGCAATGGCGCCAGGACGGCTGACATTGCTGCGGACGGTGAGCAGCACATCTCCACAGAGGAGATGACTGCCGAGATTATTCGCTGCCTGAGCTGACTACGCGCAGCGGCGCTGGTCGCCGGTTGCGAAACTCCGCGATCATTCCCCCGAGAGTCCCCGTCTCGATGAGGAAGCCATCGTGCCCATGCGGGCAGTCGAGAACCTCGTAGCGTGCGTTCGGGAGGTGATCCGCCAGGTAGCGCTGCTCTGCGGGCGGATACAGGGCGTCGGAGTTCACGGAGACGACGAGCGTCGGCTGCTCGATCGCGCGCAGTATATCCGGGTAATCGCCGCGATCACGTGCAAGGTCGTGCGTGTGCATCGCATGGGTCAGCGTCACGTAGGTATTGGCGTCGAAACGTTCGTTGATCTTGGTTCCCTGGTGGCGCAGGTAAGACTGCACCTGGTAGAGGTCCTGATTGCGCCGTTCGCGGCCGAAGCGCTGATCGAAGCTGTCCCAGCTACGGTAAGTGCAGACGGCCATCATTCGAGCAGCTGCCAGCCCCTTATCGGGCGGTGCGTCATCGCTGTAATACCCGTCGTTCCAGTTCGGATCGGCAGCGATAGCGGCACGCTGGGCCTCGCTCACACCGATACACCAGGCTGAATGACGGCCGCCGACGCCGATCGGTACGACGCTGCCGACGCGCTCCGGGTACATCAGTGCCCACTCGAGCGCCTGCATGCCGCCCAGCGACGGCCCGGTCACCAGCTCGATGAATTCGACGCCGAGTTCATCGAGCAGGACGCGTTGGAGTTCGACCATGTCCCGTACCGAAACCCGCGGGAAATCAGCCCGGTAGCGCTCCACGCTGCCAGGCTTCAGGCTCACCGGGCCGGTGGTGCCGTAGCAGCTGCCCAGGATGTTCGCGCACACGATGAAGTCGCGGGCGGGGTCGAAGGTCCTGCCCTCACCGATGATGCCGGGCCACCAGGCTTCCACGTCAGCCGAACCCGTCAGGGCGTGACAGATCAGGATCGCGCGCTCGGCCGCATTGGCCGGGTCACCCCAGGTGCGGTACGCGATGTCGACGTCACGGAGCACTGCGCCGCTCTCGAGCACGAAGTCGTCCGGTACCCGCAACAACTGCGTCTCCGCAGCAATCCGGGCTTGCAGGTATTCGGGAAGGCTCATGGTTAACAGCTCCCCGATGCAACCGCGGCCAGCTGCGGCGCCCTGCTCGCTTGTTCCAGCGCCTGCAGCAGATCGACAACGAGATCATCGGCACTTTCCAGGCCGATGGACAGGCGAATCAGGGTCGCCGTTACGCCGGCGGCAGCCTTGCGCTCCTCGGAAACCGGCGCATGCGTCATCGATGCTGGATGACAGACGAGGCTCTCGACGCCACCCAATGATTCGGCCAGTGAGAAGTACGCGAGACTCTCAACGAACGCCTGTACCGCGGCCTCGCCGCCGTCGATCTCGAAGCTCACCATCCCGCCGAAGCCACGCTGCTGGCGTGTCGCGATGTCGTGGCCATCGTGATCCTCGAGCCCCGGGTAGTACACCTTGTTCACGTTTGCTTGCTGGCTGAGCAGGTTTGCGATCAGGCTCGCGCTTTCTTCGTGCTGCCGGATGCGCGGGAACAGCGTGCGCAAACCGCGCAAAGTCATGAAGCTGTCGTAAGGCGCACCCGTGATACCGATGACATTGGCCCAGTAGGCACACTGCTCTGCGAGTTCGTCGGTGGCGGCAATCACCGCGCCTCCGACCACGTCGCTGTGGCCGTTGATGTACTTGGTCGTCGAGTGAATGACGAAATCCGCACCGAACTCGATCGGGTTTTGCAGCGCCGGCGACAGGAACGTATTGTCGACCGCGAACAGGGCACCGCATCCATCGGCGATCGCGCGAATTGCCGTCAGATCGGCGATGCGCAGCACCGGGTTCGACGGCGACTCGGTCAGGATGATTTTTGGCCTGGTCCTGACGCATACGTCGCGAAGTTCTTGAAGATCGGTCTGGTCGACGAATTTGACCTTGAACATGCCCTTGAGGGACTGCTGCTCGAACAGCCGGTAAGTACCGCCATAGCAGTCGTGCGGAGCGATAATCGTGTCCTCCGGCGTGAGGAACTGCGTCAGCAGCGTCAATGCCCCCATACCCGATGCAGTTACCACGGCGCCGGCACCGCCTTCGAGTTCGGCGAGCGCGTCTGCAAGAGCATCGCGTGTCGGGTTGCCCGAGCGTGTGTAGTCGTACTGTCGAGGCGCCCCAAATCCTGCGAACGTGTAGTTCGAAGATAAATGCAGGGGCGGCACGACGGCACCGTGCTGCGTATCGGATTCGATGGACGCACGAACAGCGCTGGTGGCTTTGCTGACAGAGGAAGTCATTGTCGGTCTCCGCATTTCAGTTCCAATTCTTCTCATCGGAACCCTGCGAAGCCCGCAAGGGAAGGGTTGTTCTGCCCTTCGCCCTGGTCGAATTAACGGTGGGCGCTGCAGTAACCCTCATCTTTCGATGTCTTGTGACATCGCAGGAGTTGGCACCTTTTCGGAGTGGTTAAGTCCGCTGGTTGCCCCGGCGTCGTCGGGCCTATCCCTCGACCGGTCTCGATGAGTTTCGGCAAGTGTAGGGGCATTCCTTCCAGCGCGTCAAGGAATTAGGTACCGGACACCCTATTTCTTAATGTTTCTTCAGTAACTTAGAGTCCACTGGAAATAGGGTGTCCGGTACCTAATAAGTGCTTGCTTACTGATCGAGGGTGTATTAACGTACTATTACATTATTACACTGATACAGTTATGAAGCCCAACAGAAACGACAGCGAAAGACGCCAGGTACGTACCGAGAATGCCCTGTTCGAGGCGATTATCAGCCTCCGGACCGTCGCAGAATGTCGTAACTTCTTCAAAGATCTGTGCACGCCGGCCGAACTGCAGGCCCTCGTGGATCGCTGGCAGGTGGTGTCCTACCTCGAGCAAGGGTTGCCCTACCGCAAGATCCACGATCTGACGGGTGTGAGTGTTACCACCATAGGCCGTGTGGCTCGTTTCCTGAGCGACGGCTTCGGCGGTTACCGGACCGCAATCGAACGCACCCACCACTCTCACTGAGGAAACACCAATGGAACCCGCAGAGCAGCGCATTAAGATTGCGGTGCAGAAAAACGGTCGCCTGACGGACCACTCGATCGATCTGCTCGAGCGCTGTGGCCTCAAGGTCACCAAGAGCAAGGATCAGCTCATCTGTTACGGCGAGAACATGCCGATAGACCTGTTACTTGTTCGTGACGATGATATTCCGGGACTCGTAAGCGACGACGTCTGCGACCTCGGTATCGTCGGCCTCAACGTCGTCGAGGAGAAACGCCTGAACCGTGTCGCCGAGGGGCGGCCGGCACGGTTCAAGCGTATCTACGAGCTCGATTTCGGGCATTGCCGCCTGTCGATTGCAGGTCCTGACGATGCCGTCTACACGGGCGTTTCTTCACTAGAAAAGACAAAAATAGCAACTAGTTATGTCGGTTTGCTAAACGATTTTCTCAATACAAATGGTATTGACGCCGAGGCCGTCTACTTCTCAGGCGCCGTCGAGATCGCACCCAAACTGGGGCGTGCCCAATACATCTGCGACATCGTGTCGACCGGGAGCGCGCTCAAGGCCAATGGACTGTCGGAACTCGAAGTCCTGCTGGAAAGCGAGGCCGTCGTAATCCAGACGGAAAAACCGCTCGGCGAAGACAAACAGGCCCTGGTCGACAAGATTCTGCAGCGGCTCGACGGCGTTCTGCAGGTACGGGAGAGCAAGTACATCATGCTGCACGCCCCGAAAGACGCTCTGCCCAAAATCCGCGACCTGCTGCCGGGCTCCGAGGCCCCCACGATCCTGCAACTCGACGGCAGCGACGACAAGGTTGCCGTGCATGCGGTATGCAGGGAAAACGTGTTCTGGGAAACCCTCGAAAACCTGAAAGCGGCCGGGGCGAGTTCCCTGCTCGTGCTGCCCGTCGAGAAAATGATGGCCTGATGGGCATGCAAATCCACAACTGGATTGAGCTGGATCAGCACGCACGAGAGGCGTTGCTGCGACGCCCCGCTGTCGACAGTGATGTCACGATTCGTGGACGCACGGCAACTATCGTCGAGCAGGTGCGCAGAGACGGTGACGAGGCTTTACGGCGCCTTACCGAGCGTCTCGATGGCGCGTCACTGACCGAGTTTCGGGTCAGCAAAATCGAAAGCAAACGGGCGGCGGCTACCTTGACGCGTGCGCAGAGCGAGGCAATCGACGTTGCTATCGCCAATGTGGGGCGGTTCCACGCGGCGCAGCAGCCTGTGGCTTTATCGGTGGAGACAGCGCCAGGAGTCTTGTGCGAACGCATCAGCCACGCGCTCGACGCCGTCGGTCTGTATGTGCCCGCCGGCACGGCCCCCCTGCCCTCGACGGCTATTATGCTGGCCGTGCCGGCAGCGATCGCCGGGTGCAAGACGCGTATCCTGTGCACGCCGCCCCGACCGGACGGAACCGCCGATCCGGCGGTACTTGTTGCCGCTGCGCGCGCGGGGGTCACCGAGATCTACAAGCTCGGCGGCGCACAAGCGATAGCGGCGATGGCGTACGGCACGGAATCGGTCCCGCGGGTCAACAAGATCTTTGGCCCCGGCAATGCGTGGGTGACCTGCGCCAAGACGCTGGTCAGCAGCGACCCCGAGGGCGCCGCGATCGACATGCCGGCAGGGCCTTCCGAGGTCCTGGTCATTGCCGATGGACAGGCGTCGGCCGAGTTCGTCGCGGCCGATCTCCTGTCGCAGGCAGAGCATGGCGTCGACTCACAGGTAGTCCTCGTGACGACCGACGACGGACTCGCGAGCACGGTGGCAGAAGAGATTGAAGCGCAGCTGGCTGCGTTGTCGCGCAAGGACATTGCGGGAGCAGCGCTGGCAAACTCGCGCATCATCGTGGTGCCCGACCTCGATACGGCGGTGATCGTCAGCAATGACTACGCTCCCGAGCACCTGATTGTTCAGACCGATGCGCCTCGTGCCCTGCTGCCGCAGTTGCGCAATGCGGGTTCCGTGTTCCTCGGCCCGTGGACACCCGAGGCGATCGGCGACTACTGCAGCGGTACGAACCATGTGCTTCCAACATATGGCTGCGCTCGCAATTACAGCGGACTTGGAGTCGACCAGTTCATGCGGCAGATGACCGTGCAGGAACTGACCCGGGACGGACTCGCGAGCCTGGTAGGAACCGTGACGACGCTGGCGAACCTGGAAGGACTCGACGCCCACGCAGCAGCCGTTACGCGTCGCCTGGAGGCCGGGATATGAGCATTCTCAAGGTTGCCCGCCCCGAAATCCGTACCCTGCATGCCTACGAAGCCGCCGAGCAGGTGGATGACGCCATTCGCCTCAACGCCAATGAGGCGCCGCAACCGAACTCGATCGGCAATTTTCGCAGGCCGCTGAATCGCTACCCGGAGGTCCGGCCCGTTGGTCTGCAGAAGGCCCTCGCCCGGCACTTTGGCTGTGTCGCGGAACAGTTGCTCGTCACGCGCGGTTCGAGCGAAGCTATTGATCTCGTCATCCGTGCCTTCTGTCGTGCCGGCAAGGACAGCGTAGTCGTGACGAGTCCTTCATTTTCGATGTACTGGCACTTTGCCGAGGTCCAGAACGCCCGCCTCGTCGAGGTCGCTACCCAGGCCGCGCGCGATTTCGAGGTGGACATCGACGACATTCTCGAGGCATGTGATGACACCACGCGCCTCGTAATCATCTGTTCGCCCAATAACCCGACGGGTGTAACGATTCCGAGGGCGAACATCGAGCGGCTCCTGCAGGCGCGCACCGATTGTTCGGCAGTCGTCGTCGACGAGGCCTATATCGAGTTCGCGGATACCGGGTCGGTCATTGAATTACTGGACCGCTACGACAATCTGCTGGTGCTTCGTACCTTGTCAAAAGCCCTGGGATTTGCGGGCGCGCGTTGTGGCGCGGTTGCGGGACCCGAGGACGTCATCCGCATGCTCGGGGCCGTACAGGCACCCTACGCCCTCTCAACGCCCGTGGTGGAGTGCGTCGAGAATGCCCTGTCGGCTGACGAGCTGGAGAACGCCGCGCGCAGCGTGTCGCAGGTCGTCGCCGAACGCACGCGCGTCAGTAAAGCGCTCGAGCGTTTCGACTTCGTCTCCAGGGTCTGGCCATCGGACGCCAATTTCGTACTGATCCGGACCACGTGCACGTCGGACATCATGGAGCACTGCACCCGACACAAAGTACTGCTGCGCCATTTCGGCGGCGCGCTGGAAGACTGCATTCGCATTACGATCGGGAGTGCCGTGGAAAACGATACGCTGCTGAAAGTCCTCGAGTCTTTCCGGGAACCAGGCAATGGCTGACAAGATCCTGTTCATCGACCGTGACGGTACGCTCATCCACGAACCCGACGACTTCCAGGTCGACCGGCTCGACAAAGTGCGACTTGTCGAGGATGCGATTCCTTCGCTGCTCGAACTGGGGCGACACGGCTATCGCTTCGTCATGATCAGCAACCAGGACGGCCTCGGAACAGCGTCGTTTCCGCAGGAAGGCTTCGATGGCCCACACGCACTCGTGTTGAACCTGTTCGAATCACAGGGGATACGATTCGACGAGGTATTCATCTGCCCTCACCTGCCGGCAGACAACTGTGACTGCCGCAAACCTCGTACCGGTTTGCTGACACGCTTCCTTGCGGCTAACAACATCGACCTTGCGGCATCCGCTGTCATTGGCGACCGACAGACCGACATGGAACTTGCAGAGCGAATCGGCGTGCCGGGAATTCTCGTCAATTGCCTGGATGAGGCTGCACTGACGTGGCCACAGATCGTCACCCGCCTGTGCAGATCGGAGCGGACCGCCACCGTGGAGCGCGATACCAACGAGACTCGCATCCGCGTGAGTGTAAACCTCGACTCGGTCGAAGGTACGGACATCGCCACAGGGATCGGATTTTTCGACCACATGCTCGAGCAGATCTCGAAGCACGGCGGTTTCGCGCTGCAACTCACCTGCGCGGGCGACCTCGACGTCGATGAACACCATACGGTCGAAGACGTCGCCATTTGCCTGGGCTCGGCGCTGCGCCAGGCACTCGGCAACAAGCACGGTATTACACGTTACGGGTTTCTCCTGCCCATGGACGAGAGCGCCGCCCAGGTCGCCCTGGACCTGTCGGGACGTGCCGCTTTTCGCTTCGATGGAACGTTCCCGCGTGACCGGGTCGGGGGCTTGTCGACCGAGATGGTCGAACACTTCTTTCGCTCGCTGGCCGAATCGCTCGGCGCAGCGCTCCACATCGAAGTCGACGGCGAGAACGCACATCACATGAGCGAAGCCTGCTTCAAGTCAGTCGGGCGCACGCTGCGCCAGGCGATACGCAGGGACGGGACGGAGCTTCCGTCGACGAAAGGGGCGCTGTGAGCAAGGTTGCGATCGTCGACAGTGGTGGCGCCAACATCGCCTCCCTGCTGTTCGCTTTCGAGCGCCTCGGCGTTGCAGCCGAGCTGACGACCGACAGCGGCACGATTCGCGCAGCGGGACATGTACTGTTGCCAGGCGTAGGGGCCGCAAGGGATGCAATGCAGCGCCTTGTTGCCGCAAATCTCGTCGATGTGATCCGGGGGCTCGAACAGCCGGTCCTCGGCATCTGCCTCGGCATGCAGCTGCTTTGCGACGCCTCCGAGGAAGACGACGTCGAATGCCTGGGTATCGTGCCGGGCGTGGCCCGCAGGCTCGACGTTGCCGACAACTGCGCGGTACCCAACATGGGCTGGTGCGCGACGGAGATCAGACAAGCCCACCCGGTACTCAGTGGCATTGCCGACAACAGCTGGTTCTACTACCTGCACAGCTATGCCGTGCCCGTCGGGACTCATACGCTCGCGGTGGCCTGTCACAGCAGCGAATTCTCGTCGGTAATCGGCAAAGACAATTTTGTTGCGGCACAATTCCATCCGGAGCGCTCGTCTGTTGCGGGCGCGCAGCTGCTGCGCAATTTCCTGGAGTGGCAGGTATGAGAATCATTCCGGCAATCGACTTGCAGGACGGCAAGTGTGTGCGACTTCTCCAGGGCGATTTCGAGCAGACGACCGAGTACTCCTCGAACCCGGCCGAGATCGGCCGCCGCTTTTCTGTACTCGATGTCGAGGACCTGCATATCGTGGATCTCGACGGAGCGCGTACGGGCACGCAGCAGAATCATCGCATCGTCGCCGAGATCGCTCATGAGACCGGCCTCGAGGTGCAACTTGGCGGCGGACTTCGGGGTCGCGACGACGTTGCGGCCTGGCTCAACAATGGCGTATCACGCTGTGTCGTCGGCAGTGTCGCTGTGCGCGACCCGGGCACAGTAACGTCATGGTTTGACGAATTCGGACCCGAGGCACTGGTTCTTGCGTTGGACGTAAGGCTCGATGCTGAGGGCTCGCCACTTCTGACGACCCAGGGCTGGACGGAGGACGCGGGCGTCTCCTTATGGGAGTGCCTGGACGCATACGCCGGCGCGGGTGCCAGGCACGTGCTGTGTACCGACGTGTCACGCGATGGCGCACTGGCCGGCCCGAATTTCTCCCTCTATGTCGAGATTCTCAATCGCTACCCGAGCCTGCAGCTGCAGGCTTCCGGTGGCGTACGCAACATTGATGACCTGGAACTGCTGCGCGAGCTCGGCGTCCCCGCGGCGATCACGGGCAGGGCTCTGCTTGACGGCCAGGTAACTGCGGAGGAGATAGCGTCATTCCGGCGAAGCGCATAATTCCCTGCCTCGACGTCCGCGACGGTGCTGTCGTCAAGGGCGTGCAGTTCCGGAATCACCGCGTCGTGGGCGACATCCTCGGCCTGGCCGCGCGCTATTGCGAAGAAGGTGCCGACGAGCTCGTGTTCTACGACATCACGGCGAGTCCCGATGCTCGCACCGTGGATCGCACATGGGTCAGTAATGTCGCGCGCGTCCTCGATATCCCGTTCTGCGTTGCCGGCGGTATCAGGACACTGGCCGATGCGGAAGATGTATTGAACAAGGGGGCTGACAAGATCTCTGTCAATTCACCTGCCCTCGCCAATCCGGACCTGATCGGCGAGCTGGCGACGCGTTTCGGCTCGCAATGCGTCGTCATTGGCATCGACAGTTGCGCTGAAGACGGTGACTGGTTCGTCTACCAGTACACGGGCGATCCGGACAAGACGACAGCGGCTCAGCGCCGCACACTCGACTGGGTGCGCGAAATACAGGAACGCGGCGCCGGGGAAATCGTCCTCAACTGCATGAACCAGGACGGCGTGCGCAAGGGCTATGACTGTACCCAGCTTGCCGCGGTTCGTGCCCTGAGTGACGTTCCCCTGGTCGCCTCGGGTGGCGCCGGCGACAAATCGCACTTTCTGCGGGTGTATGAAGAGGCCCATGTAGACGGCGCGCTGGCCGCCAGCGTATTCCACAGCGGGGAATTACCCATCACCGAGCTCAAACAGTACCTCGTCGCCAATGGCGTCGATATGCGAGCCTGAGGATAACTGCATGATTAAACCGGACATCCGCTTCATCGCCGAACTCGAAGCCATCGTTCGACAACGCCTGGAGGAAGGTGGCGACGAGAGCTACACGGCCCGGCTGGCCGCTGCGGGCAGCAGGCGCATCGCTCAAAAGGTCGGCGAGGAAGGCGTCGAACTCGCGTTGGCGGCGGTCGGTGAATCCCGGCAGGCGATCATCGACGAAGCCGCCGACCTCGTCTATCACCTCGTCGTCCTGCTCAATGAGCGCGGCCTGAGTCTGGAGGACGTCGCGAAGCGCCTCGAGACCCGCCACTCGGTGGACTAATGCGTGTTGCCCATCAGGCGGGCGCCCGGAGCAGCTTCACAGGACAACCTCCTTCGCTACCTCGCGCATGTTGTAGCGCGAACTCATGACGTAGCCGTATGCGCCGGCATTGGCGATCAGGATGACGTCGCCCTCCTGGGTCGGCGGCAACAGCCGATCGCTGCCGAGCCGATCGCCGGTCTCGCAGATGGGCCCGACGATCGTCACGGTTTCGCTCGGTGCCTCGTCGGCGCGGGTCAGATTGATGATCTCGTGATACGCACCATACAGGGCCGGTCGAATCAGGGTATTCATGCCGGTACCAACACCGATGTAGCGCATTTCACCTTTGCCCTTCGTCTGGGTTACGTGCGTCAGCAACACACCCGCTCTTGCGACTATGAAACGACCCGGCTCCAGCCACAGCCGGTACTGCGGATACGTCTGTTTGATCTCTGCAAGGGTCGCATCAACCGTCGCGAGGTCGATCGGCTTGTCACCCGGCTTTTCGGGCACACCGAGTCCGCCGCCCAGGTCGATGGTCGTGACACCCGGGAATTGCTCGGCGATCTGCACGAGTTCACCCGCTACGGAACGCCAGTTGTTCGGATCGAGGATGCCGCTGCCCGAATGCGCGTGAATTCCCGTGACTTCTGCACCAGCCTCGGCGACCAGCCGCCTGAGCTCCGCAATCTCGAAGCGCGGCACGCCGAACTTTGCGTGCACGCCTGCCGTCTTCACATGTTCGTGGTGGCCGCGCCCCTGTCCCGGGTCGATGCGCACGAAGACTTTTTTACCCTTGAAGAGCTCGGGCCAGGACTGCAACGGATGCAGGTTGTCCAGGGTTAACTGCAGCCCGCGCTCGAGCGCCCAGGCATACTCGTCACGGGGCGCAAAATTAGGCGTGAACAGGATGCGGGACAAGTCGATACCCGGGATTACCTCTTCAATCCACTCGACTTCGCCAGGCGACACGCATTCGAAATCGACGCCGGCAGCATCGACCGTCCTGATCAGGTCGGCGTTGAAATTCGCTTTAACCGCGTACAGGATGCGATCGACGTTTTTGAGAGCGGTCAGGCTCCTGGCCGCCAGCGTTACACTGTCGAGATCGTAGACGTAAGCGTTCGCCTCCGTCCGCGCAAGTTCGAGCAATTGATCGCGTTTCCTCATCCACCAGGTATCCGCGGCGCGCGCGGCAGGCTCATCGCCGGCAAACAATCGCTCCCAGCTTGGCCCGAAAACTTCGGTCGAGCCGGTCTTGCGAATGATCGAGGAATGCAGCTTGCTGACCAGGCGCGGCCCCTGCTGCTTGTCGACGACGAAACTCAGATTAAGATCGTTGGCAGCCTGCGACATCAGGTGGATGCGCTCCTCCTCGAACACTTCGAGCGCGGGCGCCAGGCGCGGCATGATCGTACGAATCTTCCGCCCGACGAGACTGACTTGCGAGCAATTCGAAATCACGCTGACGTGACAAAGCTTCTCGAGATCGTGGACCAGCGCTTCCTCAACGTCATCCGGCAACATCCCGTCGCTGGTGTCGATCGATACCGTGACATTGGTCTCCGAGGTCGATACGAGATCGACCGAAACGCCGTTCTCGGCGAAAGCGGCAAAGGCCTTGGCGAGAAACCCGACTTCGTGCCACATGCCTACGGTCGTCATTGACACGAGCGTCAGCCCGTTGCGCAAGCAGATTCCCTTGACCTGCGGCTCGACTTCCTCCGTCACCGATGAGATCACGGTGCCCGGAATTTCCGGATTTGCCGTACTGCGGATAAAGACGGGGATGTTGCTGTCGCGGGGCGGCGAAATACAGCGCGGGTGCAGCACCGTGCTCCCGGCGGATGCCAGTTCCTGTGCCTCATCGTAATGGAGCGCGACCAGCAAACGCGCGGACGGAACGACCCGCGGATCGGCCGTGAACATACCAGGCACGTCGGTCCAGATCTCCAGCCTGCGCGCCTGCAGCTTCGAGGCAAAATAGGCAGCAGAGGTATCCGACCCGCCACGCCCAAGCAACACCGTCTCGCCGGATTTGTTGCGGGCGATAAAGCCCTGCGTCAGAACGATGCCATCCTCTTTTTCCAGTGTTGCGGCGAGCTCTTGATCCGCGGCGAAGTCGCAGGTGGCGGAGAGATAGCTCGAACTCGGGTTGCGTCCAGGTCGCGACCGGCTGGTCAGCAAGTCCCGGGCATCCCTCCAGTTGGCGGGAAGCCCCTGTTTTACGAGGTACGCAGCGCCGAGGCTCGTCGACAGCAGTTCGCCGAGGGCCATGACGCGCACCCGCACCCGCACGCTCACTTCCTTGACCAGGCGCACACCCGCGACCAGCTGCTCGAGCTCATGGAGGCGCTCCTCCAGCAGGTTCTCCCCGTCAAGCCCGAGTTCAGCAGCGAGATCGTAGTGTTGCCTGCGAATGCGCTGCAGTTCGTCCGACGGATTGCCGGATACCGCAATATCCAGAATCTCGACCAGCGCGTTCGACACTTCGGCGAGCGCCGAGTGAACGATGACCGGCCGCAGACCCTGCGCCAGGCGCGCTGCTGCCAGACCTGCAATGGTCTGCCAGCTGGCGGCCGAAGAGACACTCGTGCCGCCGAACTTCATGACAACCCAGGGCGACTCCGCGACCTCGGTTGGCGCGCCCAGCACAGCGCTGTTCTCGAAGACCGCCTCAATTGGCTGTGTGTTCATTCAGTTCCCCGACCAGGCACGGCCAAAAAAAAACCCGCAAGGAAGGCCCCGCGGGTTCGTTGACAATGCCCGAACTTTCTTATTTCAGAGTCGGTACCTTGCCATTCGCACCCACGCGCCTCTGGCGCGCCATGTGTTTTATGTATTTTTCCATATCGAAAGCGTCGATAAGCTGGCACTTCACGTGGGTGTCGGAAAAATTCATGATCGCAGTAAATCGGACCTTGCCTCTCAGGTCAAGTGGTTCCGGGCCCTAGTCCCAGGCCGGCGGGATGGTCACGGCACCCTCCGATGCGGAGGACACCTCGTTCCGGTACTTGGCAAGCACGCCGGTTCGTACCGCTGACTTGGGCCGCCGCCATTCCTCGCGCCGTTGCTCGAGTTCCGCGTCGTCCAGCGCGACATTTATTTCCATGGTTTTCGCGTCAATGCGGATCCTGTCGCCGTCCCGGATCAGGCCTATCGGCCCGCCCACGGCAGCCTCGGGAGCAACATGGCCAACGACGAAACCGTGGCTGCCTCCAGAGAAGCGGCCGTCAGTAATCAGGGCCACATCCTTACCGAGGCCCCTGCCCATGATCGCGCTCGTGGGGCTCAGCATCTCCCGCATGCCGGGTGCGCCTTTCGGGCCCTCGTAGCGGATGACGATCACATCGCCGGCAACTACGGTCCCGTCCAGTATGGCCTGCAGGGCCTCCTCCTCTGAGTTGAACACGCGGGCCGACCCTTCGAAGAGGAGCCCCTCCTTACCAGAGATCTTCGCGACGGCGCCGTCGGTCGCAACATTGCCGTACAGGATCGCGAGGTGGCTATCCGACTTGATCGGATTATCGAAGCTGCGAACGATGTCCTGACCATGCGGGTAGTCTGCGACGCCTGCGAGGTTCTCGGCCATTGTCTTGCCTGTCACAGTCATGCACTCGCCATGCAGGTAGCCGGCATCCAGCATGCGTTTCATCAGCGGCTGGATGCCGCCGATTTCAATGAGCTCGGACATCAGGTAGCGCCCGCTTGGCTTCAGGTCCGCCAGAACCGGGACACGCCTGCCAATCACCGAGAAGTCCTCGAGCGACAGTTCCACCTCCGCCTCTCGCGCCATCGCCAGCAGGTGCAACACGGCATTTGTCGACCCGCCCAGTGCGATCACCACGCTAACCGCATTTTCAAACGCCTTGCGTGTCATGATGTCTCGCGGCCTGATGTCGTTGTTGATCAGGTTGAGGACGGCTTCGCCGGCCCGCTGGCAGTCGCCGAGTTTCTGTGCCGATACGGCCTCCTGCGCCGAACTATTGGCAAGACTCATACCGAGAGCCTCGATCGCCGAAGCCATGGTGTTTGCCGTGTACATACCGCCGCAGGCGCCCGGTCCCGGGATGGCAGTCTGCTCGACCTCGAGCAATTCGGCGGCGTCGATCTTACCGCCCGAATGCGCACCCACAGCTTCGAAAACAGAAACGATATCGCGACGCTGGGCACCGGGTTTGATCGTGCCGCCGTAAACGAACACGCCCGGGCGATTGAGTCGGGCCAGGGCCATGACGCAGCCCGGCATGTTCTTGTCACAGCCACCGATGGCGACGACGCCGTCGAAGCCCTCGGCCCCGACGACAGCCTCGATAGAATCCGCGATGATCTCGCGCGAAACGAGCGAATAGCGCATGCCCGGCGTGCCCATCGAGATACCGTCCGACACACTGATCGTGTTGAAGATAACGCTCTTGCCACCGGCCTCGTCGGCACCCCTGGCTGCTTCCTCGGCCAACCCGTCAATATGCATATTGCAGGGCGTCACCATGCTCCAGGTTGACGCGATACCCACCTGGGGTCGCAGGAAGTCTTCGTCCGTGAAACCCACGGCGCGTAGCATGGCCCGGCTGGGCGCCTGTGCGACGCCGTCGACAACGACACTTGAATAGCGGCGCGGGTTCTTGTCACTCATCGTGTTGTTCGCTCCTGCAGGCCGGAGCGGAAGTCTAGCAGCAAACTCGGGGAAGCGGCACGGGCCGCGAGCGATCAACCCTCGTCGTCGCGGATCATGACGGCGATGTTTGGGGATACGTCGATCGGCTGCGTTTGTTTATCGACGATGAGCTTGACCACGAAGGCCTCGTCACCCTCGCCACGGGAGTCCTGTACGAGCGGAATCAGTAGCCTGGCCGTGCGCTGCCCCGGACCAAAATAAACGGTGCTCGCGTCTGGCGTAAAGTAGTCCTCACCTTCGGTCGCCGTCAGCCCTTCGACGACGAATGCAACCTCGAGGGCCGTGTCGTCCGGGTTGAAACGCAGCACATCGACCTGGACTGCAGAGTCTGCCTCACTGACCGAGACCTGGCTCGTACCGAAACCGACCGTATTCGCGGGCAAGCGTGTTTCAAATGCCCGGCGATCGTCGTCCTCGATGGTCACATTGATTACGGCGAGCCCGACTTCTGCGTCCGTCGCAGGGTGCAGACGCAGCGTGGAACGCTGGTCAGGTTCCCGGCGTGGATCCGATGCCGTGCGCAATATGATTCGGGCCCGCTGCTGGCCAACCGGGAAGGAAAGCAGCCCGGCGTTCGACAATGCGTACTGACCGGACCCCCAGGGCGAGCGTGTGCCCGTGAAGTCGACCTCCACGAGCCTCAACGTCAGCGCCTGGGTGACATTTTCACCGCGGATGAAATCGAGAATGACCGGTTCGCCGTCCTCACGCAGCACGACGTCGGTGGCCACACCGACGGGGCCATCAACCGAGAAGTTGACGATTACATCAGGCGGCGGCAGGGTGGCAAAATCGACCAGCGGGGGGCGCTGCACGACGGCTGTTTCCTCTGCGGCCTCGACCTCCACAGCGGCAGCATCAGGCGCCACGTCGGTGGCCTCGATCTGATCTGCAACCGGCTCTTCGACTGCTTCTTCCACCGCTGCGGCGACGCTCGCTTCTTCGGTCGACGCATCGGGTTGCGTTTCAACTACCGGGGGCTGCTCTTCGACGGTCTCGGGCGGGGCCTCCTCTGTTACCGACTCCGCCTCGACGACCGGATCTTCAACGTATTCTTCGACGATGGTCTCGGGCGGCGCCACTTCGACGAGACCTGCTGATTCCTTGAACTGATCGAGCCAGGGATCGAGGTAACCCATCTGGTTTGCAGCAATACCGCCGAGTCCGAGCAGCACTACGATCAGCGCTGCCCATTTGCCTGGCGAGCCACCGTCATCAGCGGTGAATCGCTCCGGCGCCTCGATCGTGATCGTATCGTGACTGACTGGCGTTGGCGTTTCGGCACCGAGTGCTTCGATGAACTCGCCGACCGTATTGAATCGAGTGACCCGTGAGTACGACAGAGCTTTCTTGAGTGCGGTCCATTGCTCTGCTTGGATGCCTTGCGGGCATTGCGGTTTCATTCCGGCATGGGATGCTTCCGCGGCATTGCGCGGCCCGAACACGCGGTATCCCGCGATCAGTCGGTAGAACAGGCACGCGAGCGAGAAAACGTCGTCGGACGCAACAGGATCTTCGCCACCGAGTACCTGCAGGCTCGAATATGCCGGCGTCAGCGCGCCGAGAATGCCGGGATCGAAGTCGGCTTCGGAGTGCTGCTGGCGAATTCGCGCCACACCGAAATCGAACAGCTTTGCGTCGCCGTTCGGCATGATCATGATGTTGCCCGGCTTCACGTCGGCGTGCACGATACCGCAGCGATGGGCGTAAGCCAGCGCATCGCCGATCTGGCGCACGATGCGAAAAGCGGCCTCACGGTCGATACTCTTCGAGTCCGGCGAATCGAGGATGTCTGCAAGCGTCCTGCCGTCGAGCCACTCGAGAATCAGGAAGTACAGGTCTTCGTCACGATCGAGATCGACGAATCTGACAATGTTCGGGTGCACCAGGCAACGTGTCTTGGCCGCTTCCTGCTGGAGGGCACGGAGCGCATGCCCGTCCTCGGCCAGTGCCGGCGACAGAATCTTGATCGCAACGCTGGTCTGCTCGGAGCCCGCTTCTGCGAGGCGGCGATCGAGTGCCTTGTAGACAACCCCCATACTCCCGCCGGACACCCTCTTCTGGAGCAGGAACCTGTCGCGCAGAATCGAGCCGACCTGAACGCGCGCGTCCGCATCGTTGAGCGGCAAGATATCGTTCGGCAGCACGGTTGTGGCGCCAAAGGAATCCTCGTCGGCCGGGGGCATCGCCGGCGCGGACATTTGCTCGGGTCGGGGAGCGGGTTGCGGTGCATCCAGCACAACCGTGCCGGTCCCAGTCGTCGGGCTTGTCGGGATCCTTTCCGTCACAAAGCGATCCAGCATGGACTTGACGAGCTGAAAGGTTTCCTTGCGAAGATTCCCGGACTCGTACCGCTCCTGGAGAACGCGGCGAATATCGGCCTCGCTGTTGTCGCCGGACGACAGCAGCCTGGCGATACCCTCCTGGATATTGTCCAGCATGAAGACATCATCGGCCATCGACTGCAGCTGGTCGTCAAAGGCGGCCAGCTGGTCGGCCAGGGTGTCACTGTGCTTGTCTGACTCGGCGCTCATATGTAAAAACGGATTCTAGCGGGAATGGCAACCCCCAAACCGGAACTGGTCGTCAAAACAGCTTGCCGGGATTCAGGATATTCGCGGGATCCAGCGTTTTTTTGAGGATTTTCATCAGTTCGAATTCAGTGCCCCCGCGATATCGGCTGAGCCACGCTTTTTTCGACTGTCCGACACCGTGTTCCGCGCTGAAACTACCGCCGAGTTCATCGACGAGATCGTACAGCGCCCCGGTGATTCGCTGGCCCTCGGAACGCCACTCTTCATCACTGAGGCCAAGGGGCAAGATCACATTGTAATGGAGGTTGCCGTCGCCTACGTGGCCGAATGCGATGAGTTTGAGATCAGGGCGCAGGCTGGCAAGCAGTGCATCGCCTCGCTGCAGAAACTCCTCCATGTTCGACAGCGGGACCGAAACGTCGTGCTTCAACGACTTGCCGTGTTTCTTTTCCGCTTCGGCAATCGAGTGGCGTGACAGCCAGAGCGCTTCCGCCTCGCTGTCATTCTTGGCGACGACAGCGTCCCGGATATGGCCCTGTTCTGCTGCGTCGATCAGTGCCTGCTCGAGTAACTCACCCGATGCACCTGTCGCGCTCTCTGTCAGCACGTACCACGGGCAGTCCATCTCGACCGGAAGCGCAGCCGCGGGAACGTGCTCGGCAACAATCTCGAACACATGCGCAGGTACGAGCTCGAACGATTCGATACGGTCATCGAGTGCGGTTTTCAGGTGGCCCAGCAACTCGACGGCCCTGCTTGCCGATTCGAGGCCAATCAGTGCCGTCGTCGTTTCGCCCGGATCGGGATACAGGCGCAGGACCGCAGCCGTGATGATGCCGAGCGTGCCTTCACTCCCGATGAACAGCTGTTTGAGATCGTAGCCGGCCGTGTCCTTGCGCAGGGCACGCAGGCTGTTGACCACGGAACCATCAGCAAGCACGACCTCGAGCCCGAGCACCAGCGAACGTGCCGTGCCGTAGCGCCCTACATTGATGCCGCCGGCGTTCGTCGCAATGGTGCCGCCAACCTGGCAACTGCCCTCGGCCGAGAGGCTGAGCGGCAGGAAACGGCCCGCCTCGCGGGCGGCGTCCTGGGCAATCGACAGGACACACCCGGCCTCGACTTCCATCGAGAAATTCTGTGCGTCGACGCGCCGAACACGGTTCATGCGACTGAGCGAGACCAGGATCTGGTCCCCGGAAGTATCAGGGATTGCGGCGCCACACAGGCTGGTGTTACCCCCCTGGGGTACGATTGCGACGCTCGCCTCAGCGCAGGCGCGCACAACGCCGACGACCTCGTCGGTCGTGGCAGGGCGAACGACCATTGGTGTCTTCCCCTTGTAGGCACCGCGCCAGTCTTCTAGCAGAGGAGCCATGTCCTGCGGGTCGCTGGTCCAGCCTTGTGGTCCGACAATGTCTTTCAGTTGATCAAGAAATGCCGTCATCGAAAATCACCTGCGACTCGAAAGTATTCCAGTCAATATTGCTGCCACACATAACCAGCACAACACGCAGCCCACGCAGCCGTTCGCGCAATGGCCAGAGTAATGCCGAGGTGCTTGCCGCGCATGCCGGCTCGACCGCCAGCTTCATGGTGCGGAACAGGAAACCCATGCTGCGCCGCAGCTGTTCGTCGTCGACCAGTGTCAATCGATCCACATATCGTTGCACCAGTGCAAACGAATACGGCATTGCAAACGGCGATCCGAGGCTGTCGGCGATCGTCATGACCTTGTCGATGCTCCGCGGCTCTCCCGCTGCCCGGCTCCGGTGCATCGTATCGGCACCTTTCGGCTCCACGCCAATCACTTCGACATCGGGGCGGAGTTGTTTGACGGCGTTCGCGACTCCCGCAATCAGTCCTCCTCCACCGACCGGCACGACCAGCGCATCGAATTCATCGACCTGCTCGCAGATCTCCAGTCCGACCGTACCCGTGCCGAGTGCAATCTGCGGTCCCTCGAACGGATGCACGAAATAGCGCCCTTCGTCCTGCTGGATGCCCTCGGCAAGCTCGAATGCCTGGTGGACATCGTCAGCCAGGACAACATCCGCACCAAACCGGCGGCACGCGGCTACTCGGGACGGGTTCGCCGTCCTTGTCATGACGACTTTTGCGGATGCCCCCAGCGCCCGGGCGGCAAACGCCGTTGCAATCGCATGATTGCCTGCACTCACGGCGGTCACCCCGGCATCGCGCTGATCGGCCGAGAGACTTCGCAGGGTGGCCAGTGCGCCCCGAGCTTTGAAAGTGCCGGTACGTTGCAGGAATTCCAGTTTCGCAAGTACCTCTGTGCCTGCGCCGAGGACCTGCTCAATTGCCGCGCAACGCATTACCGGTGTCACCAGGATATCACCTGCAATCGCCTCGTGGAGCGCGCGGATTTCAGCAATATCGGGACCTTCAACGCTCATTTGTTATGTAAACTCGACACACTGGCCGCAATACTTGCGCTGTATTGCGGAGTTCTTTAGGTTGGTACGTGCGAACTGTGGCAGAGAATCCACGTTCGCGAAAGTCGCTGCGGGCTCGAACATGGAATTAGATGATCTGTCGCAATCCGGGATTCGACGAATAGCCGATTATTCGCCGTACCTGGATCAGCTGGCTGGATTGGTTCAACAGATGGGCCTGCGCCAGCGCAGCAACCTTACGCATCTCGAAACCGCCCTGCGCAGTCACTGGTCGCTCGGGCAAAACAGTATCCTCAGTTGGGCCCCACTGGACCAGAGCGTCCTGATCCTCGTTGTCCCGCATTACGCCATTGCGGAGTACACATCGTCGAACGGCGAACACCCGCCGCGCGTATCGCCGCGGTTCATAACCGAACTCATTTCCGGCGACCGGCAGCTGACCATCTCGCAGATGCAGAAAGTCGCTCGCCTGCTCGAGATCGAACCGATCAACATCAGCCTGCGCGAGCCACTCGAGGGTACCGAAGTCGAGACCAAGATCATCGAGAAGATGATCCGCAAGTTCGGCATCAATTACGTGCCGAGCCGGGCGGTCACGCTGTTCGATATCGTCGGATTCAGCCTGCTGACGCCGTTCGAGCAGATGTCACAGCTCAACAGCCTGTCGTACTCGCTTAATTCGGGGCACGCGAAGATGCTCGAGCAGGATGTAAACATCGATTTCGCCCGTTCATCGAGTGGCGACGGGTTCTACATCTGGAATCGCGACGACGGCCTCGAGGCCAGCGTGAACCTCTACCATTTCATGCACATCGTGCTGGCGGACAATGCGATTGCGCGCAGCAAGTCGTCGACGAAATCGGTCCCGAGACTGAGAGCCTGTTTCCACGTCGGAAGTTGTTATGAATTCCACCAGGCCGAGGGCCTCAACCCGACGACACACGATTTCATTGTCGGGGACGTCACCATCGAACTGGCGCGCATGATCGAAGCCGCCCTCCCCGGTCAGATTCTCGTTGGCGATTTCATGACCGATATCGAGTCACACACCGACACCGGAACGCTCAGGGTCGAGCCGAATGTCGACGCGGTTACTTTCCTCGAGCGCGCCCAGGGCAACCTGTCACAGCTCAGCGGTATGGAACTGTCGGGCGAGCGCGTGACAGCGATCAAGTGTTACCTGACCGGCGAGCACATGGGCGGCGGCCAGTTCAACATCCGGCGCCTGACGATCAAGGACAAGCACGGCCTGTCACGCGTGGCCTTCAATGCCAAGGTCAATATCTACCGTGAAACCGCCCAGCCAATTCTGCTCGGCATCCAGGACACGAAATTACCGGTAGTTGATGCCGTTTGACAGGAGAGCCTGATGCAACGAGGCATCGCCGACTGGGGTGGCAACATTGCGGCGTTCGTCGTAACCATCCTGTTCAATGGACTCGCGAACGGTCTGCCACTCAACGGCCAGACCACGGGCGAGATTTCGGATAAGTACCCATCACTGTTCACACCGGCCGGCTTCACGTTCGGGATCTGGGGCTTGATCTATCTCGGGCTAATTGTTTTTGTCATCTGGCAGGCGCTCCCGGCGCAGCGAAAGAATCAGAAAGTCGCCGCTGTCTCGATGCTGTTCAAAGTCAATTGCCTGGCCAACGCTCTATGGATCGTCGTATGGCATTACGACCTGCTCGGCGTTTCGCTCGCGGTAATGCTCGTCATTCTGTTCACATTGGTGCAGATTTATCGCCGGCTGATCGCCGACATCGACTTTGCACCTTTCGGCGAACATCTCGTCTTGTACCTGCCTTTCAGCGTGTACACAGCCTGGATCACGGTTGCGACCATCGCCAATGCCAGCGTGCTTCAAATAGGTAACGGATGGGACGACATTGCAATGAGCGCGGTGCACTGGACACTGTTGAAACTTGCCGTCGCAGGAGCCATTGGAGCAACGATGATCGTACGCTTTCGTGACATCCCGTTTGCACTTGTCATCGCGTGGGCCGCTTACGGAATCTCGGTCATGCAGTCAGCGACGCCTGCGGTCGCAGGTGCTGCTACGACGTTGTCGCTGCTGGCGCTGTTACTGGTAGCCAGAGACGCTGCCTTGCGACTGGTTGGAAAGTAGATCCGGCAAGGGAAGTCAAACCAGCCTGAAACGACGTTTGTCGAGCCGCTGCGCCACCCTCGGTATGCACCTTGTATCGGCTCCATCATCTCGCCCACAAAAAAACGGCGACCCCGTTGAGTGAAGGCCGCCGCTTTGTGGTTTAGTGGTCGGGGCGAGAAGATTCGAACTTCCGACCCCCACAACCCCATTGTGGTGCGCTACCAGGCTGCGCTACGCCCCGACCGTGGGCGGCAATCATACCGCCCGGGTAGTGACATGAAAAGAAAGAAATCTCAGCGGCGCAGAATCTTAAGAACTTGTTCAAGTTCCATACGTATCTGCTTGATAATCTGTTGACTTTGCGTCACATCCGACTTGGCATCGTCGCCCGTCAAGCGCTGCCGAGCACCGCCGATAGTGAAGCCTTCGTCGTACAGGAGGCTGCGAATCTGGCGAATGATCAGGACGTCCTGTCGCTGATAATAACGGCGGTTGCCCCGACGCTTGACAGGTTTCAGTTGCGGGAACTCCTGCTCCCAGTAACGGAGCACATGCGGTTTGACCGCACAGAGGTCGCTCACCTCACCAATCGTGAAGTATCGCTTCCCAGGAATTGGAGGTAGTTCGTCGTTATTCCCCGGTTCCAGCATATGCTTCCACTCGGGCTTTTAATTTTTGTCCTGGTCGAAATGTCACCACGCGACGTTCGCTGATAGGAATCTCTTCACCCGTCTTCGGGTTTCTGCCAGGACGTTCTTTCTTATCCCGAAGATCAAAGTTCCCGAAACCGGAAAGTTTGACCTGCTCCCCTACCGCAAGCGATGCCCGCAGTTCTTCGAAGTACATGTCGACCAACTCGCGAGCTTCGCGTTTGTTGAGACCAAGTTCGTTAAACAACGACTCTGCCATGTCTGCTTTTGTGAGTGACATCGGGAATCAGTCTCTTAAGTTCGCGGCGAATTTCTTTTCTAGTTTGGCGATTGCAGCGGCCATCGCAGTGTCCGCATCTTCGTCAGTAAGGGTGCGCGATGTTTCCTGCAAAATCAAGCCTATTGCGACGCTTTTTCGCCCGGCTTCTATTCTTTCGCCCTGGTAGATGTCAAAAATTCTGACATCGCGGATCAGCTCAGGGGCGCTCGAGGAGACTGCCTCGATGAGTTCGTCGGCCGACACTCTCTCATCGACGACAATGGCAATGTCTCGACGTATCGCCGGATATTTCGAAATTGATTCAGCCCCGGGTGCCGATGACGCTAACGCTTTTTCTGCATCCAGTTCGAACAAGAAGACACCGCGCTTGAATCCGTGGTCTTTCGCAAGGCTCGGATGCAGCTTGCCGATGATGCCGATCACGTCAGCGCCCCGGCGAATTTCGGCTGCCTGGCCAGGCTGCAGCGCCGGGTGCTGCGTTGCCGCAAAGCGTATGTCCTCGATGCTCCCCGCCAATAAAAGCACGGCCTCGACATCGGATTTTATGTCAAAGAAATCAATTGCTTGGGCGCTGACTCCCCATTGCTCGGGAGCTGCCGGTCCCGTCGCCAGACCGGCCAGTCGAACCACTTCGGTATGCTCATCAAGCGTGCCGTGGTAGGAACGACTCGCTTCGAAGAAGCGCACCCTGTCCTGCTGTCTTGCCAGGTTCGATGCAGCGGCGGCAACCATACCCGGCCACAGCGACGAACGCATGACAGCAAGCTCGGTCGAGATTGGGTTGCTCAGGACCAGCCCAGATTCCACACCCGTGAACTTCGTGTTCGATACGGCATCAACGAAACTGTAGGTGATGACTTCCTGGTAATCGCGGGCAATCAACGTTGCCGCTGCTCGCTCCATCTCGATTCTCGACTCGGTCACCGTTTCGAGCGGGGATTTGGTCGAGAGCGTCGTCTCCGGAATTGCGTCGTAACCATGAATGCGGGCAATTTCCTCGATCAGATCGACCTCATACTGCACGTCAAAACGATGACTCGGGGCCGACACGCGCCAGCCATCGTCGACCCGCTTGATTTCCATCCGCAGGCTTTCAAGAATTCGGGCAATTTCTGCGTCATCAATTTCAACACCGAGCAGACGCGTAATACGGCTCTTTCGCAGCGTGATCGGTTCTCGTTTCGGCAGATGTTCCTCGGCACTTTCCACGACGAGCGGACCCGCATCGCCGCCGGCTATTTCGAGCAACAATTCGGAGGCCCGTTCGACGGCCCGGGCCTGGCCATCCGGATCGACACCACGCTCGAAACGCAGCGACGCATCCGTGTGCATCCCGTACGCTCGCGCCCTGCCCGACATGAATTCCTGTGGCCAGAATGCGGCTTCAAAAAATACGTCTGTCGTTTGGTCTGATACGGCGGTACTCAGGCCGCCCATGATGCCGGCCATGCCGATCGGCCCACTGTCGTCGGTGATGATCAGTGTATCGGGGTTCAGTTCGACCTCTTTATCGTCCAGCAACGTGACTTTTTCGCCGGTTTGAGCAAGTCGCGGGCGAATCGGTCCCTGCAGCAAGGCCGCGTCGTAAGCATGCAGTGGCTGCCCGAGCTCGAGCATGACGTAGTTCGTGACATCGACGACCGGTGAAATGCCCCTGAGCCCTGACCGGCGCAGTCGTTCCACCATCCACAGCGGCGAACTCGCCTGCGGATCGATACCTTTGATCAGCCGCCCGGCAAAACGGGGGCACCCGGCCGGCTCGACCAGTTCGACAGGCTGCACATCGTCGATGGTGGCGCTGACTGGTTTCACGGCAGCCGCCTGCAACTCGGCGCCGGTCAACGCAGCGACGTCGCGCGCAATGCCGAGGACACTGAAACAGTCGCCGCGGTTCGGTGTCAGGTCGACGTCGATGATAGCGTCGGGAAGATCCAGCAAGGCGACGAGCGACTGGCCGACTTTCGCATCCGCGGGCAATTCCATGATTCCGTCGGATTCATCGCCCAGACCGAGTTCGACAGCCGAACACAGCATGCCGTGCGATTCGATGCCACGTATCTTTGCTTTGCGCAGCTTGAGCCCGTTGGGTAGTTCTGTGCCCGGTTTCGCGAACGGTGTTTTCAGCCCGACCCGCACGTTTGGCGCACCGCAGACTATGTCGATCAGCGCATCGCCGCCATTGGATACCTTGCAGACACTGAGCTTGTCTGCGTCAGGGTGCTTGGCGCATTCGACGACTTCGGCAACGACGACGTCTTCGATTCCCTGCCCCTCAATGTCGAGGCTGTCGACCTCCAGGCCGAGCATGGTTAGCTGGTGAGCAAGCTCTGCGCTTGACAATTCGGGGCTGACCCATTCACGTAACCAGGATTCTGCGATCTTCATAGGAATTACCTGAACTGCCGCAGGAACCGGAGGTCGTTCTCGAAGAACGTACGCAGATCGCTAACGCCGTAGCGCAGCATGGCGAGTCGTTCGACGCCCATGCCAAAGGCATAGCCCGTGAATTTATCGGGATCGACTCCGGCGGCTTCGAGGACATTGGGATGCACCATGCCGCAGCCGAGAATCTCGAGCCATTTGCCCTCTCCCCAGGCCACGTCTACCTCGGCAGAGGGTTCCGTAAACGGAAAGTAGCTCGGCCGGAAACGCAATTCGGCCTTGCGCTCGAAATAGGCTTCGACGAACTGATGCAAGACCGCTTTGAGGTTGGCAAAACTGACGTTTTCATCGACGACGAGGCCCTCGACCTGGTGAAACATCGGCGTGTGCGTCTGATCCGAATCGCAGCGGAATACGCGTCCCGGCGCAATAATCTTGATCGGCACGCCCTCTTTGACCATTGACCTGATCTGCACGGGCGACGTGTGCGTTCGGAGCAGGTGACCGTCCGGGAAGAAGAACGTGTCATGCATCGCGCGTGCCGGATGATCAGCCGGAAAATTGAGCGCTGTGAAATTATGAAAATCGTCCTCGATCTCGGGGCCCGAACGGACGCCGAAACCGGCGTTACGGAAGATCTTCTCGATACGCAACATTGCTCGAGTAACCGGATGGTAGCCACCGATCGAGTTACCCCGCCCGGGTAGCGTCACGTCAACAGCGTCGGCTGCCAGATTCGCTTCGAGAGCTGCGGCTTCCAAAGCGTCACGGCGTGCATTGAGGCGCTGCTGCACCTCCTGCTTCGCCTTGTTGATTTGCTGGCCCGCCGCCGAGCGTTCCTCGGGCGGCAATTGCCCGAGGGACTTCAGTTGCGCCGTGATCTCACCCTTCTTGCCGAGGTAAGCCACTCGAACCGCATCGAGTGCGGCGAGATCAGCAGCTGCATCAATCTCGGACGCAGCCTTGCTCAGGAGGTCGCTCAGGGAGGTCATTGCTGTGAGATCGAACCGGCCAGGTTACCAGCCGGTGCAGCTGATCTTAACTCGCAGCCTGTTGTTCCAGACCCGCCTTCGCAGCCTCAGCAATGGCGCCAAAGGCCTCCGGGTCGTGAACGGCGATATCAGCCAGCACCTTACGGTCGACCTCGATCTGGGCCTTGTTGAGGCCGTTGATCAGGCGGCTGTATGACAAGCCATGCAGTCGTGCGGCCGCGTTGATACGCGCGATCCACAGCTGACGGAACTGGCGCTTGCGCTGCCGACGATCACGGTAGGCATACTGGCCTGCCTTGATGACGGCCTGCTTGGCCGTCTTGTAGAGTTTGCTGCGTGCGCCGTAGTAGCCCTTCGCCTTGGAGAGGACTTTCTTATGACGCGCCTTGGCGGTTACGCCACGTTTGACTCGTGCCATTTCTCAATCTCCTCTTAACTGTACGGAAGCAAGCGCTTGACGGCCTTCTGATCGGCCTCGGCGACCTGCAGGGTCTTGCCCAGCTGGCGCTTACGCTTGGACTTTTTCTTGGTAAGAATGTGATTGAGATGGGACTGAGAACGCTTGTAGCCGCCCTTGCCCGTCCTGCGGAAGCGCTTGGCCGCGCCCCGGTTGGTCTTCATTTTCGACATTGTCTTTCCTGTAAGCCTTGCAACGAACCTCGAGGGCCGCGGCAGGCGGATTAATGGCTGATGCGGGGCTACGGCCCCTCCTACAGTCCGTTACTCACTTTTTCTTCGGTCCCAGTACCATGACCATTTGCCGTCCTTCCATCTGCGGCATCTGCTCTACCGAACCGTATTCTTCGAGATCCTCGCGGACCCGTGCCAGGAGCTTCGCACCGAGTTCCTTGTGCGCCATCTCCCGGCCCCTGAATCTCAGGGTGACCTTCGTCTTGTCACCATTCTCGAGAAACTGCACGAGCTTCCTGAGTTTGATCTGGTAATCACCTTCTTCCGTACCCGGACGGAACTTGATTTCCTTGACGTGAACCTGCTTCTGTTTGCGTTTCGCAGACTGGTTCTTCTTGTTCAGTTCGAACAAGTGTTTGCCGAAATCCATGATGCGGCACACAGGCGGGTCCGCCGTCGGGGACACTTCAACGAGATCCAGCCCCTCGTCGAAGGCCATTGCGATCGCTGCCGCGATCCCCATGACCCCTGCCTGCTCACCATCCGAGCGGATGACCCGCACCTCGGTGGCATCTATTTCATCGTTGCGCCTTACGCGCTTGTTAACTGCGATACCCAAATCCTCCCAAGATTCAACGTCTTATACCGGGCCGCCCACGGCAATTCGCCGCAGCAACAACGGGAGCGAGATTCTAATCAGGTCGCGCGCAGGAAACAACCTCGGGATCTCGAAAAAACGCAAAAAAATCAGGTGTTTTTCGGGGAGGTGGTGGGCGGTGCGGGTTTCGAACCTGCGACCTCCACGATGTCAACGTGGCGCTCTACCCCTGAGCTAACCGCCCACTGTCCCGACGGGAGGCGTAAGATACTCAAGCGCTACACAGACCGCAAGAAAAATCATCCAACACCGGCCTCCGGAGAATGCTGTGAAAAAACGACCTCTCGCCCTTGTCCAGTTGCTGTTGCTGACGTCCCTCGCATCGGCCCAGGGCGACTGGACCGTCGCAGAGTTCATCGCCGAAACCGGCGTTCGGGAAGGGCCCGTTCCATCGCGGAAGCTCCCCGGCTGGACGCCTAATCCGACCATTTTACTGAGCGGTGGTTTAGATGCAGCTGGCGACCTTGCACATGACTTTCCCGACGCCAATTTCGTAGTGACTGGTGCGAAGGACGCCAATGTCATTATCGGGTCCTGCCCAGCTAACCAGATTCGCGAGGCGCAAAACCTCGTCTGGGTCCAGATCTTTTCGGCGGGTGCTGAACGTTGTCTTGCCGTCGACGAACTCGGCACCGGCAAGGTGCTCCTGACCAACGGCCAGAAGATGTCTTCACCGGCAATCGGTGAACACGCTGTAGCGATGGGGCTCAGCCTTGCGCGAGGGCTGGTGAGATACAGCAAGGTCATGCGGGATGGCCAGTGGCGAAGCGATATAACCCAGGAACCGGGAATCTACTCGGTCAGCGGCAAAACTATGCTCGTTGTCGGACTTGGCGGAATCGGCACGGCGGCGGCAAAGCGAGCCAGTGCGCTCGGCATGCGCGTGATTGCGACGCGCAACAGCTCCCGCGAAGGGCCGCCCTATGTTGCGTACGTCGGCCTGTCCGAAGAGCTGCCCCAACTCGCAGGGGAGGCGGACATCATCGTCAACGCCCTGCCCCTCACATCTTCGACCCGAGGACTGTTCGATAAGGCACTTTTTGGCGCGGTGAAACCGGGCGCCTACTTCGTCAATGTCGGACGCGGCGGCACAGTCGTGACCGCCGACCTGGTCGCAGCGCTCGAAAGCGGTCAGCTTGCCGGAGCCGGCCTTGACGTCACCGACCCCGAGCCTCTCACGGCAGACCATCCGTTGTGGCAGATGCCGAACGTGATTATCACGCCGCATGTCTCGTGGGCCGGCAGTGACAGGCGCTATCACAACACGCTGCTGCGCGAGAACATACGGCGCTACCTGGCCGGAGAGGCTTTGCTCAATGTCGTCGATCCGGAGCGCGGCTACTGATGCGGTACCGCGGCTAGCCGGCATCGCTCGACGGCATGCCATAAGCGTTGCTGCGCAGGGCCTGGATTTCGTCCCGGAGCTTTGCTGCTTCTTCGAACTCCAGATCGCGGGCGTGCCGGAGCATCTTCTTTTCGAGCTTGGCAGCCTTTTTCAGCAGCTGCTGTGGAGACATGACTTCGTAAACGCCCTTTCTGTCGGCCGCCTTGCGGCCCGCCGATCTTGGCCCCGGATAGGCTGCTTCCATCACGTCGGCAACCTGCTTGACGATGGTCGCCGGCGTGATGCCATGCTCTGCATTGTGTGAGACCTGCTTGTCGCGTCGGCGGTTGGTCTCATCGATGGCACGTCGCATGGAACCCGTCACGACATCTGCATACAGGATCGCGGCGCCGTGCAAATTGCGAGCCGCGCGGCCGATGGTCTGAATCAGGGAACGCTCGGAGCGCAGGAATCCTTCCTTATCGGCATCAAGGATAGCGACCAGGGACACCTCGGGCATGTCGAGTCCTTCGCGCAGCAAGTTGATGCCGACGAGAACGTCGAAGGCTCCGAGCCGGAGATCCCGTATGATCTCGGTCCGCTCGACGGTGCCGATATCGGAATGCAGGTAGCGCACCGCAACGCCATGCTCGCGCAGGTAGTCGGTCAGGTCTTCTGCCATGCGCTTGGTGAGCGTCGTAACCAGGACGCGTTCCTGCACGGCGACACGCCGGTTTATTTCTGACAACAGGTCGTCGACCTGGGTACTGGCGGGCCGGATTTGGACATCCGGATCCACGAGACCGGTCGGGCGCACCAGCTGTTCGACCGTGTTGTCTGCGTGTTCTAGTTCGTACCCTCCGGGTGTCGCCGAGACATAGATAGTCTGTGGCGACAGCCCTTCGAACTCGTCGAAGCGCAGCGGTCGGTTATCCAGTGCCGAGGGCAAGCGGAATCCGAATTCGACCAGCGTCTCCTTGCGTGAGCGATCGCCTTTGTACATGGCTCCGAGTTGCGGCACCGTGACATGGCTCTCGTCGATGATCAGGATGGCGGTATCCGGCACGTAGTCGAACAGGCAGGGTGGTGGCTCTCCCTCGTCGCGCGCGGAGAGGTAGCGCGAGTAATTCTCGATCCCCGAGCAGTATCCAAGCTCGCGTATCATCTCGATATCAAATAAGGTTCTTTGCTCAAGCCTTTGAGCTTCCAAAAGTTTTTCATGATTCCGTAGGTAATCCAGGCGATCCTTGAGTTCGACCTTGATGTGCTCGCAGGCCTCCAGCAGTTTCTCGCGCGGCGTCACGTAGTGCGTCTTGGGGAATACCGTGTAGCGGGGAACCCGACGTACGACCTCGCCTGTCAGCGGATCGAAGTGTGAAATCGACTCAACTTCATCGTCAAACAGTTCGATCCGGACCGCATCCCGCTCGGACTCGGCCGGGAAGATGTCAATGACGTCACCGCGCACCCGGTAGGTACCCTGCGACAAGTCCAGTTCGTTCCGCGTGTACTGCATTTCGGCAAGCCGCCGCAGAATCGTGCGCTGATCAATGCGATCGCCACGTGTGAGATGCAGCACCATGCTGAAATAAGACTCGGGGTCGCCGAGGCCATAGATAGCGGAGACGGTTGCCACGATGATTGCGTCCTGTCTTTCCATCAGGGCTTTGGTTGCGGACAGTCGCATCTGCTCGATATGCTGGTTGATGGACGCGTCCTTCTCGATGTACGTGTCCGACGCCGGCACATACGCCTCGGGCTGGTAATAGTCGTAATAGGAGACGAAGTACTCCACCGCATTGCCTGGAAAGAACTCGCGCATCTCACCGTAGAGTTGCGCGGCGAGCGTCTTGTTAGGTGCCAGGATGATGGCAGGCCGCTGGGTGCGCTCGATGACGCTGGCTATCGTATAGGTCTTCCCCGACCCGGTCACGCCAAGAAGGACCTGCCGGGCGAGGCCGTTCTCCAGCCCTTCGACGAGTCCGTCGATGGCGCCGGGCTGGTCACCGGCAGGATCGAACCCGGCGACAAGCGTCAGCCGGTAACGATCTGCGGCGCGGGTATTGGGCAGTATTGACGCTTCGCGTACCATCGACTCTGCATTTGCTGGAGACAATCGAGTGAGTCTAACAGTTTCAGAACGCATGGCTGTCGTGAAGCCGTCACCGACCGGGGCCGTGCTTGCCATGGCCACGAAGCTGCGGGCCGAAGGCAGAGACATTATCAGCCTGGGTACCGGTGAGCCGGATTTCGACACGCCGGAACACATCAGGGACGCGGCGATAGCAGCCATCAACAGCGGTCAGACACGCTACACGCCGACCGACGGCACGGCTGCACTCAAAACCGCTATTCAGGGCAAGTTGGCCGGCGAAAACGGCCTCGATTACGAGATTTCCCAGATTGTAGTCACCTGCGGCGCAAAACAGGCCCTGTTCAACCTGTGCCTGGCCCTCCTCGGTCCAGGCGACGAAGCGATCATCCCTGCCCCATACTGGGTTTCGTATCCCGACATGGTCCGTCTCGCGGGCGCCGAGCCGGTGTTCGTCGAAGGTGGCATCGAGCAGGACTTCAAGATCACACCCGAACAGTTGTCAGGTGCCATCAGCGAGCGCACGCGCCTGTTCATTCTGAACAGTCCGTCGAATCCAACAGGCGCCAGCTACAGCAAGTCCGACCTGCAGGCCCTCGGGGACGTACTGGAGCGATACCCGGGTATCGTAATCGCCGCCGACGATATCTACGAGCACATTCACTGGGCAAACGAGCCCTTCATCAGTGTCGCAAAGGCGTGCCCGTCATTGAAGCATCGCGTCGTCACGATCAACGGTGTATCCAAGGCGTATGCGATGACCGGGTGGCGCATCGGCTATGCGGCAGGACCGCAGGAATTGATCAAAGCCATGCTCACGGTCCAGAGCCAGAGTACGACCAATGCCTGCAGTATTTCACAGGCAGCTTCTGTTGCTGCGCTCGAGGGCGATCAATCCTGTATCCGCGCGATGGTGGCCGCGTACAAGACGCGTCATGACTTCGTCGTAGCCGCATTGAACGATATCGACGGTTTCGAGTGCCGCCCCGGCGAAGGGACGTTCTATGCATTCCCGAAGGTCCGGCGGTCGCTCGATGCGCTGGGGATGGCTGACGATATCGAGCTGGCCGGGCATTTGTTGAACGATGCCGGAGTCGCGGTTGTGCCAGGATCGGCGTTTGGGGCCCCCGGCTACATCCGGCTGTCCTTCGCCTGCTCGATGGCAGAATTGGAGGAATCGCTCAGGCGCATAAAACAGGCCGTCACGGCTTGACATAGCACCGGTGCTGGAACAGAATCGCGGCCCGCGCTTCACGGCGTGGATCATTCCCCGGTAGCTCAGTTGGTAGAGCGACGGACTGTTAATCCGTTGGTCGCTGGTTCGAGTCCGGCCCGGGGAGCCACCTTCGAAAAGCCCGCTCAGTGAGCGGGCTTTTTTATTATCTGGGGCAGTTGGTGCGCTAGAATGACCCTTCGGCAGTGGATACGAAGTGAAATGTGTGACTTTGCGCCGAAGGGGGTTCGATGCACAAGACGTTCCAGATTACCCGGACCGGGCTGGCCACCCGGCAAGCCAAAGGTAGCAGCTCGTCGTGAGCGAGTAAGCGCCGATGTCACTTTTCTCCGAACTCAGGCGTCGCAACGTATTTCGCGTCGCGATTGCCTATTCGATCACTGCCTGGCTGGTCGCGCAGGTGGCCGAGCTCGCGTTCGACAGCTTTGGCTCCCCCGAGTGGGTAATGAAGACGCTGCTTTTCGTGCTCGCCGCCGGATTGGTCTTCGCGGTCATTTTTGCGTGGGCCTTTGAGCTGACGCCGGAGGGACTGAAGCGCGAAAAAGATGTCGATCGCTCTGAATCAATCACGCATGAGACCGGCCGTAAGCTCAATGTCACGATCATCGGGGTCCTCGCTGCAGCGCTCCTGGTTTCCGTCGTCACTCACCGCTGGACCGACGGCGACGACAGGTCGGCGGAATCGGTCATCGAAGCGACGAGTGCCGGACAATCCATCGCGGTCCTGCCGTTCGTGAACATGTCGGACGACCCGAGCAACGAGTATTTTTCCGACGGCATTTCGGAGGAACTGCTCAACGTCCTGGTCAGGGTCGAAGGGCTGCGCGTGGCCTCTCGAACTTCATCCTTCTCCTTCAAAGGCAAAGACACCCCGATACCCGAGATCGCCAATGCGCTGAACGTCGAACACGTGCTCGAAGGCAGCGTGCGTAAGGCCGGCAATACCGTCCGCGTCACGGCACAGCTGATCGACGTCAGGACCGACAGCCATCTCTGGTCCGAAACCTACGATCGCAAACTCGAGGACATTTTCGTCATCCAGGATGAAATCTCGGCGCACATCGTCGAGGCGCTCAAGGTCGCTCTCGGTGCCGGGGAAGTCGTGCGCACGTTGGAGCAGCCGACCCAGAACCTCGCCGCTTACGAGGACTACCTGCGCGGCCGTCATTTCTGGTCACGTCGGGGTGAAAACAACATCCGCAAGGCGATAGAACTGTTCGAACGCGCGACCGAAACGGATCCCGGTTTCGCCCGCGCCTGGTCGAGCCTTGCTGCAGCGCACATCACGCTCCCGAACTATTCGGCAATCGAGAGCCACGACGTTCATTATGCGCTGGCGCGAAGATTCGCCGAGCAAGCGCTGTCGCTGGATGCCACACTCGCCGACGCGCATGCCGCTCTCGGCGATATGGCTCGTGCAGAAAATGAATGGATCGAGGCGGAATTGCATTATCGGCAGGCAATTCAGCTCGAACCGAATAACTCGACCGGATACCTGTGGTATGCCGAGCATCTAGGCGCTGCCGGGCACTTCAGAGAATCGCGCGTCAACGCGCTCAAAGCCCTCGAGCTCGACCCCTACAATGCCGGCGCCAATGCTGTCGCTGCCGACGCGTCTCTTTTAAACGGCGACAGGGCCAATGCAGAAAAATACGCGAGAGCGGCGATTGACCTGGGCCACCCGTGGGCAATCTATGGCCTCGTATTCCTCAGGATAGATGCCGGTGATCTTGACGCCGCAGAACGTACCGTCGAGACGGAAATCACTTCTGTTGATCAATTGCATAGGGAGACAATCACCCGATACATCGCCGCGGTGCGCGACCCTGAACATGCCGAGTCATGGTTCGCCTGGGTGGGTGACAATTTCCCCGAGAATCCTGTGGATATGGCAGTGGACAACATACGCTTCGGCCGCACTGACGAAGCTATCGAAATGCTGGACACCATCCAGCCCGTGGCCAATGACTGGATCGATTTATGGAAACCCGTTGCCGAGCCGATACGTCGGCATCCGATCTTCGCCGGCATGCTGCAGCGCTATGGATTGATCGCCTACTGGGACGAATACGGCTGGCCGGAATTCTGCAGCCGCGACGGCGACGAGATTACCTGCCGCTGATCTGCAACACCTCTTTCAGGTACTCACGGAATCTTTCGCCCGTATCCGGGTGCCTGAGTCCATAGGCAACCATTGCCTGCAGGTAGCCGAGTTTGCTGCCACAATCGTAACGGACACCGTCGAAGGAATAGGCATAAACCGGCTGCTCTTTGAGCAGGTCGGCGATGCCATCAGTCAGCTGGATTTCGCCGCCGGCGCCCCTGCCCGTTTTTTCCAGTTTGTCAAAAATTTCCGGCGCTAGCAGGTAGCGACCAACAACAGCCGAGTTCGACGGCGCATCCTCCGGTGCCGGTTTCTCGACGATCTCGGTGATCCGATTACGGTCGCTCTCGTCTACCGCGACAATGCCATAGCTCGAGGTGTCCTCCTGCGGGACGGTTTCAACGGCGACGACACTGCCACCGTGTTCCTCGTACTCATCGGCCAATTGCGACAGGCAGCCGGGCGATCCCGCAATCAGATCGTCTGCGAGATGGATGAAGAAAGGTTCGTTGCCTACCGCGGGTCGTGCGCAGAGCACCGCATGGCCGAGTCCCAGCGGCTCTCCTTGCCGGATATACACGCAGGTCACGCCCTCGGGGACAATGTTCCGGATGGAAGCCAGCAAGTCGTCCTTGCCGCTCTCTTTCAGGGATTTCTCGAGTTCGGGGTCGCTATCAAAATGATCTTCGATCGCGCGCTTGGAGGCGCCCGTCACGAACACGAGCTTGGTCGCGCCGGCCTCGATCGCTTCTTCCACCGCATACTGGATCAGCGGCTTGTCGACGATCGGCAACATTTCCTTCGGGCTTGCTTTGGTCGCCGGAAGAAATCGCGTGCCTCGGCCTGCAACGGGGAATACAGCGGCTCTGACTTTCTGGACCACGGAGTGCTCCACAATGGTTAAGTGGCCAGCATCATAGCGAATTCAGTGTTGCGGAGTCATGATCGCGTTCACGCCGCCGGGTGAGAGCCGGGTCCACCCGCAGGTGGACCCGGTCTTCCGGTGTCGCTGTGCCCCCTACTTCTTGGGCTCGGAGACTTTGATGTCAGCCCGGTTGAGCTCGACAGTTCGCTCGCCGATGCCTTTGACCAGGGACAGGTCGTCCGCACTGCGGAAGGGTCCGTGTTTCTTCCGGTACTCGACGATGGCCCTGGCTTTGGCCAGGCCGATGCCCTTGAGTTCGGCGGAGATGGTCTCGGCGTCGGCCGTGTTGACGTTGACCGGGCCCGCGAGGACCAGCGACGGTGCCGCGAGTAGAGCGAATACTGCGGCTATAACTAAGAGTCTCATCCTAAGCTCCTGTGGTTGGTGATTAACAACCACAGCCTAGTTGCCCAGGCGAAGGCCCGCAGCCTTCAAATCTCGGCAAGATATGCGGATTCAGTTGGTGATGCTGTGTTGCAGAACCGTGTCGAACTGCACCCGCGAGGCCGGACGCTGCGTTTCCCAGTCACGACAACTCGGGCATTGCCATAACAGCCGCTGGCTGGAGAAGCCACATTCCTGGCACTGGTACCTCGGCGTGCTCGCCGCGAGTTTGCTGAGGGCGCCTCGAACCTTGGCAAATGCGGAGTCGTCCTCGCCCTTCTCTCGCGTTGCGAGTCGATGCAGATCGACGAATTCGGCCAGCGTCGGTTCGTCCAGCATGTAGCGCTCAACACAGTCGTCGATAACCGGAATGCCGCCGATATCGTTGACGATCGCTGTATAGGCGACCAGGGATGCTCTCTCGGGGTGTTTCTTCATTAGCGCCATCAGCGCCCGCTCGAGTTCGTCCACCTGGTTCTCGCGCGTGTAGATCGCAACGATCTCGGGCAATGCCTCCGCAATCAGGTAGGTGTTCTCATCGATAATGCGATGGTAGAGCTTCAGTGCGGTCTTGGTGTCGTCTGTGTCCCGAGCAATATGTGCGCGCGTCAGGGCGCCCCGCATGGTACGAGGACGACCAGCCTGCGCGTTCTTGACGAACTGACGTGCCGAGGCAAAATCTCCTGCGTCCGCAGCCGCCTCGGCAAGCTCGCAATAGTAATGCGCGATCTGCAGTGCAAGCGACCTGCCCCCCAGCACCTCCAGGCGCTTGCCTGCATCGATGGCCTTTTCCCATTCGCGCTCCTGCTCGTAGATTCCGCACAGGGCCTCGAGCGCCTGTACCTGGTAGCGCGAGCCGTCGGCCAGTCTCGCGAACATGCTCTCCGCCCGATCGAGCAGTCCGGCCGCGAGGTAGTCTTTCGCGAGTGAATACAGCGCCTGGTCGCGCTGCTCGGACGCGAGGTCGGGGCGGGCAATGATGTTCTGGTGAATCCGGATTGCCCGATCGACCTCCCCGCGCCGCCGGAACAGGCTACCTAGCGCAAAGTGGGTTTCGATCGTCTTGTCGTCGACGCGGACCATCTTGAGGAAGTGCTCGAGCGCCTGGTCGGTCTGCTCGTTGAGCAGGAAGTTCAGGCCCTTGAGGTAGTCGATATTGAGGGGCGGTGGCGCCTCTTCCTCGTCGCGCTCACCAAAACGCCCCATAGCCCAGCCCGCCGCCGCGAGCAGCAGGAACAACCCGGCCAGGAGAAAGGTTGATTCAGTCGGCATCGCTTAAGGGGAGATTCCTCAGGCTGCTGACCTCGCTTTCAGTGACGCGCAGCGAACGGCGCAGCACGCGACGTTCATTGACAAGTTTGAGCACGTAGAAGCCGATGCTCAGCACACCGAACAACCAGCCAAGCGCGAAGGCCACTGTGAAAGCAAGCGGTATGGAGGTGTTTATCCTGGCGAACGCGAGGTCAATGTCGATCATGCCAGTGTTATTAGCGGTGAACGTCGCCATGACGATGACGATGAACAGGATCAGTATCGCGAGACCGATACGTTTGAGCATGGGAGAGCTCCGCGGATTGAGCGTGTAATGCGGCTATGATGCGACCTGTAGCCGCAGCGGATCAACTCTTGATCGGGAAATGACGACTTTCGTTGACGCGCTCGCGCAGATCCTTGCCTGGCTTGAAATGCGGCACGTATTTGCCGGACAGGGCTACTGCCTCTCCCGTCTTGGGATTACGCCCGATACGGGGCGGACGATAGTGCAGCGAAAAGCTCCCGAAGCCACGAATCTCGATACGTTGCCCCCTGGCCAGCGAGTCACTCATAAGGTCCAGCAAGTGCTTGACGGCCAGTTCAACGTCTTTAGCCGGCAGGTGTTTTTGCTTGCGGGCGATGGCTTCTATCAGTTCTGATTTTGTCATTTTACCTTTGTCCGTTCCGCTGCATTCGCGTAACTAACGGATATTAAAGGCAATAGTAGCCCAGACCGCAAGGTCTGGGCTACCTTTTTTACTTATTATTTGTTTCTGCCGGAAATCTTTTCCTTCAGAAGCTCGCCAAGCGTGGTGCCCACAGGCGCGGCCGCAGCGTCAGATTTGTAGCTGCTGACCGCTTCCTGCTCCTCGTGCACTTCCTTGGCCTTGATCGACAACTGGATCGAACGGTTCTTGCGATCGACATTGATGAACTTGGCTTCAATTTCCTCGCCAACCTTGATCATCGTGCGCGCATCTTCGACCCGGCCACGGGCCAGCTCCGATGCACGCAGCGTACCGATCACGCCGTCGCCAAGATCAACCATGGCACGACGCGCGTCGACCTCGGTAACCGTACCTTTGACGATCGAGTTCTTCGGATGCACTGCCAGCCAGTTCGAGAACGGATCCTTCTCGAGCTGTTTGACGCCGAGCGAGATACGCTCACGCTCTGCATCGATAGCGAGCACCGCAGCCTCGATCTCCTGGCCCTTCTTGTAGTTGCGCACGGCCTCTTCGCCCGGCAGGTCCCAGGAAATGTCCGAGAGATGAATGAGACCGTCGATGCCGCCGTCCAGGCCGATAAAGATGCCGAAATCCGTGATCGACTTGATCTGGCCCGAAACCTTGTCGTTACGGTTGAACGATGCCGCAAATTCAGCCCATGGGTTTGGCTTGCACTGCTTGATGCCGAGCGAGATACGACGACGTTCCTCGTCTATCTCGATGACCATGACCTCGACTTCCTCGCCGACCGAGACGACGCGTGACGGATTGACGTTCTTGTTGGTCCAGTCCATCTCGGAGACGTGCACGAGACCCTCGACGCCGTCTTCGATTTCAACGAAGCAACCGTAGTCGGCAATGTTCGTTATCTTGCCGAACAGGCGTGTATCCTGTGGATAACGGCGTGCAAGATCCTGCCAGGGATCGTCACCGAGTTGCTTCATGCCCAGCGAAACGCGATGGCGTTCACGATCGAATTTGAGGATCTTGACGTCGATTTCCTGGCCCACGTCGACGACCTCGGAAGGATGCTTGACGCGCTTCCAGGCCATGTCCGTGATGTGCAGGAGACCATCGATACCGCCAAGGTCGACAAAGGCGCCGTAGTCGGTGAGGTTCTTGACGATACCCTTGACGTTATTGCCTTCCTGCAATTCGGCAAGCAGTTGCTCGCGCTCCTCGGAGTATTCTTTTTCGACAACCGCGCGGCGCGATACCACGACATTGTTGCGACGACGATCGAGCTTGATGACCTTGAACTCGAGGCTCTTGCCTTCGAGGTAAGCAGGGTCGCGAACGGGACGAACATCGACGAGCGAGCCCGGCAGGAATGCACGGACATTGTCGATCTCCACGGTGAAGCCGCCCTTGACGCGACCGTTGATCACGCCTTCTACAACCTCACCAGCCTCGAATGACTGCTCGAGGTCGGTCCACGTACGCGCGCGGATCGCTTTCTCACGTGAAAGCTTGGTCTCACCGAAGCCGTCTTCCACGGCATCGAGTGCGACTTCGATTTCATCTCCTACGGAGATCTCGCCTTCGCGCTTGTCGTTCTTGAACTGTTCTATGGGGATTACGGCCTCGGACTTGAGACCTGCACTGACGATTACGACATCGTCATTTACCGCGACAACGGTACCGGTAATGATGGCTCCCGGCTTTATTTGTTGACTGGCAAAACTTTCTTCAAATAACTCAGCAAATGATTCAGACATGTTGATTAAAACCCGGGGACTATTGTCCCCACCCAAACGTCCTGCCACATCCTGTGGCCGACGGTCATTACAAAAAAAGGAGCGAACGTCCTGTTCGATCCCATCCATTTCCCCAAGGGGAGTATCTAGAGTTCGGCGACCCAGTCGAGAACTTGTTGCGTTACGGCCTCGATGGACTGGCCCGAGGAATCCAGGTACCTGGCGTCCTCGGCCGGCTTCAACGGGGCGATCGTGCGCTCCGAATCTCGCCGGTCACGGTTCTCTATGTCCCGCGAAAGGGCGGCAAGGCTAACATCCAAGCCCTTGTCTTTCAACTGCTTATGACGCCTTCTGGCACGTTCCTCGGCACTGGCCGTGAGGTACACCTTGAGGGCCGCATCCGGGAACACCTGGGTTCCCATATCGCGCCCGTCGGCGACCAGCCCCGGGGGCCGGGCGAAAGCCCTCTGGCGCTCGAAAAGCGCCTCGCGGACCGCCGGAATCTGCGCCACGGTGGAGGCCCCCGCCCCTGTCTGTTCGGTTCTGAGACGGCCCGTCACGTCTTGTCCGCCGAGCCGGACGCGCTCCTCGCCGGATGCGTCGCTGTCGAACCGGACATCGAGATTCCGCGCCAGCTCGGCCAGTTTTTCGGCACTCTGCAGGGCGACGCAGGCATCCTCGGCTGCAAGCGCCACGAGACGGTACAGAGCCCCGCTATCGAGAAGGTGGTACCCCAGGGCTTCGGCGACCCGCCGCGCGATCGTGCCCTTCCCGGAGCCACTCGGCCCATCGAGCGTGATGACGGGGACCGTCACCCTCCCCCCGGGGACAGTCGCCCTGTTTTTCTTATGCCACTTGAACATTGGCACCCAGCCCTTGTACGCACTCCCGGAAGCCCGGGAAAGACGTGTTGACATTGTCGACATCCCGAATCAGAACGTCGCCACTCGCAACAGTGCCGGCCATTGCCAGCGACATGGCCACACGGTGGTCGTGGTAACTCTCTACCTCGCCGCCGCTGAACTGCCCGCCATGCACTGTGGCGCCGTCCGGCGTCTCGTCAACCTTAACACCCAGGCGCCGCAGGCCATCCGCCATTGCCGCAATCCTGTCACTCTCTTTTACCCTGAGCTCCTCGAGCCCGGTGAACACCGTCCGCCCTGCGGCTGCCGCAGCCGCGACAAACAGGGCCGGGAATTCGTCGATGGCGAGAGAGACCAACGCCGGGTCGACCTCTACGCCAGCAAGTCTCGACGAGCGCACCCTGAGATCGGCGACCGGCTCGTCGCCGAACTGGCGCTGATTCTCGAGCCGTATGTCAGCCCCCATCCCGAGGAGAATGTCTATAGCGCCTGTTCGAGTCGGGTTTACGCCAATCTTTTCTATAAGAATTTCCGCATCTTGTGCCAATAATGTGCCGAGAATTATGAAGGTAGCCGAGGACAGGTCACCCGGCACTTCGATTGGGCAACCCGTCAATTGCTGACCACCAGTCAAAGTCACTGTCCTCCCCGACAGGGTCACCGTCGCTCCCAGCGCGCGGAGCATGCGCTCCGTGTGGTCCCGCGTGATCGCGGGTTCGGTCACGGCCGTGGTTCCGTTTGCATACAGGCCGGCCAGCAGGACCGCGGATTTGACCTGGGCGCTCGCCACCGGCATCGCGTAGTCGATGCCATGGAGTTTCAGGCCACCGGAGATTTGCAGCGGTGGTGTGCCGTCGCAATCGCTCTCAATGGCCGCACCCATCTGGGTCAGGGGAATGATGATCCGCCCCATGGGGCGGCCCGATAGTGACTCGTCACCGGTCAGCACCGTATCGAATGACTGCCCTGCCAGCAGGCCGGCCAGCAGCCGCATAGCCGTGCCCGAATTGCCGAGATCCAGTTCGGTTGCCGGCGCCCGCAGTCCGTCCAGGCCGACGCCGTCAACGATCATCTCGGTCGCGCCGGGCTGCTCGATGTTGACCCCAAGAGCGCGCATTGCGACTGCTGTCGCAAGGCAGTCCGCGCCCGCCAGGAACCCAGTGATCTCGGTGCGCCCCTCGGCGATGCTGCCCAGCATCATTGCCCTGTGCGAAATGGACTTGTCGCCCGGTACCTGGACCGTGGCGCTGTGGAATGCTGCGGGCGTGACCTTGAAATCCATGGCTGCGAATCAGCCAATAGCCTTGGGATAGGCTCCGAGCACCTTGAACAGGGACGCCCTCTCCTCGAGCTCTGAAAGCGCCGCGGCTACGTGAGTGTCGGTCGCGTGACCCTCGACGTCCAGGAAGAACACGTAATCCCAGTTTCTGCGGCGGGACGGGCGAGACTCGATGCGTGTCATGCTGACGCCATGCGTCGCAAGTGGTTGCAGCAGGTTGTGCAATACGCCGGCGCCACCAGCAGTGTCGCTCGTCGAGATGAGCAAGGTCGTCTTGTCTTCACCCGTGGCAGCCAGTAGCTCCCGCCCGACCACAAGGAACCGCGTCGCATTGTCCGGGCGATCCTCGATGTTACTGACGACGACCTGAAGCTCATAGACATCAGCTGCAACCTCGGGCCCGATTGCTGCGGTACCTGCTTCATCGCGTGCTCGTCGGGCGCCTGCCGCGTTGCTCGACATACCGATGAGCTCAACGTGCGGCAGGTTCTCGCGGATCCATCCGCGACATTGCGCCAACGACTGCTCGTGCGCACAAATGCGCTCGATCCTGTCGAGGCCTTTCTCCCGGTTCATAAGGTGCTGCTCAATCCGAAGTTCGATCTCCCCCGCGATCTTGAGCGGCGAGGTCAGGAACATGTCCAGCGTGTTATTGACCGAGCCTTCGGTCGAATTCTCGATGGGCACGACGCCGAAGTCCGCCGCGCCTGACTCGACCTCCTGGAATACTTCGTCAATCGTATGGAACGGCAACGCCCGTACCGAGTGACCGAAATGCTTGTATACGGATGTCTGCGTAAAGGTTCCTTCCGGACCGAGGAAACCGATTTTCAGAGGCTCCTGCTGCGCAAGGCAGGCCGACATGATTTCGCGGAAAAGCCGCAACATCTCCTCGTCCCGCATCGGTCCCGCGTTACGTTCCAGGACCGTCCGCAGGACTTCGGCCTCGCGCTCGGGACGGTAATAATCGACCGCGGACCCAAGCTCACCCTTGGCCACGCCGACTTGCTGTGCGATCTTCGCGCGCTCGTTAATCAGCGCCTGGAGGCGCTCATCGATCTCATTGATGCGGCTCCGGATCGCTTCGAGCTCCGCTTGATCTGGTTTACGCCCCTCTCCCGCCATCCTCGTATTACTCGAAAACTCCAGAAGATTTCTCAGGTTACCGGCTTGCCGAGATTTCGCAACGCCAACACGCCCTCGATCGACCGAATTTCGTCGAGCAGTTCCTCGCTGGGCTCGGCGTTGACGTCGACAATCGTATAAGCGAGGTCGCCGATCGACTTGTTGAGCAGGTCCTCGATATTCAGTCCGGCATTGGCGATATCGGTCGAGATCTGACCGACCATGTTGGGAACGTTGGCATTGGCCACTGTGATGCGCCAGGCATCGAGCCGTGGCAGGCGCGCGGCCGGGAAGTTCACCGAGTGGCGGATGTTGCCGTTCTCGAGATAGTCCTTGACGTTCTCCGCGACCATGATGGCGCAGTTCTCCTCGGCCTCCCCCGTGGAGGCGCCGAGATGCGGCAACACGACGGCCTTCGGATGGGCAATCAGCTCGGGAGTCGGGAAGTCCGTCACATAGGCATGCAGCTTGCCGCTATCGAGGGCCGCGATCGCAGCCGCATCGTCGACGACACCACCGCGGGCGAAGTTGATCAGGACTGAGCCCTCGTTCATCAGCGCGATCCGCTCCGCATTCACCATTGCGCGCGTGGCGTCGATGAGCGGCACGTGGCAGGAGACGAAATCGGCATGCACAAAGAGCTGGTCGAGCGTCTCCTCCTGCTCGACGCCCGACGACAGCTGCCAGGCATTGCGCACCGTGATTGCCGGGTCATAGCCGACCACTTTCATCCCGAGGTCAAGTGCCGCATTAGCGACCTCTACACCGACCGCACCGAGCCCGATGACACCGAGCGTTTTGCCGGGAAGTTCGAAGCCGACGAACTGCTTCTTGCCTGCCTCGACGGCTTTCTTTAGCGCGTCGCCGGTAGCGGTCAGCGACCTGACGTACTCGCTGGACTGCGTGATATTGCGCGCCCCGAGCAGCATGCCGGCGATCGCGAGCTCCTTGACGGCGTTGGCATTGGCGCCGGGGGCATTGAATACCGGGATACCGCGATGCGCGAGCTCGTCGCACGGGATGTTGTTCGTTCCGGCACCCGCACGACCGACGCAAGCGACCGTGGCGGGGATGTCCATGTCATGCATATTCGCGGAGCGGACCAGGATTGCATCCGGATGGGCGATTTCGGAGGCCACCTCGTAGCGTTCGCGCGGCAGGTGGCGTAGCCCTTCGACGGCGATATTGTTCAGAGTCAGTATTTTGTACATGGGATTATCCGTATTTCTTTTCGAATTCCGCCATGAACTCGATCAGGGCATCAATCGCTTCCTCGGGCACCGCATTGTAGATCGACGCGCGCATGCCGCCGACCGAACGATGGCCTTTGAGATTGGCGAGGCCGGCCGCCGCCGATTCCTCGAGGAACTTAGCATCCAGCGAGTCGTCGGCAAGAATGAACGGCACATTCATCCGTGAACGAGCGTCGACCGCCACCGGGTTCGAATAGAATGGCGATGCGTCGATCGCGGCATACAGCTTGTTCGACTTCCGGTTGTTGACCTCGGCGATCGCCTCGACGCCACCCTGATCCTTGAGCCATTGAAACACGAGGTCCGCGACATACCACGCAAACGTCGGCGGCGTATTTGTCATTGAATCCGACTCGGCGTAGGACTTCCATGTCATCAAATGCGGGATGTCTGCGGGCGCGCGCTCCAGCAGATCGTTACGCACCACGACCAGCGTAATGCCCGCCGGTCCGATATTTTTCTGTGCCCCGGCGTAGATAACGCCGTAGTCGCGGACATCGATCGGCCGCGACAGGATATTGCTCGACATGTCGGCCACGATCGGCGCGTCGCCGCCCGGCACGAAATGGAATTCCACGCCCGCAATCGTCTCATTGGGCGTGATGTGCAGATAGGCTGCGTGGTCCGAGCGATTCCACCCGGCCTCGTCGGGGATGTAAGTGAAATTCTTGTCGGAGGCGTCGGCCGCGACGTTCACATTGCAGAACTTCCGCGCCTCGCCAGCCGCTTTTTTGCCCCAGCTGCCGGTGATGACATAGTCGACCGCGTCACTCGCGCTGGCCAGGTTGAGCGGTGCCATCGCCATCTGCATGGTCGCGCCACCCTGCGTGAACAGCACGCTGTAGTCCGCAGGGACCTTGAGCAGGTCCCTGAGATTGGCCTCGGCGCGGGCCGCAAGTTCGACGAAGTCCTTGCCACGGTGACTGACTTCCATGACCGACATGCCGGAGCCGAGCCAGTCCGGAATATCGTTGCGGATGGTTTCGAGCACTTCGAGAGGCAGTGCGGCGGGTCCGGCACTGAAATTGTGGACGCGCGACATGACGCTGGGATTCCTTGTGAGGGCTGGTTAATCGCTCAAGAGTGAGTTCAGGGCGCGTATTGTTACGGTTCGGTAGCCGTATTGCATTACTTGCAAGTGCAATTATTCGTCGTCGTCTTCGATCGATTCGATACGTGCGAGTCCGACTAGCCGCTGTCCGCTCTCGACGCGGATCAGGCGGACACCCTGCGTATTCCGGCCCATCACCGAAATCTCATCGACGCCGGTACGAACGAGCGTCCCGTTCGAGCTTATCAGCATGACCTCGTCGTCGTCGGACACCCTCGTCATGCCGACGGTGTTGCCGTTGCGCTCGGTCGTCTGGATTGCAATGACGCCCTGGCCGCCACGACCCTGGACGGGGAAATCCTCTACCGGCGTCCGTTTGCCGTAGCCATTTTCCGTCGCCGTGAGGATCAGCCCGTCGCGCACGATAGCCAGTCCGATCACTTCGTGACCCTCAGGCAGCTTGATACCCCGCACGCCCGCGGCGCCGCGTCCCATGGGTCGCACATCGGATTCGTTGAAGCGAATACCTTTGCCATGACTGGCTACGAGCAGGATTTCCGCGTCACCGTCCGTGATCGCCACGTCGACGAGCTTGTCCGTGCCGCGCAGGTCGATCGCAATGATGCCGCTCGCGCGCGGGCGCGAGAACTGGCTCAACGGAGTTTTCTTGACCGTACCGCCCGACGTGGCCATGAATACGAAGTGGCCGTCGGCGTACTCCTGGATGGGCCGCACGGCATTGATGCGCTCTCCTTCCTCGAGCGGCAACAGGTTGACGATCGGCTTGCCGCGCGAGCCACGACTCGCCTGCGGTACCTGGTAGACCTTCAGCCAGTAGATCTTGCCGCGGCTGGAGAAGCACAGGATGGTGTCGTGCGTATTTGCGACAAACAGGTTGTCAATGAAGTCCTCGTCCTTGACCTTCGTGGCCGAGCGGCCACGCCCGCCACGCTTTTGTGCCTGGTACACGTCGATCGGCTGTGCCTTGGCATAGCCGCCGTGCGAGAGCGTGACGACGACCTCCTCCTCTGGAATCAGGTCCTCGACGCTGAGATCGGAGTGATCCTGCACGATTTCAGTACGCCGCTCGTCGCCGTAGGCATCGCGTATGTCCTCGAGCTCGCCCTTGATAACCCGGAGCAGCAAATCAGGATCTGCCAAAATATCAGATAATTCTTTAATTTTATCCAATATCTCTTTGTATTCTTTGATTATTTTATCTTGTTCAAGACCGGTAAGACGGTGCAGACGCAGGTCAAGGATTGCCTGGGCCTGGATGGCTGACAGCCGGTACTTGCCCTCCACCAGGCCACTGCCTTCTACATAGCCGTCCGGACGCGTATCGGTGTCGCCAGCGCGTTCGAGCATCCCCGTAACCGCACCGGGCTCCCAGGCACGCGCCATCAGCCCGGCTTTTGCCTCGACCGGCGACGGCGACGCCTTGATCAGCGCAATGACCGCGTCGATGTTGGCGAGCGCCACGGTCTGCCCTTCCAGCACGTGGGCCCGATCGCGCGCCTTGCGCAGGTCGAAAATGGTCCTGCGCGTAACGACCTCACGCCGGTGGGCCAGGAAAGCCTCCAGGATCTCCTTGAGGTTCATCAACTTCGGCTGGCCGTTGTGCAACGCAACCATATTGATGCCGAAGACACTCTGCATCGGCGTCTGCTTGTAGAGGTTATTCAGGACGACGTCGCTAACCTCTCCCTGTTTCAGCTCGATCACGATGCGCATACCGTCCTTATCGGATTCGTCACGCAACTCGCTGATGCCCTCGATACGCTTCTCACGCACCAGGTCGGCGATCTTCTCGATCAGCCTCGCCTTGTTCACCTGGTAAGGAAGCTCCGTGACGATGATCGCTTCGCGCCCGCGCTTGCCGATCGTCTCGACCTCGGTCCGCCCGCGAATGTACACGCGTCCCCTGCCCGTGCGGTACGCGGAGTAGATGCCCTGCGCACCGTTGATAATGCCAGCCGTCGGAAAATCCGGGCCCGGGATGTGTTCCATGAGCACCGGAATCTCGATGGTCGGATCCTCGATCAGCGCCAGACAGGCACTGATGACCTCGTCGAGGTTGTGCGGCGGGATGTTGGTCGCCATGCCAACGGCGATACCGGAAGACCCGTTGACAAGCAGGTGCGGAACACGTGTCGGCACTACCGACGGCTCGGACTCCGAGCCGTCATAGTTCTCTACGAAATCGACGGTTTCCTTGTCGATATCGGCGAGTAGCTCGTGCGCGATCTTCGCCATGCGTACCTCGGTGTACCGCATCGCTGCTGGCGAATCACCGTCGACCGAACCGAAGTTGCCCTGACCGTCAACGAGCATGTAGCGCATCGAAAACGGCTGTGCCATGCGCACAATCGTGTCGTAGACGGCCGAGTCGCCATGCGGGTGGTACTTACCGATGACGTCACCGACAACGCGGGCCGACTTCTTGTACGGCTTGTTGTGGTCGTTGCCGAGTTCGCGCATGGCGTGCAGCACTCGACGGTGAACCGGTTTGAGGCCGTCCCGGACGTCGGGCAAGGCGCGACCCACGATGACGCTCATCGCGTAGTCGAGATAGGATTGCTGCATCTCTTCTTCGAGACTTACCGACAGCAATTCCTGGGCTACTTCAGACATATTTCTGCTTCTGACTGGATCAAAATCCGGGTGCGGTCCCGGCCCTCGAGAGGCGGAATCCTGGGGTCACAAACACTGGATTTCGAGCGGCTTAACTGGAGTGAAATAATACCACAGACAGCCCTGAAACAGCACTTTGAAAAGGCCTCCGGATTACCTGCAATCCAGCGCTGGCGCTGCCCGGTGCGATGCGTATACTGCCGCAAGGATGCGGCACTGTGACACCCTGATTGTACCCCGGTGGATCGTCCCGGTAGACCCGGCAGGTACTGTTCTCGACGACCATGCTGTGGCTGTTTCAGACGGTCGCATCGTGGCGCTCTTGCCCGTCGCCGAGGCGCATGAGGAATTTCAGCCCAGTGTTCTCGTCGAGCGCCCCGATCACGTCCTGTTACCGGGACTGGTTAATGCCCACACGCACGCCGCAATGACCCTCCTGCGTGGCCTTGCAGACGACCTCCCGCTCGAATCCTGGCTGCGCGACGTCATTTGGCCTGTCGAGAAACGCTGGGTAAGTGCGGAAATGGTCAGGGACGGCACTGAGCTCGCCATGGCAGAGATGATGCGTGGGGGCGTGACCTGCTTCAGCGACCAGTATTTCTTCCCGGAGATCGTCGCTGAGGCCGCCGCCGAGCTGTCGATGCGCGCCGTCGTGGCTACCCCGGTCGTGGATTTCCCGACGGTCTGGGCCAACGATGCCGCGGATTACCTGCAAAAAGGCGCTGACCTGGTCCACGACCCGTATGCCGAGCATCCGCTCGTAACGACGGCGTTCGCACCGCATTCGACGTCTGCCCTCAGTGACGAGTCCTTTGCCTCGTTGCGCGTACTGGCCGACCAGCTCGACATCCGGGTGCAGATACACCTGCACGAGACCGCAGCCGAGGTAGAGAATTCACTCAGGGACACAGGCAAGAGACCGTTCGACCGGCTCGCTGATGCAGGACTCGTTAACAGCTCGCTGCTCGCCGTGCACGCCGTGCACCTCAATGACGCAGAGATCGCCCGGTTCGCCGCAGCCGGAGTCAGCATTGCGCATTGCCCGAGCTCCAATCTCAAGTTGGCGAGCGGCATTGCGCCAGTTGCCCGGTTCATCGAGGCCGGTATCAACGTTGCCCTCGGCAGCGACAGTGCGGCGAGCAACAATATGCTCGATCTGTTCACCGAGATGCGCAGCGCTGCTTTGCTCGCGAAGGTGCAATCCGGCGACGCCGCAGCGGTCAGTGCGACCGATGCCCTGCACATGGCCACGATGGGTGGCGCACGCGCGCTCGGTCTCGAACACAGCATCGGTTCAGTCGAGACCGGCAAGCTTGCCGACCTGATCTGTGTCGACCTCGGTTTGCCCGGCACGCAGCCGATCTACGACGTCGTCTCGCAACTGGTTTACGCCGCGCGCTCCGGCCAGGTATGCGACGTATGGGTCGGTGGCAGACACCAGCTGGATAGTGGAAGATTCACACAGATTGACCCGACAGACCTTGTCTCGCGCGCCAATGAATGGCGAGCCCGGATGGAAACCAATGAGTAGCACCGCACGACACAACATCGATCTCGCCGAACTGGCAAAGTTCGACTCGCTCGCCTCGCGCTGGTGGGATACTGAGGGCGACTTCAAGTCGCTTCACGACATCAACCCGCTGCGTCTCGACTGGATCCGCCAGCATGTCGGCCTTCAGGGCGCCAGGGCGCTCGATATCGGCTGTGGCGGCGGCATCCTTACGGAGTCGATGGCCGAGGCCGGCGCTACGGTCACGGGAATCGACATGGCGGAAGGCCCCCTGGCGGTGGCGCGCCTGCACCAGCTCGAATCCGGGGCCGAGGTTGACTACCGACGGTCCACCGCTGAGGAACTGGCAACAAGCGAAGCCGGAGCTTTTGAGGTTGTGACCTGCCTGGAGATGCTCGAACACGTGCCCGACCCGTCGCTGGTCATCGAGGCCTGCGCCAAGCTGGTTAAACCCGGCGGCCATGTGTTCTTCTCGACGATCAATCGCAATCCGAAGTCTTTTCTGTTCGCCATCGTTGGCGCCGAGTACCTGCTGCGACTGCTGCCACGAGGTACTCACGAGTACGACAAGTTCATCCGTCCCTCCGAACTCGAGACCTGGGCCAGGGAAGCGGGCCTGACACTCGAGGCCAGCATCGGCATGCACTACAACCCGCTGACGCAAGACTTCTGGCTGGGGCCGAACGTCGACGTCAACTACCTGATGTATTACCGGCGCCACGACAGTGACTAGCGGCGGACAACTCATGGATGGCGAATACGACGCCATCCTCTTCGATCTCGACGGTACGCTCGTGGATACGGCACCCGACATGGTCGCCGTCCTGCAGGCCATGCAATCCGACCGCGACGTCACACCGGTACCCTATGAAGTGGGCCGACGATACGTTTCAAACGGGGCAATCGGGCTGTTGCGGCTCGGGTTTCCTGGCGCCGATATCAATTTCGGCGACCAGATACATCAGGAATACCTCGACCGCTATGCGGCCGGCCTTTGCGAAAGCTCGAGCATCTTCGAGGGCCTCGGGGAATTGCTGGATCAGCTCGACGCGGCGGCGTGTCCCTGGGGCGTCGTCACGAATAAACCCGAGTTCCTGACCGAACCGCTGCTCGAAGCACTCGGGCTTGCGGCGCGCAGCGCCTGCGTCGTGAGTGGCGACTCGCTGCCCGTACGCAAGCCCGACCCCGGTCCTTTGCTGCTTGCCTGCGACATTGCAGGCGTCGAGGCGTGGCGCACGATCTACGTGGGCGACGCAGCGCGCGACATCGAAGCCGGCCTGGCTGCAGGAATGGCGACGGTCGGCGCGACATACGGATATGTCACTGAGGACGACGACCCGCGCACATGGGGCGCCGATATACTGGCCACGAATACCGCTGAACTTGCCCAAATTCTTCTCAAAGCGGTTAATCTTGGGGCCTGATGCAATCCTTCACGCCAGACCCGGCATATATCGAGATCGGCCTGCCCGCGCTGGGGATCGGGCTGGTGCTCGGTCTCGTCATCATGTGGCTGGTTAGCCGTGGTGGCAAGGCAGCAGCGCTTGCGGAACGTGAGGCGGCCTTCGACCTCGCCAATGCCCGCCTGAAAGAAGCGTTTTCCGAGATTTCGAACCAGTCCCTGCAGGCCAACAGCGATACATTCCTCAGACTGGCGCGGCAAAACCTCGAAACGCACCAAGAAAAGGCCAAGCGGGAACTCAGCGAACGCGAGAAGGCTGTCGAGAACCTCGTCAAACCGATCCGCGATGCACTGGAGGCTTCCCACCAGCAGATCACGGAACTCGAGAAGTCCCGACGCGAAGCCTATGGCGGCATTCGCAACCAGCTCGAAGAAATGCAAAACAGCCAGAAATCCCTGGCACAGGAAACGCAGAACCTCGTCAAGGCACTGCGGCGACCCGAGGTCCGCGGTCGCTGGGGAGAGATCACCCTGCGGCGCCTCGTTGAACTCGCGGGCATGGTCGAGCACTGCGATTTCATCGAGCAGGCCCACTCGGTCAGCGACGGCCAGGTCATTCGCCCCGACATGATCGTCAAGATGCCTGACGACCGGCATCTCGTCGTTGACGTCAAAACACCACTCGATGCCTACCTCGAGGCGGCCGAGGCCAAGGATGACGCGCAACGCAAGCTGGGACTGGAGCGCCATGCCAAGAACGTCCGCGCGCACATCCGGATGTTGTCCACGAAGGCCTACTGGGAACAGTTCGAGCAGAGCCCCGAGTTCGTCATTCTGTTCATTCCCGGAGACCAATTCCTGAGCGCGGCGTTGTCCGAACAACCCGATCTCATCGAGTACTCGCTGTCACGGCAGATCATCCTCGCGACACCTACTAGTTTCGTGGCATTGCTCAAAGCTGTCGCGTATGGCTGGCGGCAACTCGCTCTGGCCGACAACGCGCGCGAGATTCGGGTGCTTGCCGAAGAACTGTACGGGCGCCTCGGGACCTTCGTTACGCATATGAACCGCGTCGGACGGCAGCTCGCGAGCAGCGTCGAGAACTACAACAAGGCGGTCGGCTCGCTGGAACGCAGCGTCCTGCCCGGGGCCCGCAAATTCACGGAACTGGGTGTGCACAGCACCAAGGAGATCGAGAAGCTCGAAACGCTGGAGCCGGTCCCGCGCACGATGATTGAAGGAAATGATTCTTGAGCTTTGACCCACGGTCGTACACCTACGCCGACGACATTCTCAGAGACCGGATCATCCTGATCACCGGATCCAGCGACGGTATTGGCAAGGCCCTGGCGCTGCGTGCTGCGGCACTTGGTGCCCAGGTGATCCTGCATGGGCGCAGCGTGCCGAAACTTGAGAACGTGTATGACGCCATCGAAGAGATCGAGGATGCACCGAGGCCATCGATCGCTGTCATGGATCTGGAGTCAGCCAATGCCGAGTCATACACGACCCTGGCCGACAGCATGGCAGCGGAATTCGGCCGTCTCGACGGGCTCGTTCACAATGCGAGCATCCTCGGGGAGCGATACTCGATCGAGCAGTATGACGCCGTGCTGTGGCAAAGGGTCATGCATGTAAATGTGACGGCGGCATTTGCCCTGACGCAGGTGTTCCTGCCCTTGTTGCATGAGGCGGAGGATCCGTCCGTCGTATTCACGAGCAGCGGGGTCGGACGCGCCGGTAAAGCGTTCTGGGGCGCCTATGCCGTGTCGAAATTCGCCACCGAGGGCCTGTCCCAGGTTCTTGCCGATGAGCACCGCCACGGGGTACTCAGATCCAATTGCATCAATCCGGGTGCGACGCGCACGAACATGCGTCTCGCCGCATATCCGGCCGAGGACCGGGACCAGCTCAAAGGTCCTGAAGAGATCCTGGCACCCTATATCTACTTGCTGGGACCGGACAGCAGGGGCGTCACCGGCGAGAGTTTCGACGCTCAGTAAGTCCGGCAGCCTGATACAGCGCGCGTACCTGTCCGGGCGTCAGCTCCTGGTACATGCCCCGACGCAGGTTTCGCGGGAGCTGCAGTGGACCATAGGCGGTCCGAATCAGGCGGCTGACTTCATAGCCTACAGCCTCCCAGAGGCGCCGTACCTCACGATTTCGACCTTCCCGGAGGGTGACAGTGAACCAGCGGTTGGCGCCCTCTCCACCGCCTGGTTCGATCGAATCAAAATGCGCCGGCCCATCATCCAGTTTGACCCCGTTCTGCAACGCCTTGAGATCGTCGGCGCCCGGGTCGCCATGGATGCGAACGGAGTACTTGCGCACGATCTCCGACGAGGGATGCATAATTGCATGCGCAAGCTCGCCATCCGTTGTAAAGATCAGTAAACCTGTAGTCGTCAAGTCGAGTCGGCCGACTGCCACCCACCGCCTGCCCCTTAGTTTGGGCAGCGCATCAAACACGAGCTTGCGGCCGGCCGGGTCCTCACGCGAAGTCACCTCGTCGCCGGGCTTGTTGTAGATGAGGTGCCGATGTTGCTGCGTGATGCCCTTCATCGACAAAGGGCGCCCGTCAAGCGTGATCTTCTCCGTACCTGCGATACGCTCGCCGAGCGATGCCGGTTTGCCGTCGACATTGAGGCGGCGCTCCCTGATCCAGGTCTCCACCTGGCGACGAGATCCGTGGCCCGCAGCGGCGAGGACTTTCTGGATGCGTTCAGCCAACCGGGTCAGGCCACTCGTTGATCACCAGTTCCTCGTCGGATTTCTTGGCAACCGGCTCGTCCTCCTCGACGACCTGGCTGACATCCAGCTGTTCGACGACGGCACTCAGGTCATCGTCCTCTGCCATGCCCTCGGGGTGCAGAACCGGCAGTTCATGCACAGCCGCCTCTGCGACCTCCAGGGCATCCGCATCACCGGGCTTCTCTACCTCCGGCAGACTCAGCTGCAGGCGCAGGCTCTCCCAATCCGAGAGATCAGCGAGTGGCGGAAGGTCGTCGAGATTCTTGAGACCGAAGTAGTCCAGAAACAACTTGGTCGTGCCGAACAATTCAGGACGACCTGGTGCGTCACGATGACCTACGACGCGAATCCAGTCACGCTCGATCAGCTGGCGAATGATATTCGCGCTGACCGACACACCACGAATATCCTCAATGTCGCCGCGCGAAATTGGCTGACGGTACGCGATCAGCGCCAGCGTCTCGAATAATGCGCGCGAATAGCGCGGAGGACGCTCTTCCCAGAGCTTTTGCAGCCGATCAGCCATGGCGGTCTTGATCTGCAGGCGGAACCCGGAAGCGACCTCCGAAATGACCATGCCGCGGTCTTCGTATTCTTCATTGAGAGTATTGATCGCTTGCCGAATCTCTGCTTTCTGAGGTGCCACGCGACCGTCGAACAATCCTTGCAGCTGGTCGATGTTCAACGGGCGGCCTGCAGCCATCAATGCCGCCTCAATGAAATGCTTAATTTCCGCTGCTTCCATTTACCGTGTTTCTCGAAACTAGTCTGCTACCGCTGGGTCGACGCCTTCGCCGTCCTCGGCAACGAGATGAACATTGGACGACGCTCGCACATGCAGTGGCGCGTATTCGTCGGACTGCACGACCTCGATCATCGTTTCTTTGAGCAGTTCGAGAATCGCGATAAACGTAACGGCAACACCCATACGGCCCTCTTCGGGATCGAACAGATCAGCAAAGCCGGTAAATTTGCTCGTCTTGATTCGTGACAGAATCTCGCTCATGCGCTGGCGCACTGACAATGGCTCGCGCTGCATGTGGAGATTCGAGAACATCTCTGCGCGTTTCAACACGTCATGGAACGCCAGCAGCAGTTCTTTGAGTGTTACGTCCGGCAGCTTTGCCACAATCTTGCGCTCGGGCGCCTCGGCGCTCGCAACAAACACGTCGCGCTCGAGTCGTGGCAGATCTGCGATATCCTCGGCGGCCTTCTTGTAGCGCTCGTATTCCTGCAACCGACGCACGAGTTCAGCGCGGGGATCATCTTCCTCATCCTCGTGCGACTCGGGCCGGGGAAGCAGCATGCGCGACTTGATCTCAGCAAGCATTGCAGCCATCAGGAGGTACTCTCCGGCCAGTTCGAGCTGTAGCTCCTTCATGAGTTCGATGTACTGCACGTACTGCTTGGTGATCTCCGCAATCGGGATATCGAGAATATCGATATTCTGGCGACGAATGAGATACAGCAGCAGGTCCAGCGGCCCCTCGAACGCCTCGAGGAAAACCTGCAGGGCGTATGGAGGAATATAGAGGTCCTGCGGCAGCGTCGTCACGGGCTCGCCATCGACGATGGCGAACGGCATCTCAGTCTGGGCACCCGACTGCTTTTCGTCCTGGGGTGGCTTTGGCGCGTCTTCAGGATTCAGGACTGTGAGTTCGGGCTTCATACGGCTTCCGGCTGCGATCTCGTCATTCTATCGCATTCGTTCGGGATCACGCGAACTGGCTGACGTCGCCCCGTCCGGCACGCAACACCTCTACTGTGCCCCCGGACAGGTCCAGAACGCTCGTCGGTTCTATTCCCGTTGGTCCGGCGTCGACGATCGCCTCGATCTGGTGGCCGATGCGTTCCTCGATCTCGATGGGGTCCGTGAGAGGTCGGTCGTCGCCAGGCAACAACAATGTCGAGCTCATGATCGGTTCACCGAGTTCTTCGAGCAGTGCGCTCACGAGAGGATGATGCGGAACACGAATACCGATCGTCCGACGCTTCGGATTAGAAAGAATCTTGGGCAGCTGACGCGTCGCTGGCAGAATGAACGTGTATGGTCCGGGTGTCAGTGACTTGATCAGCCGATACGCCCAGTTGTCAACGCGCGCATAGACGCTGATCTCCGAGAGGTCGGCACAGACCAGTGTGAAATTGTGGCGCTTGTCGGTCCGGCGAATTTGATGAATGCGTTTGATCGCATTGCGGTCACCAATGCGACACCCGAACGCATAACTCGAATCTGTCGGATAGGCGATCAGGGCGCCGTCGCGCACACTGTCAACGATCTTTTTCACGCGATGCGGCTGCGGGTCCGTTGGATGTACTGTAATGAGTTTGGCCACGCGCGGATTGTAGGCGAGGCGCCTGCTCGCGCATACCCCACCGTATGGGCTATTATTCGCGACCGTTATGAGCATGCTGTTCGAATTCTTCCCGCTTCTGCTGTTTCTCGGAACTCTGCTTCTGAAGGACATCTATGCGGCCGTCATCGTTTTGATGGTGACAATGCCGATCGGACTGGCGGTGAAATCGATACGAACGGGCGCGATCGACAGGATGTATATGTGGTCGACCGTGTTTGCGCTGTTCTTTGGCGGCCTGACCTTGTACTTCCGCAACCCGTATTTCACGTACTGGAAACCGACGGCGTTCTACTGGGCGGTCGGCATCGCCTTTCTGGCCAGTACCTGGGTCGGTGACAAGCCGCTTGCGCAACGATTTTTCGGGCTCGTCGAAGGCTTCAACCTCGAGAAAGTCACGCCGGCTCAGTGGACACGCCTGAATTACATCTGGGTGCTGTTCTTTGTGGTCGCAGGCATTTTGAACATCTACGTGGCGTACAATTTCTCCGAGAAGACCTGGGGCACGTTCAAAGTCTTCGGACTCATGGCACTGACGTTCGTTTTCATGCTGGCACAGACACTGTGGATCGCCAATATCATCGGCGAAGAAGAAGAAGAGGAAACAGGCACCTGACATGTGGTACGCGATCATCGCTGAAGACGTTGAAGACAGTCTCGAGAATCGACGCTCTGCGCGCCCAGCTCATCACGAACGCATGGAAGACTTGATCAACGAAGGACGTGTACTGATCGCAGGCCCGCATCCAGCGGTAGACTCGGAGGACCCGGGTCCTGCCGGTTTCACGGGCAGCCTGATCGTTGCCGAGTTCGACTCACTGGAGTCTGCCGAGGCCTGGGCAAACGAAGACCCTTACGTTGCGGCGGGTGTATTCAGCAAAGTCACGGTCAAACCATTCAAAAAGGTCCTCCCGTGACAGTCGAGCGCGTCGCACGGATTGAGGCCTTGCTCAGTGAGTCTTTCTCGCCGACACATCTGCAGGTGAAAGACCAGAGCCACCTGCACGCCGGTCACGCGGGCGCGCAGGACGGTCGCGGGCACTTCGAGGTGACGATCGTCGCCAGGGCCTTCGAGGGAAAGCGACCGCTCGAGCGCCACCGGATGGTTTATGACGCGCTCGGCGAGTTGCTGGAGACAGACATCCACGCGCTAAGCATTCGCGCTTCATCACCCGACTAAAATGCGCTGGGCAACCTGTCCCGCTCGCAAAGAATCAGCCCCTCATTTATCATGCGCAGACTTCGCAACAAGGACCAATTATGAATCATATTTCTGGCGCTGCACCTGACAGCGCAAAACGGCTGGCAGCGTTTGTCGGTGTCATAGCATTGACGATTTCCGGCACATCCTTTGCCCAGGAAAGCGGCGTGAACATCGACCCGGTTGTATTCAACATCTATCTCGAGTCGAGAATTCAGCAACCTGCGGCCCAGGCGACCCCTGAGCAAATTCAGGCGGTTCGGAGTGAGTTGACAGATCTTTACCTGCTGTCCAGTCAGCCTCGCGCGACCGAATTGAGAGAGACGCCCCGTCTCAAGGCACAGATAGAACTGCAGACACGCGCAATTCTCGCGCAGGCGGTGGCAACCGATTTCATCACCAGAAACCAAGCCACGGACGAAGAGATGCGTGCGGCCTACGAGGACCAGCTGGACGCGTTGCCGCCCCTGGAATACAAGGCGCGTCACATTCTCGTTGAGACGCAGGGTGCTGCAGTCGAGATCATTGCGCAGCTCGAAGGTGGCGCAAACTTCGCGGATCTCGCCAAGGAAAAGTCGACGGGCCCAACCGGGCCGGCTGGCGGCGACCTTGGCTGGTTCCCGCCCGACCGTATGGTTCCGGCGTTCTCACAAGCGGTTCAGGCGCTCGACGATGGGGCGTTCACGACGGCGCCGGTGCAGACCCAATTCGGGTGGCACGTCATCCTTCGTGAGGACTCGCGTGAAGCGACGCCGGCACCGTTTGAGAGTGTGCGTGGCGAACTGAAGCAGCAGGTCGAAGGGCAAAAGCTGCAGGACTACTTGCAGAACCTGCGCAACTGAACTGCGGACTCACATCGACTTAACGTAATCTCCCGATTTCGTTCAGGTAAGGGCGCCTAACGGCGCCCTTTTCTGTTGTGCGGGATGATTTGTGACGCTGGTCACACCGCCTTCCGGACGGCATCCATAGTATTGCTCGCGAGTCGCCCCTAATCGCTCGGGGACGGCTCCTCCAACCCTCGCATCTCCTTTCATAGGTTGATACGAGAAACTAAGTCGGCAGGGACGCCGACTTTTTTTTGCCCGCGCGAAACGTAGAAAAAGAAAAAGGCCACCGAAGTGACCTTTTCCCGTGTGTACCGAAAGGGCCTGACGAGCGAGATCAGATTCGCCCTTTCCGTTCTGTTTACCGTGTCAGACCGTTGGACAAATCTGAGATCATCAAACCATCTGCAACAGGACGTACGCCATGGAAGCTCCACATGGCACCCGACGGTGCTGATGTGATCGCCAGGCTCGACGTGTAATCGATCGTCAGATTGCCAAGACGCGCCCTTCCGGCCGCAAGGTCAACGGACGTCAACATGCCGCTGACGAACACTTCAGTTGCGCCGGGCACGTAACTAACATCCGTAACCACAACCGCGTCCGCAAAGAGCCACCCTGGACCCATGACCGTTCCTTCAACTGTCACAAAGTCGCCTACGCGCATATCACGCAACATGTCATCCGATGCAAGGACAGACTGACCAAGGGACTGGAACACACCGGTAGCACGATCAATTGCTTCGACTGGGCCGGCAAGGACGTCCCCGCCCGAAATCCCCTCGACATCGCCGCCCGAGATTCCGAGAACGTCACCGCCGGATATGCCGTAAACGTCACCGCCCGAAATCCCCTCGACATCGCCGCCCGAGATTCCGAGAACGTCACCGCCGGATATGCCGTAAACGTCGCCGCCCGAAATCCCCTCGACATCGCCGCCCGAGATTCCGAGAACGTCACCGCCGGATATGCCGTAAACGTCGCCGCCCGAAATCCCCTCGACGTCGCCGCCCGAGAT